>JBBPIH010000104.1:0-9026 GCA_038040455.1 Acidobacteriota bacterium
GTGTGTCCATTTAATTCTTGACACCAACTGCCGCTTCATAGATGGTCTATGCGGCAGTGGCAATGAGATTCTTACGAACCCATAGACCACCGATGACACGGGTTTGACGGATTCGCACCGATTTCGTACCCATTTGATCGCTAGCGAACCGGCTGTTACAAGTCACTAGTACATCAGCGCCTCGGTGCCAGGATATTTCGCTCATATGGGCCTGCGCCCCTGAATCCCGCACCAGCCAGAGAAAGGAAGACAATGTCGGTAATCCATAAGCCGAATCGAGGCGGGAGACTTCGCCCGATGCGCAAGCTGCGGCCTCTGACAGTCCTAGGCGTCGCCGCCCTCCTGCTATTTGCGCTCAGTGAGGCCCCGACCGCTCAGAGCCCGCCGTACGATCTGTTACTCCGCAACGGCCGGATTGTAGACGGTAGCGGGAATCCCTGGTACCGAGGCGATGTCGCAATGCGTGGCGACACGATCGTTCGAATCGCCGCAGCCATCACAGATCCGGCTGCCCGCGTCATCGACATCGGCGGGCAGGTAATCGCGCCCGGCTTCATTGACATTCACACTCACGCGCGGCGCGGCATCTTCGTGGCGCCCACTGCGGACAATTACGTGCGGCAAGGCGTCACGACGCTGATGGAAGGGCCGGACGGTGGGTCACCGGTGCCGCTCAAACCGTTCCTTGCGAGGCTCGACGCGCTGCCGAAATCGGTCAACATGGGCAGCTTCATTGGCCAGGGCTCGGTGCGGTCTGCCGTGATCGGCGACGTCAATCGGCGACCTACCACTGAGGAGCTGGACAAAATGCGCGCCCTGGTTGAGCAAGGCATGAAAGACGGCGCATTCGGTCTCAGCACGGGCCTCTTCTACGTGCCCGGCACGTTCACTCCTACGGAAGAAGTGATCGAGCTCGCGCGCGTAGCGGGCCGCTTTGGCGGGATTCACGTTTCGCACATGCGCGACGAAGCGTCCGGTGTGATTGAGAGCGTTAAAGAGACAATCGCGATCGGCGAACAGGGAGGCTTGCCGACTCAGGTTACACATCACAAGATCATCGGGCCGGGAAACTGGGGACGGAGCGTTGATACCTTGCGGCTGATTGACGAGGCGCGGGCTCGAGGCGTCGACGCTACGATCGATCAGTATCCATACACCGCCTCGAGTACAAGCATACAGGCAGCCCTTCTGCCGGCCTGGGCACAGGAGGGCGGACGCGCGGCGACGCTGAACCGGCTCAAGGACCCCGTAACGCGGGCGAAGATCAAGACAGAAAGCGCCAGGATCATCCGCCTCGAACGCGGCGGCGGAGATGCTAAGAACATCGTCATCGCG
Source organism: Acidobacteriota bacterium (assembly GCA_038040455.1). Taxonomy (GTDB): domain Bacteria; phylum Acidobacteriota; class Blastocatellia; order UBA7656; family UBA7656; genus Onstottus_A. The sequence continues at coordinate 1,336 of JBBPIH010000104.1, forward strand.
AGTTGCGGATGGGACCCGTCGCTTGCGGGCAAGACCCTGGCCGATGTCGTTCGCCTGCGCGGCATGGAACCGGCGGTTGAGAACGCCGCAGAGGCGGCCATGTGGATCATCGAGCAGGGCGGATGTCAGGGCATCTTCCACGCGATCAACGAGGCGGACCTGGAAAGAATCCTCCGGCATCCGGCGACTATGATCGGTTCAGACGGCGAAGTTCCCGTTTTCGGTAAAGACCACCCGCACCCACGGAGCTACGGGACCTTTGCGCGGGTGCTTGCGGTGTACGTGCGGGATAGAAAGACGATCACGCTCGAGGACGCGGTGCGAAAGATGTCCTCGTTCCCGGCGGAGCGTCTGGGATTGCTCGACCGTGGACTGCTTCGGCCGGGAATGAAGGGCGACATCGCGGTGTTTGATCCGGCTCGCGTGCTCGATGCGGCCACGTTCGAGAAGCCGCATCAGTATGCCGAAGGCTTCTCAGTGGTCGTCGTCAACGGTCAGGTTGTGTTCGAGCGTAGCGCGATGACGGCAGCCCGGCCGGGGCGGGTCCTGTACAAAGGACAGTGACGGCCTCAACAACAGAGACCAAACTTGATCAAGGCCACCCGTGAGTCTAGAGAACTTTCTTGCAAGGGGAAGATCATTCGAAAAGGAGTAATTGGAGGCGGCGATCGGAATCGAACCGATGGATAAAGGTTTTGCAGACCTCTGCCTTACCACTTGGCTACGCCGCCTTGAATGTCAAACGAAAGGCGAAGGCCACTCTTGCTGGCTGCTTGAGTCTTGGCCTTCGCCCTTAAACCTTTGGAGCGGGAGACGGGATTTGAACCCGCGACTTCGACCTTGGCAAGGTCGCACTCTACCGCTGAGTTACTCCCGCTCGGCGAACCTGATTCTATCCGCGCTAAATTCGTTCTGTCAACCAAAGGCACACTCAGAAGGTCGGGTGTGATTAGATGTTGGAGTTGAATTTAGAACCGCAATTTCATCACAAGCGCATCCTCGGTAGGAAGACGATAATAGTCTCGGCGCCGGCCTATCAAGCTGAAACCGAGGTCCCTATACAATAACTGAGCAGCCTCATTTGAGGCGCGCACTTCGAGCACTACCTGCGCGCCGCCTCGAAGCCTTGCCTCATCTATCGCCCCCTCCATCAAGCTCCGTGCAACGCCAATGCGGCGATAATCCTTGTGCGAGGCTACGTTGTTGACGTGCAGCTCGTCTTCGACGATCCAACCCGCAAAGAAGCCAATGACTGCCCGGCCGGGAAGGAGGTTGCGCGCCACTACCATTATCGAATTCGGATTTGTGAACAACTCGCGCCGATAGGCGTCGTATCCCCAGCGATTCAGTCCGCTGTTTTCTTCGATCTCGACCACGTGGATCAGATCGCGCTCCCGCATTGGCTCGATCGAGTACGGCCTGAGCATCGGCTGGTACTCTTGGCTTGTAAGATTGCTTATCGACACCGCAACTCCCTTGTGAGAATGCGTTCAGAGTTCAAGCTCTAGCTTGCATAACTTTGGTAACCGAGAAACGGCAGCCTGAAGGCTGAACTCTGAACTTTGAACTCTGAACCCTGAACTCTGAACTTCTTTCCATCGTCATTCGAGCTTCATACTCCGTTTGATCTTAGAACCCAGAAGGCCCAACGACAACTTTATTTCAGCTTCGGCTGGGCGCACATAACAGGCCTTCAAGCTCTCCGCCGTCTCCACCTGGCCGCGCGCGTTTTTCAAGAACGCCAGACCCGCGACATCTTCGGCCAGGCAGTGTTCTGATCGCCTAATTGCCCACTTCCTCTCACTTCGTGCTAGAGCGGTGCTTGTAACGACTTCTGCTCCAGCTTCGGCGGCGTCGCCCGCGAGAACCAACTCATTTACATCGGCGACCCGCTCGAGCGCTTTCTCGGAGGTCGACACCATCGGATCATTCTGCGCAACCGGCACACCGTCGGCGTCAAACGAGAACAACTGCGAATAGACTTCGCCTTTGTAGGCGTTCACCATCGAGCAGAGAGATAGTGCTGGACTTGCCGCGAACGCCACGGCTTCGAGCGAAGTAACTGCGATGATGGGCTTGTTTTGAGCTGCGGCGAAGCCCTTCACTGCCGCCATCCCGACGCGCAACCCGGTGAAACCGCCTGGGCCGACGCAAACCGAGAGGATATCGACATCGCCTAACGTCATATCGAGTTCCGTCAGCAGTGACCGAACATCAGACCATAGCTTCTCAGAACGCTTCGCATCCGCCGGCGAATTGACGGACCTGAGCAACTTCGTGCCGCGACTAACCGCCACGCTCGTCGTTTTGGCCGACGTGTCGAGTGCGAGGATGATTGGCTCTGATGTTGTGAAGTCTTGTTTATTCAATCGTTACCTGGTGAGCGCGATTCGCGCCGCGTGCCTGATTCTAGCTCTAGCAGGCTCCTGAAATAGGGCGGTAACACACAGCGGTCACGGCCAATCCCACCAACGCAGTTGGTGGTGCGTTCATACTCAGCCTACACGGACGGGAACCGCCGCTCCCCCGAATCCCACCAACGCAGTTGGTGGATCGTTCATATCCGACCTGTTCGAAGTCAGGCTGGTAAGCCAAGCGCGACTGTAGTTAGGCTGGATATGAACGAACCACCAACTACGTTGGTGGGATTATGGGCAACCGCACTAAGAGCTGTCTCATTCCCTTTCTCATCAGCCTGCCAGTTCAATAGGAAGCGGCCGAGATAGCCGGGATCCCACGGACTGGAAAAATACTCTGAACAAAGTTGACCTGCCGAGAGCCGATTATATATTCTGCCCATGGCCGAAACAACCTTACGCACTGTCAAGCAAGGCCCAACACGCGGAGACCTTGAGTACAAGTGGTTGTTTGGAAGGTCTTGGCCCGCCTGGGTTTGATCACGGAGAACTGTTTTCGCGCTCGTGAACCACTGACCTCTGACTACTCTCATGCAGCCACCCACGCCAATGCTCAAGCAGTACGAGGAGATTAAGCGCCAGCATCCCGGAACGCTTCTCTTTTTTCGCCTCGGTGATTTCTATGAGCTCTTCTTCGACGATGCGGTGATTGGCGCGAAAGAGCTTGAGATCACACTGACCGCGCGACATCGCGAGCGCGGCAATCCTGTGCCGATGTGTGGCGTGCCGTATCACGCAGCGAGCGGCTACATCGCCAAGCTGGTGCGCAAAGGTTATCGGGTCGCGATATGCGAACAGACCGAAGATGCAAAGAAAACTACCAAGCTCGTCCGCCGCGAAGTTGTTAGAGTAATCACACCGGGCACGGCAATAGATTCGCAGTTGTTAGATGCGAGAGAGAACAGTTATCTGGCCTCGGTGTTCGGGGCGGGCTCCGGAATGGCCGCAGCGTTTCTGGATCTTTCGACAGGCGAGTTTCTGGCGACTCAGTTCTCAGGCGAGGCGGGCTGGCTGCGCGTGTTGGAACAGCTCGACTGCTTTAGCCCGCGAGAGATCATCTTTCCAAAATCGCTTGAGCCGCTGTTCAGATCGGGGCACAAACCCGAGAGCGAGAGCGGCACGGTCACCGCTGAAGGCGATTCCGCCGCAGGCGGGTTGAGCTTCTCGGGATATCAGCCCGCGCTGAACCCGCTCGACGAGTGGTTCTTCTCATTCGACCGCGCGCGCGAGCTTTTGCTCACTCACTTCGGCGTTGCGTCGCTTGAAGGATTCGGCCTCGGCGGCCGCGACCTGGCGGTTGCAGCCGCGGGCGGAGTGCTTCACTACGTTCGCGAGACGCAAAAGGACGACGCTGGTCACATCACCGGGCTTTCTTACTTTGAGCCCAATGATTATTTGATTCTGGACCAACCCACGGTGCGGAATCTCGAGCTTGTAGAAGCGCTCGACGGCTCGCGCAACCGGACATTGCTTGCGGTGATCGACGAGACGGTGACAGGCATGGGCTCGCGACTGTTGAAACAGTGGTTGTTGCGCCCTTCGATGAAACTTGGCGAGCTGAATGCGCGACTCGATGCGGTTGAAGAGCTGAGGAATGCGTTGATACTGCGTGATCGATTGCGCTCCGAGCTGAAGCGCATCGTCGATCTCGAACGACTGATGGCGCGCATAAGCCTCGGCCGCGCTAACGCCCGCGACCTTGTCGCGCTGAAGACTTCCGCGGACACGATACCGCATATCAAGGAGATGCTCGCCGATGCGACTTCTTCGCTGCTCGAGGTGTTGGCCGAGAGCCTGGACGAGCTGCAGGACGTGCGCGATCTGATCGGCAAGAGCATAGCCGACGAGCCGCCTGCGACCTTGACCGATGGTGGTTATATTCGTTCCGGTTACAACCCGGAACTGGATGAATTGCGCGGGCTTTCGTCGTCGAGCAAGAGCTTCATCGCGGCGATCGAATCGCGGGAGCGCTCGCGCACCGGTATCTCGTCGATGAAGGTAAAGTTCAATAACGTGTTCGGCTACTTCATCGAAGTAAGCAAGTCGAATCTGAAAAACGTGCCCGCCGACTATGAGCGCAGACAGACTCTGACCAATGCCGAGCGCTACACCACGCCCGAACTGAAAGAGTACGAAGCCAAGGTCCTGGGAGCCGAAGAGCGAATCAGCGAGATCGAGCAAGTTCTGTTTACCGAGATCAGACAAGCGGTGTCCATTGAAACCAGGCGCGTGCAGTCGGTCGCTCACGCGCTGGCGATTCTGGACGCGGTGTTGTCGCTCGCCGAGGTTGCCGCGCGGCGCAACTACTGCCGGCCCGTGCTGACCGAAGACGACGAGCTGTACATACGCACTGGCCGTCACGCCGTGATCGAAGCCACGGGCGAGCGGTTCATTCCGAACGATACGTATCTGAACAACTCTACCGATCGGCTGCTTATCATCACCGGCCCGAATATGGGTGGCAAGTCGGTCTACTTGAGGCAAGCTGCGTTGATCGCAATACTCGCGCAGATCGGTTCATTCGTACCCGCAGAAGAAGCAAGAATCGCAATTCTGGATCGCGTGTTCACTCGCGTAGGCGCGTCGGACAGCCTTGCGCGCGGCCGTTCGACCTTCATGGTCGAGATGACCGAGACCGCAAATATCCTCAACACCGCTACGCCGCGCAGTCTGATCCTGCTCGATGAAGTTGGCCGCGGCACTTCGACGTTTGATGGATTATCGTTGGCGTGGGCGATCGCTGAGTATCTGCACGACAATCCGCAGCACGCGGCGAAGACGCTGTTCGCGACGCACTACCACGAGATGACCGAGCTTGCGAAGCTGCTGCCGGGCGTGCGCAACTATCAGATGGCAGTGAAGGAGAGCGGCGGGACGATCGTATTTTTGCGCAGAGTGGTCGAGGGCACAGCGTCGAAATCTTATGGTATCGAAGTAGCTCGATTGGCTGGCTTGCCTCGAACAGTGACCGAGCGGGCGCGCGAGATACTTTCAAATCTGGAGGCGAATGAGTTGGATGTAACCGGCAAACCGAAGTTCGCCCGTCATCTGCCTTCTCGGAAGGTTGCTCCTCAGCCGACGTTGTTTGAAGCGGCAAACGATGTAGTCGTCGATGAGTTGCGGAATCTGGATGCGGAAGGGCTGACTTCAGAACAAGCGTTGGAAGTGGTCCGCAGGTTGAAGGACAGACTGATGTGAAGTTCCCCGCTTCTTGCCGCGGCTGCGGACTTCCTCATCTGGCGGCCTAGTGATTTCGGTTGGCAAGCGTCTATGGCGCCTTCACCGTTGGAAGATCGCAACTATCAGCCGTCCCTCCGCGACTGTTTTCACGAGGCCGCCATTCATTGGGGTTTGGTTATTGCGCGATCTGAGTGCCTTGCGAGGCGACTGCTTGCCAGCGCCCATCCCGCTTGACGAAGACGTCGGTAAACCGTTGAGTCGCACTAGCCGCTTTCCCTTGTAGGTGCCGGCCAGAACAGAGCGACTGGTGACCACTGCAGTATCGCCATACACTCGGATGTTGAGATCATCAACCGATCCGGATTCGATTCGCCGATCTCCGGAGCCGAACTCCTTCATTACCTGTTCCTTCGTCAGCACGTGTCCTGTCAGGTCAATCACCGACCACTCGGAAGCCAGAATAGAGTCCACCGTTTTGCGATCGCCATCGAGCCACGCCTTTACAAGCCGGTGCTCGATTTGGGTTAGTTCCGCAGCGACCGCGCTGGTTTGGCCCGCCGCGACAACTACGTCACCTTGGCGCACCAGTGTGATAATGATCAATCCGGCCAAAACGATGATTCGCATCATCTCGCACCTCGTCTTATCGTTGTCCGCAGTCTTCTCTAAAAGCATACGGTCGACCCGTCGTCTTACTATTTCGACGGTTCGACCGTATAACACAACTGACTTCAAGCTCGCGGGATATCACTTACTTTTGGAACGCGGCTGTACGAGCTGCGAGCCGTCCGGCATCGTGACAAGACATGCATGTGATGCTCGTGTTTGCAGCAGCCTCAGGATTCGACTTCCACTTTTTAGCAATAGGCTCGTAGGGTGTTCCGCCAAGGACGGCGAGTATCTTGTCGACGTACTGTGAGGTCTCCTCTGTATGACCGGTGCGCTGAGAGGACTGAGCCAGCCCGCCGAGAAGCTCGCCTCGAAGGTGCACGGGGAGCCGATCGACAACAGAACCCTGGTATTTCCAAAGCAGCTTGTAATTGTCATAAGCTTGCGACCAGGCAGCGGCGCGATACTCCTTGGGCAGGCGGTCGGCGAAGACCAGGTAGCTGCCTCCCGTAACCGCGACGGCGCCTGCGTCGGTCGTGCCAGCTTGAGAGAACAGATCAACGGCCTGGCGATAAAGGCGCTCAAACTCGTCGGTGCGATTGTCTTCGTAAGCGCGCACTGCGCGGTAAAGAGCTGCACCGCCCTTCCATGCCAGCAAGCCGGCTTTTTCCATTGGACGTTGTTCGAGCAGCAACTGAATGTTCTTTTCCCCTCTCTCGAAACGTTCCATGTTGTCGATCATGAAGCCCGCGAAAATATCTTCCCGAACCAGAGTATGGACAGGGAGTCGAGAGTCCAGCGGCGTTTGCGGCGACTGGGCCGCTGCAACTGTCACCAATACAACCAAAAAAAAGGCCTTCTTTATAGCGTGCACAGCTTGCACCTCCTGAGTGAGTTTCCTATGTGACGTCGAGTCTACCAGCAGGGAGGCTCGAGAATCAACGATGCACAGGTCCGCGCAGGGCGAGAAGCTCGATCTCCTGCGAATCACGTATGTGTGAAGCCTGTCTCGTGAGAATCTCGATGAAGGTGATCTCCCCCTGTTGCAGAACGCTACAATGCCCCAAAGAGTTCCGACTCGTTGAATCCCACCAACGCAGTTGGTGGATCGTTCATACTCAGCCTACAAAAGGACTGGCGCAGGCCATTCGGAATCCCACCAACGCAGTTGGTGGATCGTTCATATCCAGCCTAAAGGGTCAGGGGAGGTCGCCTTGGGCAGGTCGGGTATCAACCATTCACCAACTGCGTTGATGGGACTCGAGAAACTGCGGGACGGCCGCGGCATCGTAGGTCGAGTATGAACGATCCACCAACTGCGTTGGTGGGATTCGGGACGGGCGTGCGGCAGCCGAGATGTAGGCTGAGTATGAACGATCCACCAACTGCGTTGGTGGGATTCGGGACGGGCGTGCGGCAGCCGAGATGTATGGGGTGCGCCCCTAAAGTGAGACAACGAGTTAAGGTGGGGTCCACATTCCAGCG
>JBBPIH010000025.1:0-13934 GCA_038040455.1 Acidobacteriota bacterium
CGACGGCAGTTTTTCCATTAGCCCAGGCGTTCAGAGACCGTGTCAAAACCTGAACGACACGACGGCAGTTTTTCCATTAGCCCAGGCGTTCACGCCTGGGTCACGCGTGCCGACCGATCAGATAGCCCGGTTCACCGGGCTTTGGTTTGGCCTTACAGGCAATTCTTCGTGTCAGTAATTCGACATTCAAAAGCTAAAGCTGCTTGGGAAGCCCCGTGAACGGGGCTAACCTAATCCATCGACGCACGCAACCCAGGCGTAAACGACTGGGCTAATGGAAACCGACCCCAGGCGTAAACGACTGGGCTAATGGAAACCGACCCCAGCACGTAAAGGTGGGTGGCAAGGCACGGCATTTTGATCTGAACCGTTTCAACGGTTTCTCATTGCTGCATAGAACTATGGCCTTGCTTCAAAGACAAGATTGAACGGCGTCTCGGTCGCGCGGCGGAATCGCTTGAAACCTCCGCTCGTGACCACGTCCCGAATCCGAGCCTCACCCGCTTGAGCGCCAAGACCCAACCCCACTTCCTGCGAGCGCGATGCCGGCGTGCAGATCATCGTCGACGCTGCATAAAAAATCCGGCCTATCGGATTCAAATTGTCCTCGACTTTATCATTGGCAAATGGCTCGACTATCATCCACGAGCCATCGGGCTTCAACGTCCTGAGCACGTGAGCCGCCGCTCCGACCGGATCGCCCATGTCATGCAGGCAATCGAAGAACGCCACGAAGTCATAGTCGCTGCCCGGGTAGTCTTTCGCCTTCGCCACCTCGAAGCTCACCCGGTCGGACACGCCTGCTTCGGCCGCCTTCTTGCGCGCGTACTCGATCGAGCCCTGATGATAGTCGAATCCGATAAAGGTCGACTTCGGATACGCCTGTGACATCAGGATCGCCGAAGCGCCGTGACCGCAGCCGACATCCGCTACGCTCGCTCCGGCCTTCAGCTTTTCCTCGAGGCCTTCGAGCGCGGGTATCCACGAGCTGATAAGGTTTGCCGCGTAGCCGGGTCTGAAGAACCGTTCGGTGCCCCGAAACAATCCGGGATCGTGTTCGTGCCAGCCTACCCCGTCGCCAGTTCTAAATGCATCCGTGAGTCGCGGCTCGGCCTTCACCGCCGAGAGCGCAAGTTGGAACGCGCCCGGCAAGAAGACTGGTCCGTTCTCGTCGGTGAGCGCGAACGCCTGCTCTTCGGTTAAGAAGAACCGGCCGGTTGCCGCATCGTAGCTTGCGTAGCCTCCAGCCGCCTGGGACGCGAGCCATTCGCGCACATACCGCTCGGTAGTGCCGGTTCGCGTGGCAAGCTCTTCCGAGGTGACCGGGCCCGCTTCGGCCATCGCCTTGTACAAGCCCAATTTGTCTCCGATTACCGCCATCGCCGAATGAAAGGTCCCGCCAAAATCATTCAGAAACCTTCCAAGAAGCTGGTTCATCTTCTCTTCATTGACTGCCATCATCACCTCTTCTGGGATTGTTCTTTTTGGAAGTAGGTGGACATGAAATCACGAGGGTCGTTTCATTTCAACCGGCGGGGGCAGCCATGTCCGTTCCGCGGTTAGTCCAATCCGCCACGAAGACTCGAAGACACCAAGCCACACCAAGTCACCGGCTTCGAGTACCTTCGTGCCTTGGTGACTTGGTGGCGGAATGCAGTTTTCAGCAGCCTGGCAAAAGCGATTGACGACAGACCGGTTCTTCAGAAGGTCGCCTTCATCTCGATGGGTTTCTTTTCCTTTGAGAAGGCAGCGAGTGAGCAGTTCCAAACGGCAGTCCTGGAATTCAGCACGATGTCGGCATTTGTATCCGTGATCGGCGACGGGGCGTGCAGCACAAACCTCATCCTTACAATCGAAAGAATCAACGGCTTTAGTTGTTCTTCCATCTCTTTGGACGCTTTGTCTCCTTCAGGACTCGGCTTCTGCTCTTGTACTTTGCCGTTCACCTTTATTTCTGCCTTCACTTCGGCTTTTGCTTTTGCATCGACATCCAGAAGGAATCTTTGGGTGTAGAAGGTCTTGTTTTCTTTCTTCTCGACCTGCAACGACCACTGCGGGTCCGATCCAATATCGCCTTCCTTCAGGCTGCTCTTTCCGAAGTTCTCCACAACGCGCAGAATGTCCTGGAGTTGCTTGAACGAGAACACAGCGTAGAGGCTCTGAACACCGTTTTGCTTCACTTCCCTGGCTTCCTTCAGCTTGATGGTTGGTGGCAGCGCGGTGGTCAGCTCCTTTTTGAACTCCGCCAGCGCATCGGCCGGAGATTTCTTTTGCGTAATTTCGGCCCCGCCCATCTTCTCAGGAAGATCGGGCAGCGAAATGAAGATGACCAGGTCACCGCTTCCGTCAGCGTTGAGGAAGATCTCCTGTTCGATGCTGAAGCAGCCGGTGGCGAATAGACAGCACGCTATGATGACTGCATAGCCTGCGATGTGTTTAGGTCTCATAAGTCCCGCTTTCGATATCCTGATGCAGATTGTCTTCTATCATGTGCCGGATCATCAAACAAGCAATGGACGAGGCGGTGGACCTCGTCCCTATTGTTATTGCTTGGATTATGTTGGTTCCCGAACACACGCAGTGTCAGGCTGTGCGCTGCTCTACTTTTGGTTGTTCGACCGCCGCGGTATGGCGTGCGACGACCTGCCAGCGCCCTTCCCGTTTGAGCCAAACGTTGCTCATTCGGAATTCGCGATCGACCTGGCCTTCGTCGGAGCGCGCTCTAGCTTTCACGCGGTAGCTGGTCACCGCCGTATCGCCGAAGACCCGCACGTTGATGTCCTCTTTGTCAAACCTCTCGACCGTCACCTTCGTGGACCGCTTCACTTCAGACATCACCGCGGACTTGTCGACGACTACGCCTATCGGCGCGGTGACCATGATTTCATCTGCAAAGAAGGCGTCGAGGGCCTCGGGGTCAACTCGCATCTCGGCCTGTCTCAACTGCTCCTCCAGGTTGAGTATCTCCTGTACTGTGGTTTCACTCATGTTCTCACTCCTTTCTAGAAGTTCGTAGTCCCGCCTTCAGGCGGAAGTTCGTAGCCGCTTTAGCTGAATGCCTGGTCACAACTTCCGCCTGAGGGCGGAACCTCGGCCGCGTAGCGTCCACCTCTCGATAGACCAAAGCGCCAGCACACGGAGGGCCGCGTAGCGGCTACCTGCACTCTCGCTATGCGCTGAGGTTGTCTAGCCACAGATGGCCGCTACGCGGCCCCGCCTGTGCTGATGTTGCCCGTTGAAGCCCGCGACTTCGCTGAATCTTTTTTGATTCAAGGCGCCTTTCCTATCGCCTTTAACAAGTCACCCATCGTCACCATTCTTCCGTGCAGAGGCGCGATTTGCTCGACCGTCAGTTTCAGCCGTTGAATGTTCTCGTACAAGTTCACACTGAAGGGATTCGGTGTTGCCGGCGGCGGCGCGTTTGTCGCGGGCGGTGTGAACACGTCGGCTTCGATCAACAGCTTCTCCTTAGGCAAGTAGGCCATGATGATGCCGTCGTTGTGAAGGTTACCCTTAACGCGATGGAGCTCTAGTACGCGCTTGCCATCAGTCAAAATCTGCCTGTCGACCAGCGTGGCAATCGCCATTGGCTTTTTCGTTTGTGAAAGCTTGTCAGGGCCGAGCGTCCGAGGTGCCCGCGAGGCCCGCTCGTAGAACGCTCTGTTGATCTGATGAGTGATAATCGTCGCTCCTTCGGCGGCAAAAGTCCTGATCCCGCCGGAATGATCGAAGTGGTGATGCGTGTTTACCAGGTACTTGATAGGTTTGCCTGCCACAAGTTTTTTCACTTCGGCGATGACCGCAAGAGAGCGCTCTTCGCTCTGTGGGCCTTCGATCACCACGACGTGATCACTGAACTCCACGGCGGCGCTGTGATGGCTTCCGCCCGTCAGGTACCACACCCCATCCGCAAGCTTCTGTGCATCAACCCGAACCGGCGGCGCGATCGCCTGTCGCACGTTGTCCGGCGCCTGGAAGTCGGCTGGAGCGTTTGCCTGAACCGCGGTGATGGTGAGATCAAGCGCAGGGAAGCCTTCTTGCTCTTGAAGTATTCTGGTTGGAAACTTGACACCATCGAAATCCCGGTAATCCGAATAGGTTGTCACGATCAACATGTCTCCGAGCACGGGATTAGCCATTCTTGTCTCGACGCGCTCGACCATGTTCTGATCATTGATGATCCCGGTGACCTTGAATTTGCCGTGGCCCGTAAACGAGACCGTGTGCGCCTTTCGGCCACCTGTAGTCCGCAGTTTCACTGTTGCATCGTTTGCCCCCGCTGCTTTGAGGAAACCGTGTGGGGTCAACCAGATTTGAAGCAGACGCTCCTCGGCCGCGGCTTGAGCCGGCGTCGCGGTGTTGCCTGCCAGATTCCACGCGTGTCGCCCACTTACGAGCAGCACCTGACGTTGCTCGCCTATGATCGGTTGTGCGCCGCCGCCGCGCGGTGGATTCTCTGCTTGCGTGCGAAGCAACTCCTCTCGTGACGACACGGTCTCGTAGTTGATGACCCGTGCATAGCTCTTGACGTTGAACCTGGGCCAGGTGGCGCCGGGCTTGACGCTCTGGCCCACGGCGAAGTTGTATCCGCTGCCCGAGTACTGAATTGACTTCAGGCCGCTCGCGCCCATCGCCTGTTCCGCTCGTTGCAGCACGGTGTCGGTTCTCATGGCGCGGCTCTGTCCGCTGGCCGCACACACCAGTAGTAGGATCAAAATAGTCGTGAACGTTTTCTCGCGCATTGTTTCCTCCCGAGCCGTGTCGGATCTTCGCCTTCATTTCAAACTGACCGATTCGGCGCCGGCGTAATAGATTCCGTTGAACAGAAACTTGAAAGTTCCGTGAGGCTGAGCCCGAAAGGCGATCTCCGGACCGAAGAGAAACAACTTTCCCTTTCCGACCCTGGCTTCTGCGATGGCCACACCATCCTGAAGATACTTCTGCCCCCAGGCCCATCCGCTTCGGAGAGGTCTGTCACTGTCAAACCAGGCGACCGGCCTCACACCTTTCATCAAAGCTTCGGGCCGCAACCGGAACACCGGACTGTTGTCGAAGAACACGTCGAGCTTGTCACCCATCCCGTAAGCCAGCGGGTTAGTGTTGTCAACTCGCACCTGCAGCACTGATCCTGGAACGTAGAATTTCTCTCGAGGCAACGGGCGCTCCGAGCCGTCTTGCTGCTTCTCCATCAATGCGCTTGCAATGGGCAGACCTGTGTTGTAACCGAGACTCGTAGAGCTGCCGATCGTGAGAATAGTCCCGCCGGCTTCGAGGAACTGTCGCAACTGCGGAATCGTCCTGGCAACCGTCACGCTTCCGAGCCGCTCGCGAAACTCGGCAGGTATGCTTTGCGGATCGGGCATTGCGCCTCCGCCTCCGCCGCCGCCTCTTCCACCTTGACCTCCGCCATCGCGCGCGGGAATGCCTCCGTCTACGAAGATCAGTACGTCGAACTTGCTTGCGAGGTCGCCCGCGTCAAGCGTCGGAGGATAGACGACCGTGAAAGGGAACTCGTATTGCTCAAGAAGCCAGCGCGTCCACCCCGATGGCATCGACCCGCCGTAGCGATCCCATAAGCCGATTCGCAGCGCGCGCAACTTGTAAGCTTCGCCCGTAGGCTTTGAAGCTACCGCGTCGAAGCTAAGTCCGATGTCACCGGCGAGCCTCTGCAACTTGAGGAGAGTTGTAGGCTTTGCTGGAATAAAGATCGCGCCGGGTCCGTACGACTTGCCGCTTGCGTTGAGCGGCTCCTTCAGCCAGTAGACTTCTTCGCCACTTGAAAGCAGGCGATTCACCGCAATGATCGCATCGTTGACCTGATGGCTGAGCAGAAACCCCGCGGCGTTAGCAACGGTGTTGACCCTCCCATGCGCAGGCTTAACGAGACCGTTGATCTTTTCAAACGGTCCATCGAACCCGTCGAGAATCCTGTCGAACGTCACTCCCATCTGATAAGCGAGCGTGTAGCCCGCGTTGTCGTAAGGGGGAGTCGGCGGACCTCCCGGATACGGAATGTCATCAGGGTGGTCTTGCGGCTCGAACATATCGAGGATGTGAGGCCGGAACGCCTGCGCTGTTTTAACAACATAGGATCCGGCCGGATAGTTCTTTCCTGTAAGCGTGAATGGGGTTGTCGCGCGATGAATCGTGATGCCGTTCTTGATCAACGTGTTGATGAATTTCGTGGCAGTCAAGAAATCCGGCTGGTCCGAAGGTATGATGTACCCGCGCGGATCGCGCTTGGCCGGCGCGCGCAATATCTCGTAGTACTTCATTGGAACGCCGCGGGCAACCACGCCGGCAAGTGCAGCCGGGCTGTCCGCCGCAGGCGCATCGGACGGCACTCCCGCATTGCGCCGGTCGCGTCCCTCGGGCCCTCCGGCTTGCGATCCGCCTTGAGGCGCGTCCTTGGCGATCGCAGCCTGGACTTCAGTAATGCGCTTCGGGGTGACGGTCCAATAATCCTGGCTGCCGCGCTCGATCGAGTTCTTGCCCATTCGATAAATGTTGAACAAGAAATCTTCACGATGCTTTGACGCGACATCGAGCACGGCACGATTAGCGGTGATCGAATAGTCAACCGATTGGCGGAAGTGCCACTTCTGCGGCGCGATCGGATAGGGCAAGTCTCCTTTCGCGAGTTGCCGAGTGGGCAGGAACGGAATCGCCATCGGCGTGGGACTGCCGATAGTCTCGGTCAGCAGTCCGATCATGTTGTGAAAATAAGTCACGGTGCGCAGCCCGCCGTTCCACCACGTCGAGTACGACGATCCTGCCCGCATCGTTGCTCCAGGCTTGTTCTCGGCGACGAAACGGCCGTGCATCGCTGCGCCTACAAGATCAATCCCAAGCGGCACAAGCGGATCGAAATAGTAATTGAACGGATCGCGGAACGGCGGCGCGAACAATACCGTGCCCGCCGGGCCGGTCTGATGGTGGTTGTAAACAATATGCGGGAACCACTCGTGGAAAAACACCCGGTTGATCGCCTCGGTCTCCGGCTGGTTGACCGCGTAGAAGTCGCGATTGTTGTCGTGCCCGATGTATTTCTGATAAAGCCGAGGAACTCCCGCCGTCGATCGCTTCAGTGGATCCTGCTCGCGCATATACCAGTTGGAAACCAGGTCTAATCCGTCAGGGTTCACCGGCGTCGCAAGCAGAATTACATCCTTGAGAATTCGCACCGTCTCGGAGTCGTTCAGGCTCACCATCTGATAGACAAGTTCCATCAGTTGCTGAGCGCCGAGGACTTCAGTCGCGTGCAGGCCGCCGTCGATCCAAACCACGGCTTTGCCTTCAGCGGCCAACGCTCGCGCTTGATCGTCGGTGAGCCCTTCAGCGGTGGCCAACCGCCGCGCGATCTCCTTGTAGCGTTCAAGTTTCTTGTGATTCTCCGGCGCGGTGATGATAGCCATCAGCATTGTCCGGCCTTCAGCAGACTTGCCGATTTCGACGAGACTCATTCGGTCGGACTGCTGGTCGAGCTTCTTCCAGTACTCGACCAATTGGGTATAGTTGGCTAGTTGATAGTCGTCACCGAAATTGAACCCGAGTTGCTCCTTCGGGGTTGTGATTTTGGTTTGAGCGAAACACGTCGCTGCGGCTAGAACCAACATCACGCTGACGCACACATGACGAAGAACTTTGCTGTTATTCATAATGCACCTCGAGGCCAAGATCTCTACTCGATCAGGAGTGTTAAGAACTCACTTTCACTCCACGCTCGCTCAAAGCCAAGCAGCCCCGTTGCCAACTGGCCCATCAATGGATCGTTCACGCGTACGCCGCGGCTGGTCATTGAAACGACTACCTGCGCGTGTTGACCGGATCGTCCGTATGCTCGCAAGTCAATACCGACTATCGGGAACAATCCCGAACGCAACGCATCGCGCAGATCGTGGAGCCGCAGCCCGTAATCCTCACGTGAGTGTATGAACCCTAAGGCTCGGGCAGCAGCTACTGTAGCCGTCGAGGAGATTGAACCCCGAGGAGTCCAGCCACATAAGTCGCGCAACCGCTTTTCTGAATGAATAGAGCCATGGGCCGCAAGTACCATCCGCAGGCAAGCTGCAAGGCAAGAGCTATCCCGCTCTTGCGCGTAGAAAGGCGGCCTTAATAGCGGCATGGTGGCGCTTCCTCAATTTGTCGGCGGAAAGATAGATTTGCTCCGCGTCTGTATGGTCTCGCATTTCACCGGTGTTCAAATTGATAGTCGCCTCGCCTACTTGACCAGCCACAAATCCAGGCGTAACAAGCAGAATCGGAACGCACCACTTCTCGTGAAGCACATCTAGTTCGGGATCACCCGCGCAGAACTGGCTCCCAACCTGAGAGAGCAAGAAGCGATTGACGCGCGCCCTGGCTTGCACCGCGTTGAACGTCGGGTTACGAACAGCACTTATGGACTTCTGGCGTCGCATGTGTTTACAACCAGCCTCCCATGTACGGGCCGGACTCGGCTCTGATGTGAACAACGAGGGGACACTCTACACCCTCGGCCCTAGCCGTGTCGACGAATGGTCTAGGGTCATGACCATGTCCGATCAGACGCTCACCTTCAAGGACAACCCACTGCCCGGCGTAGTCCTCACGATGCGCTGCGAGCCACGCTAGTTCGCGCGAGCGATCGATGTAGGGAAGCCTTGCTCTGCGAACTTCCGGCCGTCTTCTGCTGGACATGATTTGACTCCCTTATCGAGTCAAGTTTACTACAACGTCCGCGCTAAAGCTCCCGACTAATCGGTCTCAACACGGCGCGAATGTGAAGACCACAACCCCCAACACAAACCACAGCAACGCGAAGATCAACCCGTAGCCGAAGAACTCCCGGAAGTTCACCCGCGCGATTCCGGCAACAACAACATACCAGAACGGCGCGACCAGATTCCCCATGTGATCGCCGATGCTCAACGCCAGAAGCCCGCGCTGGACGGTTACGCCGGCGGCGGTCGCGGCCGCCGATGTCACGTAGCCCTGAATAACCCACTGCCCGCCGCTCGACGGAACGAAGATCGACACGATCGTTCCTGACAAGGCAGCGAGAAACGGAAACGAATAAGGCGTCGATACCGATGAAACCAATCCTGCCAGCACCTCTCCGACTGATGTGAACTGAATGAGCCCCGCCACTCCAGCGTACAGGTGATAGATGACAATCACGGGCCAGCTCGAGAGGACTGCGCGCTGCAGCGTCTGAGTGAAACGGTAGATTGTTCGGTGCAGAAGCAAACATGAAAACAGCAGAATCGTGTTGAGAGAGTTTATGTCCAGACTGAGATGTTTAAGACCGAAGTGATTGTACAACCAGCCCACCAGAACCACGCAGATCAAGAGCGGGACGATCGGGTTGCGCTCGAGGCGTTCTGAGAAGTTCGCAGCTCCCGGGTCGATCGGCGCTCCTTCCTCGCTCAGCTTGCATGCATCCGGGAACTGAGAGACGGGCCTGACGTTCTTTGGCATCAGCAGACAACCAACGGCGATCAGAATCGCGACGAAGGAAACCTCGTGTATTATCGCGGCAGGCGACCAGATCGTCGTGCTCAAAGGGATGATGCCTGTGGTCTTCTCGAGGAAGTGACCCGGCGTTGCCATCAACAGCGCCGCGCTTGAGGACAGTCCGAATTGCCAGGCCGCATTGGCCCCCCACAGCAGCGCCAACAGGAACAGAAAGTCCAACTTGATGCCTTTGCGTTCGGCCTCGCGAGCAAAGTGCACCGCGACCAGCGGAGTCATCGCGATTCCCAGACCCCAGTAGAGGTACGCGGCAGCGGCGGTCACCAGCACCGAGAGCGCGATTGCCTGGAACTGTGTTTTCGGCAACCGGGAGAGACGGGTGATCGCCGTCTTGAAAAACGGGGTTGCTCCAAGCACCGAACTCAGCACGATGATCAGGGTCATCTGCATGGTAAAGGGCAACAGCATCCAAAGTCCCTGATAGTAGGCATCCAGGGTCTTGGTCAAAGGGTTACCCATCGCCAGAGCCATGCCCGTCAGTATTAGCAGGAGAATCACCGAAGCGGTTATTGCGTCGGGCACGAAGCGGCCCATCACGTGTGCGAACATATCGAGCTTACTTCCGCGCGGGTCCGCTTTATCGCTTGGCTGGGTCGTCGACATGAATCGGATCACCTCCAAAAAATGTCTCGCCGTTAGAGTCTCGGCGAAATGATTCGGCCGCACAATCAAAAAGGGCGGTCGCGCTCTTGAACGAACCGCCCTTCTAGCAATCACCGAAGTGCTTCAAAGGATCACAGGTCGGGAAGGGTGGCTTGCCCCCGCCCGATTAGCTCGCCCAGGAAGGCAGCGGGGGCAAGCCACCCTTCCCGACCCCGATCGCGGGAGCGGCCTAGGTTCCGTCTGTGGGCATAAAAGCGCATCGTTCCCTTATGCATAATGTGAGATTCTATCAGCCTGTCTGTCTCCGTCTGCTTATTGATCGTTCCGGTTGCCGCATCAGGTCGTCTTGCGGGCGGCTCCGGTCTTCCCGCTCCGAGGTTGTTGTAGTTCATGGCCGCGTTGAACAGCAGGAAGAAGCTTCCCTGCGTCTGATGCCGCCACATCGGGTTGTTCGCGAACATCACCACGTGACCCTTGCCCACAGGCACATCGACCACCGCAGCTTTGCCCGCAAGCTCCGACCCATTCGCGAGCATTCCGCTGATCAACAACTCCTTCTCATTCGTGTTGAAGCGAAGCACGACTCGCGGCCTCATGTTCACAGGGGGAATCAGCGCGGCAGCAAACTGACGCATCTCTTCCGGGATACCTTCTTCGCCGGGCCGCGTCTGCTGTTGCGGGCGCTGTCCGGCCTGAGGCATCGACTGAATGACGTCCGCATCGGTCAGCGTTCCACGACCTGATGGCCTCTGACCCGCAGCGGCTCCACCAAAGCCGCCGCCGCCTCCTCCTCCTCCACCGCCACCACCGAAGCCGCCCGTCGCGCTCACGTTCAGCAAAGGCGCCTGATTGAAGTAGACCGGAAGCGAGTCCCCATAGCCGTACGCGATCGGACTCTTCTTGTCCGCGAACGTCGCGTTGAAAATCGAGCCGCGCGCTTGAAGCTGACGGGAGGGTTCTATGGTGACTCCTGTCGTGATGCCGTAGTCGATCGGGATCTGCGAAATGCTCGTGATCGTGATGAACAATCCGCCGTCTTCGATGAACCGCTGAAGATTCAATACGCCCCGAAGCTCCATGCCCCCGCGCATGTCGTCCGTTTGATCGGGTGAGAAACCAAAGTTCGGGGTTAGCTCGGACTGCTTCCAGGGCACCGGGTCGCCCCGCTTTGGCATGCCGTTGACGATCGACTGAGCCGAGCCGCCGACGGGCGGGAAGAGGATCACGTCGTACTTATCCTTGAGGTTGGGCGTGTCGCGGAGCACGTGAACCGAGATGTACGAGTAAGGAATCTGCAAGCGGTCGAACTCGATTCGGTACCAGCCTTCGTTCTGAGTGTTGGTCCACGTATGAACGATCGCAATGCGCGCCGCGGCGATCTCGTGACTCTTCACTTCAGGCATCTTGTCGACCGCGACCGCCGTCAGTCCAAGCTCGGTCACTGCCGCATCGAGCCGCTGACGGACATCCGCCGGATTGCCTTCGGTCTTGATGATGAACGAGCCTGCATTGAACTGCTGATCGCCGATCTTAAACGGCTCTTCGGCCGCGTTCATCTTCACATCCTTAAGCTTGTACCGAAGCGTTGCCAGCGTGTTGTCCGTGTTGTGATTGATGATGAAACCGGCTATGGCGCCCGATCCTGCGATCTTGCCCCGAATCTTTGCGTCACTGGTCAACAACACCATCGGGGTTTCAAGTACCGTCTTATCGGTAATTCGCACGGTCTTGACGTTGCGAAGCGCGCCCAGCGTCCAGCCCGTGTCGTCATAAGGCCGGGGATCGTTCACGTTGTAGTACTGAGTGTCGAAAAGCATGTCCGCCATCCGCGAATACGGTTGGTCCATGCGAACGATGTAAGAACCGGCCGGGAATTTCTGGTCTTTGACGGTGAACTCTTTCGTGGCCGTCTGAACTTCGACTCCCATCAATCGAAGCAGGTTTACCATATCCGCAGCTTCAACCGGACGCGGAGTGTCGCCCGGAATGACCCACGCAGAAGGCCCTTCGTTCGAGGCCTTGGAAACAGACCGCTTGCTCTTGATGTAAAAGTTGTTCAGGAAGCGTTCCTTCTGATTCGCGATGTAGTTCATCGCGAACAGAATCCCCGATTGCTGCATGTTGATGTTGTTTCGGATCGACCACCTTACCCAGGGAAGCGGCGGGTTCGGACGGAACCAGTCGCGCCCGGACTGCGCGCCGATGTTGCGAACGCTGGTGTCCGCGCCCTGGCCGCCGAAGGTCTCGTAGAAGCGGCCGATCGAGTTGTGCCCATTGGCAACGTAGAACATGTAATTCGGCGCCCAGCCATCGTAGAACCCGTGAGTCCACACGCCGGGCACTCCGCGCTTTGTCATCTCTTCGATCTCGTGATACGCGAGCACGTGCCACTCATCGATGACCAGCGGGTCGAGCCAGGCGTTGTATGGACCTGTTCCGGTGGATGTGTAAAGAAACGGGACCGATTCGTGCAGGTCGTGAAGTACCGCCGGATGATACTCGAGGAACGTCTTCATCTGGTTTCGCGTGAGCGCCAGCGCCATACCCAGGCCGTCCCGGTTGTTATCGTGAGCGACATACTTGCCCCAGTACAGCAGAGGCGGGGCCTGCTTATTCGGATTAGCTTTGCGATAGTTGTAGAGGTCAACTGCACGGTCCCGGCCATCGACTTCGAGCGCCGGCGTAATCATGACAATCACGTTTTTCCGGATTGCTTCGATGAACGGCGAGTCTTCAACCGCAAGCCGGTACGCAAGCTCCATCAACATCTCGGGCGAGCCCTGCTCGGGAGAGTGTATCGAGCCCGACGCCCAGTAGAACGCCTTGCCTTCCCCGATCAACTGTTGAGCTGCGGCGGCGTCCGTCTTCCGAGGGTCGGCGAGCAGGGCGGTGATCTCCTTGTAGCGGTCGAGTTTTGCGATGTTCGCTTCGTCGCTGACCACCACGAGTAACTGCTCGCGTCCTTCCTCCGAGCGCTCGGGCGCAGTGAACACGCGAACCCGCGGAGTGGACTTCTCAAGCTCGCGATAGTAGCGATACATATCCTTCGTGTAGGTGAGCTTGTTGGGCGTGCCCACTACATAGCCCAGGACTTTGTCGGGCGAGGGCACTTTGTCCGAAGCCGGCAGGTGATCGACAAGCTCGGTCAGAAAGTATTTTTCGGTCGTGTACTCCTTTATCTTCGCCGTGTACTCCTCGTTGATCTTCGAGGCAGGAGCGGCGGCTTTGGCCTTGTCTTTCTTTTGCGGCGCGGGGCGCGGATCGGCGGCGCTACCGGTCACGGCAAACATCGCAAGCATTGCGCAGGCCGCCACCAGCGCGGATGTCCGGCTGAGTGCAAACAAGTGTCCTCGGTTCATGGTTTCCTCCATTGGATAGCTCTGATAACTGGAAATCGCGGCAGAGAAGGTTCAAACAGGGATACACAGGAATGCAGGGTAGACTCCCAGCCTCTGGGGTGTCCTGTGTATCCTGTCTACCCCTGTTTGTCCTGATGAAGCTGGCAGAGCGTGCTCGCGTCCGCGCCAGTGGAAGCACGGCCACGAGCGCGCCCGCCTGACGCCTTAGACTTAAAAAGTCATCGGCCGGTTACAAAAAATTCTGCCCACAATCCGGGCGCCGCTATCGTGTCAGCAACACCGATCTTTTGCAAGCCGGGGAGCGACGCTTCAAGCGTACCGCGTTACGGTTGGCTTGGCTGGTTCTTACGGGCTCGTGATCGCAGCGGCACGCTGGGAGCGTGCGCTCCCAGTCCGTTGACTTGATCGGTGAAACGTCATAATCTCGCGCATCGTAAAGAGTTCAGAGTTCGGCCTTCA
>JBBPIH010000025.1:14034-96727 GCA_038040455.1 Acidobacteriota bacterium
GGCTGCCAACAGCTCGAACACACCGAAGCAAGCTAAAGCTTGTACTCTGAACTTGCATCGTAAAGAGTTCAGAGTTCGGCCTTCAGGCTGCCAACAGCTCGAACACACCGAAGCAAGCTAAAGCTTGTACTCTGAACTTGTTCTCACAGGAGGAAGACAATGACCAAGCTTAGAGCTGCAGCCCTCGCCGCTGTTATGACGCTGGGCGCGAGTTTGCCTGCAAGAATCCCTGCAAGAATCCATGATGCGCCCAGGCTCGACGAGCTGAAGCGCGAAGCGATTTCCGAAGTCGAAGGGCTTCGAGTCCTCACCCAGCAGATGGTCGATCAGATCTTCAGCTACAGCGAGCTGGGATTTCAGGAGTACGAGACTTCTAAATACATCACCGGAATTCTTGAGAAGAATGGCTTCAAGATCGAACGCGGAGTCGCCGGGATGCCAACCGCCTGGGTAGCGACTTACGGTACGGGCAAGCCGGTTGTGGGGTTCATAACCGACATCGACTGCATCCCTCGAGCCTCGCAGAAGCCCGGCGTCGCCTACCACGATCCCCTCGTCGCAGGCGCGCCCGGCCACGGCGAAGGTCACAACTCGGGTCAAGGTGTGAATGTGACGGCAGCAATCGTCTTGAAGAAGCTGATGGAGAAATACAAGATCGCCGGCACGATCAAGCTGTTCCCAGGCGTAGCTGAAGAACTCGTCGCCGCAAAAGCTTTCTTCGTGCGAGCCGGCTTGTTCAAAGACGTCGATATCGTTTTGGGCTCTCACGTCGACTCGGACTTTGCGACCAACTATGGCCAGACGGCGAATAACAGCGGGTTGGTATCGGTGCAGTATTTCTTTCACGGCAAGGCGGCTCACTCTGCGGGCGCCCCGTGGTCGGGCCGCAGCGCGCTCGATGCGGTCGAGTTGATGGACACCGCGTGGAACTTCCGCCGCGAGCATTTGAGGCTTCAGCAGCGATCGCATTACGTGATCATCGACGGCGGGGATCAGCCTAACGTCGTGCCCTCGGAAGCCGCGGTCTGGTATTACTTCCGCGAGCTGGACTATCCGCGGATCAAGGAACTCTACGAGCTTGGCAACAAGATGGCTCAAGCGGCGACGATGATGACCGATACCACGGTTACTCAACGCGTCGTCGGTTCGGCGTGGCCTTGCCACTTCAACAAACCGATCGCCGAGGTACAACAGAAGAACATCGAGAGGGTGGGCATACCTGAATGGAGCGAGGCGGATCAGACGCTCGCGAAAGCCTTGCAGAAGGAAATCGGCGCGAAGGTTGAGGGCTTGAAGTTGAAGGTCAAGCCGCTCGAGCCGCCAAAAGATCCGGCCGGCGGCGGATCGGATGACGTGGGCGACATTTCGTGGAACGTGCCGATGGTTTATTTGCGCTACCCCGCAAACATTCCCAACCTGCCGGGTCACGCGTGGCCAAACGCCGTTGCGATGGCTACACCAATCGCGCACAAAGGCTCGACTGCCGGCGCCAAGGTTCAAGCTATGACTGCGCTCGACTACTTGCTGTCACCTGATTTGATCAAGCAAGCGTGGACTTATTTCAAGGAGGTTCAAACGAAGGACATCAAGTACACGCCGCTGATCAATCCGGCCGATCAACCGGCGATCGAGCTGAACAAAGATAAGATGGAGAAGTTCCGGCCCGAGTTGAAGAAATATTACTACGACCCGGCGAAGTACAAGACCTATCTGGAGCAGCTCGGAATTCAGTATCCGACTGTGACGAAATAATGGCAATCGGTTCTGGCACACGTCTCGGCCCATACGAAATCCTCTCGCCACTCGGCGCTGGCGGGATGGGTGAGGTGTATCGCGCGCGGGACGAAAGACTGAGCCGCGATGTCGCAATCAAAGTCCTTACTTCGCGCCTATCCACAGGCGCAGAACACCTCCGTCGTTTCGAGCAAGAAGCTCGCGCCACCGGGGTGCTTAATCACCCAAATATTCTTGTCGTCCATGACATAGGAATGCACGACGGATCACCCTATGTTGTTTCGGAACTGCTCGAGGGAGAGACCCTGCGAGATAAACTGGGCGAGGGCAAGCTATCCCTGAGCAAGGCATTGGACTATGGTATACAAGTCTCGCGAGGACTTGCCGCTGCTCACGACAAAGGGATCGTTCATCGTGATCTCAAACCGGAAAACCTTTTCATCACCAATGACGGCCGAGTGAAAATCCTCGACTTCGGACTTGCCAAGCTCTTGCAGCCATTGCTGACGCGCTCGTCGCAATCACAGGCGCCAACCGTCACCCCTGACGTTCAAACAGAATCAGGCGTCATAATGGGCACGGTCGGTTATATGTCTCCCGAGCAGGTTCGCGGAGAGCAAGTAGATAGTCGCTCGGACATTTTCTCATTCGGGGCCGTGCTCTACGAGATGCTTACAGGTGAAAGAGCGTTCGAGGGCGACTCTGCAATTGAGACAATGAACGCAATATTGAAGGAAGAGCCACCACAGCTATCGAGAACCGACTCTAATCTTAGCCCAGCCATCGCGCGAATAGTGGGACACTGTTTCGAGAAGAATCCGCAGGAACGATTTCAGTCGGCGCACGACCTTGCGTTCAATCTTCAAGCGCTTCCGGCAACGTCGGGCCCGAGCCTCGTCTCTCAAATTTCGACCTCACAGTCCTCGCGTTGGAATCGAACGGTGCTATGGGCCGTTGCTGGCGCGGTCGCCCTGGTCATCGGCCTCGCGGCGTGGTGGGCACTGTCGAGACTCTGGCAGCCCCCGCTTAGCCGGACGGTTCGCATTAACCGGCTGACAGATTTCGCTGGGCTGGAAGAATTCCCGGCGATTTCTCCGGATGGCAAGTCCGTAGCTTTCAGTGCAGACGTTGACGGCAAACGACAGATCTGGGTTCGCTTGCTTGCCGGAGGCCCGCCGCTACAAATAACCCGAGATGCGGCCGATCACCTCTACCCGCGCTGGTCAACAGATGCTTCCTCGCTCATCTACTACTCGCCGCCCGTTGGAGCCGATTCGAGCGGAACGATCTGGGAGGTCTCGGCCCTCGGCAGTTCGAGTTCGCCACGCAGGATCACCAGCAGCATCGGCGGTTTTGACTTGAGCCACGACGGCAAGCGCATCGCGTTCTTTCGCTTCAACGGCGGGCAGGTGGAACTTGCCGTTGCGGCGCGCGACGGGTCTCGCCCACAAGCTATCGGGCCTCTCTCTCCGGCTTACACTTACTCTTATCCTCGCTGGTCGCCGGATGACGAGTTGCTCGGCTATCAGCGTGGGAGAGTCTTCGACTTCGATCTTTTCGTTGTGGCCGCCAAAGGCAGTGAACCCCGCTCGCTTCTCGGCGATAAGAGCCGGTTGAATGGTTTCACGTGGACGGCGGACGGCCGCGGCCTCATCTACAGCTCGGCACGCGGAACCACGATCTTCTACCTGCCGACTTTCAATCTCTGGACAGTGCAGCTTGATGGGAGCGGGAACCGACAACTAACCTTCGGCGAGACATCCTATATTAACCCAGACGTGAACGGAAAAGGCGAGGTGATCGCCAGCCGGGTGCGGATGCAGTTTGATATTTGGAAGTATCCAGTGGACGGGACTCCCGGAGAGAACGTGCGTCGCGCCGAGCAGATCACGCGCCAAACCGGGCAGGTGCAAACGCCCTCGGCCGGGCCGGGCGATAAAGAGATCGTTTACCTCTCCGACAGTGGCGGCCACGGGAACCTCTGGGTGATGAGGCTGGACAGCGGCGAGACTCGTCAGATCACCTACGAGCAAGATCCCACCAAACCGATGGGCGTGCCGGTCTGGTCGCCGGACGGCAAGCACATTGCCTTCGTTCTCCGGCCGCCGAGCGGAGCGAATTATGATTTATGGCTGGTGGATCCCGACGGCAGCAATCTGCGCAAGGTGGAAGACGGCAGCGGATGGGCAACCTGGTCGAGTGACGGCCGTTGGCTTTACTTCGCGACCCAGAGAGAAGGGATGTTGGAGCAGCTTAAGAAAGTTTCGACTGAAGGGGGTCAGCCGGTCATCGTTCGATCCGAAAACGCGGTTGCTCCGGCGCTCGCTCCCGATGGCAGCGCGTTTTATTTTGTGCGCTCCCTGTCGAACGTCAGTGGCACGGCAGATCTTGAAATCCATGTTGCACGGCCAGAAAACGGCACCGCTCAAATATTGGCGCGAATCCCCAGCTCACGCATCCCCGCCTGGCAGCTTATTCAGCCCGTGATCTCGCCTGACGGGAAGTGGCTGGCCCTGCCCTTGACCGACGCTGGCGTGACAAACCTCTGGGCGCTGTCCACTTCGACTGGGTCGCTGCGCCAGATCACCGACTTCGGCAGGCGGAGCACCTTCATCGCCCGCCGTGTCTCATGGTCGTCGGACGGCAGGTTTATTTTTGCGGCCCTGGGCGAGGGCGACGCCGACGTGGTGTTGCTCGACGGGCTTGAGCCGTAGTGGCTGGCGAGGCGGCGCGAATGAAGCACCTGGGAAATTGAAGTGACTACCAAAATTTCACGTCGCGTATTCTCTAAAGCCGCGCTTGCGCTACCTGCGTTGGGGCCCGGCTCCTTCGCGGCTGATTCAAACGCCCGTTCAGACTCTTCGTTCGACCCTTGGGTTGAGATTCACGCCGGCAACCTGCGGAACAACGTAGCCGAGATTCATCGTCGAGTTGACTCGCGGCCGATCCTCGCCGTCATCAAGAACAACGGCTACGGAATGGGCGTCGCGAACGTTGCGCGATTGCTTGAACGTTCAGCGGCCATCGCGGGTTTCGCTGTCGTGAAGCTCCACGAAGCCATCACGCTTCGAGACGCCGGCATTCGCAAGCCGATTCTTTTGATAGGTCCTTTCGACGAAAAGAACCTCGAGGAAGCAGTGCGGCGATACATCATGCCGATGGTTTACACCCCGATCGGTTCGGCGCTCGACCGCGTGGCGCGCAAGCTTCAAACGCCCGTCCAGATGCACATCTGCGTTGACACCGGGATCGGCCGGGTCGGAGTCCCTCACACCCAGGCGGCGAGCTTGATCCGAGACCTGGCGGGTCGCAGATCAGTGCGCGTTCAAGGAACGATGATGACCTTCGCTGAAGACCCTGACTTCGATAAAGAGCAACTGCAACGCTTCCAGTCATTGTGCGGTTCGCTGGAGTCAAACGGCGTCAAGTTGGGGCGTAAGCACGCGGCCTCAAGCTTCGCCCTTTTCCAACACCCCGCGAGCTTTCTCGATATGGTTCGGCCGGGAATGGCGATCTATGGGATTTATTCCGAGAGCGAGTTTCGCGCTACAGGTGTAATGGACCTTCGTTCGGCGCTCAGCCTCAAGGCGAGAGTCGTCTACGTCAAGCAACTGCGTAAAGGCGGAAGCGCCGGATACAACCGCGCCTACATTCCAAAGAACGACGTGTGGGTGGCGACGCTACCAGTGGGTCACGCTGATGGGTGGCCGCGTGCAGCAGCGAAGGGCGCTCGCGTGCGCATCGGAGCAGAGTTGTACCCTGTGATCGCGTCGGTTTCTGCGAGTCATTCGATTGTTGAGATCGGACCAGAGCCTCGCGTCCGAATCGGCGATGTCGCTACGATGTTTGATTGGCAAGAGGGCTCGAGGCCGGAGGACGTAGCTGCCGCGTGCGGCGCTTCAGTTTACGATCTGACGATGCATCTGAACCCGCTGCTCCCGCGGCGAATTATTTCGAGCTAGTGGTCGCTGGGCCGGCGGTTAACTGCGCGCTCATCACCTCCTTGAACTCCTTGATGAACGATTTCATCTCAGCCATCGTGCCAAAGCTCACTCGCAAGTGTTCGGGCATCGAAGGGAATAGTCGACCCACAAGCAGGTTGCGTTTCTTGAGTTCCTCTATCAGAGGCTTCACCGGCCGGTTCACCCCGATCATCACGAAGTTTGTTTGCGATGGAATGAAGGTGAGCCCCATCGCGCTTGCTTCGTGACAGACATAGTCTCGTACCTCAGAGTTCATCTTACGCACGCGGTTGACGAACTCGCCGTCGTCCTTTAACGCAGCCAGCGCTGCCGCGATAGCCAGCTGATTTGGATTGTTCGCCAGCCTTCGCTTCGCCATTCGCTCGATCAGATCTTTGCGTCCTATCGCGTAGCCGATTCTCAGTCCCGCCATACCGTATATCTTCGAGAAGGTTCGCGAGACCACGACCGGAAGGCCTTCCTTCACATAGCGCAAACAGCTCTCGTAATCGGCGCTGTCGACGTAGTCGCCATACGCCTCATCGGATAGCAGCACGCTCCTTCGAGGAAGTCTGCGCACGAAACGTTCGGTCTCTTGCTTGCCAACGAACGTGCCCGCCGGATTGGAAGGGTTGCAGAAGAAGATCATCCCCGCGCCGTGACTCGCGCGCAGCATCCTCGGCAGATCGTGCGTGTGCTCAGCGTTCAGGTTGATCTTCACCGCGCGAGCGTGAATGAACGGACAAAATCCAAGAACGGCCTCAAAGGTGGGTTCGGCTACGACCGCCGGGCGGGCCGAGTTGCAGAAGGCCTCGGTCGCCATCTTGAGTATCTCGGTCGAACCGTAACCGAGGACAACGTTCTCTTTCTCGAGTCCGTAGCGCTTGGCGATTGCCTCTTCGAGCGCCTTCGGTTCATCAATAGGGTAGCGGGATGACCTCGCATCAACCGCGCTCTTGAGGGCTTCGGCCGCGGATGGCGCGAGCCCATATGGACTCTCGTTTCGGTTCAGCCTCACTGGCTGACGTTCAGAAGCAGCGCCCTCCGCTTCCCAGGGGCGCACAGTTGAACCTAAAGTGGAGGGCACCGAAAGCCCAACCGAAGCAGCGCCGATCGCCGCCTTGGTGATAAAACCACGCCTGGTTAGTGCAGTCTTGGTTTTCATAACATACCTCCTAATTCGGGCGGCATCTTAACAAAGCGCTGTCCCGCGCACAACGACAACAGGCCGACGAATGCATGTCCCATCGGTACCGCGAGCGATGGCGCGCTCGAGGCGGGTCGCGTCAATACCGCGAGAGGAAGCGCGCGCCCTTCCTCAATGGCAATTCAAATATGCCGATGATAGACTGCGCGCCGTTCAGCACCGGCAGCACTTACGAGGAAGTGTTTGCGCTTCTGGACGGCTCGCACCTCGCGCAAACCGAAAGGAGTGCCTGTGGGAAGGTACCTGCTTGTATTGACCATTCTTTCAATCGGCATTCTGTTTGCGGTCTGCCCGCTAGTTCCGCTGAGCAAGGTAGGGTGGAAGCGCAGCGAAAGACCTCGGCCAAAGGAGGACCAGGCCTTTGAAGAACCATTTAGTAGTCTTTGCCATAGGCGCATCATTCCTGCACGCCATGCCGACTCCGGTCGGCTTCACCGCGAGAGCCCAGTTCATATCGGCGGACACCTACACCCGTTACGAACTGCTCGCTCCCGACAGCCATCAGTTCAAAATCTATTACGAGGTGACCGAGACCATGCCCGGAACAAAGTTCCACTTCAACGCGATCCGTGAAGGCAGCGACGCTTCGGATGAATCCGTGATCGACCTCGCCAGCGGAAAGCCGTTGAAGTTCGAAGTCGTAACCGGCACGCAGGCCGCCGAAGCGTCCGGTGATAAGTCAAACCCGCAGGCTGAACGCTTCAACCCGGCGAGCAAGTACATCCAGGTCCACCTCGCTCATCCAGTGCCCGCGCGCGGCGAATATAGACTCGAGATCATCAAGACCTACAAAGACGACAAGAGCTACTACACCGAAGGCGACGCGATCGTCTTTAAGCGCGCGCTCGGCATCCCGCGTGACAGCGTCGTGCTTCCGCCAGGTTATGAGATCGTGTCATCATCGGTGGCAACCCAGGTGTTGAGCCAAGGCGATGGTCGTTTGAAGCTTGCGTTCGTTAATCCCGGCAGCGGCGGTCAGCTCGAAGTCACAATCAAGGCGCGGCGGCTACCTTCTCCAGTTAAGAGGGCGGAGGTTTCCCGATGAACTTCATTCGAAGAAACATTGCTTGCGTGGCGGCGTGTTTGATGGGCGGCGGATTCCTTTTTGGATCCCCAAACGACCTCGCGCTGGGGCAGAACCCAGCCTTCACAGAACGCGCATATCAAGACCGCGAGATCCTCTACGAGCTGCAAGCGCCTGAGACTCACGCTTTCCGCATTACACACGACTACACGGTTCGAAACGCCGGCGAGAAGTATTACTTCAACGTCGTCCGCGCCGGCAGCCACGTCACCGATCCCGAGAGCATTGACCTGGACAGCGGAGAAAGACTCAAGTGGGAAACCATCGACGGCAAGACAGCTCGCGATCGAAAGCTCGCAGTCGGAGAGGTCAAAGACGACACGGAAATTGTGGTCACCTACCTCGCGCGACCGATTGCTGCGGGCACGACGAACCGCATTCGTCTCAAAGAAACTTACGTCGACGCGAAGAGTCTATACCTCGACGGCGACGACCTCGTGTGGGACCGCAGCTTCGGCCGCTTGCGCAACACAGTAGTCTTACCTCCCGGCTGGTACCTGACGGCTCTGTCGGCGCCATCGACTATACAGACGCTTCCCGACGGACGTGTGTCGATCTACACAGTCAATCCTCGCAACGATGATGTCCGCGTGTACCTTCGCGCGCGCCGGCGAAACGCCATCAAAACGCAGTAAGCGCACCGGTACTCAATCCCACCAACGCAGTTGGTGGATCGTTCATACCCAGCCTACACAGACATAAGGCGCAGACTCAGGTCCCGAATCCCACCAACGCAGTTGGTGGATCGTTCATACTTAGCCTGCACAGAGGTAAGACGCAGACTCCGGTCCCGAATCCCACCAACACAGTTGGTGGATCGTTCATACTCAGCCTGCACAGAGGTAAGGCGCAGACGCGGTCCCGAATCCCACCAACGCAGTTGGTGGATCGTTCATACATTACCTACTAGGGGCTGAGGCAACAATATGTGGTATGAAAACATCCACCAACTGCGTTGGTGGGATTCGGCGGCCGCGCCTTGTCCGTGTAGGCTGAGTATGAACGATCCACCAACTGCGTTGGTGGGATTAGGGAGCCGCGCCCTGTCCGTGTAGGCTGAGTGTGAACGATCCACCAACTGCGTTGGTGGGATTGGGGAGCCGCGCCTTGTCTGTGTAGGCTGAGTATGAACGATCCACCAACTCGTTGGTGGGATTCGGATCGGCATTCCCGGTGTAGGGTATAAAGCATTCACCAATACTGAAGCGACGTATAGCACCTCACTGAATTGAAACGTCAATCAACCAATCGAGCGAACTTCTCTGCAAGATTTCACACCGCTCTCCGTTCAAACCATCGAAGGACAAAACACCGGCGCGCCTCTATCAACTGAGATGGATCGGGCACGCCTTTTTATGGAGAAAACAAAACATGAGAGATACGAAGAAGAGATTGCTTAAGAAAACTGTAGGCGTGATGCTCGCATCGCTATTGCTGGTGCCCGTCGTGCCGTCTCTTGGCAGCACGAGCAGCAATGATCTGACCAGCACGCCTGAGGAGCAGAAGTCAGTAGCCATCACCATCTACAACGTCAACCTGGGTCTGGTGCGCGACCGTCGTGACATCGCGCTTCAGCGAGGCGAAGCGTCGCTGAAGTTCGGAGGAGTGGCCCAGCAGATCAATCCCGCGACCGTTCACATCAAGTCGTTGACATCGCCCGATGCGTTGTCCGTAGTCGAGCAAAACTACGAGTATGATTTGCTCTCGCCCCAGAAGCTGCTGGATAAGTATGTCGGAAAGAAGGTCACGCTGGTTTTGCGGTCTTTTTCGAATCAGACCGAAGTGCTGACGCCGACCGAAGCGACTCTGCTTGCGAACAACAACGGCGCCGTGTGGCAGATCGGTGATCAAATCATCATCAACCCTTCGAACATCGCCGAGATTCGCTTTCCACAACTGCCGGAAAGCTTGATCGCCCACCCCACCCTTGTGTGGCGGCTCGCTAGCGACAGAGCCGCGACTCAATCCGTCGAAGCTTCATATCTGACCGGCGGAATCAACTGGCGAGCCGACTACGTCGTACTGGTCAACTCAGACGAGACTCGCGCGGACGTGACTGGCTGGGTGACGATCGACAACAACAGCGGCGCCGAATATCGCAACGCTGAGTTGAAGCTGGTCGCCGGCGACGTTCATCGCGCCAAGGATCGCGACGCTTACGAAGGCAAAATGCGTGATATGGTGGCCGCACGAGCCTCGAAATCCGAACAGTTCAAAGAAGAATCGTTCTTCGAATACCACCTGTACACGTTGCAGCGGCGCACGACTATCAAGAACGCGCAAACTAAACAGGTCAGTTTACTCGACGCGAACGGCGTCGGGGCGAATAAGCAGTTCGTCATCTATGGACAGCCTTACTACTATCGCGGGTACAACAACCCGGGTGAGCCGATCAAAGAAAAGATCGGCGTGTACATCGAGTTCGCTAACTCGCAAAAGAACGGGCTCGGTCAGCCGTTGCCCGCGGGCATCATTCGGCTCTACAAAGCGGACTCGGCCGGAGGTCAACAGTTCATCGGTGAGGACAGGATCGATCACACGCCCAGGGACGAGAACGTGAAGGTCAAGGTTGGTGACGCGTTCGACATAGTTGGCGAGCGCAAGATGATGGATTATCGCGCGATCAGCTCTCGGGTGTACGAGTACGCTTACCAGATCGTGATTCGCAATCACAAGAAGGAAGCCGTTACCGTTACGGTAAACGAACCGATAGGCGGCGACTGGGAGATGCTCTCATCGAGTCACAAGTGGGAGAAGACCGCCGCGTTCGCCTCGCGGTTCACGGTGCCGGTCGCGGCCGACGGTTCGGCTACGCTGGCGTATCGCGTTCGTGTGAGGTGGTGAGCCAGTTGATTAGACCTTACCTGAGCCTCGCCAGTCATTCGGCGAGCTTGACCTCGGCGAGGCTCCTTGAATCCTTGTCACTCTCCATCCCGGAAGTCCCCTGCTCGATTCAGAGGGCGTGACCGATGTCTCTAGGTACCAGAATAGACAACGATGCTGTCTCTGACTGAGCACGTTATGCTAGTATGGCCGCGCGAGGTTTGGCTATGTCTACGAGAACCAGAGCAACAATCGAAGACCTCTATAATATCCCTGGGAACGGCAAGGCTGAGATCATCAACGGAGAGGTTGTACGAATCATGCCAACCGGAGGAAAGCCAGGGCGGGCGAGCGGCAATGTGTTCTTCAGCTTGCGTAGCCACGAAAAAACGACGGGCGGCGGCTATGCATTTGGCGACAACGTAGGATTCATCGTTGACTTGCCGAATCGCCAGTCCTTCAGCCCCGATGCGGCCTGGTACACGGGTGAGCTCGAAGGCATGAAGTTTCTCAGCGGCGCTCCCGCTTTTGCCGTCGAGGTCAGAAGCGAGAATGACTACGGACCAGCGGCAGAACGAGAGCTAGCCGAGAAACGACGCGACTACTTTGCCGCCGGAACTCTCGTTGTATGGGACGTAGACTTGCTTAGTGACGACGTGATCAAAGTCTACCGATGGAGAGATCCTGATACCCTGACGATCTACCGGCGTGGCGACATCGCAGAGGCAGAACCGGCTGTGCCCGGCTGGACGATGCCCGTTGATGAACTGTTCGACTAACTTCCACTACTTCGGAAGCGGGCATCAAGCCCTGTCATTTCATCTCGATCGATGACCGTTGAGTAGAGGCCTAAGCGCCTGGCCGGTGTAAGACCTCTTCGAGCGCGCGACGTCTTCGGGTGTGCCTTCGGCTACCACCTTACCGCCCTCCTCGCCGCCTTCGGGGCCCAGGTCGATGATCCAGTCCGCGCTCTTCATCACGTCGAGGTTGTGCTCTACCACAAGCACGGTGTTGCCGAGCGAGACCAATTGATGAAGCACGTCAAGCAGCTTGCGCACGTCATCGAAGTGCAAACCGGTTGTCGGCTCATCCAGGATGTAAAGCGTGCGCCCGGTGGCTCGCTTCGAAAGTTCCTTGGCGAGCTTGATGCGTTGCGCCTCGCCACCTGAAAGCGTCGTCGCCGACTGGCCGAGCTTGATGTAGCCCAGTCCGACGTCGATCAACGTCTGAAGCTTCACTTTGACTTGTGGAATATTCTCCAGCAGCGGCAACGCCTCTTCGACCGTCGTATCCAGCAGGCCCGCTATCGAGTAGCCCTTGTACTGCACCGAAAGAGTCTCGCGATTGTAGCGGGCGCGGCGGCACACATCGCACATCACGTAAACATCGGGCAGAAAGTTCATCTCGATTCGCTTCATTCCGTCGCCCTGGCAAGCTTCGCAGCGGCCGCCTTTGACGTTGAATGAGAACCGGCCCGGCTTGTAGCCGCGCTCGCGCGACTCGGGCAGCATCGCATACAGCTCGCGTATAGGAGTGAAAACGCCCGTGTAGGTTGCGGGATTCGAGCGAGGAGTGCGGCCGATCGGAGACTGGTCGATTTCGATGATTTTGTCTATGAACTCGAGTCCTGTGACCTCACGATGAGCGCCGGGATCGAGCAGGCTGCGATATAGCTTGCGCGCTACACTTCGATAAAGGATGTCGTCGACCAACGTCGATTTGCCAGAGCCCGACACGCCAGTGACCACGATGAACAATCCAAGAGGAAAGGTGACGTCGATGTTCTTCAGGTTGTTGGCGCGCGCGCCTAGCACGGTGATCGATTTGCCGTTCGAACGGCGCCGCTCTTCCGGAACGGGAATCGACAGCTCGCCCGCGATGTATCGGCCGGTGAGAGAGGCAGGATTTTGCGCGATGTCCTTGGGAGTACCTTGCGCGACTACGAAGCCGCCGTGCGCTCCAGCCCCAGGGCCCAGATCGACCAGGTGATCGGCACGGCGAATCGTCTCTTCGTCGTGCTCGACTACCAGCACCGTGTTTCCCAGATCGCGAAGATGTTCGAGCGTGTCGAGCAGCTTGCGATTGTCGCGAGCGTGAAGCCCAATCGAGGGTTCGTCCAGCACGTACAGCACACCCCGCAGCCCGGAGCCGATTTGCGTCGCAAGCCTGATGCGTTGGCCTTCACCGCCCGAGAGCGTCGACGAAGGTCTGTCGAGCGTGATATAGCCGAGCCCCACGGTTTCCAGAAAGCTCATGCGCTGGCGAATCTCTCGCAGGATCAGCCCGGCGATCTGCTCCTCTCTGGCGTTCAGCTTGATCGCGTTAAAGACTTTGACCGCGTGCGAGATGGGAATTGCCGTATAGTCGGCGATGGCTCGGCCGCCAACTCGCACCGCGAGCGACGCAGACTGAAGCCTCCGGCCCTGGCAACCGGGACACACGGTAGGTGATATGAGCGCTTCGAATGCGGCGATGCCGCTCTCGCTCTTCATATCTTCGGCGCGAGCCATCAGATACGGCACCGCCCCTTTCCAATCAGTCTTGTACTCGTAAGCCCCGTAGCGCAGCGACAGTCGCTCTTTCGAGCCGTAGAAGAAAGAGTCCTGCACTTTCGGAGGCAAGTCGGCAAACGGTTTGTCGGGAGAGATGCCTGCCTGCCTGGCCATCGATTTCATCACGTCGCGCAGATAGTTGCTGATGTTCGTGTCGAGAGGAAATGGGTCCTGCTCATTGATCGGGAGCTGCGGGTCGGTCACGATCTTCCCCGGATCGATCTCAGCGCGGCTTCCCAGACCGTGACAATCGCGGCACGCGCCGTAGACGCTGTTGAATGAGAAGGAACGCGGCTCCAGCGTCGGCACCGATATGCCGCACTCGGGGCAGGCCATCTTCTCTGAGTACAGCCGCTCTTCGCCGTCCACGATCGAGACCATCACCAGTCCGTCGGTGAGCTTCGCCGCAAGATGCACCGAATCATCGAGCCGCTTCTGCACGCCCTGTTTGATCAGCAGCCGGTCGACGACTACTTCGATTGTGTGGTTGCGTCGCTTGTCCAGTTTGATCTCTTCGTCGAGCTGGCGAATCTCGCCGTCGATGCGAGCCCGGTTGAATCCGGAGCGCGCGAGTTTCTCGATTTCCTTTTTGAATTCGCCCTTCCGCCCGCGAACGATGGGAGCGAGTATCATCACCCGCTCGCCTTCAGGCAGGGTCGCCATCTGTTGAACGATCTGATCGATCGACTGGCGTGAGATTGGGCGGCCACATTTTGGGCAATGCGGCAGACCGATTGAGGAGAATAGCAGCCTCAAATAATCATAGACTTCTGTAACTGTCCCGACGGTCGACCTTGGGCTGCGCATCGTCGTTTTTTGCTCGATCGATATCGCAGGCGAGAGCCCTTCTATCGAGTCGACGTCGGGTTTTTCGAGTTGGTCCAGGAACTGCCGCGCATACGCCGACAGCGATTCGACGTAGCGGCGCTGGCCTTCGGCGTAGATGGTGTCGAATGCCAGGCTTGATTTGCCCGACCCTGACAGCCCGGTCACGACGGTCAAGCGATTGCGCGGGATCTCGAGACTTACGTCTTTGAGGTTGTGTTGACGGGCGCCGCGAATTGTTATCTTGTCTATCGCCATTTAGACCAAGTCTCGCATAGAGGAGAATTCGCCTGAGTCGAGAACCTCTCATTGTACCCGCCGCATGAGCGCACGTTCAAGGTGAGACGATGTAGATAATTATGTTTGGTTGTGCAGCGGCTGGTATTACTGAGAGGCAAGTGTAAGGTGTTCGTTGACCCCGTGGACGATGTCGCCAATCGTCAGGAACCTCGGGATGGCGTCGTCTGGAATCTTGATCCTGAATTGCTCTTCAAGGCGAAGGGCGATGTTGAGCGCGTCCAGCGAATCAGCGCCGAGGTCCTTCATCAAATGGGTGGTGGGTCCCAGTTGACTGCGCTCCACGCGAAGCTCCGCGACTATGATGCTCTTCACGGCGTCTTCAATAGACTCAACAGCTTCTCTGGTCATTTTTGTCTTTTCCTCAACCTGATTTACTGCGGCCCAGAATGTGAAGCCTTGATACTACTGCACACACGCGCGGACAACAAGCACCGCGTTGTTACCGCCGAAGCCGAACGAGTTAGAGATTGCAGTCTTAAGCGGGGTCGAGCGTCCCACTCGCCGCGCTCCCTCGGTAACATAATCAAGATCGCACTGCGGATCCGGCTCTTCGTAGTTTATCGTCGGCGGGATCGTCTGGTTTTCAATCGCAAGCAGCGTAGCTATGAATTCAATCGCACCGGCCGCGCCCATTGAGTGCCCGAGCATTGACTTGATCGAATTCACCGGGATCTCGTAAGCGCGGCTCCCGAACACACGTTTGATGGCTTCGGTCTCGGATGCGTCGTTAAGCTTAGTAGCCGTTCCGTGTGCGTTGATGTAGTCGATCTCCTTTGGATCGACGCCCGCATCCTTCAATGCGCGGGTGATTGCGTGCGATTCGCCGTCCGGATCCGGAAACGTAATGTGCGACGCATCGGCGGTCGAGCCGTATCCGATGAGCTCGGCATAGACGTGCGCTCCGCGCGCGAGGGCCGTCTCCAGGTCCTCGAGCACCACGATGCCTGCGCCCTCGGCGAGCACGAACCCATCGCGGTTAGCGCTGAACGGCTTGCACGCGCGCTCGGGCGGCTCATTCTTTGTCGAAAGCACTCGCATTTCTTTCCACGCCTCCATCACCACCGGAGTGATCGGAGCATCCACACCGCCCGCTATCATTCGATCAGCGTGGCCGTAGCGAATGAGGTGAAACGCTTGGCCGATCGCGTTCGCGCCCGACGAGCACGCCGTGGTCACGGTGATGTTTGGACCGCGAGTTTTGAAGCGTATCGCAATGTTCGAAGACGAGGCGTTGTACATCGATTTCGGTATGGCGATGGCCGAGCGGCGGCCTTTTCCGTTCGAGAAAAACGCGCCGCAGAACTCTTCGATCGAGCCTTGTCCCCCAAAGCCGGTGCCGAGGTACACTCCGGCATCGTAACTATCAAGCTGCCCGTTGGTGAGGCCTGCCTCGCGCGTGGCCATGCCGGTCGCTGCAATCGCCAATTGAGATACGCGGTCCAGCCTGGTCATCTCACGTTCGTCGAAGAATTCTTCGGGCCGAAAGTCGCGGCATACCCCGGCGATGTTAGTCTTTAGGTTCGAGGTATCGAAGTCTTCAATGCGGGATATACCGCTGCGCCCTTCGGCAAGCGCCTCCCAAACGCGCTCGCGCCCCACGCCGGTCGGCGCGATGATCCCAATTCCGGTTACTGCGACTCGCCTCATAACGAAATGATGAATGATGAACCGTCGCTCATCGTTCATCGTTAGTTTATCAGCTCCAGCTTCTTACCTATGCGATACATTGACTCGAGCAGGCGCTCAGCGTGCTCGTCGGTGTGTGTGGCCATGCAGCTTATGCGCACCAGGCTGTGCGACACGGCGGGAGCGAGCACTGGGTTTGTGTATATGCCCTCGCTCATCAACTCCCAGAAGAATTTGCAGACCAGCACCTCGTCATCAACAACAACCGGGATGACCGGAGTGAAACCCTCCAGCAGCTTGAATCCGAGCCTCACGAGCTCGCGCCTTAACGATGCGCTCAACTCGCGCAGGCGCTGGCGGCGTTCTGGCTCGCGCTCGATTATTTCGATGGCTTTCAGCACTGCGGCCGCGTTCGCCGGAGCTAGCGATGCAGAGTAAACAAAAGCGCGGCTGTGGTGTTTGATGAACTCGATCACGTCCCGCCTCGACGCTACAAAGCCCCCGATCGATGCGAACGACTTCGAGAACGTTCCCATAACAATATCGACGTCGCTCTCAACTCCGAAGTGTTCGGCGGTGCCACGGCCGTTCCTGCCAAGAACACCGATGGCGTGCGCTTCATCGACATAGATTCTCGCGCTATACTTGCGGGCCAGACTCACGATATCGGGCAGATTTGCAGTGTCGCCTTCCATCGAAAAGACGCCGTCGACCACGATCATCCTGCCCTCATCTCTTTGAAGGCTTGCAAGCACCTTCTCGAGATCGGCCATGTCATTGTGGCGAAACCGGGTCGTTCGCGCGAATGATGCCAGACAACCGTCCAGTATAGAAGCGTGTATGTTGCGGTCCGCTATGATGACATCGCCCTTTTGAGCAATGGTTGAAAGCGCCCCCAGGTTAGTCTGAAACCCCGTACCGAACACGAGCGCGGCTTCGCGCTTCATAAAGCGCGCGAGCGCCTTTTCGAGCGTCACGTGCAGGTCCATGGTGCCGTTGAGCATTCGGGAGCCCGAACAGCCCGTTCCATACAGGTCTATTGCTTCTTTAGCGGCGGCTTTGACTTCAGGGTTGGTGGTGAGTCCGAGGTAGTTGTTCGAGCCGAACATGAGGATGCGCCGGTCACCCATCATCACTTCAGCCTCGCCCGAATCTGCTCCGCTTGAAAACTCGGTGAAATAGGGGTATAGCCCCGCTCGCCGGAACTCGTCAGCCTTGGTGAATCCCACAGCCTTCTCGAATACGTCCTTCGTTACTGCGGGCGACCGCTGCTGCATAATAGACCTCACTCCGCTGACTTGTTGATATCACCACTACCCCGTGTCACGAGGGACCCTGCCGAGTCTAAGCTCCTGCAATGCGGAGATTATATATGAAAACATCGCGAGGGCAAGCTGAATAAGTGGGCAGTGGTCCGTGGTCAGAGGTCAGTTGTTAGGCGCTTAAGTCGATAGATAAACACGGGGAACCCGGTCGCTTATCCCGCAGGTGACCTCGTATGAAATAGTCCCGGCTTGCGCGGCTACTTCCTCGGCCGTTATTAGGCTCGAACCTTGACTGCCAATAAGCACGGCTTCATCCCCAACGGCTGCGCCGTCGACGCCGGTTACGTCGATCAGGGTCAGGTCCATGCTCACACGGCCTACAATCGGTGCCAACTGTCCACGTACAATCACCTTGCCTCGGTTTGAGAGGGCCCGGCGCAGCCCGTCCTCGTAGCCGATGGCGAGAGTCGCTATTCGGCTTTCACGCGCGGTCACGAATGTTCCGCCGTAGCCAAGCGGATTGCCAGCCGGGACGGTCTTCAAAAGCATGATCTGCGTCCGCAACGACATCACCGGCCGCCAGTCTAACGGCTCGATTGAACGATCGGTCACGTCGCGCCACAGCCCATAGATCACTCCGCCTAACCTAACAAGGTTTCCGCGCGAACGTGGGTGCGCGTGCGCGCCCGCGCTGTTGGCTTCGTGGATCCACGTCGGCGTGTGCCCTCTGACCCGCAATAACTCAACCGCGCTTTCGAATAAACTTGTCTGTTGCTCGGTGAATTCACGATGGTCCGCATGATCTGCTGATGCAAGATGTGTCATAACGCCATCGAGCCGGACGTTATCAAATCGAGCCGCGCCATCAAGAAAGTGGCCGAGTTCGGCATGTGGCACACCGAGTCGTCCCATTCCAGTGTCGACCTTGAGGTGAAAATCTGCGACCGCGCCAGAGACCCACGCTGCCCGGCTGAGCCTATCAAGGATATCCAATCGAAAGACGACAGGCGTCAGGCGATGGGCTATGATCGATGCTTCTTGACCCTCCCAGAAACCGCCGAGACAAAGAATGGGTCTCGTGATGCCGGAGTCTCGAAGCGCCAATCCCTCCTCGGGCAGCGCGACGCCGAACCACTCCACGCCAGCTTTTTCAAGCGCTCGCGCGCACTCAACGGCGCCGTGGCCATAAGCGTCGGATTTGACGGCAGCCATGATTGCGACGCCAGCGCCTACAGCCGCTTTCGTAGCGCGAAAGTTGTGAATCAGGTTGTCGAGATCGATTTCAGCCCAGGTTGGCCGCTGTACAGGGAATGACATAGCCGAAAGAGAGTAGCATAGACTTCAGTCGGTGTCCCCGGAGTGTGTAAGAGAAACAAACGTACACAGACTGATGAAGTCTCTACTTTCCTGGCGCGCGGAACTTTACTTCGGTCCCATTGCTAAAGACTCTGGTGATCTTGTAGCCCGTGAAGCCTGTGTCGCGCTTTCCATCGTACTCAAACTCGAACGTCCCCCTCTGGCCCGTCGGCAACGGATTAGGGACGACCGAAACGCTGCGGATCTCGGGCGGCGTATCGCCCCCACGTTGCAGCGACACTTCTATAGAGAGGTTCTCGAGCGGCTCGTCTGAAATATTGTCAACCGCGCCCCTCGCGGTAACCATGTTCTTATTCACTTCGGGTCTGTACGACGGGATTATCTGGACTTTTGGCTTCATCGCAGCTTCGCGCGCCGCTTGCGTGTCAGTCCCACGCACCTGCGCGACGAAAGACTGGACTCGCGAGTGAACCGAAGGGACAAACAGGTACAACAGCACCGCTCCGCCAAGCAGAACGACGACTGCCAGGAGAGCGATTGTCCCGGTGCGGCCGCCCTTCGGACCGACGTCTTTTCCATAGTTTGACAACGCGCCTATTCCAGTCTCATCGGCGCGCCGCACAATATCGCCGAGAATCAACGGCCCGTATGAAGGCTCGGTGGGCAGACCTAACACAGACCCGGTCGCTGCCCTGGGTGCGTAACTTCCAGCGCTGGACGGCCCGGTCCCCCGGGAACCCAATAGGGAAGGCTCGGCCGCCAGTTCACGGGTTTCGCTCGCAACGCGCGGCGGTTCAGCTGGCGCTGCGGTTTTCGACGCTTGGGGTAGTGAGCCAAACAGGCCGGTCTCTCTTCCCGCGCGATCCTGGGCGAGCTCCGCGCTCGTTTGCTCAATCTGAGGTGGCAGCGCGGACCGTAATTCTCGCGTAGCCGCAGCCTGCTCACGCGGCGTAAGCGGCTCGATGCGAGGCGACTCATAGGGCTCGCGGTGCTCGATGCGCTCTATGCGAGGCGGGTCGAAAGGCTCGCGATGTGAACGCTCGTCGACTCGCGCTACGCGGGGCGGCTCGGCTGACTGCAAAACTGCGGTAGTAGATGACTCCTCTAGCGCGATTGGCTGCTGCTCATCTAACTCAAGACCGGCCCACACCTCTTCGTCGAAAGCTGCGGGTTCCTGTTCTGTTGCTTCCGTTGTTACAGGTTCTTTAGGCGAGAGGCTCGCCAAAACCTCGGTGGGACGAGCTTCGCGTGAAGGTTCAACTTCTGGCTCCGATGGAATGGCCCCTTGAAGAGGCGCTGTCTCCAGTCGTGACTCCGTTGTCGTCGAAGGCGCGGGCTCCGCCAACTCAAACTTGCTTGCGAACTCGTGCGTGCCGCCTGTCGGAACCGCCGGTGTTTCGAGAACCGGCGCGCTGACTTCGCTGGTCACCGGGCTGCTGGTCTCTTCGGACTTCTGTTCCGGTGGTGGCACGTTCACAAAGAGGATGCGCCGTGACATGTCCCAATCTTCTTCGGGCTCTTTCTCGATCCTCTTGTAGCGGCGATAAAAGTAGACAAGCAGGGAGACCCCCGCAATGAATGCAAGCACGGCGCCGACGATTACCACGGGCGATATTCTGGTCTGCTGTGGCTGAAGGAGTGCTAAGAGCAAAAACGACATTTTTGTTTATCCTAACTACGCAAGCTTCATACAAAAGCGCGGTTATGCCGATACCTCTATTGATGCGGGCGTCTCAGCCGCAGGTTGTGTGAGCGCGGCAATCGCGTCGAGTAGGATCGCTTCTTCTTCGGTCGCAACCGTGCGCAGATCAATCAACACGCGGTCACGCTCGGTGCGGGTGATGATCGGAATCCGGTAACCGCGAAGCCGCTCTTCAAATAAGGCTGCAGTCGTCGAAGGGTCCTTCAATGCAACTAGCACAGTCGGAAGTTTGACCTCCGGAGCCGAGCCTCCGCCGATCACCGACGAGCCATCCTCGAGGCTCACTTTCACTCTGCCGTTCGCCAATCCCGCGATCGATTCGCCGAAGCGCGCTGCGCGTTCGGCGATCTTTTCGCGAGTCGTCGCGATGGCACGGATCACTGGAACTTCACTCAGTGCAACGCCTCGTTCATAGAGCCTGAGCGTTGCCTCGACGGCCGCGTAAGTCATTTTGTCGACCCGCAACGCTCGCATCAACGGGTTCGAACGCACTCGATCAATAATCTCCCGTGAGCCCGCGATGACGCCCGCCTGTGGGCCGCCCAGCATTTTGTCGCCGCTGAATGAAACTACCGAGATCCCGGCCTTGAGCGACTCGGCAACCACCGGCTCATCCTTCACGCCGTAAGGTGAAAGATCAATCAAGCAACCAGAGCCCAGGTCTTCAAACGAGGGGATGCCCGTGCGCGTGGCGAGGTCAGCGATCTCACGCGCGCTTGGACGCTCGGTGAACCCGATGATGCGATAGTTCGACGGATGCACCCGCAGGATCAGCCTCGTGCGCTCGTTGATCGCGCACTGGTAGTCGGCGATTCGAGTGCGATTCGTCGTGCCCACTTCGCGCAGAATCGCACCGCTTTTCTCCATCACATCCGGAATTCGGAAGCTGCCGCCGATCTCGATCAACTCCCCGCGAGAGACGATCACCTCCCCGCCTTCCGCCAGCGTGTTCAGCACCAGCAGCACAGCGGCGGCGTTGTTATTTGCGACCACCGCGCCTTCGCTTCCCGCGAGTCGCGTCAGCAACTCCTGACAATGTGTCTCGCGTTGTCCGCGCTCGCCACGCTTCAGATCGTATTCAAGATTCGAATAGTGAGCCGCGGCTTCTGAGACCGCTTCTACGGCATCGCGAGCAAGCGGCGCGCGGCCTAGATTCGTATGAATGATGACACCCGTAGCATTGATGATTCGGCGAAGCGATGGCTGGGCGCACTGGGCGGCTCGCACAGTGAGGCGGCGCTCGACCTCGGCGACTAAGTCCAAAGTCCCGAGTCCAAAGTCCAAAGTCTGAGTGACGGCGACTTTGGACTTTGGACTTTGGACTTTGGACTGATCAGTGATCTCCAGGCGTATCTCCTCGGTGATCTCACGAAGCAGGTCGCGCACGCGTGCGCGGCCGAAGGCGGCGAACAGTTGCGACGCCAACGGCCTCTCCAGCAGCCGCTCGATCGAGGGCAACGATCTAAGCAGGTGATTCGGCATGTGATTTCCGTTGACACCGGTCAGTGTCTAACGTACATTCTAACACAACCCCCACAGGTAACA
This sequence comes from Acidobacteriota bacterium, assembly GCA_038040455.1. Classification (GTDB taxonomy): domain Bacteria; phylum Acidobacteriota; class Blastocatellia; order UBA7656; family UBA7656; genus Onstottus_A. The sequence goes on from JBBPIH010000025.1 coordinate 35,977, forward strand.
CTCAAGCCTCTCAGAGCAAGCTGATGGAACCAAAGATAGACAGTCCAATTGACCAGGACCTCGACAAGCTCGAATACGAGATTCGCCGATTGAAGGTTGAGTATGACATCTACTTCAACGGCGGAACGCTTCGCCCGCCTACAGACACTAAGGGCCGCGTCGAGACAGGCATCAAGCGAGTATACGATACGCGCGGGATGTCATTCGGACAACGCTTTCGCTACAACAGTCTGGTAGCCCGCTACAATGTTATGCGTGAGCTGTGGCGGAGGCAGACTCAAGAACGTGAAGAAAGCGGCCGGCCGCCCACGGCTGAGGCTCAAATCGCAGTGCGCGAGCATGTCGCGGTGATCCGCTGTCACGACCCCCAACTTGAACCTGAAAAGGTCAGCGAGCTTTACGACCAGATTGTAGCCGCCAAGCGAAAGTGCGGAGAGAAACTAGGTGCACTGAGCCTCGAAGTATTCACTCAATTCCTCACCTCGCGAGCCGAGCACATCAAAGACAATCTGGCGACCGATGCAGTCGATTTCGTCGTCGGAGTCGACAACGGGCGCGTTAAATTCGCTGCCCGCCCCGCGCGCTGATTAGCCATTCTGACCGACGCTCAAACCCATCGTGTTGGCGTGAAGCTACCCACCGTCACTCGATAGCGCAGCTTGGGCGATTTGGAGCAGCGCCATCACTCGCATCTCTGGGCGCTGGAATCGTTCGGCCATCGATCTGGCGTGGTCAAAATCATTGCGGGCGAGCGAGCCGAGTTCTCGCGAGAACTCTAGAGCCATATTGCTCAACTGATTGCCGCCGTTAATAGTGAACTCCCCACTCCTGAAGTATTCAAGGTCGAACCCATTCAACAGAGGCCGCCGCCACTAGCTCGTTGACCTGATCGATCGCCGTGTCGACGATCGCCGAGCACTTGCTGAAATCGAGTTGCTCATATGCGCGGGCGATCTGCAGTTGCACCCCCAGTTGCGAGTAGCTCAGCGCTCGATCGCCGGCGAGCACCTGAGCTTCGGCCAAAAGCTGAAGCGCAGTCGACTTGTCGCCTCTCGCCGCCGCGCTTGCGGCCAATTGAGTTAAGATACCAGCCCGCTCTTCCAGCGAGGGAAGGCGCGATAGTAGCGCACGCCCTTCCGCAAGCTTCTGTTGCTCGCTGGCGCGGTGGAACGACTGGCGATCCAGGTTCAAGGCCATCTCCCGACGCTGTTGGGGTCAGCAATTCTTCCGACAATCTCGCGTGCGCTCTTTTCGTCTCCTTGATTGAACGCCTTCCACGCCGCTTGCTGAACAAGATTATTCGCAACGTCCGGAGGCGCAGTTTTCGAAGCTTCAATCAACTCGCTGGCCGTGCCGTTGTGAAGGAGCTCCTGGTACTTTGCCCAAGGTCCCTGCTGTTCATCGCCCCAAAATCAACCGCGATCTTTAACGAATCCTCGGCAAGCGAAAGCGCTTCCTGGGGTTACTTTGCCGCGAGCTGCTCAGCGAGCCTCATCTCGAGTTGCGCTTCGAAAGCCGGTTGCGCATAAGACCGCTGCTCGGAAGAAGCTGGACGCGAGGCCCGTAGGAAATCAAGGGCTAGTTTGGGGTCGTGGTTTGCAACGATTTGGAGGATCTCCTGCCGCAGTTGCTGAGGCAAGTGAGTCAGGTTTGAATACTTACAGTGTGTTAGACGCTGGTGCCTCCGAGAGGTTCCGATACTAGCGGCGTTCGACTTCGCTTGCTGTTCGTAAAAACGTTTCGAGCAATTATGTTTGCGGAATTCTGCAAGCTGCTGGCGCCGCGGCGAGACCGCCATAGACGCTTGTAGCGTACGGACTGTTCTGACCAACATCGATCGTTTGATTTGCGCTCGGATAGGGAAATTGCGCTCCGATCAACCAACGGGGATGTGCCCTTCGGGGCGCAAAGCAAAAAAGCCCTGCTCCGAAGAGCAGGGCTGCACTATGCGCCTGATTGATTTCCTAAAGCCTTTTCACGGCTTCCGCCTGGGGTCCCTTCGGTCCTTCAACTACTTCGAACTCGACGGTCTCGCCTTGCTTGAGAGATTTGTAGCCTTCTGCCTGTATAGCCGAATAGTGCACGAACACATCGACTCCGCCTGGTTGCTCGATGAACCCATAGCCCTTTGCGTTGCTGAACCACTTGACCTTGCCTTGTGAGATCGACATACATCCTCCTCCGAGTCCCTCAAAGTTTCTTGCATCTGGGCAGCCCGTCGTTCGATAGGACGGGATCGTGCAAGCGAACATCAACCTGCGGATTGGCAACGCAGCCCGTGCGGCAGCCAGCTTCACTTGACGCCAGCGCTGTGCACAGCTTGGAAACAAAAAGCCGCAAAGCGACGCTCGCCTCTTGCGAGCATCCCTTTGCGGCTTCTTATCAAGCTTTCACTGCGTGCTGCCAAGACCTCTGGTCGCTCTCGGTAATCTTTTTCAAAGCATCTGCGCGAAGCGGGCCGCATACTAGCGCAACGACTAAACAGAGTCAAGAAAAAACGCGTGCAAGACGCGCTCGCCGCGATTCTGACTCGTTAAGGCCTGCGCCTAAAACGAACTTTCAGCACTAACGACAACGAGATGAACGACAAATAAAAACCGATGTTGGATACGAGATAGCTACACAATGGGCCAAGAATGAATCCTCGATCCTCATAGACTGTATTAGAAAGGTTGTGCCAGGTGTTATAGAAAGAGTGTGGCATCCAACCTCACGGCTCTTTCCTTCGCCAGCATATCTCATAACTGAATCAAAGCAAGGGCGGCGGCGGGTTGCGTGCGTGAGAAGTCCTCGGCGATCAGTCGAGACACGAACGGAATAATATCGGCTTGCTTGCTGTTGTCAACGGTGAAGACAACCAGTATGTACTCGGCGCCGTTCGGCAATCTTATGTAAGCGGAGTCGTGGCGAGTGCTGGAAGTCCATCCCGCCTTTGAGTAATACTGCGAGCCCGCCGGCAACGCCTTTCCCGAGAATTTCGTCGCTTGATCATCCGCGTCATCGCTTTTCGCTTGCGGGTCGCGAAGCATCAAGCCCATCATCGCGCGGGTGCGCTCAGGCGAAACGGCGCGGCCGGGCGACGATCTCGTAGATCAATCGCGCGACGGCTTCGGTGGTGAGCTTGTTGCGATACTCGAAATTGGGGCCCAACCCTTGCCGCTCGCGCCCGTAGGGTCCTTCACACCAGGTCTTCTGATTGACGTTTATCTTTTCGTAGCCGAGGCCCGCGAAGTAGCGATTCGTCGCGTTGCGCTTGTCCATCCATTCGCGTAAAGCCGTTTCTTCAAGCTCGGCCCCGTCGGTTGTGCCGGTCAACGCATCCACGACGTAATGAGTGGCATCGTTAGACGAATCGACGATCATATCGTGCAGCGCGCGCTCAAGCTCGGGAGTTTGCTTCAATGCGCCGGTCTGCACCTGATGATGCGGCGACCAGATAGAAGAGCTTCACAACGCTGGCCGGATAAATCTGCTCCTGCCCGCGATAGCTAGCCGGCGACGGACGCTGTCGATCATTGAGGTCTATCACAGTGAGCGCGATCTTGTCCGCGGTCAGACCGTCTCTGCCGAACTTCTCGACCGCTGCCGCAACGACATCGCGAGTCAGCTTTTCAAGCCGCGACGACTGCGCGAACGACGGCCTGGCTCCGCCTGAACTTGTTTGGGACAAGATGATTGCCTTGTTGGGCAGGAGTGCTGCGGCCACTAGACTGAATCCAATGAGACGAAGACACAATGATCGCCGGGGAATCATCAATTTGTTATTCATCGAAGCGTGCCGGTCATTTGCTATTCGCCGCTCCCTTCTTGCTCTTCCAAATCGTTCCTGACACTCGCGACAACTGCTCGCGATTCTGCGCGCCTTCGACTAATACAACGTCTTTGCCACGAAGCTCGATTGAGGCGAGACCTTCGTTCGTCTCATAAACGCCGGGCCGCGCGTTCAAATCCACCGGCTTTGCAAGCTTGTATCGCTTCTGGGTACGTTCCGAATAAGCGTCAAAGAACTCTTTAGCGTCGTTCTCCGTGTCCCAGGCCGTGTACTGCGCAAGAACAAGCGCGCCCGTAGCCTTGTTCTCATAGAGCGCGTAACGATCGCCGCCCCATCCTGCAGCAGCAGTCCGAGCGGCGCGTTTGGGTATGAACTCCGCAAGCGCGACCAGATAACCGAACTCTCCGTTCACATCCGCGTCAGCTTTCTTCCAATCTGGCCCGAGCGCACCCACAAGGTCAGGAACTTCGATCTTCACAGGATCGTCCCGGACTAGAAACCGCTCCGGGTGCATGATCTGCTCGGTCGAGGCGGGCAGGCGCTCATAGGTCGTGTCCAGGGCTTGCCACGAACGGTTCTTCAACACGGCGCCAACGAAGCCCGCTCCGTAGAGGTAAGGAAACTGGAGGTTCTCTTTCAAAACCTTTGGCGCATTCGCCAGCACAGGATAGTTCTTAGCCTCGCTGTCGCTATCCTGATCGATCAGGCTGTCCGTTAATGATCCGATCTTAGTGATATCGAATTTCATACCCTGCTGGTCGAAGTCATACTCGATCATCACGAGCGTCGCTTCGCCTTCTACGAGAGCGTGAGCCGCGAGCTCGGCATCAGAGTCGCCTTTGGGCCAGTCCTCGAAGCGGCGGAGGTTGAAATGCTGGTCTTGAAGCGCATGCACCAACTCATGGGCGATCACTCGTTTCTGATCAGAGAGGGGCAGCCAGGCAGCTAGATAGAACTCTTTGGTCTTTGGGTCATAGAACCCGGCAACCTGCTCGCGCAGAAGCTGCACGACGTAGTCGCGCAGGTCGAAGCTCTTGCTAATCAGCCCAAGCTTCACCAGCGTCTTCTGCGACGCCTCGAACTCTTCGCGAGGAGTGTTTTCGTCCAGGTCTTTTATTACCGAATGCTTGATTTCGTCTTTGGTTTTGAACGAGCTCTTTACGCTTTGTTTGATGTCCAGAGCGCGCAGACGACTGACGATCTTGAGTATTGCGTCGGTCGAGTTCAGCGCGGCAGCGTCTGGCTTGGTTATCGAAGCCGCACCCTGCCAAGCCCCGTTTACCGAAGCCGTAAACCACACCAGCGCCAGCAACAGCGCGACGCCAGCAATGAATCTCTTGTGCATTTGAAACCTTTCGTTATAGGAGTGGCTTTGGTGAATTGTCTACGTGCAGGAAGGCTTTGTCAATTTTGGGAACCCGGGGCTCTCCGGTCAAACAGTTTGGCGCGCAAAAAGTTGTGCTATCTTATAACAAGAAATCCAGAACAGAATACGGGTTAGAGATTTGTCGCATGGGAACATCAGAAAACGCATAGTCTTTATTTCTAGGTCATTAGGTAAAGTCCCTAGTTTGGTTTATGGGTTCGTGTACTTGCTGCTCATACCTGTGTTTGCGCTTATCTATGATAATTTACCCCATCATTTCTATCATTCCACCATTAAGCAGGAACAGATACTACACAACGATAATGAGAGGGTTCGTAAAACAATAAAAGAATCAATAACTGAAACATTTGTCCAAATACATGAAACTGAAAAGAAGAATGTCGACAAATGGACTGTCAATATCGATGAGCTAGAAATACTGTACTTCAGAATGGAAGATGATCTAGTCAAGTTTGCTTTCTCCCTGCCGCTTGAAGAAACAGATGAAGGCTACGAGGAATCTCCTGCTTATCCACGTCTATTTAATGCTGAAGTTTCACTCTCCCTGATCTATATTCCTGTAACAGGCAGCGAAGATGATGTTTTCTATGGATCTTATCTTAGGCCCATTAAAGTAATTGAATTAACGGATCCGCCAATCTTCAAAAGCGCTACCTTGAGAGATAATGTAGTAAGAGTGATGTTCCCACGTGGAACAAATTCAAATGATGAGGATTATAAGATAATAATGCTTGTCCATCTTAATCTATTAGAACGGTTAGTTAGGTACTCAAACGGGCAGAATGGACTAGCATCAGATTTAGATGAGAATTATTGGAGGATGCTGTACTTAAGCGCTGTGACAATCACGACTTTAGGATATGGTGATATTGTGCCGATAACGAACACGTCTAGGATTCTTATTTCGATGGAATCAATTCTAGGGATTGTTCTTATAGGTCTATTCTTGAATGCATTGGCGTATGAAAGACAAGAGATTATTCCTGCCGAGCGCGCCTAAACGATGATTTAGATGGTTGCGAGGGGTCCAACGCTATCGGGTGCTCACCAGCGCGGGCGGTATTCCTCTCCATGCTTTACAAAGCCCGATTCTTCGAGCACTTCTTCCAACGTTCCCATCTCCTCGCAGGTCTCGATGAATCCTGCGACCGCATCGCGGATATTTCGCCGGGCCTCTTGGAGATCTCTTCCGCACGAAGATACGTCAAGGGGTACACAATGGGCGATTATGACCGCACCCTCTTCAAAGTAGACGACCGGAATCGCTTGGAGCTTGATACTCATCTCATTGCGTCATATTCTCTACAGTTCTCTACAGACGCGTTCGGTTATACAACCTCGGATGCACCGCTTAGTACAACCATGGAACCGCAGCCAGCCGAGTGGTCTACTCATCTACTAGCTAGCACTTCGTCAAACGCAATATCTTTGGTGAAACAGTTTGACAAACCTGGACTCCGAGGGTAGAAGGAGCACGGACCTATAGTAGAACATGCCCGTTCGAACGCAATCGCCGGCTCCTGAAACAGGTCCGTACTTAGAGTTCAGAGCGCAGTGCGCGAACATAGTCTAAATGAACACCCGGACCATCTCGCACTACCGCATACTTGAAAAACTTGGCTCCGGTGGAATGGGCGAGGTCTTCCTGGCTGAGGACATAAGGCTCGCGCGCAAGGTCGCGCTAAAGTTTCTACTCGCCGAACTGTGCTCCGATGAAGAGAGGATCCGCCGCTTCACGCAGGAAGCCCGGGCCGCATCCGCACTCAATCATCCAAACATCATCACAGTCTACGATATTGGCGAAGATGAATCAGGTCGTTTCATCGCCATGGAGTACATCGAAGGTCGCACGCTTCGGGCCTTTATGAACCAAAGGGTGTCTCTCAACTCGCTTGCCGTAATTGGACGACAGATCGCCAAAGCGCTGGCAGTCGCTCACGCCGTGGGCATCATTCACCGCGACATCAAGCCGGAGAACGTGATGGTGCGGGATGACGGGTATGTGAAGGTGCTCGACTTCGGTCTCGCAAGGCTCGCTTCCCCCCTCAGCAATGAAACATCAGCGGATACAGCTTTCGTCACCGGGCCTGGTGCAGTCATCGGCACAGTGGCCTATATGTCGCCGGAACAGGCTCGCGCGGAACCCATCGGTGTTGCCACCGACTTGTTCTCTCTGGGGATCGTTCTCTACGAACTCGCTACCGCAAGCCATCCTTTCCGGGCCAAATCGGCAATAGGCTTCCTACAAGCAATCGTCTCTGAGCCGGTTATTGTCCCATCGCGTCTGAACCCCGAGGTCCCGGCGAGTCTCGACAGACTCATACTTCAAATGCTGGAGAAGGACTCTCGCCTCCGGCCGAGCGCAGTCGAGGTGGACGCTGCATTGGCCCAGTTGGACAGGATCGTAGATGTGGAAGAGCAGGACACTTCCATTCTCCCTGCATATGCAGGTTTTGCAACTTCCTCGGCTCCATCAACCTCCCGGCGATTCACCGTAGGCCGCGACGTAGAACGCGGGAGATTGCAAGATGCATTTGCGTTGGCGGCGGCGGGACGCGGGTCGATGATCTGTATTTCTGGCGAACCAGGCATCGGCAAGACGACTCTAGTAGAAGAGTTTCTCGCCGAGTTGACGGGAAGCGGCGCCCGTTCAAGCGTTGCGCGCGGGCGCTGCTCGGAGCGCATGGCCGGCACCGAAGCTTACCTGCCGTTTCTTGAGGCCCTTGAGAGTCTGTTGCGCGGAGAAGGCAGTCCAACTGCTGCGCGTCTTTTTGAGGCTGTAGCCCCGACGTGGTACATCCAAGTGGCGCCTCAAGTGAATGAAAGCACCGCGGGTCGTTTGAACGAGGAAGTTAGAAACGCGACTCAGCAGCAAATGAAGCGGCAACTCGCTACGCTGCTCGGTGACTTGTCACAGCAGCGTCCCCTGGTTCTCTTCTTTGACGACTTTCAATGGGCCGATCTTTCAACCGTCGACCTGCTTGCCTACATAGCTACGAGGCTCGGCGGAATGGGACTGCTGATTGTGATCACCTATCGCTCGTCGGAAATGCTGCTAAGCAAACATCCCTTCGTGCAGGTCAAGCTGGACTTGCAAGGCCGGGGTCTGTGTCACGAGATCCCACTTGGGCTACTCGACCCAAAGCACATTGGGAGTTTTTTGGCACTCGAGTTTCCGGGACACGACTTTCCGCGCGAGTTCGTTGAGCTTATATATGGAAAGACCGAGGGCAACCCGCTATTCATGGTTGATCTGCTCAGGTATCTGCGCGATCAAGGAGCAATCCAGCAGAAAGAAGGGAGGTGGATCCTGGCCCAATTGGCGCCCGATCTGGCACAGGATCTACCCGAGTCAGTTCGAAGCATGATTGAGCGGAAGCTCGACCAGTTGGACGATGAAGATCGCCGGTTGCTGATATGCGCCAGCGTTCAAGGATACGAGTTCGACTCTGCGGTCGTGTCGAGAGCGCTCGGCGTCGATTCAGCAGATGTGGAGGAACGGCTCGAGGTCCTGGAGCGAGCACACGCACTTGTGAAGGTTATGGGCGAGCAAGAGTTCCCGGATCGGACGCTGACGCTGCGCTATCGATTCGTACACGCTCTCTACCAAAATGCGCTGTATGGATCGCTGAGGCCCACGCGCAAGGCGTCGCTGAGCGCGGGGGTGGCGCAGGCTTTGCTGAGCTATTATGGTGAAGAAAAGGCTTCCGAGGTGGCTTCTGAGCTTGCGCTGCTTTTTGAGACGGCTCGGGACTTTGATCGCGCCTCCTCTTGCTTCATCACCGCTGCGAAGCGCGCGCTGAGCGTCTTTGCCTATCAGGAGGCAGCCGCTTTATCGCGTCACGGCGTCGAACTCATCCTAAAACTACCCGAAGCGCCCGAGCGTGATCAGAGAGAACTCGACGCTCAGATGACACTTGGTTTCACCCTGGCGCCGATTAAGGGGTACGCAGCGCCGGAAGTCGAGCGCGTTTTCAGCCGAGCGCGTGAACTTTGTCACCAGTTTGGTGAAAGCCCGGAGTTGTTCAGAGTACTGTGGGGGCTCTGGACTGTATACATCATAAGGGCCGACTTTCAAACAGCTCTCAATCTGGCGGACCGTCTCATGAGACTCGCCCAGAACGCCGAGCAGCCGCGCTTGTTGATTCGCGCGCACTTCGCCCGGGGCTTTACGTCAGACTACATGGGTGACCACCTGCAGGCGCGCGACGACTACGAGCGGGTACTCACACTAGCCGACCCTGAATATTATCTCCATGACGCTCACGCCTACGGCCAGGATGCGGCGCTGATAGCTCAATCACGTCTGGTCTGGATAATGTGGGTACTCGGATATCCTGATCAGGCGGCTACCATCGCTGATAAGTGCGTTGAGACAGCCAGGCGTATGGTCCACCCATTTACGTCCGCTTCGGCTTTGCTAACGATTCCCCAGCTCTCATTCGACGTTCGACTACCCCGCCGTGGGCAAGAGATGGCGGAAGAAGGGATGGCGATCTCCACCGAATACGGCTTTCCGTTGATCCTCGCTTATGCCGCGATTCATCGAGGTTGGGCGATCGCGCTACAGGGAAGATTCGAAGAAGGAATCGAAGAGATGCGGCGGCATTTTCAATCGCTATCCGCCATGGGCGCTGAGATGTCGTGGACCGGATACCAGGTCTCGATGGCCGACGTATATCGCGAAGCTGGGCACGTCGAGGAGGGATTGACGGTCGTAGCCGAAGCCCTGGCGAGGGCTGACCGGACCGGCGAGCGCTTCTTCGAAGCCGAGCTTTACCGTGCCAAGGGAGACCTCATGGTGGAATTCGTTGACACGGGCAGGCAAGTTGATACCGCCTCACAGCCGAATGCCGAAAAGCCGGACGGCGATGGAGCAGAAGCAAATCTTCGCAAGGCCATCAGCATCGCGCGGGAAAGGGATGCAAAGTCGCACGAACTCCGCGCCACAATCAGTCTCAGTCGTCTTATCGCGAAACGAGGCGAGCGCGACCGTGCCCGCGAGATATTGGCTGATCTTCTAAGCTGGTTTAGAGAAGGGTTCGATACATCGGATCTGAGGACCGCACGCGCACTTTTGAGCGAACTCGAAAAAACGGCGCGAGCGGATGATTGATCGGCGCAGGGACCCGCGTTGTGATCTCTACAGCGAAATGGACAAACGAGTTCCTTGATTCAAATGCGACAGACCAACGGAGGACCCAATGAGTATTCCTGTTAATGACCTGGCAAGCTACTCGCTGTTGGACGCCTTGCGCGATCGACGATCGCGGCGGTTTGGATTGGGAATGAAAATGGAAGGCGCGCTGGCCTTTGAGAGCCGGCGCGATCCACTGCCCCTCACCGACGACGAGGAGGCCCTGCTGGCCTTTGCGGCTTGCGGCGTAACCGGCTATGCGCTCGCCGATCTCGCCTTCGCTCCCGGACAGGGCGGCGACATCATGACTCACCTGATCGCTCGGGCGGTCTCGAGTGGAGACGGCGCGCAAGCGGTCGCGATCATCGTGACCAACGATACGGGAACCTACTACTTCAAGCGGCCGCAGGACCTGACCTACGACGAAGCGAGAGACCTGGTCGAGGCGGCCCGAAAAGGAACCCTCACCGAGTTCTACAAGAGAACCAGGGTAAAGATAAAAGACAGCCGCGCGGCGCCTCCCATCGATCCAATGTACAACCTGAATTGTAATCATTGGTCGGTCTACAAGCCGGGTACCAGTTATTTCGTTCCCATAGACGACCTCTCTTTTATTTACATCAATGGGCTCCTGAACATCTTAAGTCCCGACACCGGCGCTTACATCCTGGACGAACGCGCAAACTTCAAGTCGGCGGGACTGGAGCGATTCGCTCGAAGCAAAGGCGGGCACTTGAACGACGATCCTGAGGCTCACGAGGTTCTCACCATACAACGCATGGAGCTTGGGGTTGCCGAACTGGTTGCGATCGAGCAGGGCATGATGCACCAGAACATGGCGTTGATGGCGCAGGCAATGGGAATCGGCGGCTTCCCAAATTATGCGGTTCACGAATTTGGCTGGTTCCAGGCACTCGGCTTTCGAATGGGACAGATGCCCACCAGTCGATACTTCGGTGAAGGCCATCTGTTCACGATAGAGGCAACTCTGCTCCGCCGCGATCTACCGATCCCATTCCCGGTCGGGCTGGAGTCGGGCGAACAGGTGCTGCTGCGGGGTCACTGTCCGCCGTATTTCGCGACGATGCGGGACGCCGTCATGGCAGTGGTCGAGGAGAAGTTCGGGCCGGAGGGAACGTTTCGCGGAAGGATTGGGCTTAGCGAGTGGCGCGACCCGGCGGGCGTCCAGGCCGCCACTCCCGGCCTGAGCGAAGAAGGTATCGAAGCGACGATTGCCTACTGCGAGTATGTATACGATCGGTATGGGCGGTTCCCCGGTTTCGTTGCCCCGTTCCGCACGATACTGGGCTTTCAGGCGGCGCATCTCGATGTCGACTACTACGATCGATACTACAAACCCGAAGCACTCTCATCAACTCACCGCGAGCATATGGCGTGCTGGCACAGCGAGTAAAGAAAAGCTTGATGCGCTCGCGATTAGTCGCCGAGATACATCCACCGATACGGAGGGGGTATGAGTTCAAACCGATGGACCAACGAATTCCTCGATTCGATGCGCACGGTCACTGATCCGCCTGCCGACGACGCAGTGCGAGAGCTGTTCGAGCAAGGCGAGGTCGGCGCCGTCAACAAGTTGATGAGCGATATGCTCAAGAATGATCAGCTCGTTCCTGAAGACTTCCCGCCTTGCATACAAAGCTACATCGAGAAGAGCGAGAGGCTGCCGGACTGGGCGGACGAGAACAAGATAAAGCAAGCCGAGGACTTCTTCGCTCGCAATGGAATGACGATTGGAATGACGCTGCTTTTTTCGTCGCTGCCGATGTGCTATGCGTGCGCAAAGGGAGTTCAGGTGCTTCACCTGACGGCTCGCCTCGAAACAGACGCCAAGAGGCGGGTTGCCGAGACCAGTCAGATGATTATTCACGTCATGGTTCCTGGCGGCTTGTCACCCACCGGTCGCGGTATCGCTGAAGGTCAGAAAGTTCGGCTGATGCACGCAGCGGTGCGCCACCTGATAGGCGAGAGCGGGCAATGGGACTCAAATTGGGGCGCTCCAATAAACCAGGAGGACCTGGCGGGAACGCTCCAGTCTTTCTCATATCTTCCCATCGCTTCGCTGCAAAAGCTTGGGGTCAAGGTACTGCCCGAAGAAGCGGATGCGTACATTCATTCCTGGAATATTGTTGGTCACATTATGGGAGTCAGAGGCGAACTGCTTCCGAGCGGTATGGATGATGCGAAGGAGTTGGTCGAGCTTATCGGCGAGCGCAACTTCGAAACAAGCGAGGCTGGGCGTGAGATGACCGCGGCTCTCATCGGATTTGTGGACGAGACGCTGCCCGGCTCAATTTTCAAAGGTTTTCCCGCAACAATGATCCGCTTCTTAAACGGCGATCAGGTCGCTGATATTGTCGGCGTGGCGAATATCAATTGGACCAGCAAGTTAATCGGTCCAATCGGAAAGATCTTCGGAATCGCGGAAGGCGAAGCCGATCACTCTCGCATGCTTGCGGCGGTCGGTGAACATTTTGGTCGCGCGTTTACAGAGGCCTTCTCGTGGATTGATCGCGGTGGACACCGAGCCCCATTCGAGATTCCCGATGTGCTTCGCGAGCAATGGAATCTAAAGCCCCATCCCGGTGCCTCCCAATGAGTGCCGCGCCGGAAGAGCGCAGATCAGGCGCGACGTTCGATGTGACGATTCAGATTGGTTCCTTAGGTGTTGTTTAAGTTGGCGATAGGAGCGACAGGGCCTTCAGTCCAGGTAACGCGCCATCGCTTCGTCCCATTTGTCTTGAGCTTTCAGGATAAGCTCGACCACTTCACGCACGGCGCCTCGACCGCCTCCGCGTCTTGTAACAACGTGTGAGTGTTGTTTGGTCTCCTCAACCGCATCGGCGACTGCTACCCCGAGTCCCGCCCGCCGCATCAGAGGGATGTCGACTACATCATCGCCGATGTAGCAGACTTCTTCATCCTTCAGTCCTTCTTCTGCGAGTATCTTTTCGTAAGGATCCTTCTTCACCCAGGCCATCTCGTGCAGGTGCGCGACGCCAAGCTCTTTTGCGCGTGCTCGCACAACCGAAGATTTGCGTCCGGAGATGATCGCAATGCGCAAGCCCGCGCGCTGGGCCATCACCATCGCGTGACCGTCCTTAACGTCGAAGGCTTTGGTCTCATCACCATCGGGCAGCATTATGATTCGCCCGTCGGTGAGCACGCCGTCGCAGTCAAGGATCAGCAGTTTGATCTTGCGCGCTCGGTCGATGATCTCCTGGTTTGCGTCATTCACTCGCGTTCCTCAGCAGTAGTTTTCTGTCAGTTGCTCGAACCGGTCGATGATCACATCGGGCTCACTCAGGCGCAACTGCTCGGCTGTACGAAATCCAAAAGTGACGGCGCAAGTTCTAGTGCCTGCGCCGCGGCCGGCGTTTATGTCGTTCTCGCTGTCGCCAACCATGACCGCCTCGGCTGCTAAATCCTTGATGAATCCGAGGGCTTCGATCAGAGGCGGCTGATCTAACTGGCGCGAGACGATCGGTCCGGTTAGCAATCTGACAGCCTCAATCACCGGCCTCGGGTCCGGCTTCCGCGCCGGTGTCGTGTCGCCGCCGACGATAGCATCAAAGCGATCAGCGATTCCGAAGTGCTCGAGGATGATCTTTGTGAACCGGACCTCTTTGCTTGTAACGACCGCTTTGCGCTTGCTCTTGAAGTAGTCGAGCGTTTCGCGCACGCCAGGATAGATCTCCGTACTCTTCAGCATCTCGCCCGCATAGTGCTCGTGCATCAGAGCGATTCCTTTTGTGTGGAGCTCGTCATCCGGTGGTTGGTGATGGAGATCAGTAGCCGTCAGCGAGCGATAGACGAGAACGCGAACACCGTCGCCGACGAAGCCGCCAACGGTTGCTTCGGCGAGCGGGGGGCGGCCCAGATCGGTCAGCATGAGGTTGATGGATCTGGCCAGGTCAGCCCGTGAATCGATCAGCGTCCCGTCGAGATCGAAGAGCATTAGGGAAACGGAAATCATGCGGTAGTCAGTAGTGATGTCAGTTGTTCGAAGTCCTGCCCCAATGCAGTTGCTTCCTTTCTCCAGCGATTCGTCACCCGCTTGAACACCATTCTCATTCTCCAGTCGGGAAGGGTGGCTTGCCCCCGCTGTCTTCTTTCGAGAAGCAACTGAAGTCGCAACAGCAACAGCGGGGGCAAGCCACCCTTCCCGGCCTGTGATCCTTTGAGCTTAGTCTATCTCCTTCATTCTTCTTCTTCCCTTAGCTTGGCCAGCACGCCAAAATCTTCGAGCGTCGTTGTGTCACCTCGAACCTCACTGCCCGAGGCAATCTCGCGCAGCAACCGGCGCATGATCTTTCCGCTTCGCGTCTTGGGCAACGCATCGCTGAATCGAATATCGTCCGGCTTGGCCAGCGCGCCTATCTCCTTTGTGACCCATCGGCGCAGCTCTTCCTTCAACTCATCCGAAGGCTCGTTTCCCAATTCGAGCGTCACGAACGCCGCGATAGCCTGGCCCTTGATGGAATCTGGTCGCGCGACCACTGCAGCCTCAGCCACCCTCGGGTGGGCTACCAGAGCCGATTCCACCTCCATCGTTGAAAGCCTATGGCCCGACACGTTGATCACGTCGTCGACGCGGCCCATGATCCAGAAGTAGCCGTCCTCATCTTTTCGAGCGCCGTCCCCAGCAAAGTAAACGCCTGGAATCTCGGACCAGTACTGACTAACGTAGCGATCCGGGTCGTTGAAGATCGTTCGCAACATCGCAGGCCAGGGTCGTTTGATGACCAGATACCCGCCCGATCCCGCCGGCACCGGTTCACCCTGACGAGTCACTACATCTACGATCACTCCCGGAAACGGCCGCGTTGCGGATCCAGGCTTGGTCGCGATCGCTCCCGGCAACGGGGTGATCATTATCATTCCCGTCTCGGTTTGCCACCACGTGTCCACGATGGGGCAGCGTTCGCGACCGATCACTTCGCGATACCACATCCACGCTTCGGGGTTGATCGGCTCGCCCACTGTGCCCAGCAGCCGGAGGCTGTTCATCTCGTAGCGCCGCGGCCATCGCTCGCCCCACTTCATAAAGGCACGGATTGCAGTCGGCGCGGTGTAAAAGATGTTTACCTTGTGCCGCTCGATCATCTGCCAGAACCGATCGGGTTCGGGGTGATTGGGCGCGCCTTCATACATCACGGTAGTCGCGCCGTTTTGAAGCGGACCATACACGATGTAGCTGTGACCCGTCACCCATCCAATGTCCGCCGTGCACCAGTAGATGTCTTCGTCCTTCAGATCAAACACCCACTTCGCCGTTATGTAGGTCCCAACCGAGTAGCCTCCCGTCGTGTGCACGACGCCCTTAGGCTTACCGGTACTTCCCGACGTGTAAAGAATGTACAGCGGATGCTCGGCGTCGAGCGGCTCAGCTTCGCATTGGTCTGAAGCGTCAGACATCAACTCGTGCCACCAGTGATCGCGGCCCCATTCCATCTTAGTTTCAGAGCCGGTCCGTTTGTAAACGACGACGGTCTTGACGGAAGGACAAGCAGGCAGCGCTTCATCGACGGTGGCCTTGAGAAGGATCTCGGCCCCGCGTCTGTAAGAGCCATCCTGAGTTATGACCGCTTTGCACTGAGCGTCGTTGATGCGGTCCACCAGCGCGTTCGATGAGAAGCCTCCGAACACCACCGAATGGGCCGCGCCTAGTCTTGCGCACGCAAGCATAGCGATCGGCAACTCGGGCGTCATGCCCATGTAGATCGCGACAGTGTCGCCCTTCTGAATTCCGAGCGACTTCAACACGTTTGCGCACCTGGAAACTTCACTGAGCAGTTGCTGATAAGTGAGGGTGCGAACTTCGCCGGGCTCGCCTTCCCAGATGATCGCCGCCTTGTTTCTGCGCCAGGTAGCAATGTGGCGATCGAGACAGTTGTAGGAAAGATTGATCTGACCGCCAACGAACCACTTCGCCCAGGGCGCTTCCCATTCGAGGACCTTGTCCCACTTGCGAAACCAATGAAGCTGGCCAGCGATCTCGCCCCAAAACTTCTCGGGGTCTTCTTCGGCCTCGCGATAGAGTTGTTGGTACTGTTCGAGGCTCTTTATGTGTGCTTGCTGGCTGAACTCCGGGGCAGTCGGAAAGACTCTAGTTTCTTTGAGAATCGAATCGATGGACTGCGACATCCAATGCCCTCCGTCTCGGGAATCTATTCCGGCGACGTTGAAATGTAGCACGGGGTCGCACAGCCCCTCAACACTTGGCGTCATCATTGTGCCCCTTTCAGCGCGGTAGTATGATTTCGCACAGTGATTCGTTAGGTGTTTGTTTCTTGCGGCGCGAACTCGCTGATGGTGCACTTTGCGGCTCTGCTCGCGAGCTTGCAGGGAAGGCATTAATTCTATATAGACATGTAAGATTTTCGTACTCGGAGTGAATCGGCGATGACAAGTGAAGAGCTGGAGCGAGCGATCGAGTTCCTGCTAGAGAGCCAGGCGAAGAACAGCACCGACATAGCCTTCACCAATGAAGCTGTGAACAAGTTGGCTGAGACTGTTTCTCAAGATCGACGGGAAAACCGGGAGCAGTTGGAGGCATATCGACAAGAGAGCCGCGAGCAGTTGGAGGCATATCGAAAAGAGACCCGGGAAGCCATCAACAATCTCATCATCGCCAATGAGGTGACTCGTGACCTCGCCGAAAAAGTCGCGACGCTTGCCATCACGACCAGCCAAAGGGTAACTGCTCTTGAGACCGCCAGGGAAGACTGATCTCAAACACCAATCCCCGAATCTCCGGGCTCGGGCTGCAGTTCTAGTTCACGACTGGCCTTTGAACTTCTGTTCGATATGATAGTGAATCATATCTCCTTAATTATGATGCGGATGTGCATTGCCGCCGAAATGCTGGTGAACACAGATCATCTTTACTGGAAGATCTCTTTGACCGAACAGCGGAAGCCTGGCAGCAACGGTGTGGATAACACATCGCGAACGCCAAGTGTTCTGGTCAGTTTGAGCCTGGCCGTACGAAAGATTTGGACCGTCAGTCGCTGGGGATCAAGAATCCAATACTCTTTCACCCCGTACTTTTTGTAGAGCTGCCGTTTTGCGTGCTCGTCCCGGCGCCGGTTTTCAGTTCCCGGAGAAAGCACTTCGATAATCAACTCCGGCGCACCGGTTATTCGATCTCCAGTCGCGATCTCTTTCCCGCGTTCATAGCTGAAATACACGAGGTCAGGGATTACGCCGCTGAAGTCGCTGAAGATCACTCCGGGTCCAGGGAAGATCTCGCCAACAGGATTTTCGCGGAGATATTGCACAAAGAGAACCAGCACATTCCGGACGGTCCCTTGATGAATCAAGCTGGGTGCGCGAGACACGAAGAGTTCTCCTTCGATAAGCTCGTAGCGGTTTCCATCTTCAGGCATTGAGTCGATGTCCGCTGTGGTCAGAAGAGGCTCAAGCTTGGCTGCCATATACTAATTGCTCCGAAAGGAAGCTAGCACAGAGGGAATGGTTTTCAAAGTGATGGTGATTGTTATGGGTTTATCCCTCGCGCGGAAGCGTCGCTGGAAATGCCTGGACTCAGGATCGTCATTCCATCCGCTCGCCAGACCTTGTGCTCGGAGTCGTTTGTGCTCCGAAGTAGCGAGCATCAACCCTGATTGAATTCTCTCAAAGTCGGGCACTTCAAGTTCACTCCGCCAAATCGTCAAGCACACGAAGCGTGAATCGAAATTTGCGACGCGTGTTAAAATGCTTCCGCCATCCGAGGTGGCCAGCACTGTAATTCATTGAGGAGGATGGTTCCGTGGTGACAGCGGACCAAAGGTTGAATACACAGTTCCGACGAGGAGATGAGCACCATGACTCAATACGAACAGTACGTCATCCGGCTTCGAAGACTCCCAGATGGGATGGAAATGGAGCCCCCGTCACCTGAGGAGAGTGAGCTATTCGTAGCGTTGCCAGTTGAAGTCGTTCTCGAGAACGGAGAAAAGGTCGAATTGGGGCCACCGACTCCTTGGCTCGAGCTGAAGGGGATCTACGCGAATCCGCAAGAATATATCCAAGCGCACAGAAAGGATTTTTGTGCGGCGGCCGATAGGAAAGCTGCAACGCTCCAGAAAATGCGAGGAAAGAACCGGTCCACGCCTCTTGGAGACTGACTGGGTGTCCGGGCTAAGGCGACCCTCAGCGCGAAGGTCACGCTTTGACATCAAAGTCTGGCTCGTCGTAAGACTAACTGGTCCCTTGATCTTGGGCGCTCCATTCAGAACTATTGGCGCTAATCTATCACATCACACACATTGATAACTTGCCCGGAATTCTGCGGGAAGACGGGTTGTGGTGTGACGCCGAACGGCTCAGGCGAGGATTGTTGGTTCAGAGCATAGCGTATCAGGAACTGAAGGAGCGGCGGTCTGGACGAAGCGTCGAAACGCTTGATGGCCAGCCAGTCGCAGCAGGCGGGGAGTTAGCCGACTACGTGCCCTTCTACTTCGCCAACCGATCTCCGATGCTTTATGCAATTCACACGGGCTACGTGGAAGGTTATACTGGCGGGCAAACTGAAGTTGTTTACCTGGTTTCGTCCGTCGAGCGTGTGGTGGAGATGGGTCCGCAATGGTGTTTTACGGATGGACACGCGGTTGAGGCTCTGACCGATTTCTTTGCTAGCCTGGATGATTTGTCGCGCGTGGACTGGACAGTCGTGGAGCACTGGAGCTGGCGTAATCGCGTCAATGACCTTGATCGAAAGAGGCGAAAGCAAGCGGAGTTCTTGGTGCACCAGTTCCTTCCGTGGGATGCCGTGGAGTCTATCGCGGTGATGACCTCCGCGATGGCTAACCGCGTAAGCAATGTGATAGCCGGCTCCGCGCCTCAGACTCCGGTCAAGGTAGAACGAAGTTGGTATTATTGAAAAGCCATGATCGAACTGCACCAAGGTAACCTTCTAGAGGCCGACGTCGAGGCGCTGGTCAACACTGTGAACACCGAGGGTGTCATGGGTAGAGGCATAGCGCTCCAGTTCAAGAAGGCGTTCCCGGAAATGTTTGAGGTGTATCGAAAGGCGTGCGAGGCGGGTGAAGTGCAACCCGGCCGAATGCACGTTTATCAGCGCGAGGAACTGCTGAATCCAAGGTACATCATCAATTTCCCGACCAAGCGGCACTGGCGTGAGAAGTCGCGACTCGACGACATCCGAGCGGGACTCGAGGCACTGGTCAAAGAAGTATCCAGCCGACGAATTCGATCCATCGCTGTTCCGCCGCTTGGCACCGGAATGGGCGGATTAAATTGGAAGGATGTTTATCCACTAATTGCCGCCGCGTTTGAGCGAGTTCCCAATGTGAAGACCTTGTTATTCCCACCAAGGGGGTCACCGACCCCAGACGATATCGTGAACCGGACTGAGCGTCCTGCTATGACGATCAGCAGGGCCAACGTGCTGCGACTGCTGCATCGGTACCGCATCCTAGGCTACCAGTTAACGTTGCTGGAAGTACACAAGCTTATGTATTTCTTGCAAGAAGCCGGTGAGCCCTTACGCTTGCGTTTTCAGAAGGACAGATTTGGTCCGTATGCCGACAACCTCCGTCACGTGCTGAGCCTTTTTGAAGGACACTTCACGCTGGGATTTGGTGACGGGAAGAACAGCCCTGAGACCAGAATCGAGTTGCTTCCCGGAGCAGTCGAAGAAGCGGAAGATTTCGCTGCCGGGCACGCCGCAGGTCGCCCCGAGAGCGAAGCACGGTTCGAGCGCGTTCTGAAGTTGATCGAAGGCTTTGAATCACCATACGGAATTGAGCTCTTGGCTACGACGCATTGGGTGGCGACGTCTGAATCGAAGCAGGCCAATGATGTTGAATCCGCGGTATCGGCTGTGCATTCCTGGAACGAGCGGAAGCGCCGCATGATGAAGCCGGAGCACGTTAGACTTGCGTGGCAGCGGCTAGAGGAACAAGGCTGGCTTCGATAGGCAATTCCGCTCCCTCGGAACTGTGCCTGTCATCTCAAGTAGCGGCTTTGCACTTCTGTTCAATCATCCGCTTGAGGGCTTGGGCAGATTGATCGTTGGGATCGATCTGGAGCGCCCTATCGGCTGAGGCTTGTGCCGACGCGCAGTCATTCTTCAAAACAGCGATCCGTCCAAGCAGCACATGCGGGGGTACGAGT
Organism: Acidobacteriota bacterium; assembly: GCA_038040455.1. Lineage (GTDB taxonomy): Bacteria > Acidobacteriota > Blastocatellia > UBA7656 > UBA7656 > Onstottus_A. The sequence goes on from JBBPIH010000025.1 coordinate 56,434, forward strand.
TTCGGATTCCAAAATACAGCGGCTTTCAGAGCATTGGTTGCACGATCGAAATCGCCCTTCCGCTCATAAACACGACCCATCATGAAGTGAGCATCATAGTTCTGCGGCGAGACCTGCAAGAGTTTCCCAAGCGCCTCCAACGCATCGCCGTCTCGGCCCGCGAGGAATGCACTGCGCGCGGTCTCCAGGAGCTGATCAGCTTGCGGCGACAAGCTGGTTATGTGAGTCTGCGTATTCAGCCGCTCGTCCTGCTCGCGCTTGTAGCGATAGTAGTTGATCTTGCTGAAGCCAGTCTTGACTCGCCCGAGTGCGGGCATGCCCTTAGTCTCCCACTGCGCGAACGAGGTCAGAAGCTTCTTCGCTTGATCGGAAGCCGCCGTCGCCCCAGCCTGGTCGCCCGCGGCTGCGAGAGCCTTGCCGAGGATGTAGAACCCTTCTCCGTCTGAAGCCCGCAGCTTCGTCTCGTTCTTGAGCGTCGCCACCGCATTCGCATTGTCCTTCGCCAAAAAGTAAGCGTAGCCCAGATTGAAAAGGGTGTCGGTGTCGCGTGGCGCGGCCTCCGAAGCAGGCTTCAAGTGGTCGACCGCTTCTTTGTACTCCTTCTGCTTTATGAGCAGCACACCGATGTTGTTGTAGACCTCGAACAGTGGCAGCCTCGCCGCGAGCTTCTTGAGCGTCGCAAGTGCTGGTTCAGTTTGGCCGAGGGAATCTTGCGCTACGCCTACATAGAACTGAGCCTCGTCGTAGCGCGGATTCTTCTCGTCGATCAGCGCTAACTGTTCGAGCGCTTCTTTATACTCGCCGGCTTCAAAGCGAATGCGGCCAAGCTCGAAGATCGCCGGGACATATGGGTTCTTGGTCTTTTCGGAATATTCTTTGATCGCCCGCTCGATGAAGCCGACACGCGCGTCCCGGTCGCGGGTGAGCGTGCCCTTGATGAAGTTCTCGAACGCACCGACCGGAGCCCCTGTAGCATCGGTCGAAATCTGATCGCGCGAGAACGGGAGAGCCTGGTTGTGCTGATAAAGGATCTCGTACGCCAGATCGCCTTGAAGCTTTTGCAGATCAACGAGCGGGCCTCCGCGATTGTACTCTTTCCCGGCGAGCCGGCCCTCCCGAATATCAATGACGCGAGCGGTGATTGTTATGGTGCTGTCGCGTCCTTCGCCCGCAATGCGGTAGGTTCCCATCACTACGAGGTTAGCTCCCGCGCGTTCGGCGATCTTTATCATCGTAGCGCGGGTGAGTATCGCGGTGGGCGGGAGCCCTTCCTGCTTGAATGCAACGTTGCGCTCATCCGGCCTGATCGCGACCAGTCCGGGCTTGTCGAGCAGATCGGCCAGCGCCGCCGCGAAACTTTCACCGACCCAGTTGTATTCTGCGCGGCCGGATAAGTTCTCAAACGCCATCGTCACTATTGTCTCGGTCGAAGCGGCCCGAAGCGTCAGTGAACCCACTACAACGAGGATGAAGGATAGTATTGCTCGTTTCGTCATGCTGAAAATCAAGCGGGCCGCCAGCTCGGGTACCTCAACGCTGAACGGCCCGAAAATCTGTGAGTGATAGTTTCACCAACACACATAGTCATTGTCTCTGTCCCTCACAGTCGCTGTCAACTCTAGGCTCCATCAACGGCAGACTTGCAACACATCAAGCTGTATGTTAGACATTCAGTGTATTTAATTCTCTTTCAACAGCAGGGATCAAAGAGGAATCATGAGGGGAAAGATAACGATCTTTATTGACGGGAATAATCTGTTTCATGCGGCCAGGTCGGTTGGGGTTGAAATTGACTACGCAAAGTTTTTGAATTTTCTTCGCGGCGATTCTCCGCTTCTGCGGGCATTCTTCTACACCGGCGTAGACGAGAAGGCTGAGCGGCAGCAGGGCTTCTTGCTCTGGATGCGCAGAAATGGTTATCGAGTAGTCGAGAAGGAACTGAAGACCTACGCCGACGGTACTAAAAAGGCCAACCTCGACGTCGAGATCGCCGTCGATATGCTTTCGCTCGCCGACAAATACGACACAGCGGTCCTGGTTTCGGGCGATGAAGACTTCTCTTACGCAATTAACGCCGTTGCCTACAAAGGCGTGCGCGTAGAGCTGGCTGGGTTTCGCAGCAACACCAGCCCCCGGTTGATTGACGTCGCCGACCAGTTCATCGAGCTTGACTCTCACATCGATGAGATCACCAAAGCTGACAGCCGTTACAACGTCCACAATCATAACCACCATTCGGGTAGCCACTACGTCTCGGGCCGAAATAGCGGCGCGTTCGCGCGTGTGCAAGATAGCGGCGCGTTCACGCGTGTGCAAGACGACGAAGACGAAGGCGGGACCAGTCACGAGGCTGCCGCAGAGCGTTAAGGCAACCTGTACGGGCGTCCCTCCGTGGGCGCTCCTCCTCAATCAATATCGGCTGGAGTTGGAGCAAGGAGGGGCGCCCCCGGAGGGACGCCCGTACAGGATTGTCATCCTTTACTGGCCAACTAATGACTGAATCTTAGGAATGAGGTTCGCGGACACGTCCGTGCGAATGCACGCCACGTGGTGGCCCGGCCTGATCTCTATGAGCGGGGGTTTGCCGAGCTTGCATTCTTCAATTGCTATCGGACAGCGCGTGTGAAAGCGGCAACCTTCGGGGGGATTGATTGGATTGGGGACGTCTCCCTCCAGGCGGACTCGCTGCCGCTTTTCGCGCGGCACCGGCACCGGTATCGAGGACAGCAAAGCCTGCGTATACGGATGCAGCGGGTACGCAAAAATCTCGTCCGTATCGGCCTCCTCAACTATCTCGCCCAGGTACATAACAGCGATGCGATCTGAGATATGTTTGACCACGGCCAGGTCGTGCGCGATGAACAGGTACGTGAGATTGAACCGCTGCTGAAGCTCGCGGAGGAGGTTCAGTATCTGCGCCTGGATCGAAACGTCGAGCGCCGATACAGCTTCGTCGCAGACTATGAGCTTGGGCTCGAGCGCAAGCGCTCGCGCGATGCCAATGCGCTGTCGCTGCCCACCTGAGAATTCGTGGGGGTAACGGCTCGCATGTTCGGGACTAAGGCCTACAAGCGTGAGAAGCTCAGCGACCCGCTGACGCGCGCGCCGGCGCGCCGGGGTGAGGCTAATCGTGGATTGTTTCCGCTCGCGGGAGTTCCTTGGTTCGTCCGGGCCTTCTTCGCTCTCCGCTTCGGAACAAATTCCGTGAACCAGGATCGGTTCTTCCAGCATCGCGCCTACCGTCATTCGCGGGTTCAGCGAACCGTATGGGTCTTGAAAGATGATCTGCATCTCGCGGCGCAGCCGGCGCATCTCGCGTCCGCCTAGCGAGAATACGTCGTGACCGTCGAAAATTACTCGCCCGGAAGTCGGCTCGATCAATCTGAGGATCGTCCGCCCCGCCGTAGTCTTGCCACAACCTGACTCGCCGACGAGCCCGAGCGTTTTTCCGCGCGGGATCGAAAAGGAGATGCCGTCAACCGCTCGTACGTATCCGACGGTCTTCGGGACAACGCCCTTGCGAATCGGGTAGTGCTTGACGAGGTTTTCGACGATGAGGATGTCGTCCATAAAAAAGTGGTCAGTGGTCAGTGATCAGTGATCAGTTATCGGTCATAAAGAGCGGTCAGTGGTGATCAGTTATCGGTATTTGATTGGTCGCCTGGCATCGGTCCAAAAAATGACCAATGTCCACTGACCACTGGCACTGACCACTTCTTTACACAAAGCCGCGAGCCATCCCCCCCACCTCTTCAGCAAAGTGACATGCCGCGAAATGCTCCGGCTTGATCTCGCGCAGCGGCGGCTCATCTTTGCAGACCTCCTGCGCCAACGAGCAACGTGTGCGAAACCTGCAGCCCGAAGGAAAGTCTAACGGGCTTGGCACCGCTCCCGGGATGACCGAAAGCTGTTTCTTCCTTTCGCCCAGCGTCGGGAGCGAACGAAACAGTCCGTGGGTGTAGGGGTGCTTCGGGCTTTCGAACAGCGATACGACCGGCGCCGTCTCGACCACCTTCCCGGCGTACATCACCGCTACACGATCGCACGTTTCGGCGACCACTCCCAGATCGTGAGTGATCAGCAGAACCGACATGTTCAGCTCGCGCTGAAGCTCATTAAGCAGCTCGAGTATCTGTGATTGAATCGTCACGTCCAAAGCGGTCGTAGGCTCATCGGCAATCAGCAGCGAGGGGCGGCACACAAGGGCCATCGCAATCATCGCTCGCTGTTTCATTCCGCCTGACATCTGATGCGGATACTCATGAAACCGAGTCTCAGGCGACGGTATTCCGACCCGCCTCAACATATCGATCGCGATCTCCCGCGCTTCGTGTCCCGATGTCTTGCGGTGCTCGCGAATCGCTTCGGTGATCTGCGCGCCGATCGACATTATCGGGTTGAGCGACGACATCGGCTCCTGAAAGATCATCGAGATTAGATTGCCTCGCAAGCGGCGCATCGCTTTATCGTCAAGCGCCAGAAGGTTCTTGCCGCGAAAGCCGATCTCGCCGCCCGCATATTCGGCAGGGGGCACCGGCAGGAGCTTGAGAATCGAATAAGCGGTGACCGACTTGCCGCAGCCGCTCTCGCCGACGAGCCCCAATGTTTCTCCGGTGGCGATGTTAAAGCTCACGCCATCAACTGCCTTCAGAATACCGTCGTCGGTGTGAAAATAGACGCGCAGGTCGGAAACTTCGAGCAGTTGGTGATCGCGGATTGCGGATTGCGGATTGCGGATTTGAGATTTGAAATTTGAAATTTCAGATTTGGAAATCATCCGTCTGACTTTGAATTCTAGGCTTTACCAGTGAGTTTGAGAGGCGCATGCCAAATCCGCAATTCGAAATTCGCAATCCGCAATTCTTCTCATTTCTTCTCGGGAGTGAGTATATCGCTGGCCAGATGAATTTGTTCCTGCCCTTGATCACGCACGCGGCGCGCTAGCTCGGGCAGCGTCTCGTCCTTTTCCTGGGTCGCCAGCTTGATAACCATCGGCAGGTTCACGCCGGTAACCACTTCCACCGGCGCGCGTCCCAGGAAGCTGGCCGCTATGTTCGTAGGCGTTCCGCCAAACATATCAGTGAGCAAGAGCACGCCGCCGCCGGCATCCACTCGCTGAATCGCGCGGTCGATCTCTTCGCGCGCTACATCCACGTCATCGTGCCATCCGATGGACACCGCAGTGATATGGTTTATCTCGCCCACGATCATCTCCGCCGCGGAGACCAGTTCGTTAGCTAACTGTCCATGGGTGACTATTACTCCGCCTATCATAGGTGATCCGTGATGCGTGATTCGAGTTCAGAGTACAAGCTTTAGCTTGCTAGTCAGTACCGCAGCAAGCTAAAGCTTGTACTCTGAACTCGAGTCACGCATCACGCTCCCTGTACCTCTGTTCGTCCTTATCAATGTCCCGGTGAACTACTTTTGACTTGTATTTCCGCTCGCTCAATTGTTTGTTAATCGCTTCGGCAACCATAACTGAACGGTGGCGGCCACCGGTGCAACCGACGCCAACGGTCAAGTAGTTCTTTCCCTCGCGTTGAAATCGGGGCAACAGGTATGCCAGCAAATCAACAAATCGCGCGATAGTATCCTCGACCTCACTCTCGGATTGCAAGTACTCGACGACCGCGGGGTCGCGCCCGGTAAGCGGCCGGAGCTCAGGAATAAAGTGGGGGTTGCGTAGAAACCTTACGTCAAACACCATGTCTAGCCCGCGCGGCGATCCATGCCTGAACCCGAACGACGAAATCGTCACATTCAACTCATGCGCGGCGCCCTTCTCAGCGAACCGCTCCTTGATCACATCGCGCAGCGTGTGCACCGTATGCTCCGAAGTGTCGATGACGTCGTCCGCGAGGTCGCGAATCTCTGAGAGCAGTTCGCGCTCTTGCCTGCTTGCCTGGAGCACATTTTGGTCGGGCAGCGGATGGGGCCGCCGCGTCTCGCTGTAGCGCCTGAGCAGAACTTCGTCGTCCGCTTCCAGGAACAGCACCGTAACATTGACGCCTCTTTCTCTCAGCTCTTCGTGCATTCGGGGAAATAAGCTGAGGAACTCGCGCGAACGCACATCGACTACGAAAGCCGTGCGGTCGATTTCTATTGAGTCATCGCACAGCTTGACGAAAGTCGGGATGAGTTGAGCCGGGAGGTTGTCAATTGCAAAGTAGCCGAGGTCTTCAAAGGATTTGAGCGCCGAGGACATCCCCGACCCCGAGACGCCGGTAATGATGACGACCGAAACAGGCATAGGCAGTGGTCAGTAGTCAGTGGTCAGTGGTCAGCAGCGAGCCCGCTCCTTGCGGCAACTGACCACTGATCACTGACCACTGACCACTGTTTCAGGGTTCGATCAAGCCGAAGTTCCCGTCCGTGCGGCTGTAAAGCACGCCGACTCTATTCGTCTCGGCGTCGCGAAACACGATGAACTGATCGTCCGAGTCGGCCAGCATTATTGCAGCCTCTTCGGGTGTCATCGGCTTAACACGGTAACGGCGCTGAGCGATTATGCGTGGCGCGTTCGGCGCCGCTTCGATAGTGCCTCCTGGCACTGGCGCAACTTCTCTCGCTGGTTGGCGTCCGCGCTTCTTCGCGTGGAACTTCTCTTTGAGCCGCAGCCCTTGCTTCTGAACTTTGCTCGCTGCCGCAGCGACCGACTGGGTAAGATCAGTGTTCTCGCCGACGGCGGTGAAAACGTTATCGCGCCAGTACACGACAATCTCAGTCCGCTTGCGATGCTTCTCAGTCGAGACCGTTACGTGCGCTCTGATCGGGGCTGAATCAAGCACTCGATCCAACTTCCCAAGCTCCTTGCGAACCAACCCTTCTACGGCGGGCGTTATGTCTATGTGGCGACCAGTGAACTCGAATTCCATCTACTATTCTCCCTCTTGATTTCTGATTTCGAATTGCGGATTGCGGTTTTGTCGGTACCGTTGTCATTGGGGATTGCCGGCTCTGTGTCCAAATCCGCAATCCTCAATCCGAAATCCGCAATTTGTCAGACGATGGCGCGGCGCTCACGCGAGCCCGGTATGCGCATCTGGTCGCGGTACTTTGCGACAGTCCGGCGGCTCATCTTAACGCCGTCTCTGGCCAAACGTTTGGCTACTTCGTCATCGGTAATGGGATGGTGGGGGTCTTCCATTTCGATCATCTTTTTGATCTTCAGCTTGAGCACGCGTGTGGAAACGTCCTCGCCGGTATCACTCCTCATTCCCTCGGTGAAGAACCGGCGCAGTTCGTAGACTCCCTGCGGCGTGTTCACGTATTTGCGATTCACTACGCGCGAGACGGTGCTCAGGTGCATACCGATGTCTTCGGCAATGTCCTTCAACATCATGGGTTTCAAATGCTCGATGCCATGATCGAGAAAGTCACGTTGGCGGTCCACTATCGAATGGCACACGCGATAGATGGTCTGCCGCCGGTGCTCGATGTTCTTCAGCAAATCGACCGCAGATCGGAAGCGCTCCTTAATGTAATCTCGAGTCTCTTTTGACGAGTCCTTCGACTCCATCATCTGGCGATAGGTCCTGTTGATACGCAGATGCGGCAAGCCGTCGTCTTCGAAGCGTATGAAGTAATCTTCACCAATTTTTTCAATCGTGACCTCGGGTACCACCGGCTGCGCTTCATCGGATGAATATTTGCGGCCCGGCTTTGGATCGAGCTTCTTGATGATCTCCATTTCTTCGAGCACCTGCTCGAGCGGCACGCCGAGAGCCCTTGTCAGCTCGGGCAGCTTATGAGTCTGGAGGCTCTCGAGATGATCGCGCACCATTTGGACCGCGAGCCGATCACCGAAGCCGTAATAGTCGAGCTGAATCAGCAACGATTCGCGCACGTCACGCGCCGCGCAGCCCACTGGATCCAACCGCTGCACAACGGCGAGCGCTTTTTCGACGATCCCGATCTCCCAGGGACCCATCGCGGCGATCTCTTCTACCGTTGCATCGAGGAAGCCGGTGTTCTCGTCGAGGTTACCGATTATCGCTTCGGCGGCGGCTCGAATGTCATCGGAAGCACCCGTCAGGTGAAGCTGCCATATTAGCTGCTCGCACAGCGAGGCGCGCCGGGTAAGCATGTTCTCGAACGAGACTTCGTCCTTTGCCTCGTATTCGTGGGTCTTGTAGCCGGGATCGAGATACTCTTCGAAAGTAGAGCCGAAGTCCACCTCTTCAAATGGATCTCGCTCGCGCTCCGCTTCTGCTTCGCCGTCGACTGGACTAGACTCGGTCGTGCTGGTGCTGACGTTTGGCGCTTCGCCCGGTGAGTAAGACTCGATCAGTCCTCCATCAGGCGCTGGGGACTGGGTCGCTGTTTGTTCACCCGGGCTTGTGATGTCGGCCGTGGTTGCGTCGACCGCGGCGAGCTCGTCTGCGAGCGGTGAGTTGTCGTCGACGCCTTCTCCTGGGGCCACCTCATCGAGTACAGGATTAGCGGACAGCTCGGTCTGGACCATGTCGGCAAGTTCGAGCTTGGTCATTGCCAACAGCTCGATCCGCTGCCGCATCTGCGGCGTCAACACCAGGCGCTGTGAAAGGCTCGTACTTAGATGTGGCTTGACCGACATAGTTCATTTGTCATTGGTCATTTGTCATTGGTTATTTGTCGTTTTATTTACCCTTGTTTTGGAAGCAAGTGGAAAGAAAGAATCGCAAATGACCAATGACAAGTGACAAATGACTACATCCTGAAATTCTCCCCTAGATATACTCGTCTGACTTCTTCGTCGCGCGTCAATTCATCTGGTGTCCCCGCGCGGAATATCTTGCCGTCGTTAATTATATACGCTCTGTCTGTAATCGCCAGAGTCTCTCGAACGTTGTGATCCGTTATCAGCACGCCGATGCCTCGCTCGCGCAGCTTTTGCAAAATTCGTTGTATATCAATCACCGCGATCGGATCAATCCCCGCGAACGGTTCATCCAGAAGGATGAACCGCGGCTCGATCACCAGACACCGCGCGATCTCGGTCCTCCGGCGCTCGCCGCCCGATAGCTGGTACGCCTTAGTGTGACGCACGTAAGCGATGTCGAGCTCGCTCAGCAACAACTCGAGTCGATGCTCCCGCTCCGCCTTGGTGAGGGGCAGGGTTTGAAGCACCAGAAGAATATTTTCTTCGACCGTTAGCTTTCGAAAAACCGACGCTTCCTGGGGCAAGTAACTTATGCCATCCCGCGCGCGCAGGTACATCGGTAACCTCGAAATATCCTTCGCATTGAGAAAGATCTTTCCGGCGTCGGGACGTTCGAGTCCGACGATCATGTAAAAAACCGTCGTCTTGCCTGCGCCGTTCGGGCCTAAAAGGCCGACGATCTCACTCTGATGAATATCCAGCGATACGTTGTCGACGACGGCTCGCTTGCGGTATGACTTTCGCAGGCCCTCGACGGCAAGAACGCTTGTTTGTTGTAGGGGGAGGGCTTGGGTCTCGGCGTCACCGGTCGGCGTTTCGATCACGGACACTTCTTCTACCATCTTGTCGCTTCAATTCTGTTTGCTCTTTGTCAAACGATGAGTTGATCGGACACGGCCTGTACCCTGTTGATTCTCGACGGAAATCCTATCATCGCGGCTATAGAACGTCAATTGAGAGCCCATTGTGGCGCCCTTCTCAACATCATCGACTCGAGCAGATTTTCCACTCAAAACTGCACGGCCATCCTCTGAGGTGTACGCTAGCTTGTCCCCGACACCGCGCCGGCCGGGCTGCGTGAGCACAACGTTGCCGTCAGCGTTGAGATGATCGACTTCGTTCGTCTCCTGCTTCAGGTACACGTCGACGAATGAGGCCTCGACGCGGTCGGTGCCTTGCCGGGCCTTTACGCCGCCTTCGTAATGGATCTTTCGATCCGTGTCCGAGTAAGTCATTCTCTCAGCCGTCGCGAAGCAAGGTACGACCTCGCGTTTGCCGGGCGAGGTCTCTCGCCTGGTCTGGTAAAGCGCGCTTTCCACGTTGCCGCTCGCGGCCATGCGTTTGTCGTTTTGATAAAGCTCGATCCGGTCAGCCTTGATAAAGTTGTCGTCCTGCCATCCCCGGGCGTTGATTGTGTAGACCGCGACGCCCTCCTGGTGCTGGGCATCTGCCTGCTCGGCGGTTATGAAGATAGGCGACTTGGTATTCTTGAACGGAGTCGAGTCGTTAGTCGTCTCGCGGCTGTAGTAAGTCGTGCGCACATCGCCCCGCGCATGCGTTTCGTCGCGCTGCCGATCGTAATCTATCTCATCGGCCTGCGTACGCCCCTTCAGGTCCCACACCATCGGACGCTTCCCGCGAAGATTGAGGATCTCTTTCTGGCCGTCATAAACGGCGCGCTCAGCCAAGGCGTTCCGGTCGCCCTCGTTGTACTTGAAGTTGCCTTCCTGGGACACGCGCTCTATGTCCTGCAAGTCCTCGAGGAAATCCGCTCTTGCCGACTTGCTAGTCGTAACGCGAAGGGGATGCCCGTCGGATACGGTCGCCTCGATTTCAACCCTCACACCATCCCTGGCGTTGAAGGTCTTCACGCGATTGCCTTCTTCGTAGAACAAAGCATCCATTCGGGGCGCGCGTATGGTCTTCTTGTCGGCGCGGCGCTCAGCGCGAACAGGCGTGACAGTCATGACCGCTTTGCCTGCTGCTTCGGCAAGCTTGATGTTTCGTCCATCGGGAAAGAACTGCAGAGTCACGCTGTCGGCTGCGAGCTCGCGGTGTGCTGGATTGGCGTCGGCGTTTTGGGCTGCGGGCGCGTGGATCTTTATCACTGCGTTGCCCTGCGCTTTGATCGTCTCTACGCCGTTCGACTGAGCGCCCTGAGCAAACGTCGATTCGATGTGATCGGCGCTGGCTTCTCTGACAGGCTCCGGTCCCAGCGAGCGCGTGTATGCGCCACGTGTCGCGACCGCGCGAGCAAGCTGATGCTGCTCGCCAAAGAAAAAATCCATGTCGGGCGACTTGATCTCCGCCTTCTCGGAGCGCTTGAGGTAAGCGCTGCCACGCGCCTCGATGCGCTCCACGTGGTTGGTGGCGTCGGTGTAACTCACCATTCGGTCCGCGCGTAGTTCGTCGGTTCCCTGAGTCACGATTGCATGACCATCGAAAGTGACTCGATGCTCTCGCTTCTCGAGCAGCGCGGATTCGCTTCGTATTCGCGTCGGTTTCTTCACCTCGCGTTGCTTCACAGGACCTTTTCGTTCAGCCGGTGAAGGCTCAGTCGATGGAGTGGCGGATCGGGCAAGCACTTCAGCAGTTCGCTGGCGCGCTTCTTTGCGCGCGCGCTTTCGAGCCTTGCGAGCGGCCTTCACTTCCGGAGTTTCTTCGCGCTGCTGGCCGCCCAGAGCAACGTCACTCGCTTTCGCGTCACGCCTGGCGTCGCTTTCGGGTTTGATGGTTACATCGACGTCTTTCAGCAGGCTTGCGCGCTCGGCGCTCGCATCAATGATCATGCCCGTAGCGCTGCCCGCGTAGTTACGGCCTTCGAACTCTACAGGCTCTTTTGTATCCACCGTGTTCTTCGTCTGGTCGTAGTGCAGGTAGCTGGTCCTGAGCGTGAGCCCTTCCGATGTTTGGACGACGACGTTTGAGATCAACTCCGCGTCGAGTTTGCTCAGGTCCGAAGGATCGCTCACCTTTGCGCGGTCACAAGTAACAACATCGTGGCGGTCGCCTGCTGAGCCATAGGATTCAATTTTGACTTGCTCGAGTTCGTGAGTCCCATCCTGGTAGGTTCTGTCCGTGCCTGCGGTTATGTTGAACCGCACCTGGCCGTTGACCTCGTGCGCGTAGTTGGTGTTGCTGAAAACCGCAACGACTTTCCCTTGCAGCTTGGGGCGGGCCTGATCGGGTTGAGCGTTTTTGCTGCGGAAGACGAGGTACACAACCAGCGCCGCGGCTATCGCAATAAACAACCCAAGCGCCGCAGCCTTGGCGGCATATAACAACCTTACTCGCTTCATGAAATTCTAGAGCGCTCCGTTCATGGATTCTTGCATGTCGAGCGGTGAGTGTCGAACGTGAATTGCTCAAACCCGTACGGTTGATGCATGACGCAGCGGGGATAAGTAACCGGACTCCGCGGTTTTGCCATGCTTCAACCCCATTGGTCATCTCGGTGACTGATGGTAAGATACGGCCACATTGTCTCGTAATGAGCCGGGTCTCAAGGGGCCTTAGGACTAATATCTGAATCCAATGTCGGAGGGCGCGGATGGCAGGCGCGAGAAAGACACCCAAAGATAAGAAGCCAATTGAGCAATACGAGCACGCCGATAAGAAGCGGAAGAACAATCCGCCGGTCGGATTAGTTACGCCGCAGACCGATCGCGACAGCGGCAAGAACACTTATGCCTACGATCCTCATCTCGATCCGCAACTCGTCTGGGCGGGCAAGGCCGAGCACACATCGTTCGACGTACCGACGGTCTCGCTTCACGTTCACGAGCGCATCGATCCGCGCAGCATAGTCGAAGCGGTAAGAAAGCGAAACGGCGCTGGCCTGCCGGTTCAAGGTTCGCTGTTCGAGCAGCCGTCGGAGAACCCGCCGCTTCGCGACGCGATAGATTTCTACAAACACGATCACGAATGGTCGAATCGCTTGATCGCCGGCGACTCGCTGCTGGTGATGAACTCGCTTCTCGAGAAAGAAGGGATGGCGGGGCAGGTGCAGATGGTTTACATCGATCCACCTTACGGCATTCGGTACGGCTCAAACTTTCAGCCGTTCGTGAACAAGCGAGACGTGAAGGATGGTAAGGACGAGGACCTGACTCAAGAGCCCGAGATGATCCGCGCGTTCCGCGACACGTGGGAGCTTGGTATTCATTCGTATTTGACGTACCTCCGAGACCGCTTGCTGCTCGCACGAGAGTTGCTGCACGAGAGCGGCTCGTGCTTCGTGCAGATTAGTGATGAGAATTTGCACCTTGTGCGCAACCTAATGGACGAGATTTTCGACGTCGGGAATTCTGTCGCGGTGATCTGCTTTGTAAAGGCGACTGCCCAAACCACGCAACTGTTGTCCTCGTCGTCAGACTACGTTGTCTGGTATGCGAAAGAGAAAACGAAGACAAAATACCATCAGGTTTACCTTGGAAAGGAGTTGGGAAGAAGTGGGGCTAGTAACTACACGTGCGCCGAAAGTCCTGACACCAAACATTGGAGAAGGCTGACGAGGGATGAACTAGAGCGACCCGAACTCATACCCGCGGGATGGCGAATTTTCAGCATGGGCGATTTGACGTCGCAGCGCCCACCCGGGAGCTTCCCCTTTGAATTCGGTGGCCAGACGTTCACCCCGGGCAAGACCTATTGGAAAACTTCCGAGCAAGGGCTAAGAAAACTAGGAGATGCGAAACGCCTGATTGTGAGCAACGGGCGCATCTATTACAAACGATACATTGAAGACTTTCCCTGTTATCCACTTACCACCACTTGGACGGACTCTGCCAGCAGCTTTGCCGAACGGGTATATGTGGTTCAAACGACGATCAAGGTTGTTCAAAGATGCGTGCTTATGACCACCGATCCGGGCGACCTTGTCTTTGACCCGACCTGTGGCTCAGCGACCACATCTCTCGTAGCAGAGCAATGGGGGCGGCGATGGATCACCTGCGACACTTCGCGAGTCGCGACCACGCTCGCTAAACAGCGACTGATGACAACGCTCTTTGACTACTACGAACTCGCTCACCCGGATCAAGGCGTGGGCAGCGGCTTCCGCTACAAAACGGTTCCGCACGTTACACTGAAGTCAATTGCAAACAACGAGGCGCCGACTCCAGAAACGCTCTACGACCAGCCGTTCGTCGAAAACAAGAGAGCGCGCGTCAGCGGGCCGTTCACCGTCGAAGCCGTTCCTGCGCCTGCCGTCAAATCGCTCTCAGACATCGACGCCGAGCCCGCGGCTGCCGATGCATCGGTGAGTCGCAGCGGCGCGACTCTCCGTCACGCCGAGTGGCGCGACGAATTGCTCAAATGCGGAGTGCGCGGGAAGAACCGCCAGCATATCCTCTTCTCGCGAGTCGAGCCCCTGGCTGGCACAAGATGGCTTCACGCCGAAGCCGAGACTAAACCAAACGACCTCGGGGCGAACTCTGTGCGCGACCCGGAGCAGCAGTTTGGCAAACCCGAGCGGGTCGTCTTCTCATTCGGTCCAGAGCATGCGCCGCTTGAGCAACGCCAGGTCGAGCTGGCCTGGGAAGAAGCGCGGCAGCTCTCCCCAAGACCCGCGATGATTCTATTCGTGGCCTTTCAATTCGACCCCGAAGCCGCGAAAGACATTGACGAACTCACGCCCGAAAAGACGGGCATGATCTTTCTGAAGGTCCAGATGAACACGGATCTTTTGACCGACGACCTCAAGAAAAAGCGAGCGAGCAACGAAAGCTTCTGGCTGGTTGGCCAACCAGACGTCGAGCTTCGCAGAATCGCGAAGGTGGAAGGCGAGAAGGATGCCGGGGACAAGTATCAGGTCGAGGTCCACGGCTTTGATTACTACAACACCAAGACCGGCGCTATCGAATCGGGCGGCACGAACCGGATCGCGGTGTGGATGCTCGACACGGACTATGATGGCCGGAGCCTTTTCCCGCGACAAGTCTTTTTCCCAATGGCCGGCGATGGTGAAGGCTGGGCGCGGCTGGCGAAGAACCTGAAAGCTGAGATCGACGAGGGGCTAATCGAAGCTTATCGAGGCACGGTGTCATTGCCTTTCGAAGCGGGCGACCGCAAGCGTGTTGCTGTTAAAATCGTAGACGACCGTGGAATTGAAAGCCTCAAGATAGTGGAGGTAGGGCCGTGAGCGGAAAAGTGCAGATCGAGATCCCGAGGGAGAAGATCGAAGAGTTCTGCCGCAAGTGGAAGATCACTGAGTTCTCATTATTCGGCTCGGTCCTTCGTGATGACTTCCGGCCGGACAGTGATATCGATGTGCTGGTGACGTTCGCGCCAGACGCGCACTGGAGGTTTTACCACTTTCTGGATATGCAAGACGAGTTGAAGGAGCTCTTTGGCCGGGAGGTAGATGTCGTCGAGAAACGCCTAGTTGAAAGCAGCGAGAACTATATCCGGCGAAAGCACATTCTGAGCAACCTGGAAACGGTTTATGTGGCGTGACGAGAGCCTCATGATCCCGGAGGTGCAACGGTGAAAGGGAAGATACAGATCGACATCCCCAGAGAAAAGATCGAAGAGCTCTGCAGGCGGCATCGCATACAAAAGTTTTCGGTCTTTGGCTCTGTCTTGCGCGACGACTTTCGCCCAGACAGCGACGTTGACGTATTGGTTGAGTTCGACCCAAACGCCAAGCTCTCGCTTTTTGATTTGGTCCACATCGAAGAGGAGTTGGCGGCGTTGCTTGATCGAAAGGTCGACTTAGTCGAAGCTGAAACAATCAGGAATCCATTTCGACGCGCTGAGATAATGCGGACGCATGAGGTGATTTTTGCAGCTTGAGCCTCGCGACCCGGCGTATCTATGGGACATGCTCGAGGCTGCTCGCGAGGTGCAGGAATTCACTACGGGAGTTTCTTACGAGCAGTATCTGGGGAACAGAGTCTTACAGCTTGCGGTCGAACGCAAGTTAGAAGTCATTGGGGAGGCTGCGCGCAGAGTGTCTGAAACCGTCCGAGAGGCCCATCCAGAAATCCCGTGGCAACCGATTATCTCGCAGCGGAATGTCATATCGCATCAATATGGGGAGATCAAGCATGAACGCATCTGGGAGGTGGTCGATGTTCACATCCCGGCTTTGATTTTAATGCTTGAACCTTTGATCCCGCCGATACCGCATGAGAATCCCTGATGCCAGCGACGATCGATCAACTCATCATCAACACTCCGTATGACGAGCCCACGCGATACTGGAGCTACGATCGGGAGACCCGCACGTTCACGCTGAAGGAAGGCACGCGGCGGCCTGCGGGCTACGTGCGCGCAACTCCAAACGCACAAGCATTCGACGATCCCGGCGTGTTCGTTCCCCTGAAGCTGGCGAACCTCATTCGTCCACGTGTGAGAGCGTGGCGGGAGGCCGGCTACCCCGGCGCAAGCGGAATCACCAGGCGGCTCCTGGAACACTGGCAAGACCCCGAAGAGCGGCGCGACCGGCGTTTCTTCTTCTGTCAGCTCGAAGCTATCGAGACGTTGATTTGGCTGACCGAATCACCGGCCGCTGACCGCCAGGGCATCAACGTACCGACTGATGGCGGGGAGTTCACAAGGCTATGCTCGAAGATGGCAACCGGCTCGGGTAAGACGATTGTTATGGCGATGCTGATCGCCTGGCAGGTGTTGAACAAGGTCACTTATCCGCAAGACAAGCGATTCTCGAAGAACGTCTTTGTCGTCGCGCCGGGTCTGACGGTCAAGAGCCGCCTGCAGGTGCTGCAGCCTTCCGGGCCGGAAAACTACTACGACGAGTTCAACATAGTGCCGGCGGGAATGCTCGACAAGCTGCGTCAGGGCAAGGTGCTGATCCGCAATTGGCACGCGCTGATGCCGCTCGATCCTGACGCCGGTCCGAAGGTGATGAAGAAAGGCGCGGAGAGCGATGAGGCTTTCACCAGACGGGTTCTCGGCAAGATGGCAACCGCTCGCAGCCTGATCGTGATCAACGATGAAGCGCATCACGCTTGGCGCGTTCCGGCCAAGTCCGCCGTAAAAGGCGTAAGCAAAGAGGACATCGAAGAAGCTACTCAGTGGATCGGCGGGTTGGATCGAATTCACAAGGCGCGCGCTCTGTTGTGCTGCTTCGATCTGACGGCGACTCCCTTCGTCCCGACCGGCAGAACGAGCAGCGAGGAAACGCTGTTCGGCTGGATCGTTAGTGACTTCGGTTTGAATGACGCCATCGAGTCAGGGTTGGTGAAGACGCCGCGAGTAGTCATCAGAGACGATGGCAAACTGAGCAAGGACTATCGCTCTCGACTGTATCACATATACATGGACCCGGAAGTCAAAGACGATCTAAACCGCAAAGCCGAGCCTCAAGACCCACTGCCCGATCTGGTAGCGAACGGCTACTACCTGCTTGGCAAGGACTGGTTGGAGACGGCGAAGAACTGGCAGGCACAAGGCTTCAAGACTCCGCCGGTGATGATAACAGTTGCGAACCGGACCGAGACGGCGGCGCGTGTGCACTACGCGATCACTCACGGGAAGATTCGGATCGACGAACTGAACGCGCCGGAGAAAACGCTGCACATCGATTCGAAGGTTCTGGAGAAGGCAGAAGCGCGCGAAGAGGCGCTGGCGTTTGACTCGAGTTCCGCTAACGACGATGAAGGGGATGAAGAAGCGCCCGTAAAGAAACTGTCGAAGAAGGACCAGGCGGAGATGCTTCGGCAAACGGTAGACACCGTTGGGCGGATGGGTAAGGCCGGCGAGCAGATTCAAAAGGTGATTTCAGTTGGCATGCTCTCGGAAGGATGGGATGCGAAGACTGTAACTCACATAATGGGCCTGCGAGCGTTCTCGAGCCAGCTTCTATGCGAGCAGGTAGTCGGAAGGGGTCTTCGTCGCACGTCTTACGAGGTGAACCCTAAGACGAGTCTCTTTGAGGCGGAGTATGTGAACATCTTCGGAGTTCCGTTCACGTTCTTGCCGCATGAGGGTGGTGACGGCCCGCCGCCGCCTCCTCCTCCGCCGAAGACAAAGATAGAACCAGTGTCCAAAAAGAAGGGGTTCGAGATCAGCTGGCCTAACATTATTCGCATAAACCACGAGTACCGTCCTAGCCTGACGCTCTCCCGTGTAAAGGCACTGACGCTGGATGCAAGTGCGACGGCGACTCTCGCGGAACTTGCTCCGGTAGTTGAAGGCAAGCCGGATGTGTCGAAGGTGTCGGAGATCGATCTGGAGGACCTGGCCAAGAAATTCCGAATGCAGAAGATCATTTTCGAAACGGCCCGCGATGTGTACGACTTGATGAATCCAAACTGGAACGGGAACCGTGAAATCTTGTTGGCTCAACTCATCCGCCTCGTCGAGTCTTTTGTCGCATCCGATCAAATTGAAATCGTCCCGGCCCTGTTCAACCGGGATGCCTTGCGGAGGAGAATCATACTCACGCTGAATATGAACAAGGTGGTTCAGCATCTCTGGGAGGCGATACGTTTTGAGAACACGTTGGCGTTAGTGCCGGTCTTCGACTTAGAGCATCCGATCAGATCCACTGGCGACATGAGAGCGTGGTTCACGGGAAGGCCTTGCGAGTACACACAACGTTCACACATTAACCAATGCGTTTTCGACAGCCGTTGGGAAGCGAGCGAAGCGTTCGAATTGGACCATAACGAGAATGTCGACGCGTGGGTTAAGAACGACCACCTTGGCTTCGATGTGGTTTACGTTTTTCAAGGCGTGGTTCGCAAGTTCCGGCCCGACTATATGGTGAGGCTCAAGAACGGGGTCAGGTTGGTGCTGGAAGTGAAGGGGCAGGACTCTCAGCAGAACCAGACAAAGCGCGAGTTCTTAGATGAGTGGGTGCGCGCCGTAAATGGCCACGGCGGATTCGGACGATGGGCGTGGGATGTTTCGCGGCACCAGAAGGATCTCGCGGGGATTCTAGCAGCGCATTGACTTGAAGATCGGGGTCAGATGAGGGCGCAATTGAGGCGAGCCTGGTCACTCACTCGATGCTTGTTCCGCTTGTCCGTCGCCCTTTTGTACCGGCAGTCGAACGGTGAAGATCGAGCCCTGCCCTTCCCGGCTGTTTACTTCAATGGCGCCCCCGTGCGCGTCGGCAATCCACTTTGATATCGCAAGCCCCAGTCCGAACCCAGTCACTCGTGAGTCGCGGGGATCGGTTTGGCGATAGAACCGTTCGAAGATATGAGGCAGCGCTGAGGCTGGAATGCCGCGGCCAGTGTCAGTCACTTCGATCACCGCCGAAGAACCCTGTTTCGAAAGCGCGAGCCGCGCGCTCCCTCCCGGCGGCGTGTATTTGATCGCGTTGTCCAGAAGATTGACCAGCAGTTGTTGTAGCCGCTTCTGATCGCCTTCCACTACGATCGCCGAGGGTGGCGCTTCATAGCTCAGCGAGACGCCGGCGGACTGGGCCAGCGGCGCGATGTACTCGCGAGCTTCGGCCGCAAGCTGATCGAGCTGCACCTGCTCACGCTCGAGCACTGATTCGTCCGCATCCGAGCGCGCGAGCGTCAACAGGTCTTCGGTGAGCTTGGTGAGCCGCGCGATTTCTTCCAGACTCGACTCGAGGACTCGCTGATATTCTTCGGGCGTGCGCTGGCGACGAAGGGCTACTTCTATGTCCCCGCGAAGGACTGCAAGCGGAGTCTTCAGCTCGTGTGAGGCATCAGCGGTGAAGCGGCGTTCGCGTTCGAAGGATTGCTCGAGCCGGCTGATCATCTGGTTGAAGGTCGCCGCCAGCCGGCCGATCTCGTCGCGAGATCGCGGTTCTTCCACGCGTTCGGTGAGGTTGCCACGCCCTATGCGCTCGGCTGTTCGCGTCAGTCGATCAACCGGGCTAAGCGCTTTTTTAGCCAGCCACAGACCGCCCAGGCTTGCAAGCACAAGCGCGAGCGGGTTGGCGATGGCCAGCAGAAGCACCAATTGCTTCTGCGCGCTTTGAACGTCTCTAAGTGATTGTCCGACGACAACGAAGAACATCTCCCCATCTTCATCCCGCGCCGGCCACGTGATTATGCGTACGTGCTCGGTCGCAGAGAGTGAGACTTCGTCGTACTGGGGTTTCCACTCGCTCGCGGCACGTTCCAGCGCGGGCTTAATCACCGGCACCTCGTGGCCTTCGGGATCGAGTATCTGATCGGTGGCTTTACCTTCTCGATCAAGCACTGAGACAAACTGCGGCGCGAATATCAGCACTCCGGGCTGGCTGGGCTCTTCGATCGAAGACGGGTGACCAACCGCTTGAGCGATGCGCTCGGCGTAATTGCGCAGCGACGTGTCGATCGCGTTTAACAGCTCACGCGAAAAGTAAAGGTAAAGTGCTACGGCGAAGGCCACCAACACCAAAGCGGCGAGGCTTAGGTACCAGAGCGTGAGTTTTGCGCGAATGGAGAGCATAAGGGTCGGTCTTGTAGCGCTACTCTGCGATCAATTCAAGGGCAGTATAGCAAAGTTGAGGGCCCACTGACGGGGATGCATTGAGGGTTTCAATCAGGAGTAGATTCAGGAAACTTGGTGCGGATGAGAGGACTTGAACCTCCACAGGATTTCTCCCACAGCGTCCTGAGCGCTGCGCGTCTGCCATTCCGCCACATCCGCATTGTTGGGCGATTGTGATTCGATCGAAGCAAAAATATACTAACTAGCGCTTGCAAACAGTGTCAATTGATTTGGGGTTTACGATTTTGGATTTGGATTGGCACAACAATCAAGTACCTTCACACCCATTCCATTAATCCCACCAACGCAGTTGGTGGATTGTTCATATCCAGCCTACAAGACGACTGGCGCACGCCCGTCCCGAATCCCACCAACGCAGTTGGTGGATCGTTCATATCCAGCCTAAAAGGTCAGAGAGGTCTGCCTTCACAGGTCCAGTATCAACCATTCACCCAACTGCATTGACGGTATTAGAGAAACTGCGGGATGGCCCCTGCATCGTAGGACGGGTATGAACGATCCACCAACGGCGTTGGTGGGATTCCTGGACGGGTGTCCAGCAGCCGCGATGTAGGCAGGATATGAACAATCCACCAACTGCGTTGGTGGGATTCAAACGCACGCTGCGGTCTTGCGAGGCTACGATGAACGACCCGCCAACGCTATGCGTGGGATTGCCGTGGCCTTGTGTGTTATCGACTTTTTCAGCAGCCTGTTAGAATCCAAAATCGAGTATGCTCACCGCACATCTATCGCCACAAAGAGTGCTTCAGGCGCTACCCAAGTCCCGCGAGCGCGGCATACACGCTGATCACCTGGCCGAAGCGCTGAAGCTCTCCGAGTCCCAAACGTCGAACCTGGGTGTGTTCCTAAAAGAGTTTGTTCGCGTGGGGCTCGCAGCAGCAAAAGGCGGACGCTACTGGCGGAAACAGGCTCCCGGCTTTTTGATAGGAACGCTGAGGGGAACTCGCTCAGGTCACGCCTTCGTTGTGCCCGAGGATCCGCAAGAGCGAGAAAAGGGAGACCTCTTCGTAAACGCCCGCGCGATGGGCGCAGCTTTGCACGCCGATACGGTGATAGCTCGCGTCACCGGCGTGCGCGAGCGTGGGCGTGAAGGCCGGGTCGAAGCTGTGTTGCATCACGCCAATAAAACGGTGATCGGCACATTCGTAAAGCTCAAATCCGAGAGCTTCGTCTCGCCGATCGATGACAGGCTCCTCTACGAGATCAGCATCGCGCGCTCGGATGCACTCGACGCTATCGACGGCGACATCGTCAACGTCGAGATCACCAGGCCTCCCATCGCCGGACGACCGCCGTTGGGGCGGGTCATCGAGGTGCTCGGGAGACCTGAACAGCCGGGAATCGATATTGAAATAATCATCAGAAAGCATCACCTGCCCAACGTTTTTCCGGAAGCCGCACTCGCCCAAGCTGAAGCCATACGCGAAGCAATAAGCGATGGGCAACTCGCCCGGCGAGAAGACCTGCGTGAGCGGCTTACGATTACAATCGATGGCGAGACAGCGCGCGACTTTGACGATGCCGTCTCGCTCGAAGAACTGCCTAACGGGCGTTTGCTTCTTGGCGTGCACATAGCGGATGTGAGCTACTACGTTCGCGAAGGGACCGCGCTTGATGAAGAAGCCTTACAGCGCGGCACGTCGGTCTACTTTCCCGAGCGGGCGATTCCGATGCTACCGGAGCGGCTCTCGAATGATATCTGCTCGCTAAAGCCGCAGGTGGACCGCCTGACGATGTCAGCGCAGATCGAGCTTCACCGCAACGGCCGCGTAGTGGACTACCGGCTCACGCCTTCCGTCATACACAGCCGCGAGCGGATGACCTATACCGCGGTCAACGAGATCATCACTAACCCTGACGGTGAAACGGCGCATACTTATGCTCACGTCAAAGAGATGCTTCTCAAGATGCACGAGCTGACGCTTGTTCTGATCAAGCGAAGAGAGGAGCGGGGCGCCATTGATTTCGATCTGCCCGAGGCGGAATTGTGGTTCAACGACGAAGGTCAGATCGGCGGCATCGCCCGGTCCGAGCGCAACATCGCCCATCGCCTGATCGAAGAGTTCATGCTGCTGGCAAATGAAACCGTCGCAAAGCACCTTGAATCATTGAACGTCCCGTTGCTCTACCGCATTCACGAAGAACCAAATCCCGACAAGATCGAAGAGTTCGCCGAGATCGCTGCGTCGTTTGGCCACAAGTTCTCGATGCACGGCCCAATTCCTCAACGCGGCTTTCAACAACTGGCGCGCGATATTGGCGGCCAGCCCGAAGAACGGATGTTATCGTACTTGATGTTGCGCTCGATGCAGCGCGCTCGTTATACGCCGCGGAACGCGGGACACTTTGGGCTGGCGATGAAGACTTACACGCATTTCACGTCACCGATCCGACGGTATCCGGACTTGATCGTCCATCGCATACTTCGCGAAGTCATCGAGCGGGGTCGCGAGGGCGGCGAGTGGAGCGAGGTCGATCTCGGCGCCAGGCATGCAGTTAAACGCGTGTCGTGGCCCGTGCTTGATGAACAGCGCGAGACCGAGCTTCGGGCCGCGCTTGAAGTGATCGGCGATCAATCGAGCGAGCGAGAGCGCGCTGCCGCCGACGCCGAACGCGAGCTGATGGACTGGCGCAAGGCCGAATTCATGGCTGATCGCGTCGGCGATGAGTTCGACGGCGTCATCACCGGGGTGAAAGAGTACGGGTTCTACGTTGAGTTGGATGAGTTCTTCATCGAAGGGCTGGTCCACGTTTCGACACTTATCGACGATGTGTACGAGTATCAAGAACGCAAGCACCGGTTGGCGGGGAAACGCACACGCCGCGAGTTTCGACTGGGCCAACGGGTCCGGGTCGCCGTCAATCGAGTCGATCAACTACGTCACTTAATAGACTTCTCGGTGGTGAAGACGTAAGAAGCCGGAGTCCGCCCTCCGTTAGGAGGGCCATGTTTATAGACCCCGTGAGGAGACGCGCCCGCCCTCCGCTAGGAGGGCCATGTCAGTCGGTAAAGGATTGACGTGTTCTATGAACATGACCCTCCTAACGGAGGGCGGCTCGGTCCCTTCTTAGGGTCTATAAACATGGCCCTCCTAGCGGAGGGCCAACTGATATGGTGGACGGTCCGCCCTTTCGATAGGAACCTCTCGAATGCCGCGTCCGTACAGACTGCTTCGCTGTGAAAAAGACGTTCGCTTATTGTTAATGCCTCAGCAATCCGTCTCGTTACGGATTCAAACGACAGGAGAATTCAATGAAATCACCAACCACGTTCAGGGAGAGAAAACACCGGTTGGCGTTGGCTGCCGCCGCGCTTGTTGTATTGACCGCGTTCACGCTCCCGGCGTTTGGCCAGCGCGCGAAGAAAGGCAGCTTAAGCCGCGCAATCAAGCAATACACGATCGAGCAATTCCTAACAACCACCGCAATCGGAGGCAGTTCATTCTCGCCCGACGAGAAGTCGATACTGTTTTCGAGCAACAAGAGCGGGATCTACAATGTCTACAGTGTACCGGTCACTGGAGGCGACCCGAAGCAGCTCACTCGCTCGACGACCGAAAGCACTTTCGGCATCGGCTACTTCCCGAACGACTCGCGCATTCTGTACACGCACGATCAGGGCGGCAACGAGAACAACCACATCTATGTGCTGGGCGCGGACGGCAAGGAGAAGGACCTGACACCAGGCGACAAGCTCAAGGCTCAGTTTCTGGGATGGACGCACGACGGCAAGGCCTTCTACATTGCAACGAACGAGCGAGACCAGCGGTTCTTTGACATCTACAAGCTGGACGCCGCCAGCTTCGAGCGCAAGCCGCTCTATCAAGACACCGTCGGCTACCAGTTCGGTGACATCTCAGACGATGGGAAGTTTATCGCCTTCGCGAAACCGAACACGACGTCTGATTCGGACGTCTACCTGTACAACATCGCAACAAAAGAAATGAAGAACATAACGCCTCATCAAGGCGATGTTGCTTCAAACCCCGCGGCGTTCGATCCCGCGGCGCGATACTTGTACTACCAGACCGATGAAGGCAGCGAGTTCTCATACGTCGCGCGGTACGACCTGACGACCGCAAAGAAGGAGCCGGTTGAAAAGGTGAATTGGGACGTGGCCTTCACGTACTTCTCGCACAACGGCAAATACCGAGTTTCGGGCGTCAATGAAGACGCGCGTACGAAGGTAAAGGTTTACGACACTGCTACGGGCAAGCCCATCGCCTTGCCTGCTTTTCCTGAGGGTGACATCACCTCGGTCAACATCTCCCGAAGCGAGAAGTTGATGACGTTCTACTTCAACGGGTCGCGTTCGCCGAGCAACCTTTATGTCTACGACTTCGCAACCAAACAGGTGCGCAAGCTTACGGAGAGTTTGAACCCTGAGATCGATTCTGCCGATCTGGTCGGTTCAAAGGTCATCCGCTACAAGTCGTTCGATGGCATGGTGATTCCATCCATCCTGTACAAACCCCATCAGGCGAGCGCCACGAAAAAAGCGCCGGCGCTGCTGTGGATTCACGGAGGTCCAGGTGGCCAAACTCGAACCGGCTATAGCGGAGTGATTCAGTACCTGGTCAATCACGGCTACGTGATTCTAGGCGTCAACAACCGTGGAAGCTCGGGATATGGCAAGACGTTTTTCACCGCCGATGATCAGAAACACGGTCGCGAGCCGCTTTGGGATTGCGTGGAAGCGAAGAAGTACCTGGCGTCGCTCGGCTACGTCGACACGTCGAAGATCGGAATCGTGGGCGGAAGTTACGGCGGGTACATGGTGCTTGCAGCGCTCGCCTTCAAGCCCGAAGAGTTCGCCGTGGGCGTCGATCTGTTTGGCGTTTCCAACTGGGTCCGCACGCTCGAATCGATCCCGCCTTACTGGGAGTCGTTCCGCAAAGCGCTCTACAAGGAGATCGGCCACCCGAAAACTGATCTAGAAAACCTGAAGGCGATTTCTCCGCTCTTTCACCCGGACAAGATCGTCAAGCCTCTGATAGTTCTGCAAGGCAAGAACGATCCGCGAGTGATCAAACCCGAGTCCGACGAGATAGTCGAAGCGGTGAAGAAGAACGGCCGGGTCGTCGAATACGTGGTCTTCGACGACGAGGGTCACGGGTTCACCAAGAAGGCTAACGAGATCCGAGGCTACAAGGCGATACTCGACTTTCTCGACAAGTATCTCAGGGGAGCGGACGCCGGCAAATAGAGACGACGGTCATTGAAGACGGCGGATTGAGTTGTCGTTTACAATCCGCCGTCTTCAGCATAGAATCTCGCCGCCTGGAAACTAACGGAGGAGATTCTATGATGAAAACATGCGCTTGGCTCACCTCGATCCTTGCGGCGGTAATTCTCTCGCTGGCAGCGCCAGTCGTTGCGCGTGGTCAATTCGTAGAAGGAGGCGGGCGTGCTGGTGATCTCGCCAATCGCTACCGGATCGTACCCAACGTCACTTATCTCACCGCTAACAACTGGGACGCGAAGCTCGACGTCTACGTTCGACGTGAGGTGACCGCGCCGAATCCAACGGTTATCTACATTCACGGCGGCGGGTGGGTCGGCGGTGCGAAGGAGACTTCGTGGCTGGCGCTGGTGCCTTATCTCGAAGCCGGCTGGTCCGTGGTCAACGTCGAGTATCGGCTCGCGCGGGTTTCGCTGGCTCCTGCCGCCGTTGAAGATTCCCGCTGCGCGTTGCGTTGGGTAATTCGAAACGCGAAGCAGTACAACTTCGATACGAGCAGAATCGTCGTTACGGGTCATTCCGCCGGTGGCCATCTGTCGCTGACGACCGGAATGTTATCGGCTTCGGCAGGACTTGATCGTGTGTGCCCCGGTAACGAAGAGCTCAAGATCGCGGCAATTGTAAACTGGTTTGGCATCAGCGACGTCGCTGACCTTCTCGATGGCTCGAACATGAAGGAGTACGCAGTCGCGTGGCTGGGCGGCATGCCGAATCGTGAAGAAGTCGCGCGCCGCGTCTCGCCGCTGACCTACGTTCGAGCGGGTCTGCCTCCGACAATCACCATTCACGGTGACGCCGACCCCATCGTGCCTTACACCCACGCAGTCCGGCTTCAAGAGGCTCTGAACAAAGCCGGCGTTCCAAATCACCTGGTGACCATTCCGGGCGGCAAACACGGCGGCTTCAGCCACGACGAGACGTTGAGGGCTTATTCAGCGATTCGGGACTTCTTGACGAAGCACGGTGTGATGAAGGCGGAACAGTCCGCATCCGTCGAGAAGAAGCCGTAAGGCAAAAAGAGAAGAACTCTGAGCTTAGAGACCCACTAACTCATGGTAAGGATCACAGGTCAGGAAGGGTGGCTTGCCCCCGCTTACGGCCGAGTCGCAGGCATCAACACTGGAAAGCCAAGAGCGGGGGCAAGCCAGCCTTCCCGACCTGTGATCTTTCGCAACAGCCTGGCGACGCTCGCGTTTCCTTTCACGCATCACGCATTGACTTCAGATTAGCTGTTGGGTAGCCTCTTTATTAGCTCGTTCACCGGTGCTTATCACAAAGCTGAGTCGCGTTTGCTTCATTCGAAGTCCATTTCAAGCAACGCAATTTTGGAGGAGGAATTATGAAGCGCGTTTTCGCGTTATTGACTATTGTCGTGCTGTCGCTTGCGTCCGTAATGGCGAAGGCACAGCAGCCAGCGCGGCCGTTCACGATTGAAGATCTACTAAAGATCCGCCGTGTTTCTGATCCGCAAATTTCGCCCGACGGCCGCTGGATCGCTTATACGATTGCTGATACCGACAAAGATGCCAACAAGCGCACGACTCAAGTCTATTTGATCTCGATCGATGGCGGGGAGCCGCGGGCGCTTACTAACGAAAAACAGTCGTCCCATTCGCCGCGCTGGTCGCCCGACGGCAAGCGCCTGGCATTGGTTTCCGCTCGCGACGGCGAATCTCAAATCTGGACCATTGAGCTGGCAGAAACCGCAACCGGCCCGCTCAAGAGGATGAGCAATCTCTCGACCGGCGCCGACGCTCCCGTCTGGTCGCCCGACGGAAAGTGGATCGCTTTTACTTCTGAAGTCTATCCCGAGTGCGCCACCGACGATTGCAACAAGCAGCGCGCCGAAAAGGCGGCCGCAAGCAAGGTCAAAGCAAAGATCGCCGACCGGCTGCTATATCGCCACTGGACCACGTGGAAAGAAAACAAGCGAACGCACATCTTCGTGGTCTCCAGTGCAAGCGGCGAGACTCGCGACCTGACACCAGGCGACTACGATGCGCCACCCTTCAGTCTGGGCGGCCAGAGTGACTACGCATTCTCACCTGATTCAAAAGAACTTGCCTTCGCGCGGAACACTGACAAGGTTGAAGCGATCTCGACGAACGGTGATATCTTCACAGTGCCGGTGGCAGGCGGCGAAGCGAGACGCATTACCGGCGATAATCCCGCGACCGACCTCACGCCGATGTATTCACGCGATGGCCGATACATCGCTTATCGAGCCCAGTCCAAGCCGGGGTTTGAGTCAGATCGCTGGCGGTTGATGCTCTACGATCGCAAGACTGGTCAGAGTAATTCGCTCACGAACCGGTTCGACTCGTCAGTTGAAAGCTTCACGTTCTCGGCTGACGGGCAAAGGATCTATTTGTTGGCCCTCGAACACGGCCGCCAACCTATATATGAATTGCCGCTCGACGGCGGCCCGGGTAAGAAACTGATCAACGAGGGCTTTAATGACGACGTACAGGTGAACGCAGATGGAAAGACTTTGGTTTTCACCCGACAGGGTCTCGCGCGGCCCGTTGAAATCTACAAGGCCAATACCCTGGGCGTAGGGGTTAGTCAACTAACAAGGACCAACGACGCTTTTTTAGCCGACTTCAACTTGAAACCCACTGAAGAAGTCTCGTGGGAGGGCGCCGCTGGCACGAGAGTCCACGGATTCCTCACCAAGCCGGCGAATTTCACGGCAACCAAGAAGTGGCCGCTGATCGTGCTGATTCACGGTGGGCCGCAGGGTGCATGGAATGACTCGTGGAGCTATCGATGGAACCCGCAGCTCTTCGCCGCCGCAGGATATGTTGTGCTCTCGCCAAATCCTCGCGGATCGACGGGCTTTGGTCAGAAGTTTGTCGATGAGATTTCGGCTGACTGGGGCGGCAAGGTCTACACTGACATCCTCAACGGCGTCGCTTACATCGCTTCTATGCCGTACATCGATCGCGAGCGAATCGGCGCCGCCGGCGGAAGCTACGGCGGGTACATGGTCAATTGGATCGAAGGTCATAACAACGATCCGCGCGTAAAGTTCAGCGCCCTCGTGTCACACGCGGGAGTCTACAACCTGACCAGTATGTACGGCGCGACCGAAGAGCTGTGGTTCCCCGAGTGGGAGTTCAAAGGAATGCCTTGGACCAATCCCGAAATGTACGCTAAGTGGTCGCCACATCTGTTTGTGAAAGATTTCAAAACACCGATGCTTGTAATTCATGGCGAGCTTGATTATCGAGTGCCAGTGGGCGAAGGTTTGCAACTATTCACTGCGCTGCAGCGGCAGGGCGTCGAGTCCAAGCTGCTAATATACCCTGACGAAGGTCACTGGGTTTTGAAGCCGCAGAACTCTGAGCTTTGGTACAACACCGTGCTGGAATGGTTCGATAAGCACCTGAAGCCCAGGTCGCAATCTTGAGTAGTGCGAATAAAGACGCGGTGATAACGATGTGGTCTCGTGAAAACAGCGCGCGTTTTGTAGTCGAATTGTACCGTCCCTGCGGTTAATTCGCTGCGGTAAGATGAGTCAAAAAAATTGGAGGTCGCTACTGTGCCCGAGTAGCGACCTCTCCCCAAGTTCAGAACAGAATGGTAGAGATTCTTAAGGATGTGCAACCGTAGAGTAAGCAATCGTGATACCGCGAGCGCTCGACCAACTCAAACCCTACTTGAGCAAGCTCTTAATTGAAAGCGACTCGGTATGCATCGGCTCTCTCCGTCCAAGATTCTGGAAGTATTTACGAAAAATTGGAAATCGAATTCTTGGAGCGCGTCTACTGCAAGCACAATCAATAGAAAAGGTCGCGTCACCCGGCAAGATTCAGAGCGTACCGTCTAACATCACGCCGAACCGGGTCTGGCCGAACCACCTGTAGTGGTCATCGATGGATTCGCTCGCCGCGCGTTGAATTCTACACGCAATCGGCATTGAGATCCTAATAGCGGGGCTCGGCCGCATTTCAATGGTTGCGATCCTCCAACCTTAGCTTGTCCCGAATACTGTTCTGAGTGGGCACCGGTGTGCTCTCAGGGCGGTTGCATCAAAAAAACTGGGCAGTGGACCTGGGGCAGATAGGATCTGAAGATCTCGGCTCAGGGATTTAAGGCCCACACTTCAAAGGGTGTTGAAGTCCAGGCTGATGTCTTCGCTGGACTTGGAGTTTATCCAAGTTTTCGAATTTCTGTTCGAGAATTCGTATGCGCTGAGCCTAACCTGACTGCCGGTGCGTTCGCAGTCGTTGCATTGACGGCGCGTAGTTCCAGCTCTAGCGCTGTGCCGATCATGCTCGAAAGCGACGGTCCACCATGAAAGACTGGCATTTGAAGCTGGTTTTCCAGGTCTTCGATCGTGAGGTCATCAAGAAAGACGTGACCCGACTTCAGACAAGCCTGCTCGGGAACGATCAGAAAGTTTCCCTCGATTGAACGCCGAGCGGCCAACACATCGCCGCCGGAGACCAATCCGGCTACGGTCACCTCTTCCCCGAAGAATCTATTGCGCAGGCCGGCAACGTTAAGGTTTGTTTTACATTTCTCGTTCACTTCGTTCACCCAGCGCGACAGTATCGGGTAAAACAGCTCGCCGGTCGCCACCGTGCCATGCAGGGTTCCCGGCTCTATTTCGAACTCGGAAGTGAGATCGCGCTTGAGCGTCTTATCGGTGTCGACGATGAACCGGCGCACCATTCCTACACCGTCTTCGATCTGCGGGTAGTCGCCATAGTGGGCGCGTCCGGGGAGCGGCAGACCCGCGCGCAAATAGAACTCGTCGGCCAGAAACACAAAGTTAGTCCCGAGCCGACGGCGGAACTCACGCTGCCAGGGCCGGACCTCTTTGATCAGCGCAAAAGAAAACGCGTCCGTTACCGCCGTAAGCCTGTCGCGATAATTGTGCAACCTGGTAAAGACGACTGGAACAACCGCGACCGAGCGAAGGCGCGGATAAAGCTCCGCGAGATCGTTTATCGTTCGTCGAAGCACCTGGCCATCGTTGATCGTTGGACAGAGCACTATTTGAGCATGAAGATCGATGCCGTGCTCGGCGAGGTATCGCATCTTACCGAGCACGTCATCCGGGCGCTTGCGGCCAAGAAGATGACGGCGCACTTCAGGATCGGTCGCGTGAACGGAGACGTACTGAGGCGACAGTCGCTGCTCGACTATGCGATCAAGCTCCGCCTTCGAGATCGAAGACATAGTAGTGTAGTTGCCATGCAAGAACGATAACCTGGTGTCTTCGTCTTTGAAGAACAGCGACTCGCGCGAGCCTTTCGGATTCTGATTGCAGAAACAGAATATGCAATCATTAGCGCACTGGCGCGGCGAGAAGTATTCAAAATCGAGTCCCCAAATCTCGCCCTCACCGACGTCAACTTCAAGCGCGACGGTTTCGCCTGATCTCTTGATGATGTCGAGCCGTACACGGTCTTCGCTTCCCGCGTAGAACTGAAAGTCGAGGAAGTCACGCAGATCATGACCGTTGATTTTCATTATGCGGTCGCCGGCTTCGATTCCTGTCTCGTCGCCCAGCGCGAACGGGTCCACCGCTGTCACTACGACGCCCTTCTCTTTAGTCGGCGTGTTGATGGGATAGATAGTCTCGAATAATTCGGTGTACATAAACCCCGAGAGTATAACGGAGAGGCTCAAACCTCAGGCCGTGACGAACCGTGCAAGTGGAGATTGAAAATGAAAATTGACCCGCAAAGCTAATTGACAATTTTCATTTTTCAATTTGCAATTTTCTTCAATATTTCTTTTAGCTCGAGATGTCCGAGGACGCGAGCTTCAACCCCGGGTCTCTCCGCCTTCGGCTCGAACCTCGGTACCTGTGGTCACTGTCCCCGCCCCTGGCACCGGCCTGTCGGATCCCGGTTCGTCAGCAGGCGTGAGCGTCTGCGGTAGAAGTTCCTCCACGCGCTCGACGAGGATTACCTCGAGGTCGCGCAGCGCTTCTTCCGGAATGTCCTTCAGATCAGGCTCGTTCTTTTTCGGAAGGACAACCCGCTTAATCCTGGAGCGGCGCGCTGCAAGCACTTTGCCTTTTATGCCGCCAACCGGAAGCACGAGGCCGCTAAGCGTGATCTCTCCTGTCATCGCCGTATCGCTTCGGACCGAGCGCGCTGAGCACAACGATGCGAGGGCCGAGACGATTGCGACGCCCGCCGAAGGGCCGTCCTTTGGCGTCGCGCCCGCAGGCACGTGCACATGCACACCGCTATTCTCGAACTTCTCTGCGCAGTCGAACCCTAGTTCATCTGAGTGCGACCAGAGGTAGCTGAGCGCGGCCTTCGCCGACTCCTGCATCACCTCGCCGAGTTGACCAGTCAGGGTGAGCCCCTTCGATCCCGGCAGTAGAGTCGCCTCGATGAACAAGACTTCGCCGCCCATGTCAGTAACCGCAAGTCCTGTGGCGACTCCGGGTGGCAGCTTTTGACGAGCCATCTCGTGAAAGAACATCTCGTGACCAAGATAGTCTTCAAGCTCCTCCGGCTTGACTGTGAAAACCTCGCCTTTGCCTTGCGCGACCTTGAGCGCGACCTTGCGAGCGACGCTTCCGATGCTGCGTTCGAGCTGTCGCACTCCGGCCTCGCGAGTGTACCGGCTGATGATCTCTTGAATCGCTTCATCGGTGAACTGAAGCTGCTCTTCGCTCAATCCGGCTTCCCTGATCTGCCGCGGAATCAAGTACCGCTTGGCGATGTGAAGCTTTTCCTCTTCGGTATAGCCCGAGAGCCGGATCACTTCCATGCGGTCTCGCAGCGCTGGCGGGATCGGCGAAAGAGTGTTCGCAGTTGCGATGAAAAACACCTTTGAAAGATCGAACGGCAGATCGAGATAATGATCTCTGAACGAAAAGTTCTGAGCCGGGTCGAGGACTTCGAGCAGCGCCGAAGCCGGATCGCCGCGGAAGTCCATCCCCAGCTTGTCCACCTCATCCAGCATCATTACCGGGTTATTCACGCCGGCGCGGCGCAGCGCTTGAATGATGCGTCCGGGCATCGAGCCTATGTAGGTGCGGCGGTGTCCGCGAAGCTCCGCTTCGTCTCGCATGCCGCCAAGCGACATTCGTTCGAACTTGCGCGCCATCGAACGAGCGATTGATTGACCCAGACTCGTCTTGCCGACTCCAGGCGGGCCAACGAAGCAGAGGATCGGAGCTTTAGTTTTCGGATTGAGCTTGATCACCGCGAGGTGCTCGAGTATTCGCTGCTTGATGTCCACCAAATCGTAGTGATCTTCGTCGAGTACTGCCTGCGCGTTGTTCAGATCGAGGCTCTCTTCGGTCGATGTTTGCCACGGCAGATCGAGTATCCACTCGAGATAGGTTCGTATCACGTGGTAGTCGGGAGCTGCACTAGGCAGCCGCTCGAGTCTTTTTAGTTCGCGCTCTGCTTCAGCGCGAACCTCTTCGGGCAGATCGGCTTTCTCAATTCTTTCGCGCAGAAGCTGGGCTTCGGCTTGCTCGGGCTCGGTCTCGCCAAGCTCCTTCTGAATCTGCTTCATCTGTTCGCGCAGTATGAAGTCGCGCTGCGCCTTGCCGAGTTCCTCCTGCGCCTGGTTGGCAATCTTGCTCCTGATCTCCAACACCTCGACTTCACGTGCGAGATACGTGTGCATGAGATGAAGGAGTTCACTTTCGGTGTTTGCCTCGAGAAGCGCCTGTTCCTGTGTGACGTTCAAGTCGAGCACCGAACCGAGGAAGTAAGCGAGCCTCACAGCGTCGTCGGCTTGAACGATGATGTTTCGAATCTCCGGTGGAACATTGGGCAGCAGGCTCAGCGCTTTTTGAACCAGCACCTGAATGTTCCTTTGAAGCGCTTCGACCTCAGGGGTCTTCTCGCGCACCGGTTCAGGTAAAATCTCGACGCGCGCCTTCAAATAAGGGGTCTGTTGGGTGAATTCGATTATGCGAAGCCGCTCCTGACCCTGCACTATGAGATGCAAGACTTCTTCGGCTCCGGGAGAGCGCATCATTCGGTTTATGACCACAACTGTGCCGCTCGCGTACAGCTTATCCGGCGTTGGCTCGATATCGCCGTCTTCGCGCTGCGCCACTACACCAAGCAATTTCTCCTCAGTAGACAGCGCAGCTTCTGCCGCTGCAAGCGACATCGTACGTCCCACCGTGAGGGGCGTGATGCCCGATGGAAAAATCACAATGTTCCTGAGTGGCAGTATCGGCAATTCTAAGATTTTGTTCTCAGTCATTAGCTTGTACCCTTGAAATCACGACTCCATTGTCCGCCGCCAAAAAGAAGGCCGCTGATCGGTTTCGTCGCACTCAACCACAGTTCAAATGCAATATGAACCAGCCCTCTCTGCTTTCGAGTTGAATCTCCGCTCGTGCCAGATCGCAAGGGATCTTCAGGATGCGTTCGAAGCGGCTGTAGGTTATTTCGAGTTGATGATAGCTCCACCCTTCGGTGATCACGGTGTCGCGCCGCACGCCGCGCACTATCAGCTTGTCCTCTGCTATCAGCACTTGAACATCTTCCGGTTTGACTCCGGCAAGATCGAATTTGATCTTCCACCCTTCTGGGCACCGGTAGATGTCCACAGCCGGTTGCCACAGTGGGCCGCTCGGCCTGCGGTACTCGCTGCTTATTCGCTCGATGAAAAGCCTCTTGCTTCTTGACATCATCGCCTTGCTCCACCGTAGCCCAGACTTTAGTCTGTGCCTTACGTCACCGCGCTCCTGCACAGAAAGTTTATGCTACCCTTCACAGCAAATTCGCCGTTTCAACCAGCGCGCCCAACGACATATCGCGCGACGTTAGAACACTATCAATGAGCCCGTAATCGACGGCCTGCGGCGGGCTCAGAATAAAGTCCCGCTCGACGTCGCGGTCCATCTTTTCGAAAGGCTGTCCCGTCAAGTCGGACAATATTCGCGATAGCAGATTTCGGGTTCGCAACAGCTCTTCTGCATAGATTTTCACATCAGTCGCTTGACCGGCGATGCCCTCAACCGAGGGTTGATGAATCAGTATCCTGGAGTGAGGAAGCGAAAACCGTTTCCCTTTGGTTCCGGCCGCGAGCACTATTGCAGCCATCGAAGCCGCTTGCCCCATGCAGATTGTGACTATGTCGGGCCTGATGAAGTGCATCGTGTCGTAGATGGCGAGTCCCGCGGTAATCGACCCTCCAGGGCTATTGATGTAAATGGATATCTCGCGGTCAGGGTCCTCAGATTCCAGATAGAGCAATTCCGCCACGACGATGTTCGCCACCGCTTCGTCGATATCAGTTCCGAGAAAGATGATGTGCTCTTTCAGCAACCGGGAGTAAATATCGTAGTGGCGTTCGCCTCTGCCTGTTGTCTCAACGACTGTCGGTATTAAAACCATTTTAGTCCTTTGTCCGTAGTCCGTGGTCCGTTGCAGCGTTTCGTTGCCGGCGTTGTCGTTCTGGGCGCGAAGCTACTGACAACGTGCTACGGACTACTGACGAATTCAGAATCTCAACACCGCTCCGATGCCCGCTTCCGCTAGCTTAACCGCCGCTTCGCCGGACACCAATTGAACCTTCCCTCCCATATCAAGCACCCGATGCGAAGCGCGGTTGATCAAGTCAGGCGCCTCCTCGAGCTTCCCTCCGCAGAACGTGCACTTCTCATTTCCATCCGTGACCAGCACGTGGCATGAGCCGCATTCCTTGCCCTCGACGTGGAATTCTCGCGCGATGACCAGCCGGTAAACTCTCCCCTCTTGGACGGCCCCCAAAGTATCCGTGACGCCGAGCACCGCCCGATCACCTTTCATCGCAGCGGTGATCATCGCGTCAACCATTTTGGCTTCATCCACGTGCTCGGCTTTTTCTTGCACCGCTCTCAATTCGGTGATTAGCCGGTCGTGGTTCGCATCCACCGGCGCGGAGATCGTGCCGATGATCATCTGTTGGATCCGCTTCGGGAGCGCCCCCGTAAACATCGATGTCGCTTCCACTGGACCGCCTATTACGATCCTGTTCAGCTTGACACGATCGATGACCGCAGCCAACTCGTCGGCAACTCGTTTCGCATGCGACTGCACGTGATTTGTGTGATCTCGGTCCATCTGTCCTTGAGACAAGATGTGATCCGTGCCCGTGGTTGCATGCTTGTTAGGGACATCAGACAGGATTTCGGCCTGCTGTTCCATTCCGGCGGCGTCGACTGCCAGAATGCGAGCGTGGTGCTTGTCGATCAACACAACGCAGAAGCGGTCGTGCTCTTCAATGACTTCGAGTAGTGGCCGGACCCAGGGTTTGGGCGACCATCTGAGTCCAGTCGGCAATTCAACTTGAAGATCGCGCTGCCACCAGAAGTCATGCTTCGAGTCACTGAACACAACCAGGGCCTTCCCCTTCGGCACGTAGTCCCTGAGAAACTGCCGAACACGCTGGCACTCGGTCTCAAACCGTTCCTTGCTCCCCTCGTGCGAGTTTTGATCCTCGGCGACCTGCCGAAACAAGCCGTCGACCCTTGTTTCGAACCCTCGATTGAGGTTAGCGGCGTCCGACTGATCTACGTTCAAGTAGAGGCTCAGAATGAATGCATCATTGCCGGACGGATAGTGCTGCAACTGGCTTATGTCATCGTGCGAGATCATAGCCTTCCTCCTTGTCCCTAGCCAGGTTGAATGATTGTGCCCGCGCTTGAGTCGCGCTCGGACACTTTAGAGCTGTAGTCGCGCAGGCTGCAGGGTGCGTCCAGCCCCTGGTAAGATTTCTTCCAGCGAGATCGGTCTACCATCCTCAAGGTCAGCATCGGTGTCGTCCTCGGCCAGAAGAAAAAATTCCGTTGTCCCTTCAGTGCCGAGTCCGTTCCCGATTTTGTTGATCAAAGAGGGAGTCAATCGCGCGGCGAGGAAGGTCATCAACTCCGGATTGCGTTCCTTGTAACGAGCCGGCGACTCCTCATTGGACCAAACGGGTATGCCCAACTTGCCGTTTATCTCTTCGGTAAAAAGATCGCCGTTCGCGCGCCGCATAACGAACATCTCGCTCATACGATTTGATCTCCCCTGTTGGGATTCATGATAGCACAACCATAGCCTGTAGAGCGCAAGCATCCGCGCCACGGTCAACGCTAATGCGTAGCCTCCGCTTCAGCCGCGAGCGGACCTTGCGAAAATGTTATCTTCCCGCCGGACACCTCGGCTCGCAGGACCATGTTGTCCTTCACCTCGCCCTTCAGAATCAACCTGGACAGCGGCGTCTCGATCTCACGTTGGATCGCGCGTTTCAAAGGCCGGGCGCCGTACACCGGATCGTAGCCCGCTAAAGCAAGATGGGTCTTCGCTTCATCTGTGAGTTCGAGCGTAATCCGGCGCTCCGCCAGCCGCGTTCGCAACCGATCGAGTTGTATGTCGACGATCTTCTTCAAGTCCTCCTCGGTGAGCGAGTGAAAAACGATGGTCTCGTCTACGCGATTCAGAAACTCGGGCCTGAAGTGATGCCGCAACGAGTCGAGCACGCTCTCCTTCATTTGCTCGTATTGTTCGCCGCGAAGGTGCCCGTGATACTCCAGTATCAAATGGCTGCCGACGTTGCTGGTCATGATGATGATCGTGTTCTTGAAGTTCACCACGCGGCCTTGCCCGTCGGTCAGCCGCCCGTCATCCAGTATCTGAAGCAATACGTTGAACACATCGTGATGCGCCTTCTCGATCTCGTCGAACAACACGACCGAGTAAGGCCGCCTCCGCACAGTTTCCGTCAACTGGCCGCCTTCCTCGTAGCCGACATAACCAGGAGGCGCTCCAATCAAGCGGGCCACCGTGTGTTTCTCCTGATACTCGGACATATCGATACGGATCATTGCGTGCTCGTCATCGAACAGAAACACCGCAAGTGCGCGGGCCAGCTCCGTCTTACCGACGCCCGTCGGTCCGAGAAAGATGAACGAACCGATTGGCCGATTCGGATCCTTGAGCCCCGAGCGCGCGCGAATCACCGCGTCGGCGACGGCACTCACGGCTTCGTCTTGCCCGACCACTCGCTTGTGCAAATGGTCTTCAAGCGTGAGCAGCTTTTGCAGCTCGCCTTCGAGCAGTTTCGAGACCGGAATGTGCGTCCATCGGCTAACCACTTCGGCGATGTCTTCTTCGTCGACCTCTTCCTTCAGGAGTCTGGCGCGCCCATGCTGTTGGTCGAGCCCCTCTTCATACTCGCGCAGTTGCTTTTCGAGCTGGTTCAGCTTTCCGTACTGCAGCTCCGCCGCGCGGTTGAGGTCGTACTCGCGCTGAGCTTGCTCGATTGCCACTTTCGTCTGCTCGATTTCTTCTCGAATCGCGCGAATTTTCTGTACCGCTTCTTTCTCGCCTTGCCACTGCGCCTGGAGCTGATCAGCACTCGCCCTGAGGTCGGCAAGCTCCTTCTCGAGTTTCTCGAGCCGATGACGCGACGCGGTGTCCGTTTCCTTCTTCAATGCCTCGCGCTCGATCTCGAGCTGCATTACCCGGCGGAGGATTTCGTCCAACTCCGCGGGCATCGAGTCGATCTCGGTTCTCAGCTTGGCAGCCGCCTCGTCGACAAGATCGATTGCCTTGTCCGGCAAAAAGCGGTCGGAGATGTACCTGTGCGACAACACCGCCGCGGAAACCAGCGCCGAGTCCTTGATGCGGACGCCGTGATGCACTTCATAGCGTTCCTTCAAGCCGCGCAGAATCGAGATCGTGTCTTCCACCGTCGGCTGGTCCACAAGCACCGGCTGAAAGCGCCGCTCTAGCGCAGCGTCTTTCTCGACGTGCTTGCGATGTTCGTCGAGCGTCGTCGCGCCGATACAATGCAGCTCGCCCCGCGCGAGCATTGGCTTCAGCAGGTTCGACGCGTCGACCGCGCCCTCTGCCGCGCCTGCGCCGACGATAGTGTGCATCTCGTCGATGAACAGAATGACCTCGCCTTCCGAAGCCTGGATCTCTTTCAAGACCGCCTTGAGCCGTTCTTCAAACTCACCGCGGTACTTCGCCCCCGCAATGAGCGCTCCCATGTCGAGCGCGACGATCCGCTTGTTTTTCAGAGTCTCCGGCACATCGCCTCGAACTATTCGTTGGGCGAGCCCTTCAACGATGGCCGTCTTTCCTACGCCAGGCTCGCCGATCAGCACAGGGTTGTTTTTGGTCCGGCGCGAGAGCACCTGAATGACTCGGCGTATCTCATCGTCACGGCCGATCACTGGATCGAGTTTTCCTGCGGCGGCCATCTTGGTGAGGTCGCGTCCATATCGTTCAAGAGCTTCATACGTGGCTTCGGGATTCTGCGAAGTGACTCGCTGGTGGCCGCGCACCTCCATCAACGCTTTCTGGATTCGGTCGCGAGTCGCGCCCGCCGTCTTGAGAGCGCGCGACGCCGGACCGCCGTCGTCGATGATCGCTAACAATAAGTGCTCGACGCTTACATACTCATCCTTCAGTTTTTTCGCTTCGTCTTCGGCGCTGACGAAGACCTTATTCAGCCGAGCCGTAATGTAAACCTGGTCTACCGCACCCGAAGGGCCGGTCACCTTTGGCATCTTGTTGATCTCGCGCTCGACCGCTTCTTTCAGGGGGTCGACGTTTACGCCTGCGCGGGTAAGAATCGAAGGCACAAGCCCGCCCTGCTGATCTAGCAAAGCGTATAGCAGGTGCTCCACTTCGACCTGTTGATTGCCGTATCTGGTCGCTAGCGTCTGAGCTCCGCGAACCGCCTCCTGTGCCTTCTCTGTGAATCGATTGATGTCCATCTGCTTCCTTCCTTTAGGGACGTAATGCGTGAAGCGTGATGCGTGATCCCGAGGACCTTAGCTTGGTCATCGATCACTTCTCCCATCCCGTTCTCGGGTTGAAGTTACTAGCTCCACCCAATTCTCCATAGAGTTGTTTCTCACGCTCAGTCGGGTGGGTCGGCACCACAACCTTTAGCTTTACGTACTGATCGCCTCGGCCGCCGCCCCGCTTATTCAATCCCTGGCCCCTAAGTCTGAGTCGCTGACCGCCCTGAGCGCCAGCCGGTATCTTCACCTCCGCTTTGCCATCGATCGTCGGCACCGCAATAGTCGCTCCCAACACAGCCTCCCAGGGCGAAACTGGAGCTTCAACGGTGAGGTCATCTCCAGACACTGTGAAGATCGGATGAGGCTTGATCTTCAGCTTTATGTACAAGTCACCAGGTTCGCCTCCGGTTGCGCCCGGCTGCGCCTGCTTTCCGACTTTAATTACCGAACCTTCCCGCGCGGCGGGCGGAATATTCACGTCGATCGTCCTCGGGCTCAATACGTTACCGGCGCCTCGGCACGTCGAACAGACGACGCCCGACGATGTACCCGTTGCACCACAAGCCGGACAAGGCCGAGTGCCCTGAAGCGTGATCCTGTGCCGTCCACCCCTGTGAGCATCCTCAAGCGATATCTCCATCTCTGCTTCCGCGTCTTGGCCGCGACCGCTCCCGGCCCGCGAGCCACGGCGCCGGTGCTCCGCCTGACCGGCTTGCCGGGCTCCGCCAAAAAGCGTCTCGAAGAAGTCGCTGAAACCGCCTCCGCTGAAGATGCTTCCCAGGTCATCGACACCCACGTTAATGCCACCCCAATTCGGCGGCGGCGTGAACTCGGCGCCGTTCTTCCAGTTGGGACCCAGCTGATCGTAACGTTTGCGCTTCTCGGGATCAGACAGAACCTCGTTAGCTTCGTTGATCTCCTTGAACCTGTCTTCGGCTACCCGGTCACCCGGGTTCACGTCTGGATGGTGTTTGCGCGCAAGCTTTCGATAGGCCTGACGGATTTGATCGTCAGACGCATCTCGCTTCACCCCTAGTACTTCATAGTAGTCTTTAAATTTGACCGCCATTCAGTTCCAATCCGTAATCCACGCCTGAAAGATCTGCGATAAAGAAATCATAAAATATGAGCGTAACGCTGTCAAAATTTCAAGGGCTGGGCTGCGGTCAAAAGCCTGGGAGCGCAGGCATCCCTGCCTGCTTGGCGTTGCGCAAGAAAGAGGCAGGCA
>JBBPIH010000115.1:0-2771 GCA_038040455.1 Acidobacteriota bacterium
GCCGCAGGAGGCACCAGCTTCATACCATCACGGATGACACTGATTCGGCCGATTTACGCGGATACCCTACTTCACAGTGAAGGGCATGTAACAGGCCACTAGTCATCTGGACCTTAAGAGATTTCATCGAGCAACGTCGCCCAAGCCTCCTCTTCGCGCGCGGGCTTGAACAGCTGCATCAGGTTCTCGCAGTGTTGTTCCAGTGTGCGAAGAAACTTCGAATCGGTTTCCGCGCGCGCCAATAGCTCGGCCAGCCCGCTTGTGTCCCCCGCTTCGAAATAACCCGGATAGCTCTCTCCGAGTATTCCCACCGAACCCGGAATTCGCGAGGCGAGCACCGGCACGCCTGCAACGATTGCCTCGCCAAGCGCGTTCGCCCCTCCCTCTATACGAGACGACAGAACACACACTCGGCTCTCGGCCAACACGCTTCGCACGCGCCACGGAGGCTGCTCACCAAGCCAGCGATAGCGAGGGTTGATTCTCTCCTCTTCGCGCGCGCGTGCTGCGGCTCGCTCGGTCATAGCCCCGCCAATTTGAAACACGCGCACGCGCGACGAAGGCGGCAACAACCGCGCGGCCATCGCCGCTCTAAACGGATCCTTCACCGGGCGCAGGTGCCCAATCACGCACACGTTGAAGCCACGCCGCGACGGAGCCGCCTGTGACACTACCGACCGCGCGGCCGACTGATAGATGACGCGCGCCTTCTCGCGCCATCTCACGCGCAGTTCTTCCATCGCCTTCGGTTGAAGCACAACGATTCGCGACGCGAGGTCAAGAGACTTCCGTGCGAGCTGGTTGACGCTGAGGTCAGGGTAGAGGTCAGTGCCTGTGAGCGCGACGATGATCGGTGAGTCTGGATGCTCGCGATGGAAGCGCTCGATCGATGTGAAGCTTCGCCGCGCGTGCAGCGCAATCAAGAGATCGAGCTGTTTGCCGCTGTAATTCTGGTCGATGGTCACGCGATGGCCGAGCTTCTTGAGAATGCGCGCCCACCTGAGCGCCGTCACTCGATTGCCATACCGGGACTGCGCGGGAGCTGGAGTGACGATTCCGATTTTCATTTGCTCAGCGCGCAGGTGCGAAAGCCCGCCCACACGTCGCGGCGGTCGGGGGTGTAGAAGTTCCGATACGCATTCCGAATCAACAACGATCGCGTCGCCCAACAGCCGCCTCGCAGAATCTTGTGATTGCCAAACCACGGCGCGGAGTATTCGTAGTACGGGCCGGCGGCGAATCCAGGATAAGCGCCGAACGTCGTGCTGGTCCATTCCCAAACGTTGCCGATCATTTGGCGGCATCCGAAAGCGCTATCACCTTCCGGCAACGCATCTGTCTCCACACAACCCATCGAGCGCCAGTCCAGGTTAGCTCGGTTGGGAGTAGGCCACTCGTCTCCCCACGGATACACACGCTTGCGAGACGAGATGCCTGGACCATTGGCCGCGGGCTCGGAGCTTGCTGCCATCTCCCACTCACTTTCGGTCGGCAAACGCCGTCCCGCCCAGCGGCAATAGGCATCGGCTTCGAACCAGTTGACGTGAATTACCGGCAAGCGCGTTTCGAGCGGGACTAGCTGATCGAAGTCCCTGCGCAGCCACTGCCCGCCCAAGTCGCGCTGCCAGTAGACCGGATGCTCAGCGGCGACAGCTTCACGCCATCGCCATCCTTCATCACTCCAAACCTGGCGATTCGTGTAGCCCCCATCCAGAACAAAGTTCAAGAACTCGCCGTTAGTCGTTGCGGTTCGCGATATCGAGAACCTGGCGACGTCGACCTCGTGCTCCGATTGCTCGTTGTCGAATTGAAAAACCGCACCGCGTGATTCACCGAGAAGAAACGTTCCGCCAGGGATGTGAGCATCTCCGAGTATCTCTGACTCGTGTTGCTCGATGACTTCAAGCCGACGCGAGTTTGGCGTCCGGGTGGCGGTTTCGAATCTCAATGGCGGCGCGGGGTAGCCGAGCGTTTGCCGGGTGTACATCATCGCCTCGGCGTGCATCTGCTCGTGGAACAGGACCAGGTGCAAGAAATACGACTGACCGTAACCGTCGATTTGTTTGTCGCTCGGCTCGCGATTCAGTTCGAGGACT
Organism: Acidobacteriota bacterium; assembly: GCA_038040455.1. Classification (GTDB taxonomy): domain Bacteria; phylum Acidobacteriota; class Blastocatellia; order UBA7656; family UBA7656; genus Onstottus_A. The sequence goes on from JBBPIH010000115.1 coordinate 2,097, forward strand.
CGATCGAGCAGGCGGCTGAGATAAGCAAGCGTCTCCGCTCTCGAGAGCAAAGGCAAATCCCATCGCGTGTCGTGAGCTACTCGCGCCGAATCGTACAGGCTATCTCCCTGACTGAGCAGGGGCTGCTCGCCGTGCAGATGTCGCAAGCACCAGAACTCTGAAAACCAGCCGACGTGGGCAATCTCCCAACGAAGCGGGTTGACGAGACCCAGTCGCGGCCCTATGAGTTGTTCGTCGCTGAGGTCAGCGACGAGTTCGAGCGTGCGCTCACGCGCCTCGCGCAGTGCCTCGAGAATTTGGTCAGTTGAAGCTGCGGTGTGACGCGCGGTCATTGTTATTCAGAGCATCGGCCCAGTAAAACTGTATCTTAACTAAATCCGAACACAAACTCCCAGAGCGCGCGACTGCTACTTAGACTGGTGAGCTGTGGGCATCAGCGGATCATCAGACTGTACTACCGACCCGCGGAACTCGCCCACGACGTCTGCATAGTTCTTTAAAGGGGGACCAGAGGTTACCTTTCGATGGGTGACCGTGGCACAAAAGAGAGAAAGATGAAAAAAGCGGGTGTTTCGCAACCGGCCGCGTTCTTGATTCTATTGGTGGCCAGGGACGGAGTTGAACCGCCGACACGCGGATTTTCAGTCCGCTGCTCTACCAACTGAGCTACCTGGC
>JBBPIH010000026.1:0-94337 GCA_038040455.1 Acidobacteriota bacterium
TACAAATCGGTTATGACCTCGAAACCGGAGAGTTTTGCAAGAGGCTCTTCAATTTCTAATTTTCAATTTTCAATTCTCTGGTTCTTAGCTTGCCGGGTTTTCACTCAAGAATCTCAGCCAAAAGCTTCTCGTCATAGTACAACCTCATAGGAAGGTGCACTTTCCCGCTCAGCGAATAAGTCTCTTTGATGCGAGTAAACAGGCTGGAACGCATGGCTTGCCTCCGAGTGCAAATCGTGAATTCTCGGTTCGTAGGTTTTGAACGATGCGGCTCAGCGACGTTGCGATGCTTCGCTCGCCTTTTTGCGTTGCTTGATTCGAATGGGCGTCGCAAAGAAGCCGAATTCCTCACGCAGGCGATTGATCATGTAGCGCTCGTAGGAGAAATGCAGCTTCGCTTTAGGGCTGCGAGACGATGTGAATACCACAAAGGTTGGCGGACCGGTACCTGCTTGCGTGATGTAGAGGACGCGCAAAGGGTGTTTCGAAGGAGTAGTCGCGCGAGGCTGTTCGAGGTTCCGCTCAAAGAAACGGTTCAACTCTGAAGTCGAGACTCGTTTGTTGCGTTCTTCGTGCGCGTGCCGAGCAAGCTCGAGTAGCTTCGTGACCCGCAGACCGCTCTTGGCTGAGATGAATACAATCGGCGCGTAATCCGCGAACTTCGTCATGTCGCGTATGCGCTGCGCATACTCCCTGGTGGTATCGGCGTTCTTCTCTACCACGTCCCATTTGTTGACCGCGATGATGAGGCTCGCGCCGGCCTCGTGAGCATACCCGCCAATCGTAGCGTCGTTAGCAGTAGGACCTTCGATGGCGTCGATCATCAAGATTGCAACATCGGCATCCTCAAGGTTGCGACGCGCCATCACCACTGAAATTTTTTCGGCAACAAGTTCGGTCTTGCCTTTTCGGCGTATGCCTGCGGTATCAATAAGACGGAAGTGAGTGTCTTGATACTCAAGCTCGGTATCGACCGCGTCGCGCGTCGTGCCCGGGATCGGAGAGACGATTACGCGCTCTTCGCCAAGCAGACGATTCACGAGAGAGGACTTGCCTACGTTTGGACGGCCGACGATGGCGATGCGGATTTCGCGGAGGTGCTCTTCGTGGACTTCGGGCGCTGTAAGAGTATCGAGCGCGGCGTCGAGCATCTCGGCTACTCCGCTTCCGTGCTCGGCTGAGATCGGAAACACCGCGTCCAGTCCCCAGCGTTCGAACTCCAGAGCGTCGGCTTCGAGCTTAGCGGTGTCCACCTTGTTGGCGGCGACGAAGACAGGTGTGCCGGTAAGCCGCGCGAGTTCAGCAAGCTCTTCGTCAAGCGGAGTGATGCCCGCGCGCGCATCGACTACAAGGAGGATCAACGATGCTTCGTCGAGTGCCGTGCGAGCCTGGCTCAAAATGTTTGTGGGGATAAGTTCCTTGTCGTCGGGGATTATTCCGCCGGTATCGACAAGGTGGAACTCGCGTCCTCGCCATTGGACGCGGCCGTAGATTCGATCGCGGGTGATACCGGGCTCGTCTCCAACGATGGCGCGCCGCCTGTCGGTGAGCTTGTTGAACAGCGTCGATTTTCCGACGTTTGGGCGGCCGAGTATGACGACGGTCGGAGCCTTAGCGTGCTCCGCCGGGGCGACTGTCACCGACGTAGTCTCGCTCTTTTCCATGTCTGATTGCAAAGCTTCACTGTAGCTTGCCGCTTGGAGCTTTTACAAGCAGCCGGTATTGGGTAAGATGCACCGGTCGCGGTGAACGCGTCGGTATGTTAGAGACGAGAGGGCTTCCAAACGATATTATGCTCAACGCGATCAGAACAGTGTTGGGGCGACGAAGCAACACGGCTCGCGCGGCGCATTTGGAACTAGGCGAGCGCGGCGAACGGATGGCGCTGGACTACTTGAGCGACTACGAGGGCTATCAAATTGTTGTCACGAACTTTCGAGTACCGCTTGGAAGAGGACTGCACGGGCAGAAGTTGACCGCCGAGATCGACGTCATCGCTTATGATGGGGCTACGCTGACGTTTGTTGAAGTGAAGACGCGAACATCGGACGATCTGGCAGCGCCCGAACGCGCCGTCGATTTACGAAAGCAGCGCCAAATAGCTAAAGCCGCGAGGCGGTATCGCCAGGTGATGAAGGTCTATGAGGAGCCCTACCGCTACGACGTAGTGACGGTCTTGCCGGGCGCAACCGGCGATGAGATCGAGTTGCTGCGCGGATATTTCGACGATCGTGTGTTTCAGCGGAGCAGATACTTCAAGTCATAGTCCAAAGTCCAAAGTCGAATCAACCTTGGACCTTGGACTTTGGACCTTGGACTTTGGACTTTGAACTAAGGCTCAATCTCAGTCTCTTCCAGATAGCGCGCGGCGTCGGTCGGATTGAGCGGGTTGATGTAGATACCGCTCCCTTGCTCGAACCCAGCCATTATGGTTGTTCGCACCAGTATCTCGATGTGCCAGTGAAAGTCTTCGCGGATTGTGCCGTAGTCGCCGGTTCGAGGCATCACATTCAAATTCGGCGCCGAATGAATGTAGAAGTTGTATGGCGGATTGCCCAGCAGCTTGTAGACCTTCATCAACACCAGCTTCAACATCTTAGCAAGCTCTGACCGCTCTTCAGGTGATGTCTGGATGAACGAGCACTGATGGCTCTTCGGCAGTATGTGAACCTCGTAGGGCATGCGCGGAGCAAATGGGATGTAAGCTACGAATTTCTCGTTTTCGGCTACGACACGATCGCGTTGATTAACCGCTACCAGCACTGTCCCGTCCGGGTTGTAAATCTTGTTCTCGTAGTAAAAAAGCTGATCGAGCTGGCGGCACCAGATGCAGCCCTCACCGTTGACGAAGTGCTCTTTTGCGTGGCGCAGCTTGCTCTTAAGCGCGTCGGGAATGACCGTCGTTGCGATTATCTGAGCATGCGGGTGGCTGAGCGACGCACCGGCAGCCTTTCCGTGATTTTTGAATAACAATACGTACTTGAGCTTGGGGTCGCGCTCGAGATCGACGTGCCGCTCCCACCAGGTGTCGACGATGAGGGCGATCTGGTCGAGCGGCTGGTGCTCGAGGTAGGTGTCGTGGTCGGGCGATTCAATAGCGACCTCGTGTGCGCCATAACCGGTTGCCATCTGGAACATTCCAACTCGTCGGAGGTTGATCTCGGGAAAGATTCCGAAAGCGGGAAACTTGTTAGGCACCACACGGGTGAGCCATCCTGGACTGTTTGGAGGCTCGCCATTTTTGCGGAAGGTGAATATCTCGGGCGGAGTCTGGTCCTCTCGCCCATAACAAAAAGGACAACGCGCTCGCGCCTCAGGCGTCTCCTCTTCGCGGCGCGGCTCGGGAGCTTCTGGCCGTTGTGCGCGCGCTGACGAAATGATGACCCACCGGCCGCTGGTCGGATCTTTCCGAAGCTCCGGACTAAACTCAGCCATGCTCTCCTCCACTAGCTCTCTTATTAGATATCCACTTATTAGTTCACACACAACGGGGATGCCGCTCGCAACAAAACAGCGCACTAGAGTAGCAGGATTCGATCCGATGAGCTAGCGTCACGTGATCGGCTTGCTACCTGGATCGCATAGTTTCTGGTTTGTGGTTTCTCGTTTCTAGTTTTGGTCTCTGGTCGTGGCTTCTGGTTTCCGTTCCGATGTTCAGTATACTAATCAAGAACCAGAAACGAGAAAATTAGAAACCAGAAACCCTAAACCCTGAACCCAATATCATCGACCCTAGTTTGAATGTCTGTGACTGTCTGCTAAGATTCGTTTTAGGAATGTGCTCGGATAGTTCCAGCCCGATTCAGTGAGAGCCGGAGGATTTATGAAGGCATTTACGCTCATCAGGGCAGCGGTCGTCGCCGCTCTTCTAGCTGTTTTGTTGACTGCGTCTGCTGTTCCGCGATCCAGCGTTGCGGCGCAGAGCGGACGCCAGCCTGAGAAGAAGAAAGTAGAGAAGAAGACCGACGAGAAAAAGGGGTCCGAGCAGCCTCAGGAGCCAGTTCCGCCGGTACCGAAGGATATCAAACAAGAGCCGCCGATAAAGCTCTCGACCCAGGTCGTCAACGTAGATGTGACGGTTATCGATAAGAAGAGCGGCCGATTGTACAACAACCTTACGCAGAAGAACTTCACGATTTATGAGGATGGCGTCAAGCAGGAGACTACGAACTTCGCTTCCGGCGAAGGTCCTATGACTGCGGTGCTTTTGCTTGAGAACAACTACCGCAACCGTAGGTGGAACAGCTATTACGACCCGACGTTCGCGCAGGAGATATTTCAGTCGGCCGCCACCTTTGTGCGAAGCTTCGTCAAGCCGGACGATCATCTCGCACTCGTGACCTACAGCATGCGGCCGAAGGTAGTCCAGGACTTCACCGGAGACAGCGGGCGCCTATATCAAGCAGTCATCGCGGCCTATCGTGACACGTTAAACTTCAGCGAAGCGAATATCTATGACTCGCTTTCCTTCGTTCTACTTGGTGGCAAGGCGATACAACTCTTTGAGGAAGGCGCGGGTGAGAGTCAGTACACGGGCTTGCAAGAGATCGAAGGGCACTCTGCGGTTATTCTGATCACGCTAGGGATTGATACTTTTAGCCGCCTCACCTACGACAAGGCAATGAAGATAGTCACGCGCGCCGGTGTGCCGATCTTCATCGTCGGCGTCGGCAACCTGTACTTCAAGAAGTACGGTGACAGACTTCCGCCTGAGACGAGGCTCGAATTCTTACAGGCGCAGAACGGGCTCAACACTTTCGCAAAGCTGAGCGGCGGAGCATACTTCCCGATGACCTTCGAGAGCGAGATTCCCTCGATCATGCGAAGCATCGAAGCGATGCTTAGGAGCCAGTACAGCCTGGGGTATTCACCGACAAACACGCGGCGTGAGGGCAAGGACCGCAAGCTCAAGCTTGAAGTCGACATAGACGGCGACGGCACGCCCGACAACAAGCAGCTTACCCTGCACTATCGCGAGAAGTACATCGAGCCGGATGATAATCCAACCGTGAAGAAGAAGTAGTCCGTAGTCCGTAGTCCGTAGTCCGTGGTCCGTAACAAGAGTGAGATACTCGACTACGGACTACGGACTACGGACCAATCGGTTTGATGATCGAATACGAACAACTACATCTCTACTCCCCAGTTACGTCAGATGACATCCTCGAATCGGTGTTCGATCAAGCGCTCCGAGCCCTAGTGAAGAAAGAGCCGAGGCCAAAGGTTGAAGCTCGCTTCTATCCTTACGCGGGGCTCTCGTCCACCATCAGGCTGCGCCAGGGGCGCGTGTTGGCCCGAGTGTCGGATATACTCGTCGGCTCTCCTCGAGAGGTTCTCTTCGCCCTGGCTAGCATCCTTGTTGCAAAACTGTATCGCCTAAAAGCGTCGAAGGTGCACGAGCATGTATATCGCGCGCACACTCTGCACCCCCCGATACTTGATGCGTCACAGGCGGCTCGGCGCAGGCGCGGGTATAAGATTACGACTTCTTCTTGCGGCAAGGTATACGATCTAGCCGAGCTGTTCACACAACTGAATGCGCGCTACTTCGACGGTAAGCTCGAACTCCCTATGCTTTCCTGGAGCCAGCGCCAAACGCGGCGTGTGCTCGGTCACCACGACCACGTCCATCGGACAATAATCATCAGCAGCACACTCGATGACGCGGCAATCCCACGCTTCGTCGTAGAGTACGTGCTGTATCACGAGATGCTGCATGTTAAGCATCCGGCGCGTATGATCTCGGGCCGCACTATCTATCATGGCCCGTGGTTTCGAGACGATGAGCGGCTCTTCGAGCGATTCGAGGAAGCGCTCAAGTGGCTGGAAAAGATTGCCGCCCCGGCGCGAAGAAAAAACCGCAGACATCGTCGCCGCCCGTGTAACTAGCGGGAACAAAATTACGGTGCAGGCGTTCAAGTAGCTGAGCGAATGATCCCGATACGGTGAAGATGGATGTGCAACCGATTTTCTTCGCCGCTCGGGACCTGAGTTCAGAACAGAACAGAAATCCTTCTCCTTGTTCGGGGCGCTACGACGGCGCCCCGAACGTTTTTCGGAATCGTTAAGCCTCAGGCGTTGTTTTCGGCTTCAAGTTTCCGCTAGTCTGATGGCCAGCAGCCTTAAGACTGAGTTTGAAGATCAAGCTCGGAGTTGAGCGTTTTGTGGCAATGAAACAGAATTAGAGAACTTTAACGTTTTTATTACGAGACTCGGCCATTTTTTTTGAAACCGACCTTGGCGTCCCGCGTTATTAGACGTGTGAGTGAACAACGTGGACTACGATAAACTCTAATGCGCCTGATAGTCGTAGTCCTACTTGTTAGTCCAAGCGTGTCGCTTGGGGTGAATCCTCCTCCATTACTCACCGGGCGCCGAAGCCGAAGGTTGGCTGCGGCGCCCGCACTTTTTTGGTAGCACAGACTTTAGTCTAGTTCAGTTGCTTGTCAACTAAAGCGTCACACAGACCAAGTCGGTGCTAACTCTCAAGCTACCTTCTTGCGGAATCTGAAAGCGCTCAGGACCAACAGTACTACGCCCATCACCACCAGAGTAACGACTTCGGGCAGAAGGTCTGGGAGCGTTGCGCCACGCAGCACGATGCCTCGAATAATCTCCAGGAAGTGGGTCAGTTGCGAGACTTCCGAGTAAAGCGTCTGGTAAAAACGTCGGTGGCGGCTTTCAATTCCTGAATGCCGAGCGCGGATGCGACGAGGTAGAATATCCCTGCGCCTGCCGCGACGGAGACAACGACGTTTGCGCTTCTAGCGGGGAGGCTGGGACCGGCGAGGCGCGCAATGACCTCGCTGATAGCCCAACACACAGCCCCCATCACGGCTGATGCCACAAGAATCTTGGCGACGGTGATCCCAGTCCTTCGGCCTTCGATGCCACCAACGCGGCGCCGCATAATCGCGTACAGCAGAGCGAAGTTCATGAGTGCTACCGTCGAAGTCGACAGCGCAAGCCCGCGTTCCTGAAGCACGCCAACCAGCATCCAGTTCATCACGAAGTTCATTACCATCGATAACAGGCTTATCATCATCGGCGTTCGTGCATCGTTGATGGCATAGAACGCCGGGGCGAGTATCCTGACCGCAGCGTAACCGGCAAGCCCGATCGCGTAGAAGGCGAGCGCGGCAGCCGTGTGCTCGGTGTCCGTTGCCCCAAAGACTGGGCCATGCTCGTAGATCAGCGCGATAATTGGACGCCCTAAAACGATCAGCCCGACCGCCGACGGTATAGTCAAGAGAAATGCCAATCGAATCGAACCGGCGAGAGTATGGCGAAACTCCGTGATGTCCTTCAGCGCCGCGCTTCGGGAGATCGCAGGCAAAGTCGCGGTAGCTATTGCGACGCCGAACACGCCGATCGGAAACTGCATCAGCCGGAATGCAAAGTTCAGCCACGATACCGGACCGCTTCCTCCTGGAATGCTCGTAGCAAATCTGCTGTTGACCAGCACGTTGACCTGCACTGCGGCCGCGCCAATTACGGCTGGGCCCATCAGACCAAAGATGCGCCTCACGCCGGGATCACTGAAGCTCAACATCGGGCGATAGCGGAAGCCGGCTTTTCGCAGGCTTGGCCACTGCACCGCGTATTGCAGCAGTCCGCCTATCAACACGCCGTAGGCCATTCCTGTTATCCCTTCAGTCGGCTTTTCAACTATTGAGCTTATTGGATGAGAGAAAGTTGGATCGGCGAGGAAAGCGGCAGTTGCAAGCCCACCAATGATCGAGCCGATGTTGAAGAACGTCGACGCCATGGCCGGCACGCCGAAGCGATCCCGCGCGTTCAAGACTCCCATGGCTTGTGCCGCCAACGCGACGACCAGGATGAACGGCATCATTATTCTTGTCAGGCGGACTGTGAGCTCGAATTTGGCAGGGTCTTCTTCGAATCCTGATGCGATTACCGCTACTACTTGCGGGGCAAAGATGATGCCGAGCACGACTAGTATACCCAGCACCAAAATCAATCCGGTTGCGACGAGGTTCGAAAGCCTGAACGCTTCCTTCTCATCTTTGGTAACCAGGTAATCTGAGAAAACCGTAACAAAAGCGCTGGACAACGCGCCTTCGGCAAACAGATCGCGGAGCAGGTTCGGAATCCGAAACGCGATGACGAAAGCGTCGGTCGCAAAGCTCTTCGATGCGCCGAAAAAATGCGCGAACACCATCTCGCGCACGAGCCCGAGCACGCGGCTGGCCATCACAGCCATGCTCACGATTCCTGCTGACCGAGCTACGCTCGAACGTTTGCGAGGTGGCTGCTGGTTCATTCGCGTTGATTCTATCCGCTTTAAGAAAGCTAATCCAAGACCTTGAGCTGTTCAGCGACCGAACGACCGCTTGGTTGCAGCCACGTTTATGAGGGTTGCATGCTAGTAGAGGTTAGTTATTCGAGCGCGAGTTCTTTAATGCGGGTGAGAAGCGTCTTGTAGCTGACGGAGAGGCGTTCGGCTGCGCGCGACTTATTGTAGTCGCATTCCTTGAGCGTTGCGGATATCTTTCGGCGCTCCACCAGTCGCTGCGCCCGGCCGCTCACTTCGGAAAGCGAGCCGCGTAGATCGAAGCCGTCGAGCAGAGCCGCTTGCTCCGGCGCCGAGTAGTCTGAAGGCGGGCTGATGTTGAGGTCGGCAGGCTTGATCTCCGAGCCGTGAGCCAAAATGCATGCGCGTTCGATGCAGTTCTCAAGCTCACGAACGTTGCCGGGCCAATCGTAATCCTCGAGCGCGCGAGCGGATTCATCCGTCAGCTTCAGTGAAGTGCGCCGCAGCTCGCGACCGTACTTCGCTGCGAAAAACTCCGCGAGCTGGCGTATATCGGATCGCCGTTCGCGCAACGAAGGTATGTGGACTGGGAATACGGCGAGACGAAAGTAAAGGTCCTCGCGAAACTGTTTGGCTGCGACGGCCCCTTTTAGGTCGCGGTTCGTCGCGGCGATGACACGCACGTCAACATCGATGTCCGCTGAACCCCCGAGCCGGTTGACCTTTCGCTCTTCCAGGACGCGCAGCAGTTTCGATTGCACGGCCGGCGCCACTTCGCTTATCTCGTCGAGGAAGATAGTTCCTCTAGCTGCGAGCTCGAATTTGCCGACTCGACGTTGGTCCGCGCCCGTGTACGCGCCCTTCTCGTGACCGAACAGCTCATTCTCAATCAACGTGTCCGGAATAGCAGCGCAATTGATGGCGATGAACGGCGCGTCGCGCCGCTGGCTCAGATGGTGTACTGCTCGCGCGAATAATTCCTTGCCGGTTCCGGACTCGCCTAAGAGAAGCACCGTTGTTGGAGTTGACGCGACTTGTTGTATCTCACGGCCGACCTTCTGCATAGCCGACGACTCGCCGATTATTCTAGGAAAGCCGTAGCGGCGCGCGTAGTCATCTTTGAGCAGGACATTCTCAGCGCGCAGCCTGCTTTCTTCTAACGCGCGCTGGACTAGTAAAAGCAGATGGCGGCTGTCGACTGGTTTTTGAAGAAACTCGTAGGCGCCTTCCTTCATCGCCTGGACCGCTTCATCGATGGTCCCATACGCTGTTAGCATTATCACTGCCGTATCAGAATCTGCTGACTTCGCGGCGCGCAGTACTTCAAGCCCGTCGGCCCGCGGCATCTTTAGGTCGGTGAGTACAAGGTTGTAGCGGCTGTCGTTGAGCCTGCGCCGAGCTTCGGCGCCGTCGCGAGCTTCATCGACCGAGTAGCCTGCATTTTGAAGCGTCAGGCGCAACATCTGTCTGAGGCTGTCCTTGTCTTCTACGAGTAATATCTCGGCCGTCGGCATAGGAGTTCTTATCTGAATATTCCAGGTGGTACGCCGGCTCGACGCGCTTCGGTTCTGAGCGCATCAAGGTCGTCTTGAGCTTTCCCGACCGCCGAGCGAGCCTCGTCCAATTTTTGGTGTGCCTCTTCGCGGTCCTTCAGTAGCTGAGCGGCAAAAAAACTGTCGCCGCCTGTGTTTCGACCGTTCTTATCTTTACCGGCGCCGTTTGTCGATAGCTGTTGATTCAGGTCGCGGACACGGTTGTCGTAGAGTGGAATTCGGCGTTGCGCGGTCTCAAGTGCCTCGGTGAGTTTCGCGAATTGCGTGCGATAATACTGCTCGTTCGGCTTTCCTTCTTCGGTCGGCTTCGGCTCTGCGGTTTCGGTGAAACCGTTCTGCTTGCCGTACTCGACCAGTTGCGCCAAATCATCTGCGGCAGCGCGAGCTTGGCCGCGCACCGCCGAGAGTCGCTGACCGGCTTGATCTAGCTCAGCGGCGGTCTCGTTGCGATATCTGGCGCTCTGTCCCGAGACCCCAAGTTCATTTCGAAGCGCCGTGATTCGCAGTTCAGCTTCTTCCGCAGCGCGCTCCAACTCTTTCGCTCGGTCCCGCGCTTTGCCCACGTGGTCTCGCCACGAAGACTCTTCGGAGCCCACTTTAGCCTCGTTCGCTTTCGGTTCACTCGGCTTCGTTTCAACCGCTCCAGCCTTACCCGCTTCTTCGGGCTTCAACGCGGCTTGTTTCGACTCGGCAGGCGGCGGCTGCTCCAACTGCGGGCGCACGACGTCATCAGTAGTGAGTGTCGGTGACTTCTGCCTGCTAACAGCTGGCTGTTGAGCGGCAGTCGTCGTGAGCCAGAGCAGAGTTATCGCGAGCGCGTAGGTGAGTTGATGAAGATAGGATCTCGTTGCCATCGCATCGATGGGCCGACGCCTACTCATAGCTGTGACTCCAAGTTGATTCGCTTAGGGATTATCCGGAAAGGGGCAAGCTGGCGAAAGAATACCCCGCTTGGGCATGGGACGCAAGAGTAAAGGTCGATATCCGAACCGATGAATTGACTTAAAAGATGTCTGCGGCTTGCCCCCATTGGACAGAGTGCCATCCCAATCGCAAGGGGTGGGAAAAATCGACAGCAGGCTTCCTGGCATTCGCTAAAATTGACACCCCCGGAGTGCCGTGCTAGTTTGAGCGCGTGCCAGCCAGAAAGAGAAACACGCTTCGCAATCTGATTGAGTTTATCCCCGCGTGGTTGCTGCTAAAGCTGCTCGCGGTCTTGCCGCGCGAAGGTGCGATCGTCGTGGGGAAACTGATCGCGAGAACCGCTTACTATTTGCACAGCAGATTACGGCGCGTGGGCTATAGGAACCTCGCGCTTGCTTTGCCCGAACTCAATCCCGGCGAACGACGCGCTATCGTCAGGGGAGTATTCGAGAACCTCGGCAGGCTGCTGGGGGAGTTCTCCCAGTTCCCGAAGATCACAGGTCAAAACATAGCAAAGCTAGTCGAGTACGATGGGTTCGAGAATTACAAGCAAGCTTCTGAACGCGGGCGAGGTGTGCTGATGCTGACAGGGCACATTGGAGCATGGGAGTTGTGTGCGTTTGCTCAAGGGATCTATGGCCACCCGCTGAGCTTCCTGGTTCGGCCGCTCGACAATCCGCTGTTGGATCGAATGATCAGCGACTACCGCGAGCTATCTGGCAACCACACGATAAACAAGAACAGGGCAGTTAAGCCCGTGCTCGAGATTCTGCGGCGCGGCCAGGATGTGGGATTGTTAGTCGACGCGAACACGCTGCCGGATCAGGGTGTCTTCTGCGATTTCTTTGGGATACCGGCTTGTTCTACCACCGGACTCGCGGTATTCGCCCTGCGCGCCGACGCTCCGGTCGTTCCCGGCTTTTTGATTTGGGATGGGCAGTTGAGGAAACACCGCCTTCGGTTCGAGCCCGAGATACCCTTGATTCGAACCGGCGACTTCAAGGAAGAAGTCGTGCTCAACACAGCCCGGTTCACAAAGGTGATCGAGGATTACGCTCGGCGTTACCCGGATCAGTGGCTGTGGATTCATAAGCGTTGGCATACACGGCCAGAAGGGGAGCCCGACCTCTACAGTCGCGAAGACAGCGACCGAGACAGAAGCTCATCGGTGAAGATCGAAGTGCAGGTCTAATGCGGAGGAGTAGTCGACGGCTCACCGGTTATTCGGCTTTTCCGGTCCTATTGTAATCATCCTCGAATCGTGTAATGTCGTCCTCGCCAAGGTAAGGTCCGCATTGGACCTCGATAAAGACCAACGGGCCTGTTCCGGGATTGGCCACCCGGTGTTTGGTCCGAGGAGGAATGAGCGCGTCGTCGTTTTCACGCAAACGGATCTCTCGGTCCCCGACCGTAACTATCGCTTCGCCGGTGACAATCACCCAGTGCTCGCTTCGGCGCTGGTGCATTTGCAGGCTGAGGCGTTGACCGGGATTCACTTCGATGCGCTTGACCTTGTAGCCGTCACCTTCTGCAACGACCTCGTACATGCCCCAAGGGCGTTGATCCCTTTCGGTAGACATATCGGTAGACATAAGGTGTATCAGTTTACACTAGTCGGTGGGATTAGTTAATGGGGTTGAACCAGGGGTGCAGGGACAATAAATGGAGCAGAAAGAAAAAGGGGATGGTCACCCATCCCCGCGTTCTCACACAGAGAACCCCCGTTTTGCGTAGCGGCGATATACTATCTCTTCTTGGCGCCCTTCTTGGCACCCTTCTTTGCGCCGCCCTTTGCGGCCTTCTTTGCGCCGCCCTTCTTTGCAGTTGCCATATTGTGCTTCTCCTTTCGTTAAATTTTACCTCGCACACAAGATGCTGTAGCGTTGCTACTCTTGTGTACTAACGTAAATGTTATACAACATATTGTTGTATATATTTGCTTAACGGATTCTTGTCAACGTTTTTTTTCGCCGAGATGCGAATCAAAACGACGAAACATCATCTGATTCGCGAAAGCGGCTGCCAGAGCCAGTTTCAAGACCGCCCTTCGATCGCTCTGCTTGTGCGCGTTCTGCTTCTTCACACGGTGCTTGTGAACGAAGCGATGTGAAGTTGGAAATTGCGATGCAGATGTAATGGGCTCCCAGAGCCACTTGTGTGGCCAGCGCCTTGAAAGTGGCTCTGGGAGCCTATTCCGTGACACTGCCACGAAAGTGGCTCCGGCCGCGAGTTTCGAGCCCATTGTAATGGGTTTTGAATCAATTGACTGAGTTCGTCAGCGGAAGATAATATCGTGGACGATGTCAGCCGGCTATATCGACTTGCATACTCATACGACGCGCTCGGACGGCAGCGCGACGCCTGAAGAGTTGATGAAGTTGGCCAGCTCGAAGCGAGCGCGAGCTGTTGCGATCACGGATCACGATACGGTCGCTGCGATTGTTGAAGCGCGCGCCGCGGCAGACCGTTTCGGGATTGAGTTCGTCGCCGGCATAGAGATCAGCGCAGAGTATGCTCCCGGAACGATGCATATACTCGGCTATTGTATTGACGAAGCGGCGATGGGGCTCGCAGGGAAACTCGATGAGCTGAAGAAAGCGCGTGAGACAAGGAATCCACAGATCGCGAGCCGGTTGCAAGCGCTAGGATTTGACATCAACTATGATGAGGTCGCTCAGGTCGCCGGAAGCGAGATTGTAGGCAGACCGCACTTCGCTCGAGTGATGGTCGAGAAGGGGTACGTTGCAAGCATTCAAGACGCCTTCGATAGGTTTTTGAAGAAGGACGCAGCGGCGTACATCGAAAAGGCTCGGCTGTCTCCATCTGATTCAATAGCCCTGATCCACGATGCCGGCGGAGTTGCGGTCCTGGCGCATCCTTATCAGTTGAAGCTTTCCTCTTACCAACACGCGGACGAGCTTGTTGGGGAACTCGCCCGGTTGGGGTTGGACGGCGTAGAGGCCGTCTATAGCCGCCACAGCACAGCCGAACGCGCCAGCTACGCGCAGATTGCGACCCGTCACGGGCTGTTGGTGACGGGCGGGAGCGATTATCACGGAAGCTACAAGCCCGATATTAGTATCGTCACTGGTCTCGGGGATCTGGAGGTGCCTTACGAGTTATTGGAAGCCGTGAAGGCTCGCGCAGCCAGCCGGTCGAGTCGGCGAGCAGTTGACGAGCTTCAGGGAGCCTTCACGTAAAAGCAGCGATCGCGAAGCAGGTTTGCTCTGCGGCCACGCGAAGGTTTCTCGTTAGGGAACGCTATCATATGCAAGATGGTCCGAACATCGAGGATCTGGTTTCCCAAGTCACGGATGTCATCCTGTCGCGGCTCGGTGGCGCTTCGTCAGCAACCGACTGCCACTTGCACCACGACGAGTGTTTTGTGAAATGCCCGGATCGGATGCGCTCATTGATAGCCGAGGGCGGCGTGCGGTTCGGCCTTAGCGGAGCGGAAAGCGAAGCTGCGCGCGAGGTCGCTCGTTACATCGATCATACTTTGCTCAAACCGGATGCGACGCGCGCCGAGATATTGAAGGTGTGCGAAGAAGGTGTGCGATTCGGGTTCGCCTCGGTCTGCATAAACCCGATCTGGGTGCGCGAGGTGGCCTGCGCCCTGCGCGCGAGCGGCGTGAAGGTTTGCACGGTGATCGGATTTCCGCTTGGAGCGAACGCGCCGGACACAAAATGCTACGAAGCGAGGCGCGCTATTTTCGACGGCGCAAGCGAGCTTGATATGGTGATCAACGTTGGCGCCCTGAAGTCCGGCGATCACGATCTCGTTTCGCGAGATATCAGGGGCGTTGTCGAGGTTGCTCACGAGGTTGGCTACATCTGCAAGGTGATTCTCGAAACGGCGCTGCTGACAGACGACGAAAAAGTCAGCGCGTGTCTGATCGCAAAAGAAGCGGGCGCCGATTTCGTTAAGACTTCGACCGGGTTCAGCAAGGGAGGAGCGACGGCTGCGGACGTCGCGTTGATGCGCCGCGCAGTTGGCGGTCAGATGGGTGTGAAGGCATCAGGCGGAGTTCGCGATCTGAAACAGGCGCGGGAGATGATACAGGCTGGAGCAACACGCATCGGTGCTAGCGTCGGCGTCAAGATCATGCAAGAGGTTGCGGGCACACCAGCTTCTGCCACCGGCCAATCAACACATAGCTACTGAGAACTCGAGTTGTTTCGTCAGACAACTGGCTTAGAGAAAAAGCGGCGCGGCTCATTTATTTTCAAAGCCGCCGTTCTTTTCTTATTTGAACCCTTTCTCTCTCAATAAGCCCACCGCGAAAGGACGGAGCCGACGGTGTATCCAGCACCTACAGCAGCGAACACCACGAGCTTACCTTTCTTCAACCTTCCATCATCGATCGCGTCTCCAATCGCAAGCGGGATCGTCGCAGCGGTAGTGTTGCCGAACTTTTGAATGTTCTTGACCACCTTGTCTTCATCGAGACCCAGTTTGTCGGCAGCCGCGTTGATGATCCGCATATTGGCCTGATGCGCAATGAACAGATCGAGGTCGTTGCTTTGGTATCCATTGCGCTGGAGTATTCCGCGGCTGATCTCACCCATCTTGCGCACGGCGTACTTGAAGACCGGCTGTCCTTCCTGATGTACGTAGTGCATCTTCTTATCGACAGTCTCGTGCGAGGCAGGGTTCAGGCTGCCGCCCGCCGGCATATAAAGAAACTCGCCACCCGACCCATCCACCTCGTGCAGGTAATCGAGTATTCCGAATTCCTCATCCGCGCTCGGTTCGAGCAGCACGGCACCAGCGGCATCGCCGAACAGGACGCACGTTGAACGGTCATCAGGGTTTGTGATCGACGACATCACGTCCGCGCCGACAACCACAACCTTATTGTGCGCGCCCGACTCGATAAACTGAGCGCCGACAGTCATCGCATAAAGGAAGCCGGAGCAGGCAGCCGAAACGTCGAAGCCCCACGCGCGGGTGGCCCGAACTTTGTTCTGCACAATGCAAGCGGTTGCCGGAAAGAACATATCGGGGGTGACAGTAGCGACGATGATGAGCTCAATCTCGTCAGCCTCGATTCCGCGATTCTTCAGAAGATCCCCGACGGCCTGCGCTGCGAGCTCTGAGGTAGGCGTCCCTGGCTCGACCCAGTGGCGCTCGACGATGCCCGTTCGCGCGACTACCCAATCGTGATTCGTATCGACTCGCTTTGCGAGATCGTGGTTCGTCACAACCTTCGGCGGCACGTAGCGGCCCAGCGCGGTTATCTTGGCTCTGCGCGTTGCTCTCATGATCGCTCACGTCCTCCGCTCACCTCGCCGCACCACCGGGGCCATGCGGTCAAAAGTCTTTCGATTTAAGCCTCGATACTAGCACCCGCCTGTTTTCCGTCGCAAGCATGTGAACGGGAAGGTAACCGGCGCGCAAGAGGCTTGTACAACGGCAACGAGTACAGCGAGAATTGACGCTCTGCACATCAGCGGCAACTAGCGCCGGAGAGCTTGATTGAGAGTGCGCCATGGATTCGATCGAAGCCTACAGATCCGACCTCGCTTACATTCACGATGTCGGCTTCGGTGATTTCGCGAAGAATTCTGCGCCGGGGCTGCTGGAGATTCTGCGTCAGAATGGACTCACGTCCGGACTAGTAGTGGACCTGGGTTGCGGAAGCGGGCTGTGGGCGCGGGAACTCTCGGACGCGAGGTACGGTGTTCTGGGGGTAGACATTTCGCCCGCGATGATCGCGATAGCCCGCAAGCGCGTACCGCGGGGCGAATTCCAGATAGGGTCGCTTCTGAAGGTCAAACTCCCGCCGTGCGACGCGGTCACCTCGCTCGGCGAGTGTTTGAACTATCTTTTCGACGAGACCAACCGCATCAGCGAGCTACGCCGGCTCTTTCGTCGCGTTTACACCGCCCTCAAGCCTGGCGGTCTCTTCGCATTCGATATCGCCGAACCCGGGCGCGGAAAAGGCCCTCGCCAGAAATATCGAGAGGGACCCGACTGGGCAGTTCTCGTCGAAGTTGACGAAGACGCAAGAACAAACCGGCTGACGCGCCGGATAACAACCTTTCGAAAGGTTGGCGAGCTGTACAGGCGCGCTGAAGAGACCCATCAACTGCAGCTGTACAAACGAGCCGAAGTTGCGAACGAACTTCGTCGTGTGGGCTTTCGAGTGCGCACGATTGACGCCTACGGAGCGCAACGAATGATCGAGGGCTGCGTTGGGTTCATTGCCCGAAAACCTCTTGCTTAAGACTCAGCAGGTGTAGGTCTCCGAGACAACGGCAGTCGCCAAAGACCAATCACGCATCTTGACGTGACCTCACAGCGATGCCGCTGCCTGGGCCGTGCTGCTCGCCGTACTCGATCATAGTTCTGCCCTCAACGATTACGTGCTCGATTCCGATTGGAAACTGCTTCGAGTCTTCAAACGTCGCCCGGTCGATCACTCGCTGCGGATCAAAGACGACGAGGTTCGCCTGCGCGCCTTCTTCGATGAGGCCATAACCTTTAAGCTGAAAAGTCTCCGCAGCAAGCCCGCCCATCTTGCGCACCGCTTCTTCCAATGTCAACAGGTTCAGCTCGCGCACGTAGCGGCCCAGTATTCGCGGGTACGTGCCATATGCGCGCGGGTGAGGTTTACCGCCAAGCAAACCATCCGTGCAGACGTTCACGTAAGGCTCGCGCATGATCTTTTGCACGACTTCTTCTGACTGGCTGAATGAGATCATCCCGACGCCCATTCGCTCTTCGGCGAGGAGGTCGAGCGCGAACTCGGCGGCTGCTTGCTCACTCGCACCGTTGTCGGCCTTTCGCGCTATCGCTGCTGCGTCTGCGACGCTCTTACCGACGAATTCCGGATGATGGCCCGAGGGAATGTCGGAGAGGATGATTCCTTCCGGCCCTGACCACTTCCAAAAGTTGTCCCACTCCGAGCGTGAGCGGTCGAGCATAGCGTCGCGCATGCGCCCGCGCGCTTCCGTGCTCGCGAGGCGCATTAGCGTCTGTTCAACTCCTCCCGCGTGAGCCCACGGCGGCAGTATCGCGCCGAGCATTGTAGAGCCTGCGATGTAAGGGTACTGATCAGCCGTCAACCGCATGCCTTCAGCGCGGGCGATGCGCACCATTTCGAGCACGCCGTCGATCACGGGCCAGTTTTCGCGGCCGGCGACTTTGAAATGCGAGATATGGACTCGCACGCCCGAATGCTTGCCGATTTCGATCATCTCGGCGACCGCATCTTCGAGATAGTCGCTCTCGCTGCGCATGTGCGCAACGAACACGCCGTCGAACTCCGCAACCGCCTTACACAACTCGATCAACTCAGCAGTGTCCGCAAAGCAACACGGTGGATAGATCAATCCAGTAGACATGCCGAGCGCGCCTTCACGCATGGACTGGCGAATGAGCTCTTGCATCGCAATGATCTCCGCGGGCGTCGCGCGAGCATCTTCCATTCCCATGGCGTTCAACCGAACCGCACCGTGCGGGATCAAGTAGCTGCAATCGAGCGCCGGCTGCGCGCGCTCGACCGACGTGAGATATTCACCAACCGACTCCCAATCCCATTCGCGATCAAGCCTGCCGAGCAGCCCCGCGAGAGAGCGTTCCATCTGCGGGCGATCAGCTTTTCGAATGGGCGCTACAGAGATGCCGTCCTGTCCGAAGACTTCGAGCGTGATGCCTTGTCGAACTTTCATCGGCAGCTCGGGATCCTCCAGCACGCGAAGGTCCGAATGGCTGTGCGTGTCGATAAAGCCGGGCGCGATGACCAGCCCTTTGCACTCGAGTTCGTCGGGGGCGCCTTGAAGAGAGCCCGGCGCGTCGATGGCGAGAATCCAGTCGCGCCGGATCGCTACGTCACCGACGATTCCAGGGCGGCCAGTCCCGTCGATTATCGTTCCTCTCTTGAGTATCAGGTCCGGCGACTTGATCATGTGACCGCCTCATCGCCTGAGCCGCTGCTGGCGCTGGCGACAGCAAGAAGCTCGAGCTGGTTGCCATCCGGGTCTTGGAAGTATAGCGAGGTCGACTTCATCCATTGATGAAAGACCGGACCCTCGACTTCAACGCCTCGCTCGCGCAGCATAGTTGCGGCGCGGTCGAGGTCAGCTTCATCGATCGTGAAGGCAAAGTGCTGCAAGGGCCATTCGCCCTTGTCTTCCTGAAGCACAACCATTCCGGCATCGCCGCCTGCTCTTAAGAACAGCCAGTTTCGCTTCTCATCTCGAATGCCGACTTCGAGGTCCAGCACGTCGAGATAGAACGGCTCTGCCTTGGCGAGATCTTTCACTCGAATCGCGACTTCATAGACTCCACGTATTGGCAGCATCTTCACTCCTTGCTGAAGTGGCTCGGGCTTCACCCCTGTGCCGGGTCTGGGCACCGGAACCAACAGACTAGGTCTCGTCTTCAACCACGTAGTGGTTGCATGTTTGTAGTCACGAAGTTGGCTTGGATTCTCACTCCTTTAGGAGTGAAATGTGTTGGTAACCAACCGGCACATTGAACTCCTAACGGAGTTCGTCCAGTCTCACCTCCCGCTACTATAAACATTGAACTCCTAACGGAGTTCCGCCGCCAGCATTGTCGCAATGTCCAAACTCCAGAACGGGGTTGTTCTACTTGCTTGCGGCGGCACCAATTGTATAATGCCCCCGTCAATTTTAGTCAATTTCGCTAAAGGGAAAGCCAGGAGGAAGATGACCACTTCTCATAATCGCTTTGCTCTTTACCTTCAAGATAAACACCCGCTCCGCGAAGCCATCGATTACGTCCGCTATGCCGAAGCGCGAGGCTTCGAAGCCGTGTGGCAAGCGGAATCACGCCTTGTGCGAGACGCTATCGTGCCAATGGCGGCGTACGCCGCCACGACCGAGCGGATCAAGATCGGCTCCGGGGTCATCAACAACTGGACTCGCAATGCGGCTTTGATTGCAGCGACTTTTTCGACGCTGGACGATTTGGCGCCCGGTCGAGCGATGTGCGGACTGGGCGTGTGGTGGGAACCGCTCGCGTCGAAAGTCGGAGTCAATCGCCGCAAACCGCTTCAAGCAATGCGTGAGACCGTAGAAGTCGTGCGCCGGTTGCTGGCGATGGAGAAGGTCACTTTCAAAGGCGAGTTCGTTCAAGTCGAAGACATCGAGATCGACATCGTGCATGGAGATCGCTCGCCGAAGAATGTGCCGATCTACATTGGAGCAACGGGAATGAAGATGATGGAGCTTGCAGGCGAGATCGCCGATGGAGTGCTGCTCAACTATCTTGTTTCTCCCGCCTACAATCGCGAAGCAATGGAGCATCTCCGCGCGGGAGCCGAACGCTCTGGTCGCAGAATTGACCAGGTGGATCGTCCTCAACTAGTCGTTTGTTCGTTGGACAAAGATCGCTCGCGCGCTTTGGATAACGCCCGCGAGCTAGTTACACAGTACCTCGGGCAGCAGCCGCACATCATGAAAGCGAGCGGGGTGAATCAGGACTTGCTTGATGAGATCAGGCACGTGTTGACGTGGCCAGCAGAAGAGCATCAGATCCGCGAAGCGATGAAGCTTGTTCCCGACGACGACGTTCAACTCATCACGGCTTCTGGAACCCCCGACGAATGCCGCGCGAAAGTTCAGGAATACATTGAGGCGGGCTGCACCTGTCCTGTGCTCTACCCACTTGGCGACGACGTTCGCGCGATGATTGATGCTTTTTCAAACGAAAGCCTGAACTAAGCAGCCGGCATCACCACCAGTCGCGAAAAGCGTTCCCTGCTAATGACCACAAAGCGCGCCGTACATTTCCGGTCTTCTGTCACGATAGAACTGCCAGTGCGTTCGCACCTCTTTGATCTGGTCGAGGTCCAGGTCGGCGACGATCAACTCATCCTTGTCCTCGCTCCCTTTCGCAAGTATTCGACCGTCTGGGTTCGCGAAGTAAGATGAACCGAAGAACTCGCCGATGTTCCACGGAGCTTCCGTGCCCACTCGATTGATTGTCCCAACGAAGTAGCCGTTAGCGACCGCGAGGGCGCGCTGCTCAAGCTCCCATAAATAGTCGGCGTGTCCTTTGGTCGTGGCTGAAGGAATGAACACGATCTCAGCGCCGTTTAGCCCTAACGCTCGGGCGCCCTCGGGGAAGTGCCGGTCGTAACAGATGTAGACTCCGATGCGGGCGTACTTAGTCTCAAAAGTCGGGAAGCCGAGGTTGCCCGGCGTGAAGTAGAACTTCTCCCAAAAGCCCGGGAGGCAGTGCGGTATGTGAGTCTTGCGATACTTGCCGAGATACTTCCCATCAGCATCAATGACCGCGGCGGTGTTGTAGTACACGCCGGTCATCTCTTCCTCGTAGATGGGTACGACCATCGCCATTCTGTGTTGACGCGCAATCTCGCACATCAGTTGAGTCGTCGGTCCATCCGGTATGCGTTCGACCAGATCGTACCAGTGCGGATTCTGTTCGGCAGGGAAGTAGGGTCCATAGAAAAGCTCTTGGAGGCAGATGATCTGCACGCCCTTCTTTGCCGCGTCGTCGATCATCGAGACGTGCTTATCGACCATGGCCTTTTTGATCTTCTCGATTGAGCTTTCGGCTGGTTCCTCATTGGCGGCTTGTATGAGTCCGCATCTGACTGTTCTAGGCATTTCTTTACCTCTTGTTTTGACTCCTGTGGTTCCCTAGGCCGGGGAAAGTTCCCTTTATAGTCACCTAGATTAGTCGATCGCCCAACTCGCCGAAGTCGTCTGGCTGGAAGTAGCCTCGCACATACTCACGGTCGAGGCCATTGATCAACTCAGTCTCAAACAAACTCTGCGATATGTGCGAGATTCCGTTCTGGTTCATATGCGAGAGAAGCGAAGACATCAATTCATGTCCACCGACCTCTTCAAGAAGCTTCCCTCGCAAGATACAATCCGCCCGGAGTCGGTCATAGACATCTGCAATGCGTTGCTCGTCAAATTCGTCGAGGGCCGCGAAGCTTGTGCAGTCTCGCTTTGTGCGCGAGCATTCACGACAGAGGTATTCCAGCCACTGATCACGCGTTGCACGAGCAGAGAGCGGTGGACTCGGGTGGTTAATCCTCGTGTCAACGCGATCCTTCTTGTCGTCGACCAACGTCCGATAGGTCAGCCAACCGACATGATGTTCGAGCATTTCGTGGCACAGTTGATTCAAAAGTGCACGTACCTGGTCGGGAGTACTTGCGTATGTGCCTGGCCAAGAGTCAACGTCTGGTCTAAGAGCTTCAAACGCGCCCGCGACCACTCTTGGGTCGAGTAAGTAGTTTTCGATCTCGTGACGGCGCCACATAAAGCGTTTGCTGGCTGGTCTCCACCTGGCTTCGACTTCTTGTGCTGAGCAGTAGTCCCGATCCTCAACGGAATACGCGCGATCCACAGGCGGGCCGAGAGTTCCGTTCTTCAGCGACCTTCGTGACTTTTCCTCGAACCATGTCGCTACACTTCCCAAGCTAGTGTCACCTCCGGCGGCATTGATCCAGACAGCCTTGCTGAACTTCTCCGCAATAACTAGATTGAGGACTCTGACATCAAGCCCATCAGCAGGACCTTCGCAAATCAGGTAGACTTCGGCCATGGTTAATCTGCGGGCGCGCCGGCGGGCTCTAATATCTCACCGAGTTCGATCACAGCCTCTGGCGGTGTAACATCGCGAAGATAGGGAGAGTGTGTGGTCGCAATGATTTGATTGCCCTCGCCCATCTTTGGAAGCAAGCTCAGCAACTTACGCTGCCAGATCGGATGCTGGTGAAGTTCGATCTCATCGACTAGGACAACCGACTGATGAATGTGTTCTGACACCATGCGGATAAGAAAGAGCAGAAGCATCTGTTCGCCGCTACTCAGACCGTCGTATCGATAGTCGTAGGTCCCATCATTGAAGACCAAATCTGGAGTTCCCGATTCGTCCCTGACTGCGCCCACCAGACTGTGCGGCGAGCATACCTGGGCGTAGCGCTCTTGGATCAATTTGAACTGGTCGAGTTGCTGCGAGCCCGAGCCCGGGGGAAGGAGCGACTGTACGGCCAAATTCAGTAGTATCGTTTTCGGATCTGTCGTTCGGCGTTCGCTTCCACTAGTATCGATACCCACACTTTGTCCTTGAATGATCTCCCATATCTCACGTGGAATCGTCTTCTCCATTCCTGCTCGCTGCTGATCAAAAGTAAAAACGCCGCCGACGCGCTGAAACCACTCCCAACCTATTCTACGGGTCGATAAAAGACGCGCCACCTTGACTCGGCCCTTGAAAAGAGTCCAAGCCCGATAAGGCTTGCATTCGGTGTAGCCGTAGATCGATCGGTTGTGCGGATCGGGGTAAGTCCACGTAAGCTCCACCTCTTTCGCCTGAGGCACCGGGTTTTGGTCTCCCTCGTTGGCAATCGTAAAGAGTTCAGAAGTCGTTGCGATCTCCTCGTGGGAGAAGCGCACCCAGCAAGTTACCTTCGTGTATAGGCTACCTTTCCTGACAATGGTTCTTGGACTTAAGACGAATCCAGGTCGACCGTAGCTCAGCTCAGTTCCGATTCCTACACTAACCGCCAGCGCGTCAAGGAGTGTGGTTTTTCCACTAGCATTTGGTCCGATGAGCAAGGTCGTATCCCGCACGCGTCCGAGCGAGTCCGTAAAATCCAATTCCAGTCTTCTTATGTGCCGGAAGTTCTCAATAATCGCGCGGGCGATCTTCATCTCCTCACTCCCGTCCCAGACACAACAAACGCGGCCTCGATGGCATCTCGGTGTTCGTCGTAAAGGGTGCGCGCGCGAGCTAGCATCTCGTCGGTCGCCGTGTGGGACACTACTCCATCTGCTCGAGCGCTGACCAATATCTCGCCGACCTCTCCCACTGGCCCGATGTTCGGGTATGCCAGCAACACGGGCACGCGCCAGACCGCTCCGCCTTCCTGCAGAGCCGGATCGCCCGTTGTGAAGCGGTCGGGCAGGTGATCGCTCAAGAACAGACTTGCCTTAGCCTCGGCCTCGAGCGCGGATACGGTTGGTGAAACGTCTACTGCCATAAAGTGTGCTAATTATACCATCGAAACAAGAGATTGTTTGACCTCACCACCTCATCAGTCGATTGATGATATCGACTACGGACGGATCGTCCGGGAAAATTACAGGCATGTCTTTGACGCGCACGGTTCGATCACCGACGCGTCGGACCAACACGTGCACGGGACATCCACACGCGCTATAGATGAAGGTGAAGTCGCGGTCTTGACCATCCGGCCAGATGTCTCGCACAGGCAAGTCGCCGGGTTTGACCCTCGCATCGATGATCGAGTTGGGATTGCCGGAGCCGTCTACCGTGAGGGTCGTGCCTCTTCCGTTGTCCATCAGAATGGTCAGGTTCTTGGGCTGAATCGGTTGCGAACTGGGATCGATCTTGCCGCGCCACAGCACCTCACCCGTGCGCTTGAAGATCAGCCATCCAAGGCCCGGCTTCTCGCTGCTCACGTGCATGGAGATGTGCAGCTTGCCATCGAGTGTGGGCTCACCGTACGCGTCGAGAACGGCGAACGTGCGACCTTGACCGTCGTCGGGTTGATATCGTCGTTCGACTTCGGTCAAAGCTTGCGCGATGGACGGAGGCTTAGGGCCGAAGTCCAGCTCGACCGTAACCATCACCGCCTTAGCGACATCCATCGTCACCAACTCAGAGGCTGGCTTCGGCTGTTCCGTCACAGGCGCGGGCGGTGTAGTAGCCGTGCGCGCTGGTGACTGTTGCCTGGGCGGCTCGCTCGTTGCGCACCCTGAGAGCATCAGGAAGGCCAGGACCGCTGCTCGCTTCCACCGTCTGCGGGCTGCAGGAGGGTCGTTATACGTGTTGTTGCTCGCAGCTTCTGTTTTTGACATTAGAGTTCGATCTATCGGTTATTGCTGTGACTCAATTTGAATTGAATGCTAAAAGTAGCAAACGCATTGCTGAAAGGGCAAACAGCGGTGGCTAAAGCGAAGGCCCAATGCAGATGAAAGCTTCGGTCAAATCTCTCGCAGCTTCGTCCACAGTTTCTCGCTCGCCTTGCGCGCCTGATTGTAAAGCTCTTCATCAAGCGCTGAGTGTCGGTCTCTGATTACGAACTTCCCGTTCACCATCACGCTTTCAACCGAGCTTGAGGTCATCCCAAACATAAGATGCCAAGCGAGATTGTCGGCTGTGAGCGGAGTAGGCGATTGATAGTCGAGCACGATCAGGTCGGCGACCGAGCCACCACCGAGCGTGCGGAGGTCGCACTCAAAAGCTTCTGTAGCCAGACGCTGATTGTTAGCCAGCACGCGCAGCCAGTTGTCCGCGCCAAGATCTGTGCGAGCGTCGCGGCCTTTGAAAAACGCGAAGCGCGATTCTTCAAACATATCGGCTCCGATGCCGTCCGTTCCGAGCACTACGCGGTCGCCGAATTTCACGACTGGTGCGTAGCCAACCTGGTTGTTCATGTTCGAGCGCGGATTGTGCGCAAACCAAACACCAGCGCCTTGAGCGATGTCGATGTCCTCATCGGACAGATGTATTCCATGGGCGAGAATAGATCGGCTGTTGAGCGCGCCGTGCCTGGCGAGCCGTTCAACTACGCCAAGCTTATAGCGAGATCGTGCGTCCACGACGTCCCACCTGTCTTCGGCGACGTGAATGTGAAGTCCGGAGTCGAACACCCGCATCAACTCAGCGCAGTATTCGAGCGATTCATCCGAGAGCGTGAACGAGGCGTGAGCTCCGACCATCGCGCGAAACAGCGCGGGAGTTGTTTGCGATGCCGGCGCTGGTGAGCGTCGCGCCCAACTCAAGAGAGCGAGGTTTTCGTCCAGTCCTTTTTCCCGCTCCTGAGTGCCGCCGCGATCGGTTACTTCGTAACACAGCACGGCTCGCAGGCCGACTTTCTCGATAGCTTCGCGCACGATCTGAAGCGACCCGATGATGTGCGACGGCGAAGCGTGATGATCGAACAGGCAAGTCGTCCCGGCGCGCGCTGCGTCCATTGCTCCGGCAATCGCGCTCCAATAGATGGTTTCTTCGTCGAGCGCGCGATCCAACCGCCACCAGATCAGTTCGAGAATCTCCTTGAAGTTAATGGGTGTTCGTGGCGGCGCAGGCATTCCACGAGCGAGCGCGGAGTACAGGTGAGTGTGAGCGCAAACCATCCCCGGCATGACCAGCTTGCCGTCCAGGTTAATCACCTCTTCGTCTTCGCGCGCCTCGAGTTGGGCGCCCCGCTCCACGATGCTTTCGCCGGCAATGCGCAAGTCCGCACTTGCGACCGCAGGCGGATCGAAGGTTACGACCGTCGCTGATTTGATGAGGTATGACATGGCGAACCAGTACTATGAGCTGTCAATGAGCCCGCTCCTTTCGGGAATCCGCAATGCGCAATCCACAATCCGCAATCCGACTTCCGAGCTCCGCAATATCAATGTCGGGCGCCACGCGCATCGGCTCTCTTACAGCTCGTCGCGCTGAGTCGATGTCTTTCAGTCCGTTGCCTGTAAGCATCAACAATACCCGTTCGTCTGATTTGATCGCGCCGTTTTCGCACATCTTCACAAAGCCGGCGTAGGCCGCCGCTGCCGCGGGTTCGACGAAGACTCCTGTCTCCCGGCCGAGCGTCGGGATGGCTGCGATCATCTCTTCATCGCTCACCTTAACGCCGCGTCCTCCAGACTCTCGTATCGCCCCGACCGCCATTGTCGCGTCGCGAGGCTTGCCAACGTTGATGCTGTCGGCAATCGTGTGAGCTGGAGCTTCTCGCACTATGCCATCGCCGTTTGCTGCGTCGACGATTGCGGAAGCCGTCTCCGATTGCACGCCGATCATCTGAGGCAACCGATCGATGAAGCCGATCTGATGAAGATCATGGAATCCTTTCCACAACCCGCTGATGATGTTGCCGTCGCCGACGGCTACAAAAACTTTGTCGGGAACGTCCCAATTCAACTGCTCGCCGATCTCAAGCGCCGCGGTCTTCTTGCCTTCGCGAGTGAATGGATTAAAGCCGGTGCTGCGTTGATACCAGCCAAACCGCCGTGAAGCTTCGATGCACAGATCGTATGCCTGATCATAGCTTCCCTCGACGATTACCACCGTCGCGCCATAGATCTGAAGCTGAGCGATCTTCGCCGGCGGAGCATATTTCGGTACAAAGATTACCGATTCCATCCCGACGCTGGCACACATTCCCGCGAGCGCGCTTCCCGCGTTGCCCGACGAGGCAGTGGTGATGATCTGGGCGCCTGCTTCTCGCGCCTTCACTACACACAAGGCGCTTGGACGATCTTTGAATGAAGCGGTCGGATTGCGCCCGTCGTCTTTGATCAGTAGTTGCTTGATCGCGTAGCGCGCGGCTAGATGCGCACAGTCGTAGAGGGGCGTCCAACCCACGATGAGCAGCGGGATAAAAGATAAATCTTCAATTGGTAACAGCGCGCGGTAACGCCACATCGTAAAGTTGCGATCGTCGGTAAGCCGGGCCCTGGTTAACTGCGCGCGCACCCCATCGTAGTCGTACCGGACGTCCAGGTTTCCATCGCACGACGCGCAGACATATTCGACCTCGCCGATGCTATGCTCGCGCCCGCACTCAACGCACTTGAGTCCTGCAACGTTGCTCATCCGGAGACGCTCGCTTGAGTCACCGCGACTCTTTCAAAAACTGCAGGTGTCTGACGCGGCCCGCGTTAAGCTCGAAACCCGATACGCGCTTCCCGGAATCGCGAATGAACTTTATGTCCCCGATCTCGGAATCGGTGAAGCTATCCCCAAAAGGTTGGTCTAAGGGCGGAGTCGTCAAACTTCTTGCGTCGCAGGAGCAGTTTGGCCTCCTTAACGACTAACGTATATATTCGAAACCTCATACCTGTTCCCTCTTTTCCGATGGGTCAGTTGCTGGCGAGGAACTTTTTAGCGTGCCCAAGCTCGGGCCTGTCGCTGTCAGCCTTCTCGCATAGGGCCGTCAGCTTCAGATAGAACTCCCTCGCTTTCTTTCGATCTCCCGCAGACTCCGCCGCGCGCCCCACTCCGTAAAGTCCCCCGAATCGGTTGGGTGAAGTCTGAAGCGATGTTTCGAACTCCTTAAGCGCCTCGGCCGGGCGCCCCAGCTCGAGCAGCAGGTCGCCCAGCAGCTCGCGTGCTGGAAGAACCGCGCCTGGTGTAACTGGATGTTTGTCGGTCGAGTCTTCAAGCTCGGCAGCGGATCGCATGATTCTCAACGCGTCTTCATTTCTGGATTCCGCTCTTGCGATCCAGGCTTCGGCAGCTATCTTCAGAATCTCCACTTGCGTCGGCCAGTAAGGGTCTTTCGATGCAATCAGCATTTTGCGAAGCGCTTCGAGTCGCTCGGCCTCCTTGTGAGCCGAGGCCGGATCACCACTGCGGGCCGAACCGATTGCTCGGGCAAAGCGGGTGATCGCCTCGGCATGAGGAAAACGGCTCCACGGAAAGTCTGCCGGACTAAGAATAAGACGCGCGGCGTCGGACCACCTGCCGCGTTCGAGCGCGTAGCGTGCAGGAACGGCGGCGAATGAATAGGCCGCAGCTATGACGTAGTCGTCGAGCTTGTTTATCGTCTTCAGCTTGTTCAGCACCTGTTTCGCCTTCTCGTCCTGCGCCCCTTGCAAGTACGCGTACATTAGATAGTCCATTGCATGGAGTTCATCGAAAGAGCCGTGTCCAGGGTGCATCTTGGCAACAAGACGGCGGGCCGCGTCGGCCGACGCGAGGTTCGATTGAATTGACTCCTGCCAGAGCCCAAGCCTGGTAAAGATGTGCGTCGGCATATGAATCGCGTGAGGAGAAGAAGGGGCGATCTTCGAATAGCTGAGCGCCGCCGGCAACGCCAGACTGGCCAGCTCAGGATAGTCATAGCTGTGGATAATATAGTGGGAGATGCCCGGATGATCTGGCTCCTTGTTAAGCACGCTGTTTAGAATCTCCGCCGCGCGCTTCTGCTTCGAAAAGGATTTATCGACGGGGCGCGCGCTTGCCGTGCCGAGCATCGACAGCGCGTAGAAGATCGCCGCTTCCCGATCATCGGAATAGCGAGTGAACACTTGTTCCATCGCCTTCTCATACGCCATCGTGCGAGTCGGATGGTCGACCTTGTCGTGGTCTTGGTAGAAGGCGTCGATTGCAGCCAGGTAGTCACGCTCTCGCTTCGTCTTGACGCTCAAGGATTTCGCCTTCTCAACGGCCGCGGATCCCTTCTTCAACTCGCCCGGTGTCGGAGGCGCCCAGAGCGGATGATTCTGAGTCATTGCGATGCCCCAATAAGCCATCGCGCAACCAGGATCGGTCGCCAGGACCTCGGAGAATGCAGTCGACGCCTGCTCGTAACCAAACGAATGAAGCAATGCAGCGGCGCGGTTGAATTGGTTCGCGGCGCGTGGCGAGCAAGAGGTTCGGAAGTTGACTTTGCCAAGCTTCTCGCCGGCTCCGTGGTGATGTTGATGGTCGTCCTGCGCCCTGGTGGAGACGGTGACGAGCAAAATAAACATCGCGGCTGTAGACAGGTGAAGTAGTCTCATGATGTGGTCCTCGATTCAGAGATTAGTGCTGTGGTTGTTCGTTCAATACTATAGTAAACCACGCGGCTTTTCCGCAAGCGTCTACCCCGGTATTTAACCGCCGCTTCGCCTGCGTTCTTCCGCTTCCTCAAGCCAGCCGCGCTTCAACTTTTCTGCCGGCACGCTCGACAGATAAGGCTTGATGTCGAGGATTGGCGTGCCGTCAAGCATGTCAACACCGCGGACATACAATCGCGGGCCTTCGCGGCGGAGTAATTCAACGACGGTCAGGCCTATCGGGTTGGGCCTATAGGGCGATCGCGTCGCGAACACCCCGTGCGGCCGGTTGTCCGTTGGGGGTGTGCCGAGTAATGCATAACCCCTTGCCTGATGAAACAACCAGAGGACGAACAGGTGTGAAATGCCTTCAATATCAGTCAGGCCCTGCTCGAACTCGGGAAGTAATTCAAGCGCGCCTTCCGCTTCGTGAGTCGTACCGCAGCCCTTTGGAATCTGAGAGGTTTCAGAGTAAGGGCTCCTCACGAATCCGATGGCATGCATCTCGAACATTTGTTCTGTGTACCTTTTGGCGGAAGGTTGTCGATCGAGTTGTTCTAAGTACCTCCCTTTTTAGGCGGTACTCTGAACTCGAACCCCCGCTAGTCGATGATCTCCCAGGAGCTTTGATACTTATCCAACTGCCCGCGCGTATATTCATCGATCGGGTGCTCGCGTTCGGGCGACACGACGTGCTTGGGCGAGCCGCATAGTTCAGTCGAGAAGTATCGCTGCCCCGAGTCGCAAATCATCGTCACTATGCGATTCATCTTTGGGTGCCGGGTTGCCAGCTTGATTGCGGCGACGACGTTCGCGCCCGACGAGATGCCGCAGAAGATGCCTTCTTCCTTAGCCACTCGCCTCGCCATCTCAATCGCTTCATCCGATTTGATAGTCACGATTCCATCGAGCAGGCTCAGATCGAGATCGCGTGGAACGAACCCATCGCCGATGCCTTCGATCTTGTGCTCGCCCCACTCTCGCCTCGACAGCAGCGGGCACTCGGCAGGCTCGCCGGCATAGAGTTTGACCTTTTTTTTCTTTTCACGCAGATATCGCCCGATGCCCGTCAACTGGCCACCGGTCCCTTGAGTACCGACATAGGCGTCGAGCTTGCCGCCAGTCTGCTTCCATATTTCCGGCCCGGTCGTCTTGTAATGAGCCTTGATGTTGTCGGGGTTGTCAAACTGCGATGGCACCCAATACTTCTCAGGATCCAGCTCGCGAATTCGCTCGAGCTTCTGAAGCGCGAGATCAACATCGGACTCGCCGCCCGGCGTATAGACCATCTGCGTACCGTAAGCGACGTCCATCTTCTTACGCTCTTCGCTCATGCCTTCTGGCATCACGATAATGCAGGGGTAGCCCTTGACTGCGGCGACGAACGAGCAAGCGATGCCGGCATTACCGGTCGAGCATTCGAGTATGGTCATCCCGTGCTTTAGCGCGCCTCGCTTCTCGGCTCGTTCGAACATGTTCAGATAGATTCGGTCCTTGAGGGAACCTGACGGGCTGAAGTATTCGAGCTTAACGAGAATTTCCGGCTGAACATCTTTATTGACGCGATTGAGGCGCACGAGCGGGGTATTGCCGATGCAGTCTAGAATTGATTTTGTGTGCTTGTTGTAGCGGGCCCAGTTCGACATGGTTCAGAGAACACCTTTCTCGAAGCGTTATCTAAGACGTGCCACTTTAGCAGGTCCAAAGTCCAAGGTCCAAAGTCCAAAGTCCAAGGCCCAAAGTCCAAGGCCCAAAGTCCAAGGTCCAAAGTCCAAGGCCCAAAGTCCAAGGCCCAAAGTCCAAGGCCCAAAGTCCAGTCCAAGGTCGTGATTACCGAGATCAATAGAGACCGCTGCCTGCGTAGTCTGCGATCCAAGACCTCGGACTTTGGACCTTGGACTTTGGACCTTGGACTTTGGACCCTGGACTTTGGACCTTGGACTTTGGACCCTGGACGTGGCTCGACAACAGCAAGATTTCCAAGACCCGGCCGGGTCGTGATAGAGTTGGACTACGAGAGGCCCGTTATGAAACAAAGAGCGATCACGATCATTGCACTTGCGCTGATGATCAGTTTTTCTTTTTACTTCGTTGAAGCAAACAAAAACTCGCAAGCCAAAGGCAATGGGGCGGCGGCGAAGGTCAAGCTTTTTTCTGTTGCACAGAAAGGATTCTTTATGAGCGAAAAGGTCGTCAAGACAGACGCCGAATGGAAACAGCAACTCACTCGCGAGCAGTACGAAGTCACGCGGCGAAAGGGAACCGAGCGCGCCTTCACGGGCCAGTATTGGAACAACCACGAGAAGGGAATCTATCAGTGCATCTGTTGCGACAACGACCTATTCAAATCTGATACCAAGTTTGAATCGGGCACCGGCTGGCCGAGTTTCTGGGCGCCGATCTCCGAAGAGAATGTTCTCACCGAAAGCGACCGCAGCTACGGCATGCAGAGAAACGAAGTCCTATGCAGAAGATGCGACGCGCACCTCGGTCACGTGTTTGACGATGGCCCGAAGCCGACGGGTCTACGCTACTGCATGAACTCCGCTGCCCTGAAGTTCACCAAGTCAGAGTAGGCGGCATTGCCCAGAGAAGTCCAAAGTCCAAGGTCCAAAGTCCGAGGTTTGGACTTTGGACCTTGGACCTGCTAAATTTGCGGTGCTTTGCGTCTTTGCGCGAAACCTGATATTGAAACTCCGGCCAAATCTTATCTGCAGGAGAAACTCAATGCAGCTACGCAAGGCGCTTACCCTCTCACTAGCACTCGTCTTCTTAACAACCGCGACTCCCTCACTTGCGCTAAGGCGCGAAGTCGCTAAGTCAGCAAATCCTGCGACCTTTGACCTCATCGTTCGCGGCGGTTCGCTCTATGACGGAACGGGTAGAGCGCCCAGACGCGCCGATGTGGGAATCAGGGGCGATCGCATCGCTGCCGTCGGCAACCTCAAATCGGCGACGGCTACGACCATCGTCGATGCAACTGGTCTTGCAGTAGCTCCGGGCTTCATCAACATGCTCTCGCACTCAGAGAGTTCCTTGATCACCGACGGGCGTTCGCAAGGTGAGGTTCGCCAGGGCGTGACCACGCAAATCTTCGGCGAGGGATCGATGGGACCGCTCAGCGACGAGATGAAACGCAGCCGCGCTAGAGTCCAAGGCGACCTGAGATTCGAAATCCCGTGGACAACTCTCGCTGAGTATCTGACCTACCTCGAGAAGCGCGGCATCTCTCAAAACGTCGCGTCGTTTGTCAGCGCGACTACGGTTCGCGAGAACGTCATCGGTCTCGAAGACAAGCCACCCACACCTGAGCAGCTTGACCGGATGCGTGAGCTTGTGCGGCAAGAGATGGAAGCCGGCGCGCTGGGCGTCACTACGGCGTTGATCTATCCGCCGGCGTTCTACGCGAAGACCGAAGAGCTGATCGAGCTGTGCAAAGTCGCCGCGAAGTACAAAGGCAAATACATCGCCCACATTCGCAGTGAAGGGAACCAGTTGATCGAAGCAGTCGAAGAAACGCTTCGCATCAGCCGTGAGGCGGGCTTGCCTGCCGAGATTTATCACCTCAAGGCGTCCGGCGAGTCGAACTGGAACAAGATGGACAAAGTCATCGCGATGATCAACGAAGCTCGTCGCAAAGGCACCAAGATCTCGGCGGATATGTACATGTACACCGCGGGCTCGACCGGGCTTGATGCCGCGATGCCACCGTGGGTTTTCGACGGAGGGCGTGAAGCGGCTAACAAACGGCTGCAAGACCCGGAGACTCGAAAGAAGATTGCCGATGCGATTCGCACTCCAACGAACGACTGGGAGAACCTTTACTTGCTCGCCGGTTCACCCGATCGAATACTGCTCGTCGGCTTCAGGACTGAGGCGTTGAAGCCGCTCACGGGAAAGACGCTTGCCGAAGTCGCCAAGATGCGCGGCAAAGATCCGATCGAGACCATAATGGACCTGGTGTTCGAAGATCGCTCTCGCGTTGGGACGGTATACTTCATGATGAGCGAAGAAAACATCAAGAAGCAGCTTCGCCAGCCCTGGGTGTCGTTAGGATCAGACGCGGCTTCGATGGCTCCCGAAGGCGGGTTCCTCAGGTCCTCGACCCATCCGCGCGCTTATGGAAACTTCGCGCGGCTCCTTGGCAAATACGTCCGCGAAGAAAAAGTGATTACGCTTCAAGAAGCGATCAGGCGCTTGAGCAGTTTGCCGGCAACCAATCTCGGTCTCGATCATCGGGGCGCTATAAAAGAAGGAATGTTCGCTGATGTAGTGGTGTTCGATCCGGCGACAATCGGAGACCGTGCAACGTTCGAGAACCCGCATCAATATTCAGTCGGTGTGAAACACGTCTTCGTCAACGGCGTTCAAGTGCTAAAGGATGGCGAGCACACTGACGCAAAACCGGGCCGCGCGCTTTGGGGACCGGGGAAGGTCAAGTGATCGGCGGGAGTCGGAGGACACTTCTGTTCAAGCCTGTTTGCGACGGCATTCCAGTTGTTCGACGTCGGCAGATTCTCAAAGGCCGTCGGTGTTAGTGGCAATCCCATTGGGATTGCCATCTCCCATTGGGATTGCCATGTCACTCCGTAGGAGTGACATGTTTATAGAAGCGACAAGGGCGTGCCGCCTCACTCCGTAGGAGTGATATGTTTGTAGAAGGCCAGCGCAAGATGCGACTCAGTTCGTCTGCGTAGAGAAACTGTGTCGAGGCTAACGCAAATTTAACTCCTACGGAGTTAGGAACGATCTAGCGCGTTGGCCTCTATAAACGCAACTCCTACGGAGTTGTTGGCATTCCCAAAGGGATTGCTGCTAACTGCCCAGGGATGGTACTCCTACTCTGTGAGGAGCGTGATCCAGGGCAAGCACAACCGGGGAAGGTCAGATGAGGAAGTCCGGGAGCGGTAGCACCGTGGGTTAGGGTCAGTACCGCGAGCGCTAGCGAGTGGTCAGTTGCATCTGACGAGTCAATGCTCGCTACCGACTCGCGGTACTGACCTCTCCGGAAACAAGGAATGGTAGATCGAGTTCATGAAAGAGCATGATTCCTTAGACACGAAAACTCTAGCTATAGACGCGCAAACTCTAGCTACGTCCAGCACCGACTCTCAGCCGTGGACTCTGCCAACATCGTTTGCCTCTGGCCGCTACTTCGTTCGGCGCTCGCTGGGACAGGGAGGGCAGAAGCAGGTCTACCTGGCCAAAGATAACCGGCTGGATCGAGATGTGGTCATCTCTCTTCTCAAGACTGATCAACTCGGGGCTGATAGCGTTCCCCGCCTCATTCGAGAAGCCCAGGCCATGGCGCGGCTGGGCAGTCATCCGAACATTGTCACTGTGTATGACATTGAAGATGAGGCGGGCAGACCATTCATTGTTAGCCAGTATGTAGAGGGCGGCTCGGTGGCCGATCTCCTGAGAAACGCCGATAAACATCGGCTTTCTCTTGAGGAGGTTTTGCGAATCGGCTCACAGATTTGCCAGGCACTGATGCACTGTCACAGCCTGGGGATCATTCATCGCGATCTAAAGCCGGGAAACGTCTTGCTCTCACAAGACGGCACAGCGAAACTTGGAGATTTCGGGTTGGCTGCAAGTGCGGATTTTTCGCGCATCACTCTCGAGGGTGCTCTGGTCGGCACTGTAGTCTATATGCCCCCTGAGATAATGCTGGGGCACCAGGCAGAACCCAGAAGCGATCTCTATTCTTTGGGCGTGATGCTCTATGAGGTTGTCACTGGCCGGCCCCCGTTCGTCGGCGATCAATTTGTCGCCATCATTTCGCAGCATATCAACTCACCGCCGGTTGCTCCTTCATGGCATAACCCGGAAGTGCCGCAGGCGCTTGAGACGTTGATCTTGCGGCTGCTTGCCAAGACACCGGTGGAGCGACCGGAGAGCGCCGCTGAGGTAGCGAAAGCACTGGCGGCCATTGGCTCCTCGGCGCCAACAGCGGCTGAGCGGGCGGTTCAGCAAGACGCGAAATCGCTATCCCGCCTGGCGGGAGGGGTCTTCATCGGCCGCGAGCAGGAAACCAAGGAGCTTCGTGTCGCCTTGAACGAGACCCTATTGGGAAAGGGCCATCTATTTATGTTGGTGGGTGAGCCAGGCAGCGGGAAGACTCGGATGACCGAACAACTGGCAACCTACGCCCGCCTTTGCAATGCTCAGGTGCTCACAGGGAGTTGCTATGAAGGCGAAGGCGCCCCTGCGTTTTGGCCATGGCTGCAAATCGTCCGTTCCTTTGCGCAAGAAAGAGAGCCCCAGACACTGTTGTCAATCATGGGTCCCGGCGCGGCGGATATCGCCCAGGTAGTTTTGGAGATCAAGGAGCAGCTGCCGGACCTGCCCCCTCCTCCATCTTTGGAACCTGAGCAGGCGAGGTTTCGGCTCTTCGATAGCGTTACTACCTTTCTCAAGAATGCAAGCAGGCGCCAGCCTTTGGTCATTATTCTCGACGACCTCCATTGGGCTGACAAACCCTCGCTGCTCCTGCTTCAGTTCCTGGCTCGGGAGTTGAAGGATGCTTGTATCCTCGTTATCGGGACCTACCGGGACATAGAACTGGGACGACAGCATCCTCTTTCTCAGACGCTCGGAGAGTTGTCCCGACAAGGACTGAGCGCGCGCATCACTTTGCGCGGGCTGACCGAACAGGATGTCGCCCGGTTCATCGAGATGACCACCGGGATCGAGCCTCCTGAACACCTCGTGAGAACCGTTTATCAGCAGACGGAGGGCAACCCGTTTTTCCTAAGCGAGATCGTGAGACTTCTGGTCGTTGAAGGTCAATTGGAACATCCGCAATCGAGAACCTCTTCGAGCACCCGTATCCCGGAAGGTGTGCGCGAAGTGATCGGCCGCCGTCTGGATCAACTCTCGGATGAGTGTAACCGCATCCTCACAATTGCCTCTGTGATTGGCCGCGAGTTTAGCCTCGACGCGCTGGAGCCGCTGAGCGATATTTCTGGCGACCAGGTGTTGGAGTTACTGGATGAGGCGATGGCCGCCCGGGTGATAAATGAGACGCCTGAAGTTATCGGTCACTATAGCTTCGTCCATGCCCTCATCCGCGAAACGCTATATGACGAGATCAGTATTGCTCGCCGCGTGCGGTTGCACCGCCGGATTGGTGAGGTGCTTGAGAAGCTTTACAGTAATAGCTTGGAGGCACATCTGACGGAGCTGGCTTATCACTTCTTCCAAGCTTCACCCGCCGGCAACAGCGATAAAGCGATTGATTATGCAATCAGGGCCGCCAAACAAGCTAATAGCTTGCTGGCGTATGAAGAGGCTGCGGGTCACTACGAGCATGGTTTGGCAGTCCTGGAGCTTCAGGACGATGTAAACGAAGAACAACGCCTCGAGCTTCTTCTATCCCTGGGAGATGCGCAGAAGAAGGCAGGGAATATTGCAAAGGCAAGAGAGAGCTTCGAGCAAGCGGCCGACCTGGCAGCGAAGTTACGAGCGCCTGAGCAACTGGCTCGTGCCGCTTTGGGTATTGGAACGAGTCTCAGCCCAGCAATAGGGAAGGTTGATGAAGTTCAACTGCGACTGTTGAACGAAGCGCTCGGCGCACTGGGCGAGCAAGACAGTTCCTTACGTTCAATGGTGCTCGCTCATCTTTCCGTAGCCAACTACTACTCGCCTGAGCTGCGAGGGCCGCTCAGCCAGCAGGCGGTTGAGATGGCCCGGCGGGTGGGTGATCCGATGGCGCAGATGGTCGCGCTCTACAGCAGGCATACCGCCCTGGCGACGACCGTAGATATTGAGGAAAAGCTCGCCCTTGCGACCGAGATTCTGCGGATCGCCGAACAGATCGGGGATAAAGAGCGAATGCTGCGGGCTTACTATCTCCGAATCCTCGACTTGCTGGAATTGGGGGACCCGCGGGTGGATGATGAGATTGAAGCGTACACCCAGGTGGCGAAAGATCTCAGGCAGCCGCTCTATCTGTGGCATACACCATTTTTCAGGGGATCGCGCGCTTTGATGGAGGGCCGTTTTCAAGAGTGCGAACGACTGGCGCGAGAGGCGCTGGCGATTGGACAGCGGGCTCAGGATGTTATCGCGCCCTTATTCTTCGAGGTCCTGATGAGCGTGCTGCGCATAATGCAAGGTCAACTGGAAGATCGCGAGGAGGCCATTAAGCGATTTATCGAAAACTACCCGAAGATTCCTAGCCAACGAGCCCCCCTTGCCAATCTTTACTGTAGGCTGGGACGTCGGGAAGAGGCGCAGGCGGAACTTGAGCAAATGGCCGCCGATGACTTCGGTTGTCTGCCGCGAGATGGGAGTTGGCTTGTGACCCTGGCAAGTCTCTCCAAAGTGTGTTCTTACCTGGGAGACGCGCGCCGGGCGGCAAAGCTATATGAGCTTTTGCTTCCCTATGCCGGACGACAGGTAGTGACCGGCAGTGCCGCCGTCGCGTGTGGCTCAGTCTCACGCTTCCTGGGTGTTCTGGCAACTACACTGTCGCACTGGGAGGAGGCCGTCAGGCACTTCGAAGATGCTCTGCAGATGGAAGCAAGAATCGGGGCAAGACCTTTTGTCGCCAACACGCAACAGGAATATGGCAGTATGCTCCTGGCACGCGGCGCGCCCGGCGACCGCGAAAAGGCATACGACATCCTCGATCAGGCACTCGCCACCGCCGAGGAACTGGGAATGAAGGTTGTAATCAAAGAAGTGCAAGCCCTCAAGTCGCAGGCGTAGCACAGACTTTATAGTCTGTATGCGTTGAATCCTGGTTATGACGATTCACACAGACCACAGACTAATAAAGTCTATGCTACC
The DNA here is from genome assembly GCA_038040455.1 of Acidobacteriota bacterium. Lineage (GTDB taxonomy): Bacteria > Acidobacteriota > Blastocatellia > UBA7656 > UBA7656 > Onstottus_A. The sequence continues at coordinate 38,083 of JBBPIH010000026.1, forward strand.
TCACCGAATGTCGACACAGTCTCAGGTTCCACAATCCTAACGGACATCCGCCTGATAATTCGCTGGTCTCTGTTCAGACTGAAGAGGCCGCCGCCCGCCAAATGCTTCCTTCGTCAGCTTGAAGATCATCCGCCGATTACCAACAATCACTTTTATCCACTGCCGCTTAGTCATCTGTGGGAAGTATATCCCGCGAAAGAAGAGCCGCGAGATCAGGTGGATGAGGCGGTGTCCGACCGTCTTGTGCTGAATCTTCTCAATAGCTAGGGCGTTGGCTTCAGGGCTGTATGAAGCCGACCAGGCGCGATTTAGCTCGTCGTGCACCTCTGCTATGGTCATATTTAGCGGGGTATGCGACATCGCGTAGGGCGTGAAGTCCAACCAGTGCTTTGGCCGCGTGAGGCGACCTGAGGCCTGTAGCCGAGCATAAAGCGGCGTCGAAGGGAACGGAACGAGAATGCTGAATATTGGGAGCCCCGGCGGCCAGCTACGCATCTGCTCGAGCGTCCGTTCGGCCACGCCCGCCGTGTCGAAATCCATGCCGAAGATGAATCCGAACATGGCAATAATGTTGCGCCGGGCTAGCCGATCGAGCACCGCCCCATACTCGGCGGGTTTGTTGAAGCCCTTGGCCACATCGGCGAGGTTGGCCGGATCGATCGATTCCAGACCGATGTAGAGACATTTGGCGCCCGCCGCCGCAAGCAGGTCAACGAGTTCTTCGTCGCGCAGCAGGTTCATACTGATCTGCGCGATAAAGGGCAATTGAGCGTTGGCGGCAACGATCGCGCGCAAAAGCGACTTCGTTCGTTTCATGTTGATGGCGAAGTTATCGTCGACCAAGAAAACAAAAATCTGGCCGCCGTCCTTCTTGGCGCGCCTTTTCAGACTCAGCATTTCTTGGACAACGCTCTCGTCGGAACGAAATCGGATTGAATCGCCAAAGAATCCGGTGACTGTGCAGAACTCGCATCCGTAGGGACACCCACGCCCCGACTCGATGGGAATCAAACGAAATGTGCCAAACCCCTCATTCACCCGCTTGAGCACTGGGCGCAGGAAACCGGGAACGAGATTGAACTGATCAAGGTCGAGTGACTCCCACGGAATCACCGGGTAGGGTTTGAGGCTCGGTTTGAGCTCTTTACCTGAGGCATCAACCGGCGCATAGACATCTTTGAGCGCTCCGCGCGCGGCGTCCTCGACGATTTGAGGCCAAAGTTCGTCGGCTTCCCCAAGCGCGATCGCATCGGCATGACGAACGCCGCCATCTCGGCCAAGCGCCTCATCAGGCATTTCGGTTACGTGCGGCCCACCCATCACAACCGGCACGCCGACAGCGCGGATAGCGTCGGCCATCCGATAAGCTTTGGCGACCATTCTAGTCATGGAACCGATGCCGACCAGATCGATACGACGCTTGCGTACGAACCGGGCCATATCTTCCTCGTCCATTGCGTGTGTGTTGCCATCGATCAGCAGCACCTCATGACCGGGCGGTGTGATCGCCTGGAGCAAGAACATCCAAAGATGCGGCATGAAATTGCGTGTGACCCCATTGTCTGGGTTGTAGAGCAGAATCCTCATCTAATTTCCTCCATCGATGTCGCAGGCTTTAATAGCGCTATAAGCGAAATTAACAATGAGCCTTCGCGTCTTCCGACAAGAACCGGTGATCAGGTCGAAGCAAAAGGATGAGTTCCTTTAACTGAGCTTAACTTGTAGCTTCAAATTGATTCGTTGAGCCGTGTGGATGATAGCATGAACCTCACAGGTTGCAAGCGCCAAAGTGATTCAATTTGTCAGCAAACCTATCGGGGCAAAAGCCGGCCACGTGCTCTCGGCTCTGGGAAGGTGAATTGATCGGCGCAAGTTCGGCGGATTATTTCCCCTCGAGTCTGCTTGCGAGGCGTTTCAGTTGTTCGACTGTTAGGCAATGGCCTTCGACTGCGATGCCACTTCCCAAGATTCTGATTTCTCTGCTACGATCGCGCCATGTCGTACCTCGAGATACGGCGATGACTGTTCGACGAAATCAAGTTGACCAAAGCAGATTCAACCGCGAGGCACTCCTGCCTTTCCAACTCCGCCTAGATGATTTCGCGCTGACAATGCAGGATGTGTACGATTTCTTCTACGATATGAACGTCGGTCTCGTAGAACGAGGACTTGAGCGATTGGATGACATGCTTCGGCCGGCGATCATGTCCGGTCTTCTCTCCGACATGCTTACGGCCAGTATGGCCAAGCATTCTCGAACGTTAACGGCTAACTGCTTTTTCAATGGGCATCCGGACTTGATCGTCCGGGGAGTGTATCCCGACAACTGTGTAAAGGCGGGCTCCGAAGGCGTCGAGATAAAAGCAACCAGGAAAGGTGGCGGTGCAGTCGACACTCACGGGGCGCGTGATCAGTGGATGTGCGTTTTCGTTTATGTCGTAGACAAGGAAACAGAGCCGACACGCGTACGAGCACCAATGACATTCACAGAAGTGTATCTGGCTCTTGTTTCGACGGACGACTTTAGGAAGAATGCGCGAGGCGAACTCGGCACAAGAACTGCCACTCTTCATCGCCAGGGCATTGAAAAGTTGCGACGAAACTGGATCTACAAGTCAAGTAGATAGTTGCCACCATTTTTGAACGCGGCAAGCTTAGGAATCGCTTGCGTTGCGAGCGCGAAATACCACGGGTCCTTCTCGACCCCAACGCTCGTATATTGGACTGCCTCGGCGGCGGCAAGGGTGGATCCAGATCCTGCGAAAGGATCCAGGACGATCCCCTGCCCAAGCGGTAGAACACCTCGTACTAACGCCCTTAGAAATGCTTGCGGCTTCAGGCTCGGGTGAGGCGCTAACGCTCGTTCAGATTTGTGCGTGGGAGAGGATGGGATGACATCGCCGAACGGACGTTCGGAAGAAGGTCGCCTGAATCCGCCTGTCTTCCACTTTCGCAGATTATCTTGGACTCGACCTTCTATCGGCTTTCGGAAAACAAGCCAAGGCTCCCACATAGAGCGTGGCATAACGCTCACACCAATGAATTCCTCGTGCGCAGCCTTGGGTCTATCGCCCCCGCGCATGGTCATCACCAGACGGACAATTTCACCGCGTCTTTCGAGTCCTGCTCGCGCCAGTGCTCCAGAAACGGCGTACGACAGGAGGGGATTGCTCGCGACGACGACATTCGCCCCGGGAACGAGTAAGGGAAGCAAGGCACGTCCCCATTTGAGGAAAAACTGCACAAGCTCTTCAACGTCATCGGGCGAGAGTACGGTGAAGCGAGGCAACGGGGAGCGCTTTGCTCCATCGAACTCGGGCGGGATGCGCCACACGCCGCCTTTTCCCTTTCGAAGCTTTTCCTGTTGCTCTGGTGCGTACTCAACCAGCCCATAGGGTGGATCTGTCACGACAGCATGAATAGAATTCTCCCCCTGTCGCCGCAACCACTCAAAGCAGTCTGCTTCGACGAGCTTCGCGCGACCGAATGCAAACTCCTTAAATGAAGCGCTCTGCCGCGTTTCGCCAGGGTGTTCTTCATACAGAGCGGCAGTCTCACGGATTGAGTAAATGCCTCGGTCCTCGCGCCGGAAAAGCGACTCAGAGTTAAGCCGAAGGTAAGACCGAATACTTGACGAAGCGGAATCGCCTATAAGTCGACGCACACCCTCTTCAATCTCCAGAATAGACGCACCCCGTGGCTTATTGGATAGTATCGATATAATCGCGTCGCGCACTTCACCCGGGCGCCGTCGGTTTCTGCTTTTGCGTCTTGCGCGACTCGACATAAGCGCGAGTCTAAGACGTCTGGACGTCTCTGTCAACGTCGCGGAGAAATCCCTGCGGTGCTCTCGTTTGTGCTTTGATTGAAGCTGGTGACTTGCAAGCGAGTTCGGAGCCCCTCTCCGATTCTGGGAAAGCTCCTCCTGCAAGCGGACAGTTGTCAATGCTCGCTGATTCGCCCGCCCGACGCGATGTCACGTTTATTCCGCTACTTAAGCATATCGATGACACTGGCACGCGATTGGCTCTCATCTCGCTAAGGTAGTGCCTAAAAGTGTGCCAAGAGGCGGCGTTCGAACCCGGATCGAGGATTGATGATCGAAGATGGAAAAGAAATAGTCAACGCCGTGCTGCTAATGCCGCGTCCAGTCAAGCAGCCCGACCGGCTCGTCAAAGTCTTGAACCCGAAACCACGATCCCTGAACCCTTCAACTGCGGTGGAATAGTGGAAACTGTCTTGCAGGATCTTCGCTTCGCTTTTCGGATGTTGCGAAAAAGCCGCGGCTTCACACTGGTAGCGGTTTCGAAGGCGTCTGGCATTGGGCGCTCGACCGCGCGACATCTTCAAACTGGTGATCGGGCGTGGCGCCGCGTTGGTACTCATAGGTCTAAGCCTCGGTCTGATGGGCGCGCTGGCATTGACGCGATTCCTGTCGGGTGCGCTCTACGGCGTCAGTCCGCACGATCCCGTCACATTTGTAGTAATTTCGGTGTTGCTTGCCAATGTCGCGCTGCTCGCTTGTTATTTGCCGGCGCGTCGCGCGACGAAAGTGGACCCGATGGTCGCGTTGCGATACGAGTAGTAGGTTCCGGGTTCGGAGTTCCGGGTTCCGGGTTCAACCCTGAACCCTGAACCACGAACCCTGAACCAAGTTTAAGGAGACTTGATGGAAACCTTGCTGCAGGACCTTCGATACAGTGTTCGCATGTTCAGAAAGAGCCCGCTCTTCGCAATCGTTGCAGTGGTCGCGCTCGCTCTGGGCATCGGCGCTAACACAACGATCTTCAGCCTCGTCTACGCTCTTTTGTTGCGGCCGCTGCCCGGCGTTGAAGAGCCTCAGCGACTCATCTCCGTCTTCACCAGCGATTTTAGCAGCACTCGATATGGAACTTCGTCTTATCCCGATTACATCGATTATCGGGACAGCAATGAGGTCTTCGAGGGTCTCGCTGCCTACAGAGAAGACAGCATGGTTCTGAGCGCCGGCGATCACCCTCAGCGAATCAGGGGAGCAACCGTCTCGGGCAACTACTTTTCAGTATTAGGGGGCAAAGTGCTTCTCGGCCGGACATTGGTTTCCGAAGACGACACGGCGCAAGCCCCAAATCCAGTTGTTGTTCTGAGCTATCAAAACTGGAAACGGCGATTTGGCTCCGACCCCGGCATCATCGGAAAAACTGTCGCGCTCAATAATCAGGGCTTCACAGTAGTCGGAATCGCCGCCGAAAGCTTTAGGGGAACAAACCTTGCGGCGGACGTCGAACTCTGGCTTCCAATGGCCATGATGGGTCGGCTTCAACCTGCTTCCGCGCGCTCTGATTTACTCACCCGTCGAGGCTCGCGCTGGCTTAGAGTGATTGGCAGGCTTAAACCCGCGGTCACAATGGAGCAGGCGCAATCAAACATAGACACGATCGCCGCGCAACTGGCGGAGGCCTACCCGCAAACAAACCGGGGAACATTGCAGCAACCCGACAAGGCCCGGCCAATGTCGCTCGTTCCAGCGAGCGAGGCGGCGACGGTCAATCCCAATGCGCGCGCGACTACCAGGCGAATGAGCCAACTGCTCATGGCGGTGGTTGGATTTGTCCTGCTCATTGCCTGCGCCAACGTCGCCAATCTACTGCTTGCTCGGGCCGAATCCCGCCGCAAAGAAATTGCCGTTCGGCTGGCTCTGGGAGCGCCACGCGGTCGGCTGATTCGCCAGTTGCTCACCGAAAGCTCGCTGCTCGCGCTGATGGGTGGCGCAGTTGGATTGCTGATGAGCGCCTGGATGAGCGACTTGATTCTCCTGTTCAACCTGCCTCCCGCGCTCGATCCGGGTTTAGATAGATGGGTGCTGGGCTTCACGTTGATGATCTCGTTATTAACCGGACTGCTGTTCGGGCTTGCGCCCGCGATCCAGGCATCCAAGCTCGACCTGGTTCCGGCGCTCAAAGACTCGGTTGAAATCGGCAATCGACCGGTTCGCCGCTTCAGCTTGCGCGACATGCTCGTCGTATCGCAGGTTGCCTTGTCCCTGCTTCTGCTGATTGGATCGGGCCTTTTCTTGAGAAGCCTGCAGAACGCCTACCGCACAGATCTCGGATTTGAAACGCGCAGTGCGTTGCTCGCCTCCGTTGATCTTGGACTTCAAGGCTACAACCCGGCTCAGCAGAGAGCTTTCAACGAACAACTCGAGGGGCGCCTTGCGGCGCTCCCCGGAGTGCAATCGGTGAGTGCGACATCCTTCGTGCCGGTCAGTGGTGGGGGGATGCGTGGCAGGGTTTCTATTGAAGGCTATCAAGCTCAGCCCGGCGAGGATACGGAGCTGAACATGAACACCATCGCGCTGAATTACTTTCAAACGATGGGGATACCGCGCTTGCAGGGTCGTGATTTCAACGCACAAGACACCGATTCCTCGCCGCGAGTGGCGATCATCAACGATGCGATGGCACAGCGCTACTGGCCAGATCAGAACGCGATTGCCAAACGCATAAGCCTCAGCGGGCCCACCGGACCATTTACCGAAATTGTCGGCGTTGTTAAGACAGGAAAATACCGAACGATAGGCGAAGCGTCTCTCCCGTATATATATCTACCCTTAGCTCAGAACCTCGCTCCTCGATTAACGCTGATCGTGCGGACCGCCGGCGACCCGGCTGAGTTGTCCAGTGCTTTGAGGGCTGAGATTCAGGATCTCGATAGAAACCTAACGGTTTTCGACATCAAGACGATGACCGAGCACATCAGCGAGGCATTGTCGCAAGAGAGATTGATCGCCACTCTGCTTGGTATTTTCGGCTCGCTCGCGCTGCTTCTGGCCACAGTTGGCATTTACGGACTTATGAGTTATTCGGTGACCCAGCGGAGACGCGAGATCGGGGTTCGCATGGCGCTTGGCGCGCGTTCACAGGATATTCTGAGGTTGATCGTGGGTCGGGGCTTGATGCTCACGTTCAGTGGTATTGCCATAGGGTTGGCCGCTGCAATTGCTCTAACACGCGTAGCGGGCGGGTTGCTCTTTGGCATAAGCGCTACCGACCCGATGACGTTTGTGGTTGTTTCGCTGATCCTGGCAGGAGTGGCTCTGGGAGCCTGTTATGTGCCAGCGCGCCGCGCCACGAAGGTCGACCCGATGGTGGCGCTGAGATACGAGTAGTAGGTTCCGGGTTCCGGGTTCAGGGTTCAGAGTTCGGAGTTGAACCCTGAACTCTGAACCCTGAACCGCGAACCCTGAACCTGAAATAGAGGTGATGCTTGGAAACTCTTTGGCAAGACCTGCGGTATGGGATTCGAATGCTGACGAAGAATCCAGGGTTCAGCGTCGTCGCGGTGGTCGCGCTGGCGCTGGGCATTGGCGCGAACACGGCGATCTTCAGCGTCGTGTACGGAGTGCTGCTGCGGCCGCTGCCTTATCGCGACGCGGATCGGCTTCTCGTTGCCAGCGTGTCGGTGCCTGATTACCGCGAAGTAAAGGAAGCGAATCAGGTGTTTGACGAGATGACGATATGGGCTAGTAACCAGTACAGCATGACGGTTGGTGGAGAGTCGCACCAGGCGTTAGGCGCCGTCGTGTCGCCCGGATTCTTCCCGATGCTGGGGCACGCCGCAATCGGCAGGACCTTCACCGCAGAAGAAGATCGCGAGCCGCTTGTAGTGTTGAGCTACGACCTGTGGCAACAGCGCTTCGGCGGCGATCCTGAAGTGCTCGGCCGTAGCGTGGACCTCGGCGGTACCAGCCACACAATCGTGGGAGTGATGCCGGCGGAGTTCCAGTTTCCCAGCTCTCAATTCAAACTCTGGGTCACGTTCGGTTCGGCTCTTGGTCAAGCTCCAAAGCAAGCGGAGAACCGGCAGCTTCGAATCTTTCGCACGCTCGCAAGGCTGAAACCCGGCGTCCCTCTATCTCAGGCCCAGGCAGAAATCGACGCGATCGCCGCACGCATCGAGCAAGACCATCCGGATACCAACGCCGGAATAAGGATCGCCTTTACGCCGATTTATGAGCGCATCGTCGGCAGTATAAGACCGGCCCTGATGGTTCTGTTGGGAACGGTTGGTTTTGTGTTGCTTATCGCATGCGCCAACGTAGCGAACCTGATGCTCGCCCGCACGACTGCTCGCGAACGGGAGATTGCGATTCGCACGGCGCTCGGCGCGGGACGCTGGCGAGTAGCGCGACAGCTTTTGACTGAAAGCGTTCTGCTGTCAGTCGTCGGCGGCGCGCTCGGCTTGCTCGTCGCGGTGTGGGGGATCGACGTCCTCACGAGTCTGAGCCCGAATGATATCCCTCGGATCAGCGACATTAATATCAACTCTCCGGTCTTGCTTTTCACGCTCGGCGTTGCGGTGCTGACCGGCATGATTTTCGGAGTTGTTCCGGCGCTGCAGGCCACACGGTTCAATCTGAGCGACGCGCTGAAAGAAGGCGCGCGCGGACTCAGCGGAAGTGCGTGGGGGAGGCGGGTGCGAAGCGGACTGGTCGTGGCTGAGATCGCTCTGTCGTTGGTGGTATTGATAGGTGCGGGGTTGCTGATCAAGAGCTTCAATCGGCTGTTGAGCTCGGATCCCGGATTCGTAGCCGACAACCTGATGACGATGAGCCTGGAGCTGTTCCGCTTCAAAGAACCGCAGCGCCGTGTAGCGGTGCTTCGGGATGCGCTGGCGAGGCTCGAGCAGATTCCCGGAGTGGTTGCTGCCGGAGGCGGGACCGGGCTTCCCCCGGTGACTGCGCAGCGCGGAACCAGGTTCGCCATCGAGGGGCAGGACCTGACAGAGGCCGGGGCAAACACAGCCTACTTCCTGGCGGTCACCTCTAATTATTTCCGCGCGCTCGGCACTCCACTGATTCAGGGGCGCGAATTCGATGAGCGTGACAGCGACGGCGCCCCGAAAGTGGTTGCCATCAATCACAGCATGGCGCGCGCGCTGTTCCCAAACGACGATCCAATCGGCAAGCATCTGAAGCTGGTCAATCCTGAGCAGTCGGATGATTGGCGCACGATAGTCGGCGTCGTCGGCGACGTCAAATATCAAGGACTCGACGACACCGCACAGCAGGAGATCTATACTCCGTTCCCACAAACGCAGTTCCTCTGGTCGTATGTGATGGTTCGAACATCATCGGACCCCGGGGCGTTGATGGCCAGCGTGCGCAGCGCGGTGTCGTCGGCTGATCCGAACATCAGCGCGGTCAACATGCAGCCGATGCGGCAATTGGTTTCGCAATCGGTCGCCAGCCCTCGATTCAACACGATTCTGCTTTCGGTGTTTGCGGGGCTCGCACTTGTGCTTGCCGCGGTAGGGCTCTACGGTGTGATGTCTTACCTCGTGACTCAGCGCACGCGCGAGATCGGCATACGGATGGCGCTGGGCGCGAGGCCCGGCGATGTGTTCAAGAGCGTAGTCGGAAACGCGCTGATCTTGGCCTTGATCGGAGTGGGCGTGGGTTTGGCGGGCGCGGTCGCGGTGACGCGAGTGATGTCAACCTTGCTGTTCGGAGTGAGCGCGACAGATCCGTTGACCTTTGTCGTGATCTCGGTGCTGCTGACAGGGGTGGCTCTGGCGGCCAGTTTCGTGCCAGCGCGGCGCGCGACGAAGGTCGATCCGATGGTGGCCCTAAGGTACGAATAGGTTCAGAGTTCAGGGTTCCGGGTTCAGGGTTCGGGATTCAGAGTTCAGGGCAGAAGCGCATGGAGTTCAGGCTTTAGCCTGGTTGTGCATCGCCGTAGGAAGGTACTACCAGGCTAAAGCGGGAACTCCATGCGCTTCAACCCTGAACCCTGAACTCGGAACCCGGAACCTCAACATGCGGAGGAAAGTCATGTCAATGTTATGGCAGGATCTGCGCTTTGGTCTGCGAATGCTCCGGAAGAAGCCCGGCTTTGCGACCATCGCGGTTTTAACGCTGGCGCTCGGGATAGGCGCGAACACGGCGATCTTCAGCGTGGTCGATGCGGTCCTGCTCAGACAGCTTCCGTACCCGGCAGCCGAACGGCTGGTGTTTCTATGGTCGACGATGCACGCGCAGGGTGTTCCGCAATCCGGAAGCGCGATGCCCAATTACCGCGAGTGGCGCGACCAGAATCAGAGCTTCGAGGGACTGGGCGGGTTTTACTACGGCGACTTCAATCTTTCCACCGCCAACAACGAGCCCGAGCGCGTGCAGGGAGCTTACATCACCCACAACCTGTTCGACGTGCTCGGGGTAGCTCCTCAATTCGGCCGCACATTCGCAGCCGAAGAGAACCAATTCGGCCAGCACCGTACGGTGTTGCTAAGCCACGGATTGTGGCAGCGGCGTTTCGGCGGCAATCGAGACATCATCGGGTGCGATATCAAACTCGGCGGCGAGAGCTTCATCGTCGCCGGAGTGATGCCGCCCGGCATGCCCTTCTTCGACAACCTCCCCGAAGTGGACCTGTGGAGACCGATTGCTTTTCCGCCCGGCGACAGTTTGGACACGCGCAACAATCACTTCGTCAATCTTGTCGGCAGGCTTAAGGCGGGCGTGACGCGCGAGCAGGCTCAAGACGACGTCAGCGCCATCGCGCTCAGGATGGAAGCGCAGGACCCGGGAAACAAAGGTCTCGGCGCATCGGTGGTGCCTGTACAGGAGCAGCTTGTCGGCGAGTCACGCGCGGCGTTGTTGGTTTTGTTAGGCGCGGTCGCGTTTGTGTTGCTGGTGGCGTGCGTCAACGTAGCTAACCTCCTGCTGGCACGCGCTGCCGCCAGAGAGAAGGAACTGGCGATTCGCGCCAGCTTAGGCGCAAGCCGCACGCGGTTGATTCGCCAGATGGTGAGTGAGTGTTTGCCGATTGGACTACTTGGCGCGGCGGCTGGACTGCTGTTGGCGAATTGGGGCATCGAGTTGATTTCATCGCTGCTGCCCGCATCGCTGCCGCGATACAACGCAATCGGCGTCGACGGCCGGGTTCTGGCCTTTACATTTGTGGTCTCCCTGCTGACGGTTCTTCTCTTCGGGCTTTTGCCCGCGCTGCAATCGGTAAGGGAGGACGTGCAAGAGGCGCTCAACGAAGGCGGACGCAGCGGAATCGGCAGCAAAAGGCAGGGCACGCTGCGCAAGTTGCTGGTGGTATCAGAAGTCGCGTTGGCCCTGGTGCTGCTGATCGGTGCAGGGCTGATGGCAAGGAGCTTCATCAGACTGCGCGAGGCAGACACGGGGTTCAACGCACGCAACGTATTGACGATGGGCGTGCCCTTGCCCGACGCGAAGTATCCGATCCCGATCAATGCGGACGATCCGCGCCCGGCGGCGATGGCTTTCTTCGATCAATTGCTCACGCGGGTGGAAGCATTGCCCGGCGTGAAGAGCGCGACGATAGGCACCATTCTGCCGCTTGGGGCCGGAACCGGATGGGGTAAGTTCTTCAGCGTTGAAGGCGGCCCGGCGCCGCCGTCGATTGATCAGGTTCCGCTCGTGCGTTTTGGGCTAATCGGCCACGACTACTTCCGGACTTTTGGCGTCGCCCTCCAGCAAGGCCGCGAGTTCACTCCACAGGACAACGAGGACTCGCAGCCGGTGGCGATCATAAACGAGACGCTCGCGCGACGTTTCTTCCCCAACGAGGACCCCCTCGGTAGAACAATCTGGATGGGACCACCGGAATACCTGCTTCCGCCCGATGCCCAAAACCCCGCGAATCGGTCTCCCCGCCGGGTGATTGTCGGAGTGGTGGCCGATGTCAAAGGCCGCAGTTTGAATCAACCGCCTTCGGCGATGGTCTACGCGCCGTATCATCAGTACAGGCGCGAAGGGTGGACCAACTCGATGATGCTCGCGGTGCGTACCGAGACTGCGCCGGCGGCAGTAGCATCGGCGATCAAGAGTAAGGTGAACTCGCTCGACCCGGATCAGCCGGTCAGCAACGTAAGAACCATCGACGAGCTGCTCGGTAGATCGCTTTCGGATTCAAAGTTTACTTTGCTGCTGCTGGGTCTTTTTGCTGGAGTGGCTCTGGTGTTGGCCGCGATTGGAATCTACGGTGTTATTGCCTACTCCGTTAGCCAGCGAACGCATGAGATCGGCGTCCGTCTGGCGCTTGGCGCTCAAGCGGGCGACGTGTTCAGGCTGGTGATAGGGCAAGGGATGATCCTGGCCTTGATCGGCGTGGTAATCGGATTGGTCGCTGCGTTCGGGTTGACCAGGTTGATGGTGAGTTTGTTGTTTGGCGTCAGCGCGACCGATCCGTTGACGTTTGCAGTGATCGCTTTTCTGCTGACGAGCGTGGCGCTGCTGGCCTGTTATATTCCGGCGCGGCGCGCGACGAAGGTAGACCCGATGGTGGCGCTGAGGTATGAGTGAAAATGATCGAAGCGAGCTACGACCGCTGCGACTGAAGCCACTCGTCAAAGGCCAGGAGCGCACAGAATTCGCCTTCGTCGCGCATGCGCGCGAGGAATTGGGTGAGGATCTCGCCGGTCAATAACGGAAGCGCGCGGCCTGCTTCCGCTTGGTGGTAGCGGTCCTGGTCAAGCAGGTAGATGGTCACCTCTTGACCGTCAAAGCGCCAGATCTCGGGCACGCCAAAGGCGGCGTAGATTGAAAACTTGTCTTGAGAATCGTGATGGATGTCCACTTCAACAGCAATGTCGGGCGGCGGGTCAACTGCGAGGTCAATATCGACTCGATTGCCTATGGCGTCTGCGGACTGCACGTAGAAACAGGCGTCAGGCTCGTTGCCTTTGGGTTTTCTTTTCATAGTTGCCGAACCAAACGAAAGAATGTTAATTCGGAGCCTGATGGTGATCGTAGCAACCAGTTTTTCAATGAAGCGTGCGTATTTTTCGTGTTCATTAGAAAGAGTCATAGCTTTCAGGGTTCCGTCATCGTAGCTGATGCGCAGCCCGGCAGGTTCGCCGACTTGCTCGAGCAGTTCTTCGTACTCTTCCCACGTTACGTTGTGGAAGGTGACGACAGTATCGTACGGAAGCTGGGAAACGATTTCGTAATAGGTCAGTGTTTGCGTGCTCATAAGCGGCGCCAATGCCGATTGAATTTCAATACGCTGATTGTAACTTACTGCGGAATTGCCGCACAACCAGAAACTATGAACCACTAACACTAACCGGAGACATATTTATGGAAACACTCATACAGGATTTGAAGTACGGTGCTCGCCTGTTGCTCAAGCGGCCGGGCTTTACCGCGGTAGCAGTCATCGCGCTCGCTCTGGGAATCGGCGCCAACAGCGCAATCTTCAGCGTCGTTAACGGCGTGGTGTTGCGAGCCCTGCCCTACAAAGACCCAGAGAGCCTGATGATGGTCTGGAGCAGGAGACCTTTGCTTCAAGCTCGATCGGGCGCTACGGAATTCCCGGTCTCGGCTGCTGACTTCATCGACTGGCGTGACCAGAACCAGGTCTTCGAACAGATCGCCGCGTTTCAAACTCAGCCGTTCAACATCACCGGCGCCGGTGAGCCCGAGTTTCTTGGCGGCGTGCGCGCGTCGGCGAGCCTGTTCTCGTTGCTGGGTGTCGAGCCGAAGCTCGGGCGAACTTTCACGCCCGAAGATGACCAGCCGGGCGCCGAACGCGTCGTGGTCATCAGTCACGGGCTTTTGGAACGCCGCTTCGGTTCTGACCCGAACATCATAGGTCAGAAGCTCTCGCTCAATGATGAACCCTACACCGTTGTAGGGGTGCTGCCCCGAGGCTTTCAATTCCCGCGCAAAGGCGAGATGCCGGCTGGGTTCCAGTTTCCGCGTCAGGCGGACTTCTACACAACGCTGGCCTGGTCGCCGGCACAGGCGACCAACCGGGGCCGGAATTTCCTTGCAGTGGTCGCGCGCCTAAAGCCGGGGGTCACCGTCGAGCAAGCCGGCGCTGAAATGGACGCTGTTTCGGAACGCTTGAAGCAGCAGTATCCGCAGACCAATACCAACAAGGAAGTCTTCCTTGTCTCGCTGCATCAGCAAGTCATCGGAAAAGTGCGCACGGCGTTGCTGGTGCTTCTGGGGGCAGTAGGCTTTGTACTTTTGATCGCCTGCGCAAATGTCGCCAATCTGCTGTTGGCCCGAGCAGCCTCGCGTCAAAAGGAGATGGCGATCCGCACTGCGCTCGGCGCAAGCCGCTTGCGGGTGATCAGGCAGTTGCTCACCGAGAGTGTGCTTCTGTCCCTGGTAGGAGGGACACTGGGTCTGCTGCTCGCGCTGCGGGGGATCGACCTGCTCCTGACAATCAGCCCGGGCAACCTGCCGAGGGTTGATTCGATTAGCATTGATGGGCGCGTCTTTGCGTTCACGCTGGCGATCTCGCTGCTCACAGGAATCGGTTTCGGTTTAGCACCGGCAATCCAGGTCTCGAAGCCCGACCTCAACGACGCGCTCAAAGAGGGCGGTCGCGCATCATCTGTCGGGTTTCGTCATAACCGCTTCCGAAGCATGCTGGTCGTCTCGGAAGTTGCCCTGTCGCTGGTGCTGTTGATCGGCGCGGGGCTGATGATCCGCAGCTTCGTCACCTTGCTCAACGTCGATCCGGGTTTGAATACGCAGAACGTTCTGACACTCGACGTTGGGCTGCCGCGAAACAAGTACACCGGTCCGCAGGAAGCCGCTTTCTTTGAGCAGATCGTATCCCGGCTGCAATCGCTGCCCGGCGTGGAGTCCGCCGGCGCGGTCTATCCTCTACCGCTCAGCGGCGCGGAAGAGGGCATGGGGTTTGGCATCGAGGGACGCCCGCCCGCTCCGGCTGGTGATCCGAACATCTCTGGTCCGCGCTGGATCAGCTCGGATTATTTCAAAGTCATGGGCATATCTTTGCTGAGAGGCCGCGGGCTTACCGAGCGGGACGGCTCCAACGCGCCCCGAGTCGTGGTCATCAATGAAGCACTGGCGCGCGCCTACTGGCCTGACGAAGACCCGATCGGCAAGAGAGTAGCTTTCGATCGCACCAACAACGCGCCCAATTGGCGCGAGATCGTTGGAGTTGTGAGAGACGTCAAGCATTCGGCGCTGGACGCCAGTTCGAAGGCTGAAATGTACATTCCGTTTACTCAGTCCCCCTCGTTCTTCATGACTATGGTCGTGCGCACGACGGGCGATCCGCTCAACCTAGTCGCGGCGGCGCGAAACGAAGTGCTCGCAGTGAAAGCCGACCAGCCGATCTCAAACATTCACACGATGGAGGAGCTGCTCTCGAATTCGATCGCGCAGCGTCGATTCAACATGCTGCTGCTGAGCATCTTCGCCGGTGTGGCATTGGTGCTCTCAGCGGTCGGGATCTACGGCGTGATGTCTTACTCGGTCGCTCAGCGCACGCATGAGCTGGGGGTGAGGATGGCGCTAGGAGCACAGACTTCTCACGTCGTTTCGTTGGTCGTGAAGCAGGGGATGACGCTCGCGTTGGCTGGAGTGGGTATAGGATTGGCGGCGGCGTTCGCACTGACCCGCATAATGGCGAGCTTGCTCTATGGTGTGAGCGCGACAGACCCCATGACCTTTTCGGTTATTGCGGTGCTGCTGGCGTCGGTAGCGCTGTTGGCTTGTTATCTACCGGCGCGTCGCGCCACAAAGGTCGATCCGATGATAGCGCTTAGATACGAATAGGTTCAGAGTTCAGGGTTCCGGGTTCAGGGTTCAGAGTTCATGGTTTAACGATCGTGGTTGGAAACCTGGAACCTCGAACCCTGAACCCTGAACCCGGAACCCGGAACCCCGAACCAACCTCGAGGGCTTATGGAGACTTTGATTCAAGACTTGCGTTACGGTTCGCGAATGCTGGTAAGGAAGCCGGGGTTTACTTTTGTGGCCCTGATAGCGCTGGCACTGGGCATCGGCGCCAACACCGCCATCTTCAGTGTCGTCAATGCCGTATTGCTGCGCGCTCTGCCTTACAGCGACCCTGATCGCCTGATCGTACCGGCAACGGTCAAACCAGGATCCTATGACCGAGGAAGCGTTACCTACGCCGACGTGGTCGATTGGGAAAAGGAAGAAGACGTCTTTGAAAGCGTAGCGGCTTTCCGCGCGGTGAGCGTAGACCTGACCGGCAACGGCGACCCCGTGCGGGTTCAGGCAGGTATTGTCTCCGAGGGCTATTTCCGGGTGATGGGCGCGGACCCGCTTTTGGGCCGGGTCTTTCTTCGCGAAGAGCAACTGCCCAACGGCCCCCGCGTGATCGTGTTGGGTTACGGATTATGGCAGCGCCGATTCGGCGGAGACCCTTCTGTCCTCGATCAATCAGTGATGATCAACGGCCGTCCGGCGACCGTCGTCGGCGTCATGCCCAAAGACTCGCAATGGCCGGATACGATAGAGGTCTGGAGTCCGCTTGGATTCGGGGGTACTCCGCCGGAGTGGGCGATGCGTCGCGATAACCAAATCTGGAACGCAGTAGCGCGACTGAAGCCCGGAGTGACCATCGAGCAGGCCACCGCGGTCATCAAGGCGATCGCTAGCCGCGTCGAGCAGGAGAATCCGGATTCGCGCGCGGGCGTGACCGGAAGAGCCTTCACCTTGCGCGAATGGATAGTCGGGCCGGAACTGCGCCTCGCGCTCATAGTCATGCTTGGAGCGGTCGGCTTTGTGCTGCTTATCGCGTGCGTCAACGTGGCCAACCTGCTGATGGCCCGCGCCGCGACTCGCGAGCGGGAGATCGCGATCCGCACGGCGCTCGGCGCAGGCCGGACTCGCTTGATTCGTCAACTCCTGACAGAGAGCTTTTTGCTTTCATTCGTGGGAGGAGGGCTGGGGCTTCTCCTGGCACTCTGGGGAGTAGACGTCTTGAAAGTCATGGCTCCGGCCAGCATTCCTCGACTCTCCGAAGCGGGAATCGACGGCGGCGTGCTCGCGTTCGTCGCCGCGGTCTCGATTGTTACCTCTATCATATTTGGTCTTATTCCCGCGGTGCACGCTTCAAAACCCGATCTAAATGAAACGTTGAAAGAGGGCGGTCGTGGCACAGCCGGAGGGGCGCGCGGACAACGCATACGCAGCCTGCTGGTGATAGCCGAAGTAGCTCTCTCGCTGGTCTTGCTGGTAGGCGCGGGATTGATGATCAGAAGCTTCCTGAGATTGCAAAAGGTTGATCCTGGTTTCGACGTGGATAACCTCTTGACTCTTGATATCACCGCACCCAGATCAAGGTACGCGAAGCTGGCGGACGTCGCCGGGTTCTACGAAAGAGTAATCGGCCGGCTTGAGTCGCAGCCAGGTATACAATCGGTCGCCGCAAGCTCGGCTCTTCCGCTTGGCGGAGGGGGGTTCTATCTCGGGCGGGTGTTCCTCATCGAAGGCACGCCGCCGCCTCCCACTGGAGTTCAATATGAGGGTCAGTGGAACGTGGTCTCCCCGGGTTACTTCGGTACTCTTGGGATCCGGCTGACGAAGGGCCGCGATTTTTCCAGCCGCGACACAGCCGAGAGCACCCAGGTCATCATCATCAACGAGACCATGGCACGCGCAATGTTCGGCGAATCTGATGCGTTAGGCAGGCGGATCAAGTCCTGGAGGGATGAGAACGTTCTGCGCGAAATTGTCGGCGTAGTGCAAGACGTCCGCTATTTCGGGCGCGACGACAAGCTTCAGTCATTGGTCTATGTGCCGCATCGCCAGGACAGCTGGAACACGATGTCGATCACCCTGCGCTCGGCCGGTGACCCGAAATACGTGACTGATCTGGTCCGCGAGCAGATTGCTTCGGTTGATAAAGACATCGCCGTCGCGAACGTTCAAACCATGCGCCGGATCCTCGACGATTCAGTCGCCGGAAGGCGTTTGAACATGCTGTTGCTCAGTATCTTCGCCGCAGTGGCGCTGATTCTGGCGTCAGTTGGAATCTACGGGGTGCTCTCATATTCGATCGCCCAGCGCACGCATGAAATCGGAATTCGGATGGCGCTCGGCGCGGGACGGGCAGACGTGCTCAGGCTTGTGGTAGGTCACGGATTGAAGCTCGTGCTCGCAGGCGTGGGCATAGGTTTAGCTGGCGCGCTCGCTTTGACTCAAGTGATGAAAAGCCTGTTGTTCGAAGTAAGCACGACCGACCCTCTGACGTTTGCGGTTATCCCGTTGACGCTAGCCGCTGTGGCGCTGTTATCAAGCTACGTGCCCGCGCGCCGCGCGACAAAGGTCGATCCGATGATAGCGCTGAGGTATGAATAGGGCAGGTTTCGGGTTCGTGGTTCCGGGTTCGTGGTTCCGGGTTCCGGGTTCAGTGTTCCGGGTTCAGGGTTTCTGATTTCTGGTTTATGGTTTCTGGTTTAGGGTGGCCGTTATCGGAATGAAGAACCAGAAACGAAAAACCGGAAATCAGAAACTCTGAACCCTGAACCCCTGAACCCTGAACCCTGAACCCGGAACCCTGAACCCTGAACCCTGAACCCTGAACCCTGAACCTATCCCCGGAGGACTGATGGAAACGTTGCTGAATGACGCTCGATACGCTATTCGCACCCTGTTGAGGAGCCCAGGCTTTTCGGCGGTGGCTGTGTTGGCGCTCGCGCTTGGTATTGGCGCCAACACGGCAATATTCAGCGTGGTCAACGGCGTCCTACTCAAGTCGCTTTCTTTTCCTGAGCCGGAACGGCTGGTTGCGCTCTATGAAAGCTCCGAGAGAGAGCCGGCAATGGCCGTCGCTTATCCAAACTATCTGGACTGGCGAGCGCAGCAGACGGTCTTTGAAAACCTTGCCGCGCGCATGCCTGCCGGCGGGGTCCTGACAGGAGAGGGCGAACCCGAGCGAGTGATCGGCCGCTGGGTCACGGCCAGTTTCTTTCCGACTCTCGGAGTGCGGCCGCAGCTCGGGCGCTTCTTTGATGAAGATGAAGACAAACTGGGCGCGGAACGCGTGATGGTCCTCAGCTACGGCTTATGGCAGCGGTACTATGGTGGAGATCCGAATCTGATCGGTAAGACAATCTTCTATAACAGTGAAGGCTGGACGGTCATCGGTGTAATGCCGAAGGGTTTTGACTTTTATGGCCAGACCAATCTGACTAACGATTTCTTTATTCCGCTTGGCCACCTTACCGGGCAGCGATATATGGGTGATCGTCACTCGCATCCCGGTCTGTTTGTTACGGGCAGGATGAAACCCGGCGTTACTCTCGAGCAAGCGCGGGCTGAAATGAAGACGATCTCTGAACAGCTCGAGAACCAGTATCCAGCGTCGAACACGGGCAACGGCGTTGCGCTGAGCTCGTTCCTTGATGACTACGTCGGCGATTCGCGGCCAGCCTTGTTGGTGATCTTCGCGGTGGCGGGGCTGGTGTTGTTGATCGCCTGCGCCAACGTCGCGAATCTCCTGCTCGCGCGAGCCGCCTCGCGCCAAAGGGAGATGGCTGTGCGGATCGCGCTTGGCGCCGGACGTTGGCGCGTCGTGCGGCAGTTGTTGACTGAGAGCGTGGTGCTTGCAACTGCCGGCGGGGCGCTCGGCTTGCTGATTGCCATCTGGGGAGTTGACCTTCTAATCAAGTTCAATCCGGACAGCCTGCCGCGGCTGGAAGACATCACCGTCGATCCGCGTGCGCTCGGCTTCACACTCGTGGTGACGCTGTTGACTGGAATCACGTTCGGGCTCGCACCCGCGCTTCAAACTTCTAAAGTTGACTTGAACGATGCGCTTAAAGAAGGCGGGCGGCATTCTTCTGGCAGCGCGGGCGCTCGGCGGTTGCGCGCTGCTTTGGTGATCGGCGAAGTGGCGCTCTCGCTGATGTTGCTTGTTGCCGCAGGTCTGTTAGTTAAGAGTTTTCGACGGCTGATGCAGGTGGACCCGGGGTTTGACGCCAGAAACGTGCTGACGCTGCGCCTGCGCTTGCCCGACGCAAAGTATCGCGAAGCGGCACAGACCACGGGTTTTCTCAAAGAGGTGATGCGCCGGGTATCAGGGTTGTCGGGTGTGCGGGAGGTAAGCGTGGCCAGTGGGTTCCCGCTCGGTCGCGGCAGCGATAACGGCTACTGGATCGAAGGGCAACCCGAGCCGCAGAAGCCTGGAGACTGGTTCGTCGCTGTCAATCAATCCGTCAGCGAGGACTATCATCACCTATTGGGAATTGCTCTCTTGACCGGTCGCTACTTCACCGAGCGCGACACCGCCGACTCGCCTCCGGTGATCATCGTCGACGAGAACTTTGTCCGCGGGCACTTCGAGGGCGGCTCTCCGCACAACGCGCTTGGCAAACGACTGCGGTTCGGGGGCGACGCCGAACCGTGGCGCGAGATCGTCGGGGTTGTGCGCCACGTTCGGCATCAAGGTCTGGAAGTAGAAGGGCGTCCCGGAATTTACCGTCCCTGGATGCAGATCAATCCGAAATGGCTTGCCGACTTAACTCGCGTGATGGACCTGATCGTGAAGACTGATTCTGCACCTGAAGGTTTCGTCGCCGCGATCAAGCGGGAGGTGCAAACGATGGATCGGGACCAGCCCCTGGGAAACGTTCGGGCGCTCGCATCGATACTCGACGAATCGACTGCGCCGCGCAGCTTTAGCTTGTTGCTAGTGAGCTTGTTTGCGGTTATCGCGTTGCTGCTCGGGGCGGTAGGACTCTATGGCGTGATGTCGTATGCGGTGGAGCAGCGCACGCGCGAGTTCGGCATTCGCGTAGCGCTCGGCGCCCAGCAGAACGATGTGCTGCGGCTGGTCATCCGTCAGGGCATGCTTCTCTCGTTTATCGGGATCGTGATTGGTCTTGCTGGTTCGTTTGCATTGACTCGGCTGATGAACAGTTTGCTGTTTGGCGTCACTGCGACCGATCCGCTGACCTTTGCTGTCGTGTCGCTGCTACTAACAGGTGTGGCGCTCGCGGCATGTTACCTCCCGGCGCGCCGCGCGACGAAAGTAGATCCGATGGTCGCATTGAGGTACGAATGAACACAATTGGCGATTGGCGATTGGGCGATTTCCGATTGAAGACATGGTCCAGAGCTAATTGACTGCGGATTGCCGATTGAGCAGGATCACAGGTCGGGAAGGGTGGTTTACCCCCGCTCTTCATCAGAATAGAGGAGAATCTGGGAGCGGGGGTAAACCACCCTTCCCGCCCTGTGATCCTGCAATGTGCTCCTATCCTTAACTCTGACTTGTGCAGACAGGACCGGAACATTTTCGTAATAGCCAAACAGCGACCAGAAACGAAGGATGAGACTGGAGCCGCGTCACCAAGAAGGACCAAAACTAGAAACCAGAAACCAGATATGAGGTGATTCAAATGAACACGATGTGGCAAGACCTTCGCTATGGTTCGCGAATGTTGCTCAAGCGGCCCGGTTTGAGTGCGATTGCAGTTATCACGCTGGCACTGGGCATTGGCGCCAACACGGCGATCTTCAGTTTGGTGAATACAGTATTGTTGCGACCGCTGCCAGTCGATAGGCCAGAGCAGCTGGTTTCGGTCAACAGCGTCTCTGCGACTGGTGACAACAACGTTCCGACGTTCTCATATCCCGACTACCGCGACTATCGTGACCGCAACGACGCACTCGCTGGCCTGCTGTGCTATCGAATGTCGGCTGTCAGTATGAGCAACAACGGCGTGAATGAGCGGATGTGGAGTTATTTGGTGTCGGGTAATTACTTCGACGTTCTAGGGGTGAAGCCCAGGTTGGGCCGGTTTTTTACACAGGAAGACGACAAGGCGCCAGGCGCGCATCCCGTCGCGGTCATCACCTACAACTGCTGGCAAAAGAGATTCGCCGGCTCTCCGGAGGCGGTTGGCAAGAGCGTGATCGTCAACGGACTAAGCTTTTCGATCATCGGCGTCGCAGAACAGGGCTTTTACGGTTCGGAGATCAGCTACGTGCCGGAGATATGGTTTCCAATCATGATGCTGGCGCAGATCGAACCGGGCGCCATGTATCTTGAAATGCGCGACAGTTCCAACTTCTTCGTCCAGGGCCGCATGAAGCCGGGCGTCACTACGCCGCAGGCTGAAGCGGCGCTCAAAACCATCGCCGCGCAACTTGAGCGCGAATATCCCAATGAGAACGAAAACAAAACGATCGAACTCTCGCCACCAGGCTTGTTCGGTGCGTTTATGCGCGGTCCCATTGTGGGCTTTGCCGGAGTGTTGATGGCGGTAGTCGGATTGGTCCTTCTGCTCGCCTGCACTAATCTTGCGAACCTGTTGCTGGCGCGCGCGACCGAAAGGCGCAAGGAGATTGCGATTCGACTGGCAATCGGCGCGAACCGCTCTCGGCTCGTCCGGCAACTGCTCACTGAAAGCGTGCTCCTGGCAACATTGGGCGGGGTGCTTGGGTTGGGGCTGGCGTATTGGTTGGTGGATGCGATGATGTCTTTCAAGCCACCTATCGACATTCCGCTTTCGACTGAATTGCATATTGACTATCGAGTGCTGCTGTTCACTGCTGCCGTCTCGGTGCTCACCGGCGTGGTGTTCGGGCTGCT
This sequence comes from Acidobacteriota bacterium, assembly GCA_038040455.1. GTDB lineage: Bacteria > Acidobacteriota > Blastocatellia > UBA7656 > UBA7656 > Onstottus_A. The sequence continues at coordinate 60,432 of JBBPIH010000026.1, forward strand.
GCCCGCACTGCAGGCTACCAACCCGGACCTCGTGCCTGCGTTGAAGGATGAGACGTCCATCAGCGGTTATCGCCGTTCCTGGCTCCGCAATGGTCTGGTTGTCTTTCAAGTCTCGTTATCGCTGTTGCTGTTGATCTGTGCCGGTCTGGTTTTGCGCGGCCTGCAAAGCGCGCAGCTGCTCAGTCCGGGTTTCGTTGCGCACCATGCGATTGAGCTGTCCTTCGATTTGGGCTTGCAAGGCTACGATGGGCCTCGCAGCAAGGAGTTCAAGCGCCAATTGATGGAACGTGTGCGAGCATTGCCGGGCGTGGAGCATGCGGGGATGTCCGATTTCGTGCCGCTCACGATGAACATAAACAGCAACAGCATCTTCGTCGAAGGCGCGCCCCAGGAGCGCGGGGCGAACATACCGCAGGCAATGACCTCGCGCGCATCCCCCGGCTTTATCCCGGCACTGGGAGCGGAGGTCCTGGAAGGCCGCGATTTCACGGAACAGGACGGTGATACAAGACCGCGCGCGGCGGTTGTGAATGAAACCTTCGCCCGGCGTTTTTGGCCGGGTCAATCGGCGCTCGGCAAACGCTTCAGCTTTGAAGGCGCCGCAGGCCCATGGATCGAAGTCGTCGGTTTGATGAGAGATGGCAAGTACTTCAGTCTGAGCGAAGGCCCAACGCCTTTCCTCTACGTCAATCTGCGCCCGGAGAACGGAAGCTATCTCACGCTGGTCGTGCGCACGGCGAGCGAGCCACAATCCGCAATCGGCGCGCTGCGCAGCGAGTTTCAACAGCTCGACGCCAATTTGCCGGTCTACAACATCAAGACGATGACCGAGCACATGGCTCTGCCGCTTTTTCCGGCGCGCGTGGCCGCGACGCTCCTGGGCAGTTTCGGGTTGCTGGCTTTGATCCTGGCAGCCATCGGGATCTTCGGTGTTATGTCCTACGCGGTAAGCCAGCGCACTCGCGAGATCGGTATTCGCATGGCGCTCGGTGCGGACGCGGGCGGAATTATCAGGCTTGTGGCCGGACAGGGCTTGAAACTGATTGTGCTCGGTCTGGGAATCGGCCTGGCTGCGGCCTTTGCCGGAACGCGGCTGATGTCTAGTTTGCTCTACGGCGTGAGCGCTACCGATTCGGTGACGTTTGCGCTAATCGCGCTGCTGCTTACGGCAGTGGCGCTGCTCGCTTGTTATCTTCCAGCGCGGCGGGCTACGAAGGTCGACCCGATGATCGCGTTGAGATATGAATAGGTTCAGGGTTCAGGGTTCCGAGTTCAGGGTTCCGAATTCAAGAGGTGTCGTCGTCTGTTTAGACACTGGACCACAAACCCTGAACTCTGAACTCTGAACCCTGAACCCTGAACCCTGAACCCTGAACCAAACGGGAGGTGAATGATGGAAGCACTGTGGAACGATGTTCGTTACGGTTCGCGACTCCTGCTCAAGCGTCCCGGTTTTACCGCTGTGGCAGTGGTCGCGCTGGCCTTAGGGATCGGCGCTAACACCGCCATCTTCAGCGTTGTGAACGCGGTGCTGCTGCGCTCACTTCCTTACACTGATCCCGACCGTTTGGTGATGGTATGGGAAGCGAACCCAAGGGGAAATATGCGGAATGTCGTCTCGCCGGCGAACTTTCTTGACTGGCAAGATCAGAACACGGTCTTCGAACAGATGGCTATGTTTGTCGAAACACGGTTCAACCTCAACGGGACTGACGAGCCAGAGGAGCTTCCGACTCAGATTGCGGATGTGAACCTGTTTACGGTTTTGGGCGCAACCGCCGCGCTCGGGCGCACCTTTATTCAACAAGACAGCGAAAGCGGGTCCGACAACGTTGCGATTTTGAGTCGCGGGCTGTGGCAGCGACGGTTCGGAGGAGATCCCGACATCATCGGCAAGACGATCATACTAAACGGCGAAAACAACACGATCGTCGGAGTCATGCCGGCGGGATTCCAGTTGTTCGTCAAGCAGGGCTCCCAGATCGGCAAGCCGGTTGATCTCTGGTTGCCGTGGACCTACAACCCTCAAGCTCGGATTCGGCGCGGCCGCGCTTGGATGGCAGTCGCGCGACTAAACCCCGGCGTCAGTGTGGAGCAGGCGCAAACCGAAATGAGCGCGATCGCGGCGCGCTTTGAGCAGCAGTATCCCGAGTTCAATAAAGGATGGGGCGTAAATATTGTGCCGTTGCGCGATCAGTTTGTGGGGGATATCAGGCCCGCGTTGTTAGTGCTACTCGCGGCGGTCGGTTTCGTGTTGCTTACAGCATGTGCAAATGTGGCCAACCTGCTTCTGGCCCGTGCTGCGACGCGTCAGAAAGAGATTGCGATTCGCATTGCGCTGGGAGCGGGACGCTGGCGCGTAATAAGGCAACTGCTTACTGAGAGCGTGCTTCTCTCAGTCGTTGGAGGCGCAGCCGGACTGCTGCTGGCTCTGTGGGGAACCGAGCTATTGCTGGCCCTGGGTCCGCGCGACTTGTTGGGGATCGACAGCGTGGGGATTGATCGTCGAGTGCTGTTATTCACCGCCGCGGTCTCGATGATTACCGGATTGGTATTCGGCGTCGTACCGGCAGTCTCGGCGTCCCGCACAAACCTCAACGAAACTTTGAAGGAAGGCGGCCGCGATCGGAGCGGCGGAGGCCGCAGCCGCGGCTTCGCAATGCATTCGTCGTAATCGAAGTCGCTCTGGCGCTCGTGCTGCTGATCGGGTCGGGATTGATGATCAGGAGCTTGTGGCGGCTACAATCGGTTGACCCGGGCTTCAACTCTTCCAATCTGCTGACGGCTCGGCTGCTTCTGCCGGGTTCCAGGTATGGACAGGGCAGCCAGCGCACTGCGTTCTTCAAACAGATGGTTGAGCGATTGCAGGCGCTGCCCGGCGTTCGAACGGCGACAGCGATCGACGCGATGCCTCTGGGCGGGCCCGGGTCAGCCACCGGTTTTACCATCTCAGGAAAACCGCCGCCCGCGCCCGGCGAGGGGCCTTCCTGCGATGTGCGCGTCATTGCGCCAAACTACTTCGAAGCAATGGGCGTCCCGCTGTTGCACGGCCGAACGTTTACTGAGCGGGAGGCCACGGAAGTCTCAAGAGTCGTGGTCATTACAAAGTCGCTGGCGGATCGTTATTTCCCCGGCGAGGACCCGATCGGGAAGAAGATCGCAATCGAGATGAGCGATAACCCGGTGCCCAGCGAAATAGTAGGGATAGTCGCCGACGCCAAGTACCAGGGGTTGGATCGAGAGCCTTCTCGTGCGATGGCTTACTGGCCGCATCCGGAGCTGGCGCGCTCTTCTATGACGCTGATAGTTCGCGCCGAGTCCGATCCGCTCGCGTTGTCATCCGCGCTCAGGCGCGAGGTGCAGGCGATAGACAAGGACCAGCCGATCGCCGACGTGCGGACGATGGAGCAGTTGGTGACGGACTCAATTGCGCGCACGCGGTTCAGCGCCTTCCTGCTTGCGGTGTTTGCGGCGGTCGCGCTGGCGCTCGCAGCGGTTGGGATCTACGGTGTGATGGCGTATTCGGTTGAACAGCGAACCCACGAGATCGGGATTCGGATGGCGTTAGGTGCAGGCCGCGGAGACGTTGTCGCGATGGTTGTGCGTCAGGGGATGACGCTTGCCGCCGCAGGGGTCGCGATCGGTCTGGGGTCAGCCTGGGCGCTGACTCGATTTCTGGGGACTTTGCTCTATCAGGTGAGCACCACTGACGCAGCGAGTTTCGCATCGGTTTCGATAGCGCTAGCCGCAGTGGCGCTCATTGCGAGTTTGATACCTGCGTACCGGGCTACGAAGGTCGACCCGATGGTAGCGCTGAGGTATGAATAAAGTTCAGGGTTCAGGGTTCAGGCTTCACCCCGGAACCCTGAACCCTGAACCCTGAACTCGGAACCAAGGAGGAACAATGGAAACGCTATTAAAAGATCTCAGGTTCGGAATCCGGCTGATGGCGCGAAGCCCCGGCTTCACACTGGTCGCTCTGATTACGATCGCGCTTGGCATCGGGGCCAACACCGCGATCTTTAGCGTGGTCAACACCGTGCTGCTTCGCCCGCTTCCTTATCAGAACCCGGATGCGCTCGTGGTGCTTTGGGAGAAACAGGGTCGAATCGAGCAAGCATCGCCGTCCCTTCCTGACTTCCTCGACTGGCGCGAGCGGAATCAGAGCTTCGAGCAGATGGCTATCGCCCGCCGCGACAACGTCAACCTCACGGGCATTGGTGAGCCTGAACGATTGATCGCCAGGCAAGTCACGGCGAATTTGTTCTCGACGCTCGGGGTCACGCCTCAGGCTGGCCGTTCTTTTTCAGAAGAAGAGGAACGAACGAAAGCGCCGGTAGCGCTCATAAGCGACGGATTGTGGAAACGGCGATTCGAGTCCGACCCGGCGCTCGTCGGCAAGCCCATCACGATCTACGATTCAAGCTTCACCATCGTGGGAATTCTGCCGCCGAGCTTTCAGTTTTACACGCCGGCAGATGTCTTCGTGCCGCTAAGTTTCATGCCAGATCGGTTGAAGCAAGCGCGAGAAGAGCACGGGGGCATGGTGGCAATCGCGCGGTTGAAGCCCGGTGTTACCAGACATCAGGCTCAAGCTGACATGGACATCATCGCCGAAGCGCTCGAACAGCAATATCCGAAGACGAACATCGGCCTTCGAGTGACGATCAACTCGATCTACAGCGACATGGTCGGAGACGTGCGGCCATCTCTGTTGTTGCTTCTGGGGGCGGTGGGCTTTGTGTTGTTGATCGCCTGCGCGAACGTGGCGAATCTTCTGCTGGCTCGAGCCGCCGCGCGTCAGAAGGAAATCGCGATTCGGACCGCGCTTGGCGCAAGCCGCTCGCGGGTGGTCAGGCAACTTCTCACCGAGAGCGTTGCGCTCTCGGTCACCGGAGGAGCGCTGGGATTGCTGATTGCAATGTGGGGAGCCGACGTGTTGTTGGCGGCGATACCCGAGAGCATTCCCTGGATCAAAGAGATCGCTCTGGATAAGAATGTGCTCGGCTTCACGCTTGCGGCGTCGCTGGTGACCGGGATCGTATTCGGTCTCGCTCCGGCGTTGCAGTCCTCCAGACCCGACCTTAATGAAACGCTCAAGGAAGGCGGGCGAGGGTCTACCAGCGGCCGCCATCCTGTGCGAGCAATCCTGGTAGTTGCTGAAGTGGCCCTCGCGCTGGTGCTGTTGATCGGCGCCGGCTTGATGTTAAAAACCTTCTCGCGGTTGCGACAGATCGACGCCGGCTTCAATTCGAAGAACCTGCTCACGATGATGTTTTCGCTGTCACCGACGAGGTACTCCGAGGGCGCGAGGGTTCTACAAGCAGCTCGAGCAACGACTCGGATCTTTGCCCGGTGTTAAAGCCGCTGCGTTTGCCAGCAGTGTGCCTCTGGGCGGAGCCAACGTTACTGGCGTGCTGCTTGAAGGCCAAAACTTTTCTAACTACGGCGACCAGAATCTGACGGTGAATTCGCAAGTCGGGGTCGACTATTTTCGCGCGATGGGAATTCCGCTGCTGGAGGGAAGAACGTTCACAGAACAGGAAACCGACAAGACACCGCTGGTGGCGGTCATCGATGAGAATATGGCTCGTGAGCTGTTTGCTGGTAAGAACCCGATCGGCCAACACCTGTTCCTGGACGAGGGCAGAATTCGATTCGAGGTCATCGGAATAGTGAAACACATCAGGCATCTGAGTTGGGAAGCGGACGCGCAGTCGAATATACGGTTTCAGATGTACGCTAACTACAACCAGATTCCTGATCAGTATTTCGCACAGGTACCGCGAGCCATGAGTTTGGTGGTGAGAAGTGATACCGATCCACTTGCTCTGGTGCCGGCGGTGCGAACAGAGGTGTTCGAGGTCGACAAAGACCAGCCGATCTATAACGTCAAGCCAATGGAAGAGCTGATCGCAGGTTCAATATCAGGGCAACGCTTCGCGATGATGCTGCTTGTGGCATTCGCCGGTGTGGCCTTGACGTTGGCGGCGGTTGGGATCTATGGAGTGATGAGCTACTCGGTGACGCAACGCTCGCACGAGATCGGCATACGCATGGCGCTGGGAGCGAGCGGGAGGGATGTATTGAACCTGGTTGTCGGGCAAGGGTTGAAGCTCGTTATTTTGGGTGTCGGTATCGGACTCGGAGCAGCGTTCGCTTTGACGAGAGTAATGTCCAGTTTGTTATTCGGCGTGAGCGCTACGGACCCGATGACGTTTGTGGTGACTTCGGTTGTACTGACAGGAGTGGCTCTGGCAGCCAGCGTCATCCCCGCGCGCCGCGCGACGAAGGTAGACCCAATGGTTGCGCTCAGGTATGAGTGACGCGTTGTGGCTGAGAATTGAAAATTGACGATTGAGGATAGAAAACAAACACCGAACCACCAGCGCAGAGACTGCGTGAAAAGTCCGGAATACCCCACACGTGCCGTGGGTGGGATTCCAGGAGTTTTCATACAATTGCTAAAGGAGGTGCCGCTCCGCAGGCTGCTTGCGTCCTCCGCCCTTAATGTTAGAATCGCGCTCGAATTCATGAGCTGACCTCCGAGTCTCATTGTATTCGGCAAACAGTGAGCCCGCGCGGGTCAATCACAATCGCTCTCCCAGCGAGATGCCCGGCTAATATGAACGAGGTGAATGATGAAGAGAACTACATTGCACGCGTGCTTAATCCTGATTAGCGTTTTTGCTATCGCCGGGCTGGCGCAGCAGCCACGCCGCATGCAGCTCGACGATCTCGGGCGCATCGTTCGCGTATCCGATCCGCAAATCGCCCCCGATGGCAAGTCGATCGTAATCGTAGTGGCGCGCGCTAACTACGACGAGAACCGTTATGATGCGGAACTTGTGCTCGTTGACATCGCGACTGGTAATCGGCGCACGCTGACTCGCGAGCGTCGGAGCGCCAGCCATCCCAGGTTCTCTCCCAGCGGCGACCGGCTTGCGTTTCTGTCGAACGTCGCGGCCGTCACGGGCCAGCCACCGCGCCAACAGATTTTCGTGATGCCCATGGGTGGCGGGGATGCCACTCGCATTACGAGTGCGGCAAAAGGCGTCCAGCAGTTCGCGTGGTCTCCCGACGGGAGAACGATCGCGTACGCGACGGAGGACGAAGCCGAGAAAAAGACCGGGCCCGAGCGTTTCAACGATTCGTTCGAGGTGGGTAACGACGACTTCCTGATCCAGTCACAAGCGCTGCCCACGCACGCGTGGCTGGTGCCTGCCGACGGCGGCGAACCGCGGCGCCTCACGTCGGGGTCCTGGAGCCTTCCAATCAATCATCCACCAGGCGCGCCCGCATCTCCGCTGGCGTGGTCGCCTGACGGCAAGTCTATCGTCGTCATCCGGCTCGCGACTCCGCATTCCGGCGATGCTCGCGAGGCGACTGTTCAAGTGGTTGAAGTCGCAGCGGGACGAATGCGCCCGTTGACTGGACGCGATAGCCTCGAAGCCCAGCCGACCTATTCGCCCGCTGGCTCGCACATCGCATATTGGCAGCCGCGCGACGGCGACTTCGGCAACGTTAACGAAATTCACGTCGCGCCTTCAACGGGCGGCGCGGGCAAGAGCATCACGCGGCTGATAGACCGCCACATGGCCAGATCGATCTGGATGCCCGATGGCATGTCTCTGCTCGTCGGCGCCAACGACGACACGCGTGTTTCGCTATGGCTACAACCTCTCGAGGGCCCCGCTCGCAAGCTCGATCTTGGCAAGCTCAGCCCGTCCTCTTCATTCTGGGTTGACGTTGCAGTGGGCAAGGACGGCGCGATTGCGTTCACCGCGACCAATCCGTCGCGACCGTCGGAGCTTTACTATATGTCATCTCCGGCCACGTCACCGAAGCGACTGACGAACCTGAACGCCGAAGTTGCCGGCTTTGCGCTGGGACGGACCGAAGTGATCTCGTGGCAGTCGGATAGCTTCACCCACAACGGGATCGTGACGTATCCGCCGGATTTTACTAACAACCAAAAGTACCCATTGGTGCTCGTGATCCACGGCGGTCCGACGGCCGCGTCGCTCGAAACATTCGCGGCCAACGCGCAGCTTATGGCGGCGAAAGGTTGGGTGGTCTTCCAGCCGAATTACCGGGGCAGCGATCAGATTGGCAACGTGTATCAGCGCGCCATCGTCAACGACTCGGGCGCTGGACCGGGGCGTGACGTGATGGCCGGCATCGAGGCTTTGAAGCAGCGTGGCTTCGTCGACGCGACTCGAATCGCAGTGTCAGGCTGGTCGTACGGCGGCTATATGACCAGTTGGCTGGTGGGGAACTATCAGGGATGGCGCGTAGCGGTGGCAGGCGCGGCCGTCACGGACTGGATGGACCAGTACAACCTTGGCGACGCCAACGTGCGGCGAGGCGCTGCGTTCGGCGGCTCACCATGGACTGATCCGAAGCGGATGCAGGCTTACATCGAGCAGTCGCCGATCACCTACGCTTCAAAGATCCGGACGCCGACGCTGGTGATGACCAACACGCAGGACTACCGGGTAACGCCTACGCAGTCGTTCAAGCTGTATCACGCGCTGAAGGACAACGGTGTGCCGACGAAGTTCATCGCGTATCCAATCTACGGGCATAACGCGCCAGACCCAGTGAGGCAGCGCGACGTGCAGCGGCGGTGGATCGAGTGGATCGAGCAGTACTTTCGCGATCCGGTTTCGAACGGACAGTAGAGAACCTCGCGATGGGTTACTTCACTCCATGAACTCGCTCAATGCCCACTGTCTTCTCAACGCTCACAAATTCACAACGAAAGAATGCTGTTCATCCGTAGGCTTGATCGTTCGAAGCTTGATCGAGAATTTTTGTGGAGTCTTGGCCTGGTCCACCGGAACATCGAACAGCAAAGAGACTGAGCCCTTTCGCTCGAACGTGAGAGTAACTCCCGCAGCATTCTCCGTCGGATCTAGAATCTCAACCTCCTTATCATTGTCCGGGCCCCAGCTTTGAAAGTCCTCAATCACTGCATGCGGAGCTATCTTTTGCGCTCCGCTCGCCAGGTAGATTTCCGACAACTTCGGATTCGCACTGAGCTGATAAGAAAGCATCGTGCTTTTCTTGCCGGCGTCCAGATCCAGGACCACCACGACCGCCTGGCCCTTCACCTTGATGTCTGTGAAAGGCGACTTCGTGGACTTCGACACCCTGAAGGTGAGACTGTCGGAAAGTTGGACCACCTGCCCCGTCTTGAGCGGCCTGGCAGAGTCAGTGCCTTGACTTTGAGCGTAAACTGCGTGGACTGCTAGCGCAGTTACTGCGGTAAGAAGGAAAAGTTTCCTCATCATTGCGGATCTCCCTTTGATGGTTTCAGGATGAGTGCTCTCGCGAAAGAGCACTCTTTGTCAATACACTGTCCCTGCCCTTGTCTGCAAGCGACTCTTCGCTGCCGGGGATGGGAACGGGTGTGATGGAAAGTGGGACTTGTTACGCGTAACGAGGCGGCTCTCATTAGGACACCTCGATTCATCGAGGTGTTGGAGGGCGGCCGTGACTGTAACTGTTTCAACAGTTTGGGTCCCCCCAGGTAAACCGTTTGAAACGGTTCCGCGTGGAGCGGAGGATCGACGACACCCAACTGAAAGTTGGGCGTTAATGAGATCGGAACAGCTCTTCTTTTAGCTTAGTTGTTTTAACGTCTGGGCAATGAAATGGCCGGTTTTGGGAAGTGCCATCCCGCAAGCGCACACGAATCACAGGCCCATCGCTGACTTGAGCCCCACAGACGTAACAGCCTCAACACTTCGACTAATCCCGCGCAACGGCACGCGGTTTGGCTATTGCCTTCGAGGCAACCGCTTCGCTCGACTACAGCTCGAGGGAGAATTCGATGGAAAGCTTGTGGCTGGATCTTCGATACGGGTTTCGGATGCTCGTCCGTAGCCCGTCATTCACCATAGTCGCCGTTGGAGTGCTGGCGCTGGGCATAGCGGCTGGGACCGCGATCTTCAGCGTCGTCAACGCGGTGCTTCTGCGGCCGCTGCCCTACGACGAACCTGATCGCCTCTTACTCGTCGAGGAATCACTTCCCAAACTGGGCTTGCGGACCAACGCTGTCTCGGCCGCCGAGTTCTGGGACTACAAGCAAGGCAACGACGTCTTCTCTAACATCGCTTGTTTCACTACCGAGAATCTGAATCTGACCGGGCAGGGCGAAGCGGCGCGCATTCAGGTCGCGCGCGTATCGGCGAGCCTCTTCCCGATGCTGGGCATGCCATCGAAGATCGGGCGCACGTTCACCGAAGAGGAGGACAGCCCCGGCGCGGGTGGAGTCATCCTGATCAGCGAGCGGTTATGGGCCACGCGGTTCGGTTCGGATCCTGAAATCTCAGGGCGAACCGTAAGCCTCGACGAAAAGCCTTACACAATCATTGGCATTATGCCGGCGCGTTTTCAGTTTCCCTCGACGGACAACACGTTTTCGGATTCAGTCGATCTGTGGGTGCCGATGGCGATGACCGCCGAAGAGAAGAACCGTCGCGACAGCTTCGACTACGGTGTCATCGGCCGCTTGAAGCCCGGCGTGTCGCTCGAACAGGCGCAGTCCGACATTCAAGCCGTCGCCGAGCGGATGCAACAGGAACATCCGGACATCTACAAGGGCAACATTGAGATTGCCGCGAGTGTGATCGGACTCGAACAACAGATTGTGAAACCGGTGAGGACGGTTTTGCTGGTTCTGCTCGGCGCAGTCGGGCTGGTTCTGCTTGTTGGGTGCGCGAACGTTGCGAACCTGCTGCTTGCGCGGTCACAGGCGCGCGTGAAAGAGATGGCGATCCGCACAGCGGTCGGCGCAAGCTCGCGACGGCTTATTCGACAACTGCTGACCGAGAGCTTTCTGCTGGCGCTCTTTGGCGGAGGGTTGGGGTTGCTGCTCGCGTCGTGGGCGATCGATCTCATAGTGAAGTTTGGCCCGAGCAATCTGCCGAGACTCCTGGACGTGAGCGTCGACGGGCGCGTTCTTATGTTCACGTTCGCGGTTTCAGTTGCGACTGGTCTGATATTCGGCCTTGCACCCGCGATTCATAGCTCCCGCGTAAACTTGAATGAGTCGCTCAAGGAATCGGGTGGCCGCGGCAGCGGAGGCCGGGCGAGCAAGCGCATGCGAGGCGCGCTGATAGTCTTTGAGACTGCGTCGGCGCTGGTGTTGCTAATTGGCGCGGGCCTTTTGATAAACAGCTTCATCCGATTGCTGCGCGTGCCGCCTGGGTTCAATCCTGAAGGCGTCGTGGTCGCGCGGACTTCTATGCCAGCGAATCGGTATCCGAAGATTGAGTTGGGCAAGGCGATGTACAAGCGCGCACTGGACGGCATAGCAGCGCTGCCGGGCGTCGAAGCGGTTAGCGTCGCGTCCAATCTGCCGCTCGCCGACGACTGGACTATAGGCTTTCGCATCGAAGGCAAAGATCAGAACACGTTTCACATCGCAAGCAATACCTGGGTGAGCAATGACTATTTCCGCGCGATGGGAATTCAGGTGCTCGAGGGTCGCAGCTTCACCGACGAAGATAGCGAAGGCGCAGTGCTCGTGGTGGTCATCAACCAGACGTTCGCGCACAAGTTCTGGCCTGGTGAGGATCCAATCGGCAAGCGCATACGCTGGGGCGGTTTTGAAGCTCGAGGGGGAGTGACGTGGCTCAACGTCACCGGCGTCGTTGCCGATGTGAGAGTTTCTTCGCTTGAGACGGAACCGCGGCCGGCTTCATACATGCCGATCTTCCAGGTCCCGCGGACTCGCCGCAACGTTGTCTTCATTGCGCGAACTTCGGGCGATCCCGCAGCGCTTGTTCCGACGATTCGAGAGCGGATCAGAGCCATCGACGAAGAATTGCCGGTTTATGACGCGCGAACGATGAACAACGTGATCGCCGAATCGGTTGAGCAGCGGAGGTTCGCTATGCTGTTGATATCGATGTTCGCGGCAGTGGCATTGTTGCTGGCGTCAGTCGGGCTTTACGCGGTTATGTCGAACCTGGTTGCGCAACGCACTCGCGAGATCGGCATTCGCGTAGCGTTGGGCGCAGGCCGGCTGGATGTAATGAAGCTTGTAGTACGGCAAGGAGCTTTGCTGACGCTGTTTGGTGTCGCGGTGGGATTGCTGTGCTCCTTCGCGCTGACGCGAACGATTGAGAGCCTGCTCTTCGGCGTTAGCACAACGGAGCCGTTGGTGTTCATAGCCGTCCCGATCCTGTTGACAGGAGTGGCTTTGGGAGCCTGTCTGGTGCCGGCGCGTCGCGCTACAAAGGTCGATCCGATGGTGGCGCTGAGATATGAGTAGGTTCAGGGTTCCGGGTTCGGAGTTCCGGGTTCAGAGTACCGACTCTAGTCGGAAGGTCGTATTTGAGAGTAAAGAATGCCGACTAAAGTCGGAACTCTGAACTCGGAACTCGGAACCCGGAACCCGGAACCCGGAACCCGGGACCCGGAACCCGGAACTCATCCTTTGGAGGACTAATGGAAATTCTACTTCAAGATCTTCGCTATGCGTTCCGGATGCTTCGCCAGAAGCCTTCATTCACCGCGATAGTAGTCCTGGCTTTGGCTATCGGCATTGGCGCGAACACTGCGATATTCAGCGTGGTCAATGCGATTCTGCTTCGGCCGCTTCTTTATAAGAACGCCGATCGAATCTCGATGATATGGATGGACAATCCGAAGCTCGGCGTGTCGCAGGATTGGCATTCGTATCCGAACTACGTCGACTACACGGAACAGAACCAGGTCTATGAAGACATGGCCGCGTTCAACGATCGGAGTTTCAATCTTACTGGGACGGGAGATCCGGTTCGAGTTGCCGGCGTGTGGGCTACCGCAAGCCTGTTTTCGGTGCTCGGCGTTGAGCCTGCCCTCGGGCACACCTTCACGCTGGCGGAGGAAGAGCCGGGCAAAGACCTGGTTGTGGTCTTGAGCCATGGGCTATGGCAAAGACGCTTTGGCGGAGACCCCGGTATCATCGGCCAGTCGATCAGCATGAACGGCGTCAACCGAACGGTCCTTGGAGTCATGCCGGCGAGCTTCACTTTTCCCGAAAAGAGGACCGAGCTTTGGATACCGCTCGCGGTCAGTCCTGAAAGAAAGCAGGCTCGTAACTCCATTTCCTACAAAGCAGTCGGACGGCTCAAGCCCGGCGTTACGATCGAGCAGGCGCGAGCCGATATGGGCGCCATCGCGAAAAGACTCGATGAACAGTATTTTCAGTCGGGCTACGGGATAAACCTGGTGCCGCTGCATGATCAGGAGACTCGCACGGTTAAGCCGGCGCTGTTGGTCCTGCTGGGCGCCGTAGCTTTCGTTTTGCTGATCGCCTGCGCCAACGTGGCGAACCTGCTTCTGGCGCGCGCGGCGTTGAGAGAAAGAGAGGTGGCCATTCGCGTAGCGCTCGGAGCGGGCCGCTGGCGAATCATTCGACAGGTGCTTACTGAAAGCGCTTTGTTGGCTCTGGTCGGCGGCGCAGCAGGTCTACTGCTCGCCATTTGGGGGTTGGACGTGCTTGTGGCGCTCGGACCCGCCGATATTCCACGTCTGGATCAGACCGGGATCGACGGCAGGGTGCTGGCATTCACGCTCGCGGTATCGTTACTCACAGGATTGATTTTCGGACTCGCGCCTGCGTTGCAGTCTTCGAAATCCGACCCGAACGAATCGCTCAAGGAAGGCGCCAGGGGATCCACCGGCGGAGTCAGCGGCAGACGCGTTCGCAATCTTCTGGTAGTTTCCGAAATCGCGCTCTCGCTGGTTTTGCTCATCGGCGCCGGTCTGTTGATCAAGAGTTTCATGCGGCTTCAACAATTCGAATTCGGGTTCAATCCGGACAATCTGCTAACCATGCGCGTTCAGCTACCGGGCACGAAGTATCGCGACGGGAAGCAGGTTGTGAGTTTCTATCAGCAGCTCCTCGAGCGGATGGAGACCGTCCCCGGCGTGCAATCGGTCGGGGCGATTTCGAGCGTGTTCCTCACGGACACACCGAACTCGACGAACTTCTCGATCGAAGGGCGGCCCGTGCCTACCGGAGCTGAAGCGATAGAGGTGCCCCTGGACTCAATATCCCCGAGCTACTTCAGAGTAATGGGTATCCCGCTGCTTCGCGGGCGCGAGTTCGATAACCGCGATGTGGATGGAGCTACTCGGGTTGCCATAATCAACGATACCTTCGCGCGCCGCTTCTTTGCTGGAGAAGATCCGATAGGCAAGAGGTATCGCTACGGCTCGCCTGATCCGAGGAATCCCTGGATCACGATCGTCGGCGTGGTGGGCGACATGCGCCGCACGGGATTCGATAAAGCGGTGCGCCCCGAGACTTTCCTACCCGAAGCCCAGAACCCCGATAACGAGCTGACAATCGTCGCCCGTACCGCCACCGATCCCGCGAGCTTCGCTGGTGCGCTTCGCAACGAAGTATGGTCGATTGACAAGGACCAGTCTGTTTACGATATCAAGACTATGCACCAGACGCTGGCGGAAATGATGTCGCAGCGCCGCTTCAACATGCTGCTGCTGGGAGTATTCGCGGCGGTTGCTTTGACGCTCGCTGCGGTCGGCATCTACGGGGTCATTTCGTACTCAGTGACGCAGCGCTCGCACGAGATAGGGATTCGCATAGCGCTCGGCGCGCAGTCACGGGACGTCTTGAAGCTGGTCGTCGGTCAGGGGATGCTGCTGACGGGGATCGGTGTGACGATCGGGTTGATTGCGTCTTTCGCGTTGACGCAGTTGATGTCGAGCCTCTTGTTTGGGGTGAGCGCTGCTGACCCCGCCACATTCGTACTCATCTCTTTGCTGCTGACAGGGGTGGCTCTGGCAGCCTGTTTGGTTCCGGCGAGATCCGCGACGAAGGTCGATCCGATGGTGGCGCTGAGATACGAATAGCGTCGCGGTTCAGGGTTCAGAGTTCCGGGTTCGGGGTTCAGAGTTCGGATGCGCGATTTGGTTAGCAGTATTTGCAAACATTCCGTTGGAAGCAGAGGAATGTGGAACGTGAAACCACGAACAAGGAACCCGGAACCCCTGAACCGATATTCCGGAGGACTAATGGAAACGTTATGGCAAGACTTGCGTTACGGCATTCGAATGCTGGCGAGGAATCCCGGGTTTACATCTATCGCCGTGCTTTCGCTGGCGCTCGGCATTGGCGCGAACACCGCGATCTTCAGTGTGGTCAATGCCGTGTTGTTGCGAGCGCTTCCGTTCCCTGAACCGGAGCGACTGGTGATGATTTGGGAAGACGTGTCATTCGCAGGGTTCCCACGTAACACACCTGCGCCGGCCAACTACGCCGATTGGAAGTCTCAGAATTCCAGCTTCGAAGATGTTGCTGCTATGGATGGCCGCAGCTTCAATCTGACGGGCGACGGCGAGCCCGAAAAGGTGGCTGCTTATGGCGTGACCGCCAATTTCTTTCCGCTGCTTGGCGTCAAGCCTGTTTTGGGCCGCGCCTTTCTTCCCGAAGAAGATAAGCCGGAAGCGAACAAGGTAGTGGCGCTCAGTTACCGGCTCTGGCAGCAGCGCTACGGCGGCGAACCAGGCATCATTGGACGGGAGATTTTGCTCAACGGCGAGAAGTACTCCGTCGTCGGTGTAATGCCCTCGAGCTTTCAGTTCATGGAGAGTTACATCCGGCTTTGGGTGCCGATAGCGTTAACCCCGGAGCAATTGACCCAGCGCGGAAGCCATTACCTGCAGGTCGTCGCGCGTATGAAGCCAGGCGTAGCGCTCGAGGAAGCGAACGCGGACATTCAAACGATTCAGCAGCGGATTTCGCGCGATCATCCAGACGAGGCCGGCCGGATCAGCGCCTACGTAATGCCGCTGCACGAGCACCTGGCGGGCGATCTACGCAGGCCCCTGCTTGTCCTCTTAGTCGCCGTGGCGTTCGTGCTGCTGATTGCGTGCGCGAACATCGCTAACCTCCTGCTTTCACGCGCGGCGAGCCGTCAGCGCGAGATCGCTGTGCGCACGGCTCTCGGCGCGGGCCGTTTGCGTATCGTGCGTCAGTTGCTCACTGAGAGTCTCGTGCTGTCAATTGCGGGCGCGGTCGTTGGAGTGTTGCTTGCTCAGTGGAGCTTTGAATTCCTCAAGTACCTGATCCCCGACGGACTGGCTCTCGCCACCAGGCTGGATCTTGATCTGCGAGTGCTCGGGTATACTTTGCTGGTTGCGTTAGTCACCGGTGTCGTCTTCGGATTAGTCCCAGCGTTGCAGGCATCGAAGATTGATCTTCACACCGCGCTGAAACAGGGCGGGGGGCGCTCGGGTTTGAGCGCCGGCGGGAACAGAACCCGCAGCGTGATGGTTGTGGCTGAAGTCGCTTTAGCTTTGGTGTTGCTCGTTGGAGCCGGGCTTCTGATCCAAACTTTCATCAAGCTACGCGATCAATATTCAGGCTTGCAGCCGGCGAATGTCCTGACTCTGCGCACGGTGCTACCGCGTAACAAGTACCCCGAACAACAGCAACGCAGAGTCTTCTACAATCAGGTGCTCGAGCGAGTGGAATCGCTGCCGGGCGTTGTCTCTGCTGGTTACACGACGACCGTTCCACTGGAGTGGAAGGGCGGTACGAGCGGCTTCTACCCGGAAGGCCTAACCGTGGAAGAGGCTCGGGCAGGAGGCTTATCCTATGATGCCAACCACCGCCAGGTCAGTGCCGATTATCTGAAGACGATGGGCATGACGCTGCGGCAAGGGCGTTACTTCGACGACGGGGACAACGAGCAATCAATGCCGGTCGTCATCGTCAACGACACCATGGCGCGGCAATACTGGCCGGGCGAAGACGCCGTGGGCAAGCGCTTCAAACTGGGCGACCCAGAACAGAAAAGGCCGTGGATGAACATTGTCGGAGTGATCGGTGATGTGCGGCAGATGGGAGTCGAAGAGCCGGTCAAGGCCGAGATGTATATTCCGCAGCGACAGATGAAGGACCACCAGGTTTACGCGCCGCGCGATCTGGTCTTGCGCACGGCGGTTGACCCGATGAGCCTGGTCGCTGCAGTGCGTGATGAAATACGCGCGGTTGATCCAGATCAGCCCATCTCCAACATCCGCACGATGGATGAGGTGCTCGGCGAGGAGACAGCATCCCGACGGTTAAGCGTGACTTTGTTGACTGTCTTTGCCGCCCTGGCTTTGCTGCTGGCCGCGTTGGGAATCTACGGTGTGCTCGCCTACTTCGTCGTACAGCACACGCCGGAGATCGGTGTGCGGTTGGCGTTGGGCGCGCCACGGCGCGACATACTCGGACTCGTGTTGAAGAAGGGCATGACGCTGGCGGTGCTAGGTGTCGCGATCGGTCTGGGTGCGGCGTTCGCATTGACCCGGCTGTTGGCGAGTCTGCTGTTCGGTATGAGCGCGACTGATCCAGCGACGTTCGCCGTGATTGCATTGCTGCTGACTGCCGTAGCGCTGTTGGCTTGTTACCTGCCGGCGCGACGAGCAATGAAAGTCGATCCGATGGTAGCCCTGCGGTATGAATGAGAATTGAGGATAGAGGATCGAGGATAGAAGATTGTGTTTGAAAATCGAGATGAAGGCCGATCCGATGGTGGCGCTGCTGCGCGAGTAGGTCATCGCAGGGGTAGGATGCGGCGCTTCGTTGACTCCCAGATGCAAGCGCCGCGCGCTTAAGACAATTGGACGACCATTCTGGGCCGGCCTCGAAGGACCGCCCCTACGCGACCGCTTGGATTCCCGGCGATGTGACGAGTAGGAATGGAATCAAGCCCTACTATTGGTCGCTAGTGAGGTGAGCGAATCGTTGTCATAGCCTCGGACACGACATTCTGAAACCTTTGCTGCCCTTGGGACACTAAATACTCAATCTCGCGTTTGCAGATCCGGATTCGGTTGCGCGATGAAACGGTTGAACTGTCTTGCATTGATGTTGCTGATGATTCCCCCGATATTCGCACCGGCGGCGCGACTGAGCAGCGCCAACACCAACCTGGAAGCTTTTGAGGGTGAGATCGAGCAACTTCGCACTCTACTCAAGATTCCCGGAATCTCTGTCGCCATCGTAGAGGGCAAGCGGGTGCTGTGGGCGAAAGGATTTGGCTACCGGGACTATGAAAACAAAATGCCGGCGTCGCCCGAAACGCTCTACCCCATCGCGTCGCTCACGAAAACGCTGACCGCCACGCTCGTGATGCAGGCCGTTGAGCAAGGACAGCTCAGTCTTGATGACCCGGTCGCAAAGTACCGAAACGATTTCGATGTTGATTCGGACACTACCGTGCGCAACTACTTGACTCATACGTCGGAAGATATGCGCGGCCTGTATTTTTACTACAGCGGGGCGAGGTTCAGCCGTCTCACCACCGTTCTTGAAAAAGCAGTCGGCAAGTCCTTCAAGGATCTGATCGCCGGGCAGGTCTTCAAGAAAGTTGGAATGGAGCGGAGTGTTCCCGGGTTGAACGCCGAAGGGTACAGTCAGGCGCTCGGCGGTCTCAGTAAACTCTATGTCCTCAAGGATGGTCAGCCTGTGCAGAGTGACTACGAGGGAGGGATGAGCGCGGCCAGCGGGGCGCTCTCGACCGTGCTGGACCTGGCGAAATACGAGCTCGCCATACGGGAAAATGCCCTGATCTCCGAAGGCTCCCGAAGAATGATGTTTACGCCCGCGGTTTCTAACGGCGGCAGGGCGCTGCCTTACGGCCTGGGATGGTTCGTTCAAGATTTCAGCGGCCATAAGGTTGTCTGGGCTTACGGGCAGGAGTCCGCCAATTCCGCTCTGTTGGTGTCGGTCCCGGACCGAGCCCTGACGCTGATCGCGCTCGCCAATAGCATCGCTCTTAGCGATCCGTTCTGGTTGATTCTAGGGAATGTGAAGAGGTCCCCGGTCGCGCTGGCATTCCTGAGAAGGTTCGTGCCGTCAGGGCCGGGCGCTGAGGTGCGCGTCCAGCCCGACTGGGACGAGAAGCTTGAAAAGCTGTCCCCGGAACCGTCGCTGCTGGAAGCGAAGATAAAGCCGGGCAACTACGGTGATGAGCTGATCGCGCATGCGTTCGCGCTACAGTGGCTCGGAGACAGGCCTAAGAGCGCCGCTTTGCTAAAGCTGGCTATCGAGCGTTACCCAAGTGTAAGCACAACCGCCGATCCCGCGCTGTTGGCGGTGTTGGCGCGCAGCGGTGATCCAGAGCTTCGCCGAGTTGGGGAAAAGATAGGCCAAGCTCTTGTCAATGAAAACCCCGACAATCCTAAGACGCTCTTCGATCTGGGTGTGCTTTACCAGCAATCGCAAAGAGTCGAATTGGCGGTACCCGTCTTCGAGCGGCTCGCCGCAAAGCGGAACCTTTCGACAAAATGGATGCTCGCGTACAGCGGTCTTTATCTGGGCGAGTTTTACATGGTCAAAGATCCGGTTAAGGCGAAGAAGTATCTGCAACTGGTTCTCGACGTGGGGCCCGGTGGTGGCAGCCAGCAACAAAAAGCGCGCGATCTTCTCGGACAGCTTGAGAAGCGTTCGACCGAGAAGTGACCCGTAGCACAAGAAAGATTAGTCCGATCGTTGTTGGAGGTAAATACATGTTCAGAGACCTCAGATACGCGGTTCGAATGTTGCGCTCACGCGTTGGCTTCACAACGGCCGCTGTGATTTCGCTCGCGCTTGGCATCGGCGCGTGCACCGCGATCTTCAGCGTCGTAGATGGCGTTTTGCTGCGCTCCCTGCCTTACCCTGACGCGGATCGCATCGTTCAGCTTCGAGAAGTGACCGAGAAGGGCGCGCAGATGCCGGTCACCGAGCCGAACTACGTGGACGTTCGCGCGCGCAGTCACAGTCTTGAAGCGCTTGCACAATACGCCGGGAGTCTGACTACGGTGACCGGTGGAAGCGAGCCCGTGCGACTGCGCACGAATGTTGTGTCCCGAGAGTTCTTTCGCGTCCTTGGAATCCAGCCTGTAGCCGGCCGCTTGTTTCTACCGGAAGAGAGCCAGCCAGGGAGCCGCGCGGTGGCCGTCGTGAGTTATGGCTTTTGGCAGCGACTGCTTGGTGGAAGGACCGACCTCACAGACACTACTCTGAAAGTTTTCGATCAGAGCTTCGCGGTTGTAGGAGTCATGCCGCGCGAGTTCAGTTTTCCGAAAGATACCGAAGTGTGGATTCCGCGCGAAGTGTTTCCGACGCAGGCTTCTCGCACTGCGCACAATTGGAGTGTGATTGGTCGCGTGCAGTCCGGCGTGCCGCTCGAGCAAGCAATCGCCGAGGTGAGCGCGATCGGCAAACAACTCCGAGAGCAATACGGCACGCAAACGGACGCGGCGGACTTTGCGTTGGTTCCACTGCAAGAATACCTGGTAGGAAAAGTTCGGGGCGGGCTATTGATCCTGCTCGGGGCGGTGGGATTCTTGTTGCTAATCGCGTGCGCTAACGTGGCTAATCTAATGCTCGCGCAGGTGACGGCACGGAAAAAAGAGCTGGCGGTGCGCGCGGCACTCGGCGCGACGCGCTGGCGATTGGCGCGTCAGTTCATTACCGAAAGCCTGCTGTTGGCATCGATCGCGGGTGCTCTTGGAGTTGTGCTCTCTTTATGGGGTGTCGACTTTCTGATTGGCTTGGATCAGAAGGCCTTGCCGCGAGCGAGTGAGATCAGCGTCGACGCGAGAGCGTTGCTGTTTACGCTCGGGCTTTCGTTTCTGATCGCGGTGGTGCTGGGGCTCGTGCCTGCGTTTCGAAGCTCCGGAACTGATCTGGTGAGGAACCTCAAGGAAGCAGGCCGTGGACAATCCGCGAGCGCCGCAACCTCGCGACTGCGTAGTTTGCTTGTCGTTTCGCAGGTAGCTTTGACGTTGATGTTGTTGATCGGTGCGGGGCTCTTGGGCAAGAGCTTTCTGCGCCTGCTCCAGATCGATCCGGGATTTCGCGTCGAGAGCGCCGTGGCGATGGAACTGTCGCTTGCATCGGCCGAGGATGAAAAACAAGAGAAGCAGTTGGCGCGGTTCAATCAGCAACTGCTCGAGCGTTTGGGTCGGCTTCCGGGCGTCGTCGCCGCGGGCGGTGTGGATAGCCTGCCGATGACCGGCACCGGGAGCAACGGCACATTCTTGATCGACAACGACCCCGCGCGTACCGGGTACGCTGAGTATCGCGTCGCTAGCCCGGGCTACTTCTCGGCGATTGGAATTCCGCTCTTAGCCGGCCGCCCCTTCGAGCAAAGCGACACCGCCGATTCAGTTCACGTAGCGGTGATCAGCCAATCACTCGCGCGAAAAGTGTGGCCCGATGAAGATCCCATCGGAAAGCGCATTCAGTTCGGCAATATGGATGGCGACAAGCGGCTGCTGAACGTCGTTGGCATTGTCGGCGATGTGCACGAGAAGCTCGATTCCGATGTGCGTCCGACCGTCTATGCTGATTCGTTCCAGAGGCCCCAGCGGTCGAGCGTTTCAATCATAGCACGCGCCAACATCGGGACCGTGGCACTGATCAGCGGAATGCGCGGTGAGTTGCTCTCGCTGAATCCCGAGCTTCCAGCAAACTTCCGCACGCTCGACCAGATCTTCTCATCCTCGCTCGACGAACGCCGTTTTAATTTGATCTTGTTCGGCGTATTCGCGGCGGTTGCGTTGATGCTGGCTATTACTGGGATCTACGGCGTGATGTCTTACTCAGTCACCCAGCGCACAAACGAAATAGGCATTCGCATAGCGCTCGGGGCGAAAGCGGGTGATGTGCTTAAGCTCGTGGTTGGACAGGGCGTGCTCCTCGCTGCGATCGGCGTGGTGATCGGTTTAGGAGGAGCCTTTGCCTTAACGCGATTGTTGTCGAGCTTATTGTTTGGCGTGAGCGCAACGGATTTAGCGATCTTTGCGGGCGTTTCACTATTGCTGGCTAGCGTAGCGTTGTTGGCTTGTTATGTTCCTGCCCGGCGCGCGATGAAAGTCGATCCGATAGTGGCGCTGCGGTACGAATAGGTTCGGGGTCAGGGTTCAAGGGTAGAAGCGCATGGAGTTCAGGCTTTAGCCTGGTAGTACCTTCCTCCGGCGAGGCACAACCAGCATAAAGCCTGAACTCCATGCGCTTCAACCCTGAACCCTGAACCTAGAAAGGGCGAGGTGATCTATGGAAACACTATGGCAGGACCTGCGCTATGGCTTTCGCGTGCTTCTAAGGAATCCGGGCTTCACCGCAGTCGCGGTGCTCACGCTGACTTTGGGCATAGGCGCGAACACGATGATCTTCAGCGTAGTCAACGCGGTCTTGCTGCGCCCGCTTCCGTTTCCAGACTCCAGCCGCCTGGTCAGGATTGGCGAGAGCCATCAGAACTCTGGATCTCAAACGAACAACTTCACCTACGCGAGCTTTCTCGATCTGGGCGATCAAAGCTTGAACGCTTGCCTTATATTTATTCGCGGTGCTTACTAAATCGGAATTCGCTATTGCGAGCTGGTTAAGGAACCGAGCCCTGATCGCCAGGAACGCTCTTGGCCCAGGCGTTACCACATACGCAGATGATCGTGAAGATTGCGCTACGGAGGATGCGGAGTTTGTTAGATATAGCCCTGACCTTTCGTCGATGTTGCATGCGAATGATCGGTACAGTGTGGATCGGGTCGCTTGTAACCATTCGAGGGATTAGGGTGTCTTAGCAGATGGAACCTTCGAAAGGAATAAGACGATACCTAATAAAGAGAGAGGTAACATGGGTAAACTAAACCGAATTCACGCAATCGCTTTGTCGGCCGTCATGGCGCTCGCCGTAGCTGTCCCAATGGCGATAGCGCAATCGAAAGATGCGGGCGCTCAGAGAGAGCGTCGCGCTGAAGGGCGCGAACATCGGATGCGAGGCGGCGACCGCATGGCGCGTGGTTTCTTTCGCAATCTCGATCTGACCGATGCGCAGAAAACTCAGATGAAGCAGATCCGCCAAAGTCACAGTCAGAGCCTCCGTCCTTTGATGGAGCAAATTCGCGCAAGGCGGCAGGAGATTCGTCAGGCAAGCCAGGGTGGGACATTCAATGAGGCTGCGGTTGCGCAGAAGCTCAGTGAAATAGCACCGCTTGAAGCAAAGCTGATGGGCGAGCGGGCTCGACTCCACCAGGAGACGCTTTCGGTACTGACTGCCGAACAGAAAGCAAAGCTGGAGCAGTCGCGAGACCAGCGCACATCAAGGTGGTCAGAACGACGCGCTAACAAACGAAGCTCCAAGTGAGCCAAGTGAGCATTGAAGGCAGGCCCGGCCGAATCAGGGCCTGCCATTTTTGAAATCTTGATCAGGAGCGGCTCTGGCAATCGAGATCGAACAGGCTTCGGACCTGGAACTGGTAAGCCTGGCGCGCGAAGGCGACGAGCGCGCGTTTGAGGAAATCGTGCGCCGGCATAGTCCGCGAGTCTTCTCCATTGCCAGCAAATTCTTCCGCCAGCGCGCTCAGGTGGAAGACGCAGCTCAGGAGGCCTTCCTCAAGGCTTACACGCAGCTTTCAAGCTACGAGGGGCGAGGCTCTTTCGAGGGATGGCTGACCCGTATCACAACGAATCAGTGCATCAACATGCTCAGAAGCGCGAAGCGCAGACCGGAGTCGACGGTCTCCGAGCTGACCGATCATGAGGGCGCATGGTTGGAGAACCAGATGGCCGGTGTTTCCATCGAGCGGCACCAGTCGAGCGAGCGCGCCCGGGTCGCCTCGGACCTCGCGGACAAAGTCCTGAGCGAATTGCCGCCTGAGGATCGCCTGGTGTTGATGTCGATTGACGGCGATCAGCTCTTGGTCAAGGAAGTAGCCGTAATGACTGGCTTGTCCGAGTCGAACGTGAAAGTGAAGGCATTTCGCGCGCGCCGCCGAATGCGGAAAGCGGTTGAGAAACTGCTCGAGCGCAAGCTGACACGTGCTGACGAGAAAGGCAGGTAACGCTATGCGAGACACGCACATCATCAAGATGCTGGAAGAGAAGGCCTTTGACAACCTCAGCCGCAGCAAAATCGCAAGTGCTGAATCTCACATTGCGGGCTGCGATGAGTGCAAGTCCGCTTATTCGGCGGCGCGGGTCGCGGCTTCTCTGGTAAAAGCGCGTACGGCTGAAGCAATAGACGTTGGACCTTTCTTCAAGACGCGAGTAATGGCGGCGCTTAGAGAAAGACGGCTCTCGTCTGAGGAGCCTGCGATCCTGAGAATGTGGAGAGCCGCCGGCGCGCTGGTGTCAACGATGGCTGTTTTGCTGGTGATCCTCGCCGGCATGACGATCTTTAGTCCGAGCCCTGAATTGCAAATGCAGACGGCGGCGGTGGCGGCCAGCCAGAATCTATATTCGCCTGAATATGTGGTGTTGGAGAGCGGCGATATCGGCGATGACGAGCTGGCGAACGATCAGGTGGTCGCGACAATGTACGACCTGGAGGACGGTGATGGACAGTAACGCTAAGAGTAAATGGCAGGTTCGACTCGCGGTTCTCCTTCTTTTCGTTGTCGGTTTTATCGCCGGAGGGCTGGCGATGAACATCTATCGCTCGCGACAGTGGTCTCCGCGAGCCAGCAGCCGCGGCGGATTCGAGCAGATGCTCGACAGGCTCAATCTAACGCAAGATCAGAGGACCCAGGTCAGCGGGTTCTTTGAAGACGCGCGAAAGCAGTTGACAGAGTTGCGCAAAGAGTCGGAGCCTAAGTTCCGCGAGGTGCGCAAGAACACTGAGGAGCGACTGCAGTCGGTGCTCACACCGGAACAGTGGGAGCAGTTCCAGCAGATGACCAGTAAAAGAAACCGGCCTCACGGCCGGCCGAGGAGAGAGGGTGGTCAGCGCTAGGTGGTCAGTGAACAGTGAACAGTGGTCAGTGGTCAGTGGTCAGTGGTGAGCACAACCCTCCACTTCCTGGTACCACTGACCACTGACCACTGACCACTGACCACTGTCCACTGTCCACTATTTCTGATTCTGAGATTTGCCTTTCCCAAAGCCGCACACGGACCGAAAACAACAAGCGGTCGACCCTCATCAAAACTCAGATTCTTGAGAACTTGCGCCCGAGTTCCTTTGGCACGGAAGTTGATCAAGCAATCCGCTGAAAAACTTCTTTTCCATTGGCCCCGTGCGTTTACGACGGGGATGAGGGGTGCCGCGATGGAGACCTTCCTGAGGGACCTACGATACGGATTTAGAATGCTGATCAAGAAGCCGGGCTTCACGACCGTTGCCGTAGTGGCGCTGGCGCTGGGCATCGGCGCGAACAGTGCAATCTTCAGCGTGGTCAACGCGGTGATGCTCCGACCGTTGCCTTATGCTGACCCGGCGCGGTTGGTCTCCGCGGCGTCGGTGAACTCGACTAACCCGCAACGCGAGATGGATGGAGTATCGCCCGCCGATTTTTGGGACTGGAGAGAGCAAAGCCAGGGCTTCGAGCAACTCGCCGCTCATTCGGGCGGCGGCGGGTTAAGCTTGAAGGACACGGACCAGCCCGACGTCTTTAACGGAGCGCGAGTGTCTTTCAATTTCTTTCAGACCTTCGGCGTTCAGCCTTTGATGGGTCGCGTCTTCGCGCCCGAAGACGGAGAGCTCAACTCGCCGGAGACGGTCGTGCTCAGCTACAGGCTGTGGATGCGGCGCTTTGGCGGCGACCCGTCCGTCGTCGGGAAAACGTTCAACACCTTTGAGGGCGGGACGACGGTCATCGGAGTTATGCCGCCCGACTTCAAGTTTCCAAGCTACGCCGAGGTATGGACTCCGCTTGCGCGAAACTCACGCGAGATGCGCAACCGCGCCAACCGCTACTTCAACGTTGTCGGGCGGATCAAACCCGATCAGTCGATCGAGAGCGCCGAGGCTGAACTCAAGGCGATCGCCAGTCGTCTGGAAGCGGAGCAACCGCAAGCAAACAAAGGTTGGGCCGCGCACCTGACTCCATTGCGAGAGAGTCTGATGGGCGGCACGAGAACCGCGCTGTTTGTGTTGCTTGGCGCGGTTGGTTGCGTGCTGCTGATCGCCTGCACAAATGTCGCGAACCTTCTGCTGGCGCGCGCGGCCTCGCGGCGCAAAGAGATGGCAATACGCCTCGCGCTTGGAGCGCGGCGGTCGAGACTGATGCGGCAGTTGCTTACCGAGAGCGTAGTGCTCGGACTTGCGGGAGGAGCAGTCGGGTTGCTGCTTGCGGCGTGGGGGCTGGATCTACTCATCGGAATTCTGCCATCGAAGGAAGCATTTCAGCTTCCTGTTGAGATTCGCATCGATCGCGCGGTTGTGTTCTTCACGCTTGTGATTTCAGTGTTGACCGGGATCGTCTTTGGCATGGTCCCGGCCTGGCAGGCTTCGCGGCCGGACGTGAGTTCGTGGCTAAAAGAAGGCGGCCGGGGCTCGGGCTCGGTTCACCAGCGCACGCGCAACGCATTGATCATCGGTGAGATCGCAGTGGCGCTCGTTTTGCTGGTCGGGGCCGCGTTGCTGGTTCAAAGCTTCTTGCGATTGAGGCGCGTTGATCTCGGCTACGACCCGAAGGGCTTGCTGACGATGTGGGTGTCGGCTCCGTTTTCCAGATACCCGAACGACGAAGCCAAAGCGCGTTTCTACAGGCGGCTCCTCGAACAGGCTTCACAAGTGCACGGCGCGGAGGGCGTGGCATTGACCTGCGAGACCTGGTTCGGGCTGCTCAATTTTCAATTCAACATCGAAGGCGATCCCTTGCCGGCGGGCGACGCGAATGTTCGTTACAGCTCGATCTCGCCTGGCTACTTCAACGTGCTGAAAGCGCAGGTTCGCGCGGGCCGCGACTTCGATGACCGCGATGATGCAAGAGCGCCGAGCGTCGCCATCGTCAACGAGACGCTTGCTCGGCGGTACTTCCCGGACGGCAACCCAATCGGAAGAAAGATTGTGCTTGGCTACATGGGTCGCCGATTGGTTCGCGAGATAGTCGGCGTATCAAGCGACATCAAGCAGGAAGAAATAAGCTTACCGACCAAGCCTGAGATGTATGTTCCCTATCAACAAGTCCCGTGGCTTGGAGCGGCACTGGTGATTCGAGCTTCGAGCGGCGACCCGTTGAGTTTGAGGAAAGACCTGCAGCAGGCGATCTGGGAAGCCGACAAGGACCTTCCAGTTTCGGTGGCCGTAACAGTCGAGCAGCATTTGTCGGAGCTGGTCGCCGAGCCTCGGTTGTACACCTTGCTGCTTGGCGTGTTCGCCGGAGTGGCGCTGATTCTGGCTTCGGTCGGAATCTACGGCGTGATGTCGTATGCGGTCACCGAGCGCAGGCACGAGATAGGGATTCGGATGGCGTTGGGTGCTGAACGGCGAGACGTGCTCGGGCTTGTTGTGAGGCAAAGTCTGATGCTGGCGCTGTTGGGTGTAGCCATTGGAGTAGTAGCCGCGTTTGCGTTGACGCGGGTTATGTCGAGCTTGCTGTATGGAGTGAGCGCAAGCGACCCGCTGACCTTTGCGGCCATTTCAATTCTACTGACGGGAGTCGCTTTGGGAGCCTGTTTCATCCCCGCGCTGCGCGCAACGAAAGTTGATCCGATGGTGGCACTGCGGTACGAATGAGAACGGAACAACGAGAATCGAGGATTGACAATCGAGAATCGAAAGCCACAAACCGCGATCTTCGGTTGATCATCGGCCGTGAACCCTGGAATGGTGAAGGCATAAAGCCACGGGTGAGTCCGCGAACCGGTGGATCGAAGCGAAGAACGGTTGAAGCCCGCAGTGGTGGCGGCCATTACGTTCAAGGGTCGAGCACCAGCCGCGAGACATGCTCGGGTAACGTTTATTGCACGCGCGTTCGGTGCCCAAAAGCAACATTGACCGCCACCCTCTTCGAGGGTTCTCGGTGTTTGATCTCGTGTTATCCACGGTTCGCGGACTCACCCGAGGCTTTATTCCGGCATCCCTGCGGGAATCACGGCGCGGAAGCTACGCCTGCGGGCTTCCACAACGCTTACGCACTGTATTTGGTTGTTGGATAATAATCGCTGTGTTATGCGCTGCAGTACGAATGAACCCCGAATAGGAGTTAAGCAATGAGAGTGAACTTGAAATCACTACTGACGACGGCCCGTTCAAGCGGCTTGCCCGGCTTCGCCCTGATTGTTGCCGCCGCATTGGCTCAACAAGCGTCGTCACAATCGAAGCAAGGGCCCAACGCGCTCCAAACCAAAACGAAGCTTGCTGAGATTACGTCGCGCCTGGAACGCGATGTTCCGCAGCTTATGAAAGAAGCCGATGTGCCGGGTCTTTCGATCGCGCTGGTGCGCGGCGGCGAAGTCGTCTGGCATCACGGCTTCGGCGTGATGAACTCTAAGACGAAGGAGCCGGTAACTGACAACGCCGTCTTTGAAGCCGCGTCGCTGAGCAAGCCGGTCTTCGCGTACGCCGTTATGAAACTGGTCGATGCCGGAAAATTCGATTTGGATAAGCCGCTCAACCAGTACCTACCCGGCGACTACGATGTCGGCCCTGATCCGCGGC
Organism: Acidobacteriota bacterium; assembly: GCA_038040455.1. GTDB lineage: Bacteria > Acidobacteriota > Blastocatellia > UBA7656 > UBA7656 > Onstottus_A. Next base: position 88,823 of record JBBPIH010000026.1, read on the forward strand.
TTGGTCAGATCACTGCCCGGCGCGTGCTCAGTCATACGACCGGTTTCCCGAACTGGCGTGCGGATGCTGCGCTGAAGATCTTTTTCACGCCGGGCGAGAAGTTCAGTTACTCGGGTGAGGGCTTTGTTTATTTGTCCAAGGTCATCGAACACATAACCGGAGAGAAGTTCAATGACTTCATGAAGAGGATGGTCTTTGATCCGCTTGAGATGACCAATAGCAGTTACCTCTGGCAGAGCAGCTACGACACGCAAAAGGTTGCGCGGCATAACGCGTTTGGCGAACTTACCCCACAGAACAAGCCGACCAAGGCGAACGCGGCAGCAAGTCTCCACACAACCGCCCTGGATTACGGACGCTTCATCGCGGCGATTGTTAAAGGCACCGGTCTGAAGAAAGAAACCTCCAAACAGATGCTGACTCCGCAGATCAAGGTTGACGAAGCTGGCACCAACATGACCGCGCGTCCGGCGGATAAGCTGTCGCCGAGCGTCTCGTGGGGACTCGGGGTCGGACTGCAAACCACGGCGGACGGGATTTCGTTTTGGCACTGGGGCGACAACGGTGACAGCAAAGCATACGTCGTCGCATTCGAGCGGCAGAAGACGGGCGTGGTGGTCTTCGCCAACGGCGCAAACGGCCTGTCCTTCATGCCCGAGCTCGTCGACGAAGCTCTCGGCGGTCAGCAGCCGGCGCTTGCCTGGATAAAATATGAGTCGTACAAGTCGCCCACGAGACTGCTGCTCAAGAATATTCTAGCCAACGGGGCAGAGGCTGCCTTGCTAGAGTATCGCCAATGGAGAACGGGTCGTGCTGCCGTTGAGGTGGTCAATGAAACTCAGATGAATCGCTTGGGCTACAACCTGGTCGGCAGGAAGCGGGTGAAGGACGCGATTGAGGTTTTCAAGCTGAACGTCGACGATTATCCTCAGTCAGCGAACACATACGACAGTCTCGGCGAGGCGTACATGATTGACGGCAACAAGGAGCTGGCAATCAAGAACTATCAGCGGTCAGTTGATTTGGATCCCAAGAACGCGAACGGCATAGCGACACTGAAGAAGCTACAGGAAGAAAAGAAGGATTGAGCATTGAAAACCCGAACGGTCTCGCAAATATTGAAGGACCTGCGAACGAGAGTCCGTGAAAAAGGCGTGATGAACCCCGGCCAACAACCGAGCGGAGGCGCGGGTTCAAGCCGCATCGGTTCGACAGACTGCACACTTAGGAAAGCTACACCCATGACGCAAAGCAACGACAGCGTGATCCAATGGCTGCTCGATGGGGACCCCGCGATTCGATGGCAGGTGCTGCGGGATCTTGTTGGCGCGGCGCAAAGCACCGTCGAGCGGGAGCGTCGAAGGATAGCGCGCGATGGTTGGGGAGCCCGCCTGCTTGCCAGGCAGGACCGGGAAGGCACCTGGGCCGGCGGCCTCTACACTCCGAAGTGGATTTCTACGACCTACACCATGCTGCTGCTGCGCGATTTCGGTTTGCCACCTATGGACGGGCACGCGCGCAGGGCTTGCGCGCCGCTCCTCGATGAAGGCCTCCAACGCGATGGCGGTATCAACTACGGGTCGAAAGGACAAAGCGAGACCTGTATAACCGGGATGGTGCTCCCCTTCTTTCTTATTTCGAGTATGACGACGATCGGCTCGACACGATCGCCGACCACCTGCTCACGCAGCAGATGCCGGACGGGGGCTGGAACTGCGAGCGGCCCCGCGGCGCGACCCATGCGTCATTTCACACCACCATCAGCGCGCTCGAGGGGTTGCGGATGTACGAAATGCACCGGCGGCGGAAAATTCGCGCAGTGCGCGCCGCTCAGCAACGCGGCAGAGAGTTCCTGCTGGTGCATAGGCTTTTTCGTTCCCATCGCACCGGCGAGATCGTCAAGCCCATCTTCGTGCGCTTCTCTTTTCCGCCGCGCTGGCACTACGACATCCTGCGCGCGCTTGATTATTTCCAGGCCGTCGATGCGCCTCGAGACAAGCGCGTCGCAGAGGCGATAGACATCATCCGAAGCAAACAAGACAAGGACGGTCGCTGGCCTCTTCAAAATCGCTACAAGGGGGCGACCTACTTTGAGCTGGAACAGCTAAGCGCGCCCAGCCGCTGGAACACTCTTCGATCACTTCGGGTGCTCACGTGGTGGGAGGGAAGCCGCGTTAACGGAAAGAATGATTGAGAGGCCTTGCTTACCGATAAACAGATATTGTGCGTCCCGAAGGCCTGCTGGCCAACCGAGATGTTGAAAGGAAGAAACGATCTGGTTCGGAGGTGTGAAATCGTGAAGACGCTGACAATCATCCTCATCTCTTGCGTGGTTCTATTGTCTGGTTGCTCACGCCACGAAGCCCCAACCGGGCGGAACGTCTTTCCCGCGGGCGAGTGGGTTGACCTGTCGCACGATTTCGCTCCCGACACTGTCTACTGGCCGACGGCTGAGCCGTTCAAGCTGGACACAGTGTCGGCGGGCATGACCGGCGCGGGATATTACTACTCGGCCTACCGGTTCAGCGCAGCCGAACACGGCGGGACTCACATAGACGCGCCGGTGCATTTCGCCGAGCGACAGGATACTGTCGATCAAATCCCGTTGGACCGGCTGATAGGTCCCGCGATCAAGGTGAATGTATCGGCAAACTCGAAGGCTGATCGCGACTATCAAGTCAGCGTCGCCGACTTCCAGACCTGGGAAACGCAAAACGGCAGAATCCCGGACGACTCGATCGTGCTGGTCGAGACGGGGTGGTCCGAGTACTGGAACGACCGGAAAAAGTACCTTGGCACCGATAAGCGTGGCGCCGAAGCTGTCGCCGAGCTTCACTTCCCCGGGCTTGCGCCGGAAGCGGCCCGCTGGTTGACTGAGAACCGCAAGATCAAGGCGATTGGCCTGGACACCGCAAGCATTGACTATGGTCAGTCTCAATTGTTCGAGAGCCACCGCATTCTGATGGGACAAAACATCCCGGCGTTCGAGAACGTGGCAAATCTCAAGCGCCTGTCGGAGAAGGTGGCGATGGTGATCGCGATGCCGATGAAGATCAGAGGCGGCAGCGGCGGCCCGCTTCGCATCATCGCGTTCGTTGAGCCGCCGAGGATGATGTGAGCATTCTGGTGAATCCCGAAGGGATGGCGGAATAAAGCCACGGGTGAGTCCTCGAACCCGTGGTCAATGCGAACAATGGAAAGATTCATTGGAGCCTGGCGGCTGGTGGCATTCGAAGACGCGAGACCTGACGGCCAAGTGGTCTACCCCTACGGGCAAGACGCGGCGGGGTTGCTCATCTACGATCCATCGGGACGCATGTCGGTCCAGATCATGACGCGAGACCGTCCGTCTCTTTCATCAGCCGACTGGCAGGGCGTTCCTGCAGAAGAAATCAAGAAGGCAATCGAAGGCTTCACTGCCTTCTTCGGCTCGTACGAAGTTGACGAAGCAAACGGCAGCGTCATTCACCGCGTTGAAGGGCACGTTCTCCCAGAGAGCGTTGGAAAGGTGTTGCGAAGAGAGTTCACGTTCTCAGGCGACGTTCTTACTCTGAAGCCTTCTCCAAACCGCCGCGTGATCTGGGAGCGCATAACGGCTCTCGAGAACCGTGAAGAAAAATGAAACCAATAAAGACTGATTGCCGCTGAAGGGCCGCCTTCAAACACTGGGGGCGACGCCTCGAGCCATAGCTCAAACGCGGAGGCGACCGCATCAGCCGGCTGAGGCCGGTACTCTAAACGTGGGCCGCTTCGTTTTCACGTTAGCTGTATTTCAACCACTTAACCATCTCCGGTAGTGTCGGGCGTTTGCCGTACATCAACACGCCGACGCGGTAAAACTTCGCTGCCAACCAAATCGCTCCCAAAATGGCGGCGATCATTAACAGAATTGAAAGCGCAATCTGCCATAAAGGGGGCGGCTGAATAGCGATGCGTAGGAACATCGCAAACGGACTGAAGAATGGAAACAGCGAAATCATCGCCGCTAAGATGCTATCTGGTCTGCGCCAAACTAAACTTGAAACTAACGGGGCTGACAGAATGAGCATCATCAAGGGAAATTGCGTCTGCTGTCCATCTTCTTCATTTGAAACCAGTCCGCCGACCATTGCATACAATGTCGCATAAAGAAAATATCCCAACAGAAAATAGATGATGAAAAACATCATCAGTGAGACTGAAATCTGCGGCAGTCTGAATGAGCCAAACGCTGATAATTGTGCCGCGCTAAGGCTGCTAAGAAGGATGGCGCAGACTGCCCAAACAGCATATTGCGTCAAGCCGACTAATCCCACACCGACCAGCTTGCCCATCATGAGCGGAAAAGGCTCGACGGAAGAGATCAGCACTTCAATAATGCGCGACTGTTTTTCTTCGATTACGGCGCTCATAACATGACCGCCGTAAGCTAAAACCGTCAGGCAAAGAATGCCCATCAACACGAACGCCATGATGATTCTCCGCCAATCTTCGCCCTCGCCGCGTTCGTTGAACTTTTCCATCACTATCTTTCGACTCAACTCACTGATACGTTCAACGTCAAGTCCTGACCGTATCATCCGACGCTCGATGACGGCATTATTGAAAGCGTTTTCGATGCGCGTTTCGGCAATAAAATCGCCAACGTTTTTAGCATGGTAAGCGATTCTCCCTTCATCCAAGACGGATACGGGAATCACGACATATGCATCTAGTTTGCCTTCGCTTATTTCTCTGTTGAGTTCCTGCTGACGAACTGCAAATTGAGTCTCAGTAACGGTTTCGCGTCGTACTTGAAAGCGGTCAAGCCGCTCGTTATCTGCTACCAATAAATCTGCTGCGCGTTCATATAACGCAACATTTTCGGTCTGGTCGAGGACAGTCACGCGATAATCCGTGCGCGTCACTTTGCCTGCGAAAAGAGCGGGTAAAAGGAGAACCGATGCCATCACCAACGGCGTGAGAATTGTTCCGATGACAAAACCTTTTGATCTTACTCGCGTAAAGTATTCGCGTTTGATGATGAGCAAAAGTTTTTTCATATCTTTAATCTTAACGCTGCTTTGTTCTTCGTCATTCTTTCAGAGTCGCGCCTTTGTTCGTCCGCCTTCAGCTTTCTCTTGGTCGTTGTAATCCGGCGCGCATGTCTTTCTGCACGGCGACGGCTTCGGCGGCTCGCGGATGAATCGCCTCTTGGAGCGCGTTCATTACTGAGCTAGCCATGCCGCTACTTTCTTTCAGACGGCGTTCATACTCCTCTTGCGTCATATTGCTCGGTGGAATCATTGACTTCAGGCCGAACCGATGGCAAGAAGAACTATCAGTATGAAAGCTATATTGAGCAAAGAAAGTTTCATATTTATGCAGGCTTGTCAGAGTCACCCTTGCACTTATGCGAAGTACAAACTACAGCGTAACGGCTGACGTCTAACTGATTATTAGCCAACTGCGGTTGAGGCTGACGCGTACGCGATGCCTGCTGCCGCATTGCCTCACGTAAAAATCTAGACGAAGTCGATTCGTTGCCTCACGAAAG
>JBBPIH010000027.1:0-89731 GCA_038040455.1 Acidobacteriota bacterium
TCGCGCGAGATCTCGGAGAAGTTGCGGCTGCAGTTGAGCGGCGAGCAGCAGAAGCGTCTGGTCAAACGTCACACGGACGATAACGAAGCTTACCAGCTTTATTTGAAAGGCCGATACTACTGGAACAGGAGAACAGAGGAAGGAATTAAAAGAGGCATCGAGTACTTCGGGCAGGCGATTGAACGCGACCCGAACTACGCTCTGGCTTATGCCGGGATAGCCGATTGCTATAACTATCTTGGTACTAATATTGTTGGCGGCTTAGCTTCCAGCGACGTAATGCCAAAAGCGAAGCAGGCGGCAATGAAGGCGCTGGAGATAGATGATACGCTCGCCGAAGCTCATACCTCGCTGGCACAAACTAGATTTCTTTATGACTGGGATTGGCCGGGTGCTGAGATAGAGTACAAACGAGCTATTGATCTGAACCCGAACTATGCACATGCCCACCACTGGTATTCGCACTACTTGCTGGCGATGGGCCGGGTCCAAGAATCTTTAGCCGAAAGCCTTCGCGCCCTGGACCTCGATCCGCTCGACCTGTCCATCACCACACACCTGGGGTGGCATTACCTTTACGCGCGCGAGTACGACCGGGCGATAGAACAATTGCGGAAGGCGCTCGACATGGATTCGAGGTTCCTCCCGGCGCACCTCTTCCTCGGTCAGGCTTACTTGCAAGAAGCGATGTATGATAAAGCCACCGCAGAGCTTCAACAAGCGACCGGCCTCTCAAGAGAAAACCCTCTAATGGTAGCGGTCCTAGGATACGCCTATGCGATGTCAGGCAAGAAAGGCGAGGCGCAAATGATACTTCATAAGCTGAACGGTCTATCGAAGCAAACGTTTGTACCGTCGCAGGAAATCGCGGCGATCCATACGGCCCTCGGTGAGAAGGATCAAGCGTTCGAATGGCTGCGAAGGGCCTATCAGGAGCGATATAGCGGACTGGTCTATCTCAAGAATGATCCGGCATTGGACGGCCTACGCTCGGACCCAAGGTTCGCAGACCTGCTGCGGCGGGTTGGGCTCGCGCCATGATCTGGTTGAATGAAATAACAGCATGAAAGAATCACTGCCCGTTAGCATGACCATTCTCACTACCGCATTATCTCCCCTCTGGGCGCGGGCGGGATGGGAGAGGTTTACCTTGCGGAAGACACACGATTGGGCCGCAGAGTGGCCATCAAATTCTTGCCAGAAGAATCAATCGCTGATGAACTGGCAAAGAAGCGCCTCATAAGAGAGGCGCAAGCGGCAGCGACACTCGATCACCCGAACATCTGCGCTATTCACGAAGTGGGCGAAGAAGACTCGCGCAGCTTCATCGTCATGCAATACGTCGAAGGCGAAACACTTGCAAACCGAATTCAACGCAAGCCGCTGGAGCTGAAAGAGTCCTTAGACATAGCAACCCAGATGGCAGATGCGCTTGCCGAAGCTCATTCGAGAGGAATCATACATCGCGACATAAAGCCACAGAACATAATGCTCACTGCTCGTGGGCAAGTGAAGGTGATGGACTTCGGCCTGGCTAAAGTTGTTAAAGAGAGATCGTTGACCGTGAGCGAGGCTGAGACGGAGAGTCTGCTGACAGAACCGGGGATGATCATCGGAACAGTGCCTTATATGTCCCCCGAGCAAGTACGCGGAGAAGTGCTTGACGCGCGCACGGACATCTTCAGCTTTGGGGCCGTGATGTATGAAGTCGTCACCGGGAGACAACCGTTTTCGGCAGAAAGTGTGGCGGCGACCGTTTCAACGATTCTCACGAAGGAGCCGCCTCCGCTGGCGAGGTACTCCAGAGAAGTTCCATCGGAACTAGAGCGCATCGTGAGTAAGGCGCTTCGGAAGGACCGCGAGCAACGGTATCAAACCTCTAGAGACTTGCTGATCGATCTGAAAAGCTTAAGCGAAGAGCTTACGTTTGAGGCTAAGCTGGGATCTTCCGCGCCGGCGAGATCGACCGGTGAGTCTGAGACTGTGACCAGCAACGGGGACGCTAGAGTTGAGACTGCCCCGCAGCCACCGGCGCGAACCGCGGAGATAGGAACAACGCGCACCGTATCAAGCAAAGACTGTCTCATCGGCGGAGTGAGACGGCACAAGTTGCAATTCGCTGCTTTGGTTTTTCTACTCATCACTCTCGCCGGTGTTGGAATCTATCTGCTGCTCGGGCGCGGCAAAGCAATAGATTCAATCGCTGTTCTGCCCTTCGCCAACCTCAGCGGTGATCCAAACACCGAATACCTTTCAGATGGCATTACCGAGAGTCTCATCAACAACCTCTCACAGTTGCCCAACCTAACGGTCATGTCACGCAACTCGGTGTTTCGTTACAAGGGGCAGGAGGCCGATGCGCAGGTCGTGGGCCGTGACCTCAAAGTGCAGGCGGTGCTCACTGGACGCATGGTTCAGCGTGGCGACAGCCTATCGATCAGTGCCGAGTTTGTAGACGTGCGAGACAACAGCCATATCTGGGGGGAGCAATACAACCGGCGCCTGTCTGACATCTTAGCGGTGCAAGAAGAGATAGCCAGGCAGATATCGGAGAGGTTGCGCTTGAGGCTGAGCGGTGACGACCAACGACGGCTCACCAAACACGACACCGAGAATACCGAGGCGTATCAGCTTTATCTCAAGGGCCGCTACTACTGGAACAAGAGGTCGGCAGAGGGGACAAGAAAGGCCATAGAATACTTTAAGCAAGCTATCGACGCAGACCCTAATTATGCTCTGGCTTATGCAGGATTGGCGGACTCTTATGGCTTTCTCACTGAATTCTGCGGAGTCCCAAAAGAGGAGACCTATCCCAAGGCGAGGGCAGCAGCTCGGAAAGCGCTTGAGCTCGATGACACGCTCGCCGAAGCTCACACGTCGCTGGCAGCCAATTTGCAGGCCGATACGGACTGGTCGGGCGCCGAGAGAGAGTTCAAGCGGGCCATTGAGCTTAACCCAAACTATCCAACCGCTCATCACTGGTACGGCGAGTACCTACAGATTATGGGCCGGCTCGATGAGAGTAAAACAGAGATAAAACGTGCGCTACAGCTTGACCCTCTCTCGCTCGCTATCAATGCCAAGTTGGGATTGACCCTGTACCTCGCGCGCGACTATGACCACGCGATTGAACAGCTTCGGAAGACACTGGAGATGGACCCGAACTTCCGCCTGGCGAACATATTCATTAATCTGGCTTATGTGCAAACGGGGAAGTATGAGGAAGCCATCACAGAAAAGGCCAAAATCCTCGCCGCCACAAGTGCAGAAGAAGCGCAGATAGCAACCGCGCTGCGGAAGGCATATGCCGCCTCGGGCGAGAGAGGCGTCTGGCAGAAGACACTCGATTTGTTGAAGCAGCGGCCAAAAACTGATTTTGATGTGCCGTTCTGGTTGGCAGAAGCCTACCTACACCTTGGGGACAAGGATCAGGCATTCGAATGGTTTCAGAAGGCCGCCGACATAGGGCACCCGGGAATGGATGTTATTAAGCTCGATCCAATGTTCGACAGCCTTCGTTCGGACTCAAGATTCGCAGACCTCGTGCGCCGCCTGGGACTCTCTCCCTGAGCCGATTGAAAAGCAGAGTCAGATGAAACATTCGCTGCCGGCAAACACAGTGATCGCTCATTACCGCATACTGTCCCCTCTGGGCGCGGGCGGTATGGGTGAGGTCTACCTGGCTGAAGACACGAAGCTGGACCGCAAGGTCGCCATCAAATTCCTCCCGCCGGAATCAACGGCTGATGAGCAGGCTAAGAAACGCCTTGTCCGCGAAGCAAAAGCGGCAGCCAAGCTCGATCATCCCAACATCTGTTCCGTCTACGAAATCGGAGAAGCGGACGGCCGTAGCTTCATCGTGATGCAGTACGTCGAAGGCGAAACGCTCGCAAGCCGGATTCATCACAAGCCGCTCGAGCTGCGCGAGTCGCTCGACATCGTCGTGCAGGTTGCCGACGCGCTCGCCGAAGGTCACTCTCGCGGAATCATACATCGTGATATCAAACCGCAGAACATAATGATCACTGCACGTGGGCAGGTTAAGGTGCTCGACTTCGGCCTGGCAAAAATACTCCGTGAGCGGGAGGTGTTGGAAAGCGAATCGGCGACACAGAGTCTGCTGAGCGAGCCGGGAATGATAATGGGAACAGTGCCTTATATGTCGCCTGAGCAAGTGCGAGGCGAAACACTAGATGCACGTAGCGATATATTCAGCTTTGGTGCGGTGGTGTATGAAGTGGTGGCTGGTCGTCAGCCTTTTGCGGCTGAGAGCGCCGCGGCGACTCTATCAGCAATCCTTACTCAGGAAGCAGCGCCGCTTGCTCGCTATACAGCGGATGTCCCTGAAGAACTACAGCGCATAGTCCGAAAGTGTTTGGAGAAGGATCGCGAGCGGCGTTACCAGATGATGCGCGATGTGGCTGTTGATCTGGAGAATGTCCGGCGCGAGCGCGAAGCTGCTCAGCTATCAGGATCGCGAGGGGAGCAAACAACGCGAACCATGGCTGCCGCGACAACGGATCAGCTTTCAAGTCGGCACGGTCTGTTCAGGTCTCGACTCGCGGCCGGTATAGTTGTCCTTGCGCTCATCGCGATTGCGGCGATAGTTTACGCGCTCATACCGCGAAGCGGTCCTAGTACCGTTCGATTCGAAATCAAGTCGCTTGCGGTGCTGCCGCTTGAGAACCTATCAGGCGACCCCGCGCAGGAGTACTTCGCTGATGGGATGACCGAAGCGATCATCAGCAATCTGGGGCGGATTCGCGCGCTCAAGGTGATCTCGCGCACGTCGGTCATGCGTTACAAGGGGAGCCCCAAGTCGCTTCCGGAAATCGCGCGCGAACTGAACGTGGATGCAGTGATCGAAGGGTCCGTGCAGCGGTCAGGCGGGCGCGTTCGAGTGACGGCCCAGTTGATTCACGCGGCGACGGATGCGCATTTGTGGGCGAGCGATTACGACCGTGATCTGACGGATGTGCTGAAGCTGCAAAGCGAAGTCGCGCGCGCAGTCGCGGATGAGATCCGCATCCAAGTCACCGCTGAGGAGCGCGCGCGGCTGGCCTCCGCCCGCAGCGTCGATCCTCAAGCCCAGGAAGCTTTCCTGCTCGGGCGGTATCATTTCAGCAAGCGCAATGAACAGGATTTGAAACAGGCCATCGAATACTTTGAGCGCGCGACTCAGCTTGCTCCGGATTATGCGGCCGCTTATGCCGGGCTGTCCGATGCGTGGCTGCAACGAGGCATCTTCGGAGCAACAGACTTCAAAGAAGTCGAATCACTCTCGCGCACCGCAGCCTTGAAGGCGATCGGGCTGGATGCGCAACTTGCTGAAGCGCATATCTCACTGGCTAATATCAAATTTGACTATGACTGGGACTGGGCAGGCGCTGAGCAGGAGGTCAGGCGGGCGCTGGAGCTTGACCCCGGCAGCCTTCAGGCACATATCGTCTATGGCCACTTACTCATGGCTCTGGGGCGACATAACGAAGCGATAGGGGAAGGCCAGAGCGCCGAACAACTGGATCCGCTTTCGTCGGAGAGTCAGTCAGCTTTGGGCCGGTTTCTCTACCGCGCGCGGAAATATGAGGAAGCCGTCCCGCATTTGAAGCGCGCGGTTGAACTGGAGCCTCGGAGCGTTGGAGCGAATTTCCGCCTAGGCGATGTATACGCCCAACTGGGCAGATATGATGAAGCGATTGCTGCGTTCGAGAGAATCGGAGAGCTGCGGCTTAATGAAAGAAATTTCCATGCTGGAATCGCGCGCGTCTATGCGCTGATGGGCAGACAGCGCGAAGCGCGCCAGATGATCGGCGGGGTGAAGGCGGACGCGATCAATATTGCCGCTGTTTACGCGACACTCGGCGACAAGGATGAGGCATTCAAGATTCTGGAGAAAGCGGTTGAGCAACGCAACTCGCTTCTTGTTTTCCTCAAGGAAGATCCGCCCTTTGAGAAACTGCATTCCGATCCACGTTGGAAAGAGCTGCTCCGCCGCATGAATTTTCCGACGGAATAATCCGGCCCTCGAATGAAAAGCCGCGATGCGATGAACTCACAAACGATTCTGCATTACCGGATTCTCCACCAACTCGGCGCGGGCGGGATGGGTGAGGTTTACCTGGCAGAAGACACGAAGCTGGACCGCAAGGTCGCCATCAAATTCCTCCCGCCTGAATCAACAGCAGATGAGCACGCTAAGAAACGCCTTGTCCGCGAAGCACAGGCAGCAGCCAAGCTTGATCATCCCAACATCTGTTCCATCTACGAAATCGGAGAAGCGGACGGCCGTAGCTTCATCGTGATGCAATACGTCGAAGGCGAAACTCTCGCCAACCTGATTCAGCGCAAGCCGCTCGACTTGCGCGAGTCGCTCGATATCGCCGTTCAAATAGCCGGCGCGCTCGCCGAAGCTCACTCTCGCGGGATCGTTCATCGAGACATCAAGCCTCAGAACGTAATGATCACTGCGCGTGGGCAAGTTAAGGTGCTCGACTTCGGGTTGGCAAAGATCGTTCAGCAGAGGTCAATGGTTGAAAGCAAAGCAGAGACGCAGAGCCTGTTGACCGAGCCAGGTTTGATCATCGGAACAGTGCCCTATATGTCCCCCGAGCAAATACGCGGAGAAGTGCTTGACGCTCGCACAGACATCTTCAGCTTTGGGGCCGTGATGTATGAAGTCGTGACCGGGAGACAACCGTTTTCGGCAGAAAGTGCGGCGGCGACCATTTTGGCAATTCTCGCGAAGGAGCCTCCGGCGCTTTCGCGTTACGTGAACAATGTTCCTGAAGAATTGAAGAGGATAGTTCGCAAGTGCCTTGAGAAAGACCGCGGTCGTCGCTACCCGGCGGCGCGCGATTTGGCGATCGACCTTGAGAACTGCAGCCGCGAGTTCGAGACCGCACAAATCACGACACTGCTGGAGAGTAAGCCGAGTGGAGACGAAAGCGTTGCATCAGGTGCTTCACGGCTGACAGGAATCCCGCAACAGGGACTTGTGATAGGTCAAAGGATAGGGCACTACCAAGTGAGGGCCAAGTTGGGGGCGGGGGGGATGGGCGAAGTCTATCGGGCCCACGACGAGCAGCTTGACCGGGATGTGGCATTGAAGGTTCTCCCGGCCCGCAGTTTCAGTGACGCCACCGCGCGAGCGCGGCTGCTGCGGGAGGCAAAGTCAGCCGCGGCGCTCAACCATCCCAACATCTGCACGATCCACGAAGTGGGCGAGGCTGAGGGCCAGGCCTACATCGCCATGGAGGTGGTGGAGGGGCAGCCGTTGAGCGCGCGCCTGGCGGCAGGGCCGTTGCAGCCAGAGCTGATCCTGCGCTACGGGATGCAGATGGCGGAGGCGCTGGCACACGCGCACGATCGCGGCATCGTGCATCGCGACCTGAAGGGCGCCAACGTTGTAATCACGAGGGAAGGCCGAGCCAAGGTGTTGGATTTCGGTTTGGCCAGGCGCCTGAGCGAAGACGAGATGGACGAGGTCACCCGCTCCCACGCCTCGTTGACCGCTCCAGGTGCGCTGGTGGGCACGCTGGCCTATATGGCCCCGGAGCAGTTGCGCGGCCAGCCCGCTGATGCTCGCAGTGATGTGTGGGCGCTGGGCGTCGTCCTGTACGAAATGGCCGCGGGCACCCGGCCCTTCCAGGGTCACACGGGATTTGAGCTGAGTGCGGCCATCCTGAGTCAGCGCCCGGCGCCGCTGCCCGCAAAGGCGCCGGTTGGTTTGCAAGCGGTGATCGAGCGCTGCATAGCCAAGGAGCCCAGCCAACGCTACCAGCGGGCGGGCGAAGTCCGCGCGGCGCTCGAAGCAACCCAGTCGGGAGCGGCCTCGCCTTGGACCGCCGCGCGATACGCGCTGGCGCGTCGTCGCTGGTTGACATTGGCGGCTGCACTGGTTGTGGTTCTGAGCGGGGTCTTTGGCCTGGACGTCGGCGGCGTGCGCTCACGGTTGCTGCGTGGCTCTGCGGTTTCGCTGGTTGAGTCGCTGGCCGTGCTGCCGGTGGTAAACCTCACCGGGGACCCCGCGCAGGAGTACTTTGCCGATGGTATGACCGAAGAACTCATCACTGAGTTCTCGAGAGTCCGCGCGTTCAAGAGAGTGATCCCGCGGACCTCCGTGATGGGCTACAAAGGGGTGAACAGGCCGCTTCGCGAGATTGCGGGTGAACTCGGGGTGGACGCGGTCGTAGAAGCTTCGTTGCTCCAAACCCGAGGGCAGGTGCGCGCAACCGTCAGGCTCATCGATGGAACGACGGAGCAGAACCTGTGGGCAGACCGATATGCGCGCAACTTGAGCGAAGCCCCCACGATTTACACACAGGTGGTTGGCGCCGTCGCGAAACAGCTCGCATTGACGTTGACAGCCGACGAGCAGACGCGGCTTGCGAGCGTTCGACCGGTGAACCCCGAAGCGTACGATGCTTATCTCAAGGGCCGCTTCTACTCGAGCAAACTCTCTCTTGAGGGTTATGAAACCGCGCTGGAATACTTCCGACTTGCCTTGCACAAGGATGCGAATTTTGCACTGGCCCACGGCGGTATCGGGCAGATTGCGCTCAGCCGGGGTCACATGGGATTTGCACCGCCATCAGAGGTTACTCCCCAGGCTAAGCAAGCGGTATTGAAGGCCCTGACGCTCGATGACACCCAACCGGACCTGCATGACTTCATGGCGGGCGTTCACATGTACCTGGAGTGGGATTGGCCGGGGGCCGAAAGAGAGTTTCGACGGCTGCAGGAGCTCAAGCCGCAAAACTGGGGATGCACCGCGGCACTCTATGTGGACTACCTGCTCTTGATGGGTCGGCGTGAGGAAGCACTGGCAGACATGCGGCGATGCCTGGAAGCCAATCCGCTGAATTCTTATGTTGACGTGGCATTTGGCGGACGAATGCTGCGCCTCGGCCGGTATGAGGAAGGCATCGCGCTCCTCCAGAAGGCTGCCAAGGCGGAGCCCAACATGGGCCTGGCCCATCGCTACCTCTGGACTGCCTTTCATCAAAAGGGGATGCATGAACAGGCGGTGGCCGAGGCGAAGCTGTTCTGGAGATTGACAGGCCACGACCATGTTGCAAGCCTCATCCAACGCGGCTACGCAGAAGGCGGCTATCCAAAAGGCATGAAGCTTGCCGCGGACACGCTGGCCGGGCGTTTCACGCGCACCTACGTTCAACCGTCCGAGATTGCGCGTCTTTATCTCTACGCGGGAGAGAAGGAACGTGCGCTGGAGTGGCTGGAAAAAGCCTACGAAGCGCGCGATACCTGGCTGGTATTCCTGAAAGACGACCCGCGCTTCGAGGGCCTGCACTCCGAGCCGCGCTTCCAAAGCCTGCTTCGCCGCCTCAGTTTACTGACATAAAAACCGAATGAAAGAATCGCTTCAAAATCAGAGTCAGATGAAACATTCCCTGCCGGCAAACACAGTGATCGCTCATTACCGCATACTGTCCCCTCTGGGGGCGGGCGGGATGGGGGAGGTTTACCTCGCCCAGGATACAAAGCTCGACCGCAAAGTAGCCATCAAGTTTCTGCCAGCCGAGTTAGCAGCGGACGAGCGGGCCCGGCGCCGGCTGATCGGAGAGGCCCGCGCCGCCGCCAAACTTGACCACCCCAATATCTGCACGATTCACGAAGTCGGAGAAGAGGGCGGGCGCTGCTTCATAGTGATGCAGTACGTCGACGGCGAAACCCTCTCAACCAGAGCTGGGCGCCAACCACTTGAGCTGCGTTACGCGTTAGACATAGCGGTGCAGGGTGCGGACGCGCTCGCCGAAGCTCACTCGCGCGGCATCATTCATCGTGACATCAAGCCTCAGAACATAATGATCACTGGCCGCGGGCAGGTTAAGGTCATGGACTTTGGTCTGGCTAAAGTCATTCAGGAGAAAGCGCACCTGGAAAGCGAAGCCGAGACACAGAGCCTGTTGACAGAACCGGGAATGATTGTCGGCACGGTGCCTTATATGTCGCCGGAGCAAGTGCGGGGCGAGGAGTTGGATCATCGCAGCGACGTCTTCAGTTTCGGGGTCGTGCTCTATGAGCTCTTGAGCGGGAGGCGGCCCTTCGAGGCGAAGAGCGCGGCGGAGATTCTGTCTGCGATCCTCACGCGGGAGCCGGAGCCGCTGCGGGGGCAAACAGGGGTGGTACCAGCACCGGTAGAGCGGGTGGTGCGTAAGTGTCTAGAGAAGGACCCGGCGCGGCGGTACCAAACGACAGAGGAATTAGCGAGCAACCTGGGACAGGTCCGCCGCGAGTGTGAGAGTGGGCAAGTGGTGGCATCAATCGGCGAGGCGGTGACGGTGAGCGCCGGGGCGGCAGACACCGTGCGCCGGGTGGAGTGGCGCCGTCTGCTCAACTCTCGCGTCACGCTGGCTCTGGCTATCCTGGTGACATTGACGGTCGCGGGGCTGGCGTATGCATTGCTCTTTCGCAGCGCGCCGGCGACACACCAGCCTGAAATCAAATCGCTCGCTGTCCTGCCGTTGGAAAACCTTTCAGGTGACCCCTGACAGGAATACTTTGCCGATGGGATGACCGAAGCGATCATTAGCAACCTGGCGCAGATTCGTGCGCTAAGCAGGGTGATCTCGCGGACTTCGATGATGAGTTACAAGGGGAGCAGCAAGACGCTCCCGGAGATTGCCGCGGAATTGAACGTGGACGCGGTGATCGAAGGCACCGTGCAGCAGTCAGGCGGGCGCGTGCGGGTCACCGCGAAGTTAATTCCGGCGGCGACCGACTCGCCTTTGTGGGCGCGCGAATACGAACGAGATCTGAGCGATGTGCTGAAGCTGCAAAGCGATGTTGCGCGCGCGGTCGCGGATGAAATCCGCATCCAGGTCACCCCTGAGGAACGGGCGCGGCTGGCTGCGGCGCGCAACATCAATCCCCAGGCTCACGAGGCGCACTTGCTTGGCCGTCACCATACACGTCCCAACGAAGAAGATTTGCGCCAGGCTATCGAACACTTCGAGCGGGCAATTCAACTGGCTCCCGATTATGCCGCCGCTCATGCCGGGCTGTCCCAGGCGTGGGAGCGGCGAGGCATCTTCGGAGCGAAAACCCTCAAAGAAGTGCTGCCGCATGCCCTTGCCGCCGCAGAGAAGGCGGTGGCGCTGGATCCGCAGCTCGCTGAGGCGCATATCGCGCTGGGTTTCGTCAAAACCCATGATTGGGACTGGGAAGGCGCGTTGCAGAAGTTCACACGCGCAATGGAGCTTGATCCGAATAGCGCGGAGGCGCATCGCGCTTATGCCGACGTGCTGATGCAGCTCGAACGCCACGATGAGGCGATCAGCGCAATACAACGCGCCGAACAACTCGACCCGCTCTCGTCGTTGATTCAATCACGCTATGGCCGTGTGCTGTACCGCGCTCGCAAGTACAAAGAAGCGCTGCCGCATCTGCAGCGGGCGATTGACATCGATCCCAATCCCGGGAATTCTATGCCATATTGGATATTTGGAGAGCTCTACGCAGAAATGGGAAGATACGATGAGGCGATCGCCAGTTTCAAGAAGGCTCAGTCGCATGGCGGAAAAGCTCTGTCGCTCTCCGCTGAGGTCGCGGGAGTCTACGCGCGAATGGGGAAGCGGAAAGAAGCGCGGCGAATGCTTGAAGAGTTGAAGGCCACGACCAACCCGGCCAGTTTCTCAGACACTTCCGTAGCACACGCTTACACCGCGCTCGGTGACAAGGATGAAGCCTTCAAAGTGCTTTTCCGCCTGGTCGAAGAGCGTAACAACATAGCCACCACTATCAAGGCGGATCCCCCGTTCGACAGCCTGCATTCCGACCCGCGTTGGAAGGAGTTGCTCCGCCGGATGAAATTCCCGGCGGAATAAAGGGGAGGGCTTTCATCTCGCGACTCGGCGCGGGCGGGATGTGGGAGGTCTACCTTGGCAGGACCCAGACCCAGGTTCGTTGAGTTTTCGCAGCCCGTCGGACTCGCGCCGTGAGGACTGATAAGCTGTATGCGAGAAGCGCAATTACGTGCGGTACGATAACGGAGGATTTGATGTCGATCAAGCCAGACATTTGGATCAAGCGGATGTCCCGCGAGAACAAGCTCATTGATCCCTTCGAAGAGAAGCTCGTGCGTGCAGTTGACGAGCGCCGCGTCATTAGCTGCGGGCTTTCGAGCTACGGCTACGATTGCCGTCTTGCACGCGATGAGTTCAAGGTGTTCTCGCCGGTGACCGGGACCGAAATAGACCCGAAGAACTTCGATCCCAACAGTCTGCTTGATGTGCCGATCCGCCGCGCCGAAGACGGCTCAGACTACTGGCTCCTTCCTCCGCACTCTTACGCGTTGGGCGTAACGATCGAGCGCTTCCAGATTCCTCGCAACGTGACCGCGCTTGCGATTGGCAAGAGCACTTACGCGCGCTGCGGGCTTATTGCCAACACCACGCCGCTTGAAGCCAACTGGTGCGGGCGGCTAGTAGTCGAGCTGTATAACGCGGCGAACCTTCCTGTCCGGCTATATGCAGAAGAAGGCTTCATTCAGATTCTGTTCTTCGAGTCGGACGAAGAGTGCGAGACCAGCTACAGCGATCGAGGTGGAAAGTATCAGGATCAGAAAGGGCTGACGCTGGCGAAGCTGTAATGTTGCGCCTCAGGATGCGAATCCCAGCCTTCTCAGAACCAACGTGAAAACTTCGGTTCCCAGCCAGCCTCCAAGGACCGGCAAACAAACGGCGCTGAATTCATTTAAGACAAGGCTCCGAGGCATAAAGGAGGAAAAAACGAAGATGCAAGCCCAATAGAGCACAAAGCCAGTCACTAAGCCTAGGGCGATTCGCCACCACCTGGAGTTACGATCTGTTTTGTATGCGATCAAGCCTCCGATCAGCCCGCCGAGCATTGATAGCGCCAGGATCAACAGTGGTATGGTCACTTCCAAAGTGACGGGGGGTAGATCGGTAAAACCGGCGGTATGTGCGGTAAAGACGACCTGTCCTCTGGACGTCGGAATGAAATTGACCCGGCCCTCAGACTGTCCCGGCAGAATCTTAACAAATTTCGGTTCCAGACTGCCGAGTGGCGCGCTGAGATCAATCGAAATCTCCCTCTCTTCGTCAGTCTCAACCACTTTGTCGTTGGAACTATACAACCGTACGACCAGATCAGCCCTGTCAACCAGAGGGATACGTGACGGAACAGCGCTGAACTTCACTGTTGTAATAGGTGCTACGAACTTGATTTCTATTTCATCTACGTTTTGTAAGCCAATGTCCGGTGACGAGCCTCTGTAGCCTATTCTCACTACGCCCATTTGATCTGAAGTCAACTTTGCTGTTGCTATCTTTTGTCCTCTAGGAATCGTCAATGTACTCGGTGAAAGACTACCCTCGCTATTAACGAGCGTGATTTGAATGTCTTCGTTAAAGGCACGACCCGTGAGGACAACCCAGATCGTCGCGGCGTCTATTCCATCGGCCAGAAAACTTCTTTCCGATGGGACTTTCTTAAGGACCAAGCCAGGCTCACTTCCCGCTTGCGGGCTGTAGTACGCAGGAATGAGCTTCGCTCCGGCCCAATAAGGCCAATCGCCGGCCGGGAGCCCTGCGCCCGATTTCACAGGAGCCTTCTTGGCAGTCAGCTTTGGCGCGGTCGGTCTTGACTGCCCGGTCTTGTTAGCCTTAGGAACGCGTCGCAATTTGAGGCTTTCCGTCTTTGGCCTAACCACCAACAATGTTCCACCCTCCATTAACTCCGATTGTTTTGCCTGGATGTCAAATATGCCGTTCTGTTTTGTAGGCGATAGCGTGAACACCATAGAGTCTTCGCCTTGCTTGATGGTGACCTCTCTTTTTTCTATAGGCTCTCCCTTTTCAGGTTTAACTAGGATATCAATCGTGAAATCTTTCGGCGCCTTCACAGGCTGGTTCTTCGCATCACGCAGCACAACCCTGATCATTGCGGACTGGCTGGGGGAAATATTTTCGTCTTTCTTCTTTACTACGGTGAGATCCAGTTTTATCACGTCACTCTGCGTAGCCATTTGTTGTTGCGCCGCTTGGGCTGAAGCCGATACAACAAACGAAAGCGTGCAAGTGAGAAAAAGAGAAAGAACTCCCAGCAGCCGCATAGAAGCGGACGATGTTTCTTTTTTGCGAAGCATAAACCACCTCCGATATGAACTCATAAACCAACTCTCAAACAGGTCGCTTACTTGAAAGGTTAACGAATCAATCTGTCAGGCTCTCCCGATAAAATTAACACGCCCGAGTTCAAAAAACATCACCGTTGCCGATGCCAGTTCATTCGAGTTCGTGAATAAGTCAATTCCTATCATCTTGTAGGTACAGGCTTACTATTAGGAACGGCTATCTAGCCATAGCCTCTCATGTGATAAGGACGTAAAGCAGGCGCCGAGCAATTCAAAAAAGTCATCCGAGTGAGGAATGACAGTTTTCTAGACCCCGTACGAATTCTTTTGACATGGATTATGCGCCTGAGTAATATGTCGCTATGTCATATATGGAATCCCGGGTGCTCGATCGCGAATTGAAGAAAGGCAGTGCAGAGCTGCTGATCCTGTCACTAGTTGAAATCAGGCCACGGCACGGTTACGAGATCAGCAAGCTCATCGAATCTCGCTCGGACGGTGTGCTCCGATTCAACGTTGCATCGCTCTATCCGATGCTGTACCGGCTCGAGAAACGCGGTTGGATTCAAGGCCGGTGGGTGGAAAAAGCCGGGCAGCGGCGACGGCGCTATTACCGCCTGACTCGCGAAGGCAGGAAGGTGCTGGCAGCTCAGCGCAGCGGCTGGGAAGAATTCGTGGCTGCCATCAGTCGGATTACGAGGGCCGAAAATGCGTGAGTGGAAAGATGAAATAAGGAAGCGCATTGCAAGGGCTAAACTGGAGCCGACGCGCGAGGCGGAGATCGTCGAGGCGTTAGGCCAGCATCTCCAAGACCCAAACAAGAGGAGCAGCATACTGGGCGACCTCTTACAAGATTTGCGCTATGGCTTGCGCCTGCTGCGGAAGAGTCCCGGTTTCACTGCGGTCGCGGTGTTGTCGCTGGCCCTGGGCATTGGCGCAAATACGGCGCTCTTCAGCTTGATCAACACCATTCTCTTGCGTCCGCTGCCGGTGGCCGATCCCTCGCAAGTGGTCTCCGTCTCGCTGGTGACCAGACCAGGCTCTGGGCTGGGGCTCTTTTCTTATCCCAATTACCAGGACTTCCGCGATAAGAACGACGTGTTGACGGGGCTGGCCGCGCACCGGTTTGCGCCGATGAACCTGCGCCCAGGCGGAAACAGTGAGCAGAGCAACGAGAGAATTTGGGGCTACCTCGTGTCGGGCAATTACTTCGATGTGCTCGGTGTCAAAGCCGCCGTGGGCCGCACCTTTTCGCCCGAAGAAGATCGCACGCCCGGCGCGCATCCGGTGGTCGTGCTGAGCCATGGCTGCTTCGAGCGGCGCTTCGGCGCGGATCCCGATATCGTGGGCCAGACAATCATCCTGAATGGCCGGCAATTCACCATCATCGGCATCGCGCCTGAAGGTTTCACCGGCACGGAACGCATCTTCACACCGGAAATCTGGGCGCCGAGTATGATGCAATCGTGGATCGACCCGGGAGCGGCCGGGCTGGAGCAGCGCGCCGGCAGTGGATGGTTCACAGTGGGCCGATTGAAGCCCGGAGTGAGCGCCGCTCAGGCTGAGGCCGCGCTTAGCATGCTCGCCGCCGAGCTCGGACACGAGTATCCGCAGACGAATGAAGATACGATCGTCCAACTCGCTCCGCCGGGTCTGGTGATTCCAGCGGCTCGCACTCCGGTTCTCGGTTTTGCGGGCATGTTGACGGTGACGGTCGGGCTGGTCTTGCTGATCGCTTGCGCCAACCTCGCGGGCTTGCTGCTGGCACGCGCGACCGAGCGGCGCAAAGAGATTGCGATTCGTCTGGCGCTGGGCGCGAGCCGCTCGCGGTTGGTGAGGCAGTTGCTGACCGAGAGCATGCTACTGGCGGCAGCGGGCGGCGGCCTCGGACTCCTGCTCGCTTTTTGGATTCTGGATTTGGTGACGGCCTTGAAGCCACCGCTGGAGTTTGCGCTCACGATCGATCTGAAGACGGATTGGCGCGTGCTGAATTTCACGCTGCTGCTCTCGCTGTTGACCGGAGTGCTGTTCGGTTTGATTCCCGCGTTGCAAGCGACCAAACCCGACATCGCGCCGGCGCTCAAAGACGAAACCTCTAAGGGCTATCGACGCTCGCGGCTGCGTAGCGGGTTGATTGTGGCACAGATCGCTTTATCCTTCGTGTTGCTAATCGCCGCCGGGTTGATGGTTCGCAGCCTGCAGCGCGCGCAAATGGCCGGGCCGGGGTTTGAGACCGAGCAGGCAGTGGTCATGTCGGTTAACCCCTCGCTGCAGGGTTACGACGAAGCCAGAGCGCAAGAGTTTTACCGCCAGCTCATCGCGCGCACCGAATCGCTGCCAGGAGTGCGGTCGGCCTCGGTGACCAGCTTCCTGCCGCTCAGCCTCCACTATTTGGGCGTCCACATTCATCTCGAAGGCCAACTGCCCGCGCGGGGCGCGAGCGTTCCCGAAGCGATGCAGGGCAGCATCGGGTTGAACTACTTCGGGACCATGGGAATTCCGCTCATCGCCGGACGTGATTTCACGGCGCAAGACAAGAAAGATGCGCCGTCTGTGGCGATCGTCAACGAAACCTTCGCACGCTACTTCTGGCCGGGCCAAAGCGCCATCGGCAAGCGATTCCGCATCGGCGCGGATGAGGGGCTGCTGATCGAAGTCATTGGCGCCGCCAGGGACGGCAAGTATTTCAGCCTCGGTGAAGAACCCAGGCCGTTCGTTTATCGCCCGCTGTTGCAAAGCTACGTTGGGGATGCCAGCAATGACGGAACGCTAATCGTCCGGGCGGTTGCGGACCCGGGCGTGATCATCGCTGCGGTCCGTCGCGAAGTTCAGCAACTGGATGCGAACCTGCCCGTCTTCAATATCAAAACCTTGACCGAACACATGCGGCTGTCGCTGTTTCCATTGCGCCTTGGCGCGGCGGGCGTGGGCAGCTTCGGCCTGCTCGCGCTGGCGCTGGCAGCCATCGGCATTTACGGCGTCATGGCGTATGCGGTCAGCCAGCGAACGCATGAGATCGGCATTCGCATCGCGCTCGGCGCAAGGCCGCGCGATGTGCTCAAGTTGATCGTTCAACAAGGCGTGGCGTTGGCGGCGATGGGACTGGCCATCGGTTTGGCCGCGGCTCTCGCCCTGACTCACTTGATGTCGAGTGTGCTTTACGGCGTGAGCGCGACCGATGCGATGACATTTGCAGTGGTCGTGCTGTTGCTGACGGTGGTGGTGCTCGCCGCTTCTTACCTTCCCGCACGCCGAGCGGCGAAAGTGGACCCCATGGTTGCGTTGCGCTACGAATGAGCCTGGCTCACGGAACTCAGCGCCGAACGACGCGACGGGATCATTAGGCGGATTGGACATGCCTGAGTGGAAGCAAGAGATCAGAGGGCGGCTGGCGAGTTTGAAGCTGGAGCCAGCCCGCGAGGCAGCCATCGTTGAGGAACTGGCGCAACACCTGGAGGACTGCTACGGGGCGTTGCTCGCTGGCGGCGCGCCGCCCGCGGAAGCCCAGCGCCAGACGCTCGCGGAATTGAGTGAGCGTGAAATGCTGACGCGGGAACTGCGACGTGTGGAGCGGCAGATCAAACAAGAACCCATCATCCTCGGAACTACTCGGAGGACAAATATGATCGCAGATTTGTGGCAAGACCTGCGCTACGGCGTGCGAATGCTGCTCAAACACAAAGGCTTCACCGCCGTGGCGGTCCTTTCGCTGGCGCTCGGCATTGGCGCGAACACGGCGATCTTCAGTTTGATTGACGCGCTGCTGCTCAAATCGCTGCCAGTCCAAGACCCGCAACAGCTCGTGGTCTTCTCGGTTGTCAGGCAGGGCGGAAACGACTACACATTCAACTACCCGCTAATCGAGCGCTTCAATCAGGCCAATCATTCCTTTGCCGGGATCATCGCCTCCAACGGAGGGGACAAGCTGCGCATGAGCGTCGCTGAACCGGGTGGGGGCGGGGAGATTGAGCCGGTGCAGGCGGAGCAAGTGTCAGGCAATTATTTTTCCGTGCTGGGCGTCAATGCCGCCGCGGGGCGAACGTTGACTGAAGACGATGATCGAGGGCCGCAGCCGGTCGCCGTCATCAGCTATGACTTCTGGCAGCGCCGGTTCGCGGCAGACCCGAGGGTTGTGGGCCACAAAATCACCCTCAACGATTTTCCTTTCACCGTCATCGGTGTCGCGCCGCGGGGCTTCTCAGGCTTTGAACTTGGCGCCAAGCCTGATCTCTGGTGGTCGCTGCGGATGACGCCGCAGGTCTATCCCGGTAGGAAGTGGCCCTCGTGGCTGCTGGTGATGGGGCGGCTGCGGCCGGGGGCAATCGTGGAACAAGCGCGGGCGGAAATGGATGCGGTCCATCATCAGCAACTCAGCGAGATTGCTCCCGAACGTCTTTCCCTACTGACTCCGACCGAGCGGAGCAATTATTTCGCAGACAGAATCGAATTGGAGCCGGGCGGCGCGGGCTGGACCGTGCTGCGCAAGCAGTTCAGGCAGCCGCTGCTCATCTTGATGGCGGCGGTTGGGCTGGTAATGCTCATCGCCTGTGCGAACGTGGCGAACCTGCTGCTGGCGCGCGCGGCGGCGAGGCAGAAAGAGATTGCCGTGCGGCTCGCGCTCGGTGCTGGGCGCTTCAGACTGATTCGGCAACTGCTCACCGAGAGCCTGCTGCTGGCGCTCACTGGTGGCGCGCTGGGTTTGCTCTTCGCGTACCAGGGAACGCGCGTCTTGCTCACTTACCTGCCGCAACAACGCCCCGTTTTTCTCAATCTCAGCCCCGATGCCCGCGTGCTCGGCTTCACGTTGGCTGTTGCAGTGCTAACCGGAATTCTGTTCGGACTCGCGCCGGCGCTGCGTGCGACGCGGCTCGACCTGACGACGTCGTTGAGAGAGAAAGCCGGCAGCGGCGGTTCAGGCCGCTCCCGGGTGGCGCTCAATAAAGTTCTGATCGTCGCGCAGGTTGCGCTCTCGCTCTTCCTGCTGATCGGCGCGGGGCTGTTTGTCCGCAGCCTGCAAAAGCTGAAGGGTCTGGACGCCGGCTTTGACCGGGAGAATGTCATGGTCTTCGACGTTGATCCCGGCCACGCTTTCAGTATGGCTCAGCAGGTGGGCCTGTACAAACAGTTGCTGGCGCGGCTGGAAGCGCTGCCGGGAGCGCGGGCGGTCAGTGTGTCACCTTACCCCCCACTGAACGGCGGCATGACGACGCCCCACAATGTGGTTAAAGTGCCGGGCTACTCTCCACCGGCGGGCCAAGACACCTCCTGCCAACTGCTCTGGGTCGGGCCGAAGTTCTTCGAGACGATGGGCATTCCGCTCCTCCAGGGGCGCGATTTCGGGCCGCAAGAAGAAACGCCCGTGGCGGCGAACACCAGCCAGCCAGCGATTGCGAAGGCTGCTCAAAATGCGACCTCGCGTGCGCTGCTGGCGGCGGTGATCAACCAGGCGATGGCGCAGTTTTTCTTCGGCAACGAAAACCCGCTGGGAAAACACTTTGACCTCCTCCTGGCCGGATCTCTGAAAGGCATCTCTTTCCAAGTCATCGGCGTCGTCAAAGACGCGAAATACAAAACTTTGCGCGAACCGACCCGGCGCGCTTTCTATGTGTCGTACTTCCAGGATCCCGGCAGCGGCGCGCTGACTTTTCTGCTCCGCACCACCGGGAACCCCACCGGCTTCGGCAGCGCGGTTCAGCGTGCGGTGCGCGAACTTGAGCCCAGATTACAAGTGGGTGGGCTGAAAACGCTGGACGATGTGGTAAACGAATCGCTCGTGCAGGAACGCTTCGTCGCGCAACTCGCCAGCTTCTTCAGCCTGTCCGCGCTGCTGCTCGCCTGCATCGGGCTGTACGGGATTATGTCTTACGCCGTGACCAAACGGACGAATGAAATCGGCATTCGCATGGCGCTCGGCGCGCGGGGCGGGGATGTCGTCAGGCTGGTGATGAAGGAAACAATGGTGCTGGTAGCGGTCGGTGTGACCATCGGATTGAGCGCCGCGCTGGCCACCACGCGGCTGGTTTCAACCTTGCTGTACGGGCTGACGCCGAATGATCCCGTGACGATTATGGTAGCGACCCTGCTAATGATAGGCGTGGCTGCGCTGGCCGGTTATCTGCCTGCCAGAAAAGCATCACAAGTAGACCCACTCGTGGCGCTGCGCTGTGAGTGAGCTACCTTGAACCAGGCAGTGAAACATAAAAGGAAAATCAAACGTGCCTGATTGGAAGTAGGAGATCAGACAGCGGCTGGCGAGCCTCAAACTAGCACCGACGCGTGAGGCGGCCATCGTTGAAGAACTCTCCGAACACCTGGATGAGTGCTACGCGGAGTGGCTGGCCGGCGGCGCGACACCAGCGGAAGCCGAGGGCCGGACGCTCGCGGAATTGAGCCCAGAACGTCCAATCCGGCGAAATCTATCCTCTCTTCTTGTACGTGCCGCTGTCGTCGCAATATGAAGGCCATGACTCCCATGTGTTGGTGCGGACTTCCGGGGACGCCGGTGAAACGCGGCCAATGGTGCAGGCCGCGGCCCAGGCGTTAGACCCGGCTCTTTTTCTCAACGCGCGCGCTCTGGCCGAGATTGTTGCCAGCATGGAGGATGTAGCGGTGGCACGCGTCGCCTCGCTGTTGTCGGCCGGTCTGGGATTGCTCGCGCTGGCATTGGCTGCGGTGGGACTCTACGGCGTGATGGCTTACACAGTCAGTCAACGCACACGCGAGATTGGCATGCGCATGGCTCTTGGGGCGCAGCCCCGCGACGTGCTGCGGCTGCTCCTCAGCCAGGGCTTGCGTCTGGTCGCGATCGGTGTCGCTCTCGGCGTGGCAGGCGGCGAAGCGGTCTCTCGAGCGCTCTCAGCTCTGTTGTTCGGTCTCAGTCCATTCGACCCCATTGCCTACGTGAGCGTGTCGCTGTTTCTGGTAGCAGTGGCGCTGGTGGCGACATATCTGCCGGCGCGTCGGGCAACAAAGGTGGATCCGATGATCGCGCTGCGATACGAATGACCAATGACTAATGACCAATGACTAATGACCTATGATTGAGTAATGCCGTATAATCCCGCCTGGCCCTTAAGGGATGTAGATGCCGATGCTTCTAGTCCGGTGTAGCTTAATTGAAACCACGTTGGGTGGCTGAGTTCGCGTAATGAAAGAGATTGATTGACGATGAATATATGTCAGGTGCGACGGACGAGGTATAAGCATCCGAGCATGAATTTACGGGATAGAACTTAGCGCAATGGCCCGCGAAAGGTATTCGCGCATCGATTAAGGAGAGGATAATGAATGACTCTCAGAGTCGAAAAATAACAGGCAAGACTATTGCGCTGGTGATACTTGTTGCCATCGTTGCTGCCGTTGCCGTCACGCTCATCCAGCGATTGGTGCTGGGCAACTCAAACGCTGCTGTGACCGGCGGTGTGGTCGGTGCCGTCACTGCCGTTATGGCTATCAGCATAATGAGGAAGAAGTAGCGTTGGGGGGACACGAGGTGATGGCCCACCAGCGCATACATCGTACACGCTCGCCAAATCCCAATGAGAATTCGGCCGAATGTCTGTTAGGTGTTGCTTCAATCCAGCGGACTCGCGCCAGGACTTTGCTCGCGGCAAAGGCAGTGCATATCTCACGAGGACACTCCAATGCGAAGACTGATCGCTCTGGCGCTGGCCGCTCTGCTTCTGGGACCGTCTCTGATCCACGCGCAGCGCTACACCGGTCCGGACGGCCGGTTGCGCGTGGCCCTGGTCAAGCAGCCCTTCTCTCCGACCGGAACTTCAGCGGGACCCAACACAATGGCCAACGGCGGTATCGAGCAGATTCTCGCCGGAATGGGCGCGGTGGTGCGAGTTTCGGAAGCGGCACTCACGGCGGACGAGGCTACGGAGTATGGCGGGTGGAAACGGCTTGGAATGGCGCTGGGTCACTTCGCCGATATCGTGGCGAAGAACGAGCGGGAGGGATACTTCACGGTCGGTCTGCTGGCGACATGTCCATCCATGCCGGGTCTGGTCGCAGGGCTGCAACATTCGGGGCCGACGCGCGAGCCGATCAAGATCGGTATGCTCTGGCTCGATGCCCACCCGGATTTCAACACGCCAGAGACCACGCGCAGCGGATCACTTGGCGGAATGCCGGTCGCTGTGGCGACGGGTCGGGCACTGCAGAGGCTGCGCCTGGAAGCGCACCTCGATCCACCTCTCTCGGATCAACACATCGTGATGGGCGGCGTGCGCCTGACCGATCCGCTTGAACAGCATCTGCTTGACCAATCGTTCATCGAGCAGCTCAGCGTTGACGACTTGCGCAACATGACGCCGGCGGTGTTCACACAACTCGATCGCCTCAGTCGCCTCACCGACAAACTCTACGTGCATATCGATATGGACGTGCTCGATCCGCGGGAGGTAATGGGGCACGGGAACAAAGTACCGAATGGTCCCTCGAGCGAGCAGTTGGCTGCGTTGTTCGAGACGATCTTCAGCCGCTACCCCAAGGCGTCGGCGATCGGGTTCGCGACGATTCCCGCGACCGACGAGGGCGGACTCTCTCTGTCGGCGGTGAACCGGATGATCGCCGGCGCTATCCGAGGGGTGAAGGCCCGCGAGAGGCGGAGGTAGCGTGTGAGAGACCACGCGTGAGCTGAGCCGGCAGTCCGTTGTCACGCGCGCTCCTTCAGACAAGTCACACTTCTCACGTCTAAGATCCCTCCTGTGATGCCATATGTTCCCCACCTCTAAGGCTTCTTGATATGGATGCTTTTGAAGCGACGCAAGCGGATGGACCATGCGGCTGTGATATCGTGTGTCAGGAGATCAAAGACCCATGCTGAAACACTCAATCTTAGTCATCGCTATTCTCTTACTAACGGCTCTTCCATCCTCGGCGCAGATTCCAAATGCGGCAGAGTTCAATCGAACGTTTACGCATCACACGGCAACGGTCAACAATGTTCGCCTGCATTACGTGACGGGCGGGCGAGGCGAGCCGGTCGTCTTGCTGCATGGCTTTGCTTCGACCTGGTATATGTGGCGCCACGTGATGCCGGAGTTGGCGAAACGCTACACCGTCATCGTTCCCGATCTGCGAGGCGCGGGAGATTCCGACAAACCCACCACCGGCTACGATAAGCGGACGCTGGCGGAGGACATTTACCAATTAGTAAAGCTACTAGGACATCAACGCATTTTTCTCGTGGGGCATGACATCGGTTTGATGGTTTCTTATGCGTACGCAGCGGCTCATCCGGCTAACGTTCGTCGTCTTGTACTGCTCGACGCGCCGATTCCGGGAACGAAAGCCTTTGAGGAACTCGAACGAAATCCGATGGCTTGGCATTTTGCGTTTCACAACGTTCGGAACTTGCCCGAGTCGCTTGTCGCGGGCCGAACGAACATTTTGACCGAAGGATTTTATCGCGCTTTATCCTACAATCCGGCGTCGTTCACCGAAGCAGACGTTAACGAATATGTGCGCTGCTACTCTGCGCCCGGCGGAATGCGAGCTGGCTTTGAATACTTCCGCGCTTTTCCCGAAGATGCCAGGCACAAGAAAGAGTATTTCACGAACAAACTTCCGATGCCGGTCCTGGCGTTAGGCGGCGCGTAGAGTCTGGGTCCGACGATGGTCAACATGGCTAAAGAAGTAGCCACGAACGTGCGCGACGGAGTGATCGAGCGGTGCGGACATTGGGTTGCCGATGAACGTCCGGAGTATCTAACCGAACAGCTTCTCGCGTTCCTTGCTGAAGAAAAGTAGGTCTCTATGAAGATCGGCTTGTTTGGAATCAACTTCGGTGTAGCCGGCGACGTGGACGCGATGATCAGCATCGGGAAGGCCGCCGAGGCATCCGGGCTCGAATCGGTCTGGACTGGTGAACACGTCGTGCTTCCGGACCCGCGTGTGACTCCTTCGCCTTCCGATCCTCAAACGCCGTTTCTTGATCCGGCGGTCGCGCTCAGTCACGTCGCCGCGCATACCGAGCGGCTCCGCCTTGGGACGGGTGTCATCATCCTGCCACTGCGCAACCCTGTCGTTCTCGCCAAGGAGCTTGCGTCTGTCGATGTCGTGTCGAAGGGCCGGCTGATCTTCGGTTTGGGAGCGGGCTATCTCGAACCCGAGTTCCGAGCGCTTGGCGCGCCTTTCGAGGACCGAGGCGCGGTGACCGACGAAGCTATAGAGGCTATCAAGGCTCTTTGGACGATGGAGAAGCCTGCGTACAAAGGCCGCTTCTTCTCCTTCGAAGGCATCGACTCGCAGCCTCGTCCAGTACAGAAACCTCATCCGCCGATTGTCGTCGGCGGGATGAGTCGCAACGCCGCGCGGCGCGCAGCCCGATATGGAAATGGCTGGTACGGCTTTCTCACCGACATCGAGTCGACCGCACGCAGCATCGAGTGGATTCACGGCTATATTACAAACGGTGTTCGCCCTACTGAGCTGGGCGACATCGAGATATCGGTAACTCCTCCTATGAGTCTTACTTCAGAAATCGTCGATCGGTATGAAGAGATCTGCGTTCACCGCCTCATCCCAGTGTCAAACACAACCTCGCTGGACGAGGTCCTCCGGTTCGTGGACAAGATTGGAGAGATTGCCTCGCGGTGACCACTGCCAAACCCATAGTTAGAAGTACGTAGGGCACTCGCCGCGCGGCCAAGTGACAGTCACTCGCTGGTGGCTCTCTGAGACTGTAAGATTGTTCAAGTAAGAAAAATGGATAATTCCGCCCAGTTGTATCTAAACTCTCTGTATGCGGGTGAACAAGAAGAAACACAAGAAACAAACCCATTTGAAGGGAGGCGATCTCCACCGTAAAGAAAGGAAAGATTGTTGAGAAGATCACGGCAGCATTTCATGAGAATTCAGATGTTACGGTCCGACGTAATGCATTTCTCCGCGTTGCGGGTACGGGCCGAAGGCGACGAGAAATAGATGTATTGGTCATCGGCCAATTAGCCGGATATACGATGAGAATAGCTTTCGAATGCAAGAACGAAAGGCCGCCAATAGGAGTCCAAAAGATAGATGAATTTGTAGGGAAGCTAAAGGACGTTGGAATTCCACTGCAAAATGGAGTCTATGTATCAGCAAGCGGCTACACAGAGGGTGCGATTGAGCGGGCTCAAAAGGAAGGCATCAGAGTGTTCACTCTTGAAGGACTTACGAAGGAAGGGCTCTCAGCTATACTCTATGAAGCATTCCAAGCAGTGGTCTTTCTTATCGCGGACCTCGCTCAGCTTACTATTGAGTATGCAGAGGAGACAGGTTGTTCAGAGCACCCTTATATGTTCTTCAATGATAAAGGTGAGTTTTGCGGATACCTTCATCATTTTATCTGGGATGCTTGGAGAAAGGGCCTATTACCTTTTTCCATCGGCGAACATCCTCTTGATTTACAGGTACCACCGAACCTTTATCACATGATAAACGAGGAGCTTAAACTGATTGAGTCAATCAACATCAAACTTCAAATAACCGGGTTCGTAATTGGCTTCCCAGGAAGAGCTGAACACTTTTTGCTCCTGGACGCCGCAAACAAATCCCTTGAGCGAACGAAACTTAGCGTGAATTTTGACACGCCCGAAGGACGGTATCCAGTAACTGCAATTCGTACGGAAGAAGAAATGAAATTCTTTCTTGAAAGGCCAGAAGCAATAAAAGTTATCAATCGCGTAAGGCTTCCTAGAATGCGGACCGATAGAGGCGTCTACTGGCCACCCAGTGACCGAATGCTATCGGTTATGTTCGAAAAAGTGCGCGCATACCAAGCAAGTGAAACGCCCGAGCTTGCATTTGAGGACTTAGGACAATTTGAAGGTACTGATCTGAGCACCGCTTGGGAGCCTATTTCTGAAAAATACTTTATCTTCAGCCGAAGCTGGCTGGGTTGCACTAGAATAGAGCGCGAGGATTCGGCTGGTCAGTAATCTTAGATTGATGAATGACCTATTATATTACGGACCACTCGCAGACCTGTTTGAAGCCGACGAGACGTACTGCAACGCTTCCACACAGGTCAGATTCGGGTACCTCACATTCGCCGCCTCATTCCACTGGAACCTCCTGAAACTGCTTGGCGACATCTCGACTACCTACCACCTCGCTCCGCCTGCAGCAGACTGCGACTCTCACCTGCAATTGCCTTACCTGGACGGGTCTCTTAGACTCCATGTTAAAGCCGCAGGCGTATCCTCTGATGATTGGCTGGAGCACGCGTCTGCGACGTGGCTCGCTGAGGTCCACTCGGATTGTTTGGCTTCTCTCCTGTGCGTCAAGTCTGCGGATGTTGCTACGACCTTGCTGAGCAATGTGGGGCACACTGTCGTCATACGCGTTGTCCTGAACGCGCTTCGACTTGCTCACCGGAGAACAGTTGACCCCGGCGTCCTGGAAGAGGCCATATCGACCCTCTGCTTGCTGAGTCATCGGCGCTATGAGGGTCGCATCCCAGAACTCGCCGTGTGCTTCGGTGGTTCCCTTCGTCGACCCGAGCGCCAGGCACCCGCTGTCTATTTTGGCCGCGCGTTTCTCGCCTCGAAGAAATCTGCCGTCCTGCTTAAGGGTGGCACGCTCTTACTACACTGTCTTGGTAATGGGCGGGTCGTCGAGGTCGTCGATCTAGACTTTGCATCGTCCGGCCCAGTTCCCGAGCGCATACTTGGACCTCTCGATCAGATCTCCACTCTCAACTACTCGTACGGTCACGGAGCTGTAACCGCCATTCTGAGCCGACAGGGCGAAGTTCTCGTCGCCATGGGTGCGCGAATATGTTTCTTATGGGAGGGCGGAAGCTGGCGTGTGTATCCCGCTCTGCGTCTCGCCGATCAACTCTGCGCAGAGCTGGGGAGCGTGTGCACCGGCAAGGGTAAGTCACTACCCAAACATCTAGCTCGGCATATCACTACGATTGCACTAACGCTTCGTGAGGATCGGCTCGGAGCCTTACTTGTCGTATCGTCGTCAGAGGATACGATCTCTCGTCTTATGCGCAACACGCAGGCAGCCTGTCGCCGGTCGAGGCTTTGTACTCGCGTTTGTTCGTGGGCCGCCCACTGTGCAATCTCTCTCCACAGTTAGTGTGCAACGCTGCGGCACTCGATGGTGCTGTCGTCATTGACGGGAACGGCATTGTTAGAGGGATCGGTTGCATCTTCGAGACGAAACGAGTCCGAACAGCCGCCGAGGGTGCACGAACTCGCGCTGCCTTGTTCGCTTCGAAGGACGGCGTCGCTCTGAAGATCAGTCAAGATGGCGAGATGTCCATCTACAGCAACAGCAAGAACAAAGCAACCATCTTCTCGCCAGTCTGGTAGTTGGCCGAGCTCGCGCTGATCCTCCAGTGCC
This sequence comes from Acidobacteriota bacterium, assembly GCA_038040455.1. Classification (GTDB taxonomy): domain Bacteria; phylum Acidobacteriota; class Blastocatellia; order UBA7656; family UBA7656; genus Onstottus_A. Next base: position 27,464 of record JBBPIH010000027.1, read on the forward strand.
TGAAACCTTCTCTCCATCTGCCGCACTAACACCGCAGTTCGGGTCAAGGAGGATTACTGTCATGAGAGCCATAATCTTAACCCTCGCGATAAGCTTTCCCTTTTCTTTTTCAGCTTCGCTGCAAATACCCGACTCTTCAAAAGCGCTGCCGACGGTCGAACAGGTGTTAGCAAAATACGTCGAGTCCATGGGAGGTCGCGCCGCTTACCAGAAGCTAACAACCCGAGTGGCAAACGGCGATTGGGAGAACGTAACCAGAGGCGTTACTTTTCCAATCGAGATTTATTCCAAAGCTCCAAACAAGCGGGTCGAAATACTGGACGCTTCTGAAAACCGCGGCTTCACCGGGAGGGGTTACGACGGCACAGCCGGCTGGTCTATGAACATGACTGAAACAGGGTTGCGCCAGTTGGAGGGCGCCGAGCTTGCGACTATGCAACGCGAATCTGATTTCTACCGGCAAATCAAATTGGACCAGCTCTATAAGCAGCTCACGGTCACCGGAAAATTCAGAATCGGCGGACGCGAGGTTTACGTTATAGAAGCAATACCTGAAAGCGGGAATTCCGAAAAGTTGTACTTCGATGCCGAGACCGGGCTGTTGTCACGCCGGGAGATGATCTACGGCAAGACGCCAGTGCAGCACTACTACGAACACTATCGGGACGTGGACGGAATCAAGTTGCCATTCATCTTGCGCTCCGAAGGACCGGTGCGAGTGATAACCAGACTTAAGCAGATCAAACACAACGTCCCAATCGAGGACGCGAGATTCAAGAGCCCAGGGTCCAACTAGAAGTCTGTCCCACTTTTCTGACGTTCAGAGTCCAAGCTTTAGTAGTGTCCTATTTTGAGTGTCTTCTCTGCGCAACCTCTGTGTCCTCTGCGCCTCTGCGGTGAACACCAACGCCGAAAATCACTTACCGCAGAGACGCCGAGCACGCAGAGATCGCGCAGAGAATTGAACTTAGGACACTACCCGGTCGATCCTTTCCTTGATAGCAAAATTTGAAGCGCGTAGAATGCGCGCATTGATTCCTGCATTTGCTTTTCCCAACGCTGGAGGTTGGATATGCAGAACTCGATGGATCGCACGGAATCGCGACGCCGCTTTCTAAAGTTCCTCGCGGGCAGCCCATTGCTTGCGCTCTGCGACCCAACCGATTCCATTGAAGCGCTGATAGGAAGGGGGTCTCAGAAAACAACCGGGTCGAGTGCTGATGAGCCTTCGGCTCAAAAGCTCATCACTTCTCCTGATCAGGCGCTGAACGTTTTCGATCTTGAAGCAGTAGCGCGACAGACGATTCCGACTGCGCATTGGGGATACATGGCGACCGGCGTCGATGACGACGTTACGCTGCATGCGAATCGCACTGCGTTCTCGAAGTTTCAGATTCGACCACGCCGCCTTATCGATGTAACCCGCACAGACACATCGACGGAGATTTTCGGCGTGAAGTGGAAGACGCCAATCGTCATTTCACCTGTAGGAAGCCAGCGCGCTTTTCATCCGCAAGGCGAGATCGCTACGGCCAAAGCTGCCGCGAGCAGGGGACATCTTCAGATATTGTCGACGGTGACTACTACTTCAGTCGAGGACGTGATTGCCGCGAGGGGCGCACCGGTCTGGTACCAGCTTTATCCGACCGCGAACTGGAACGTCACCCAGGCGCTGATAAAGCGCGCCGAGGCGGCCGGGTCTCCGGTGCTGGTTGTTACAGTGGATCTACCGGCGGGCAGAAACACTGAAACCTTGACGCGAGCAACGCGGGTTGACACCAGAACCTGTACAGACTGCCATCAACCAGGCTTGGCGGGGCGCCTCCGAAGGAGACCGATGTTCGACAAGCTCGATCTGACGGGCCTTGTCGACTACTACGCGCCGACACTTACTTGGGACTCGATTCGCCGGATGAAAGACATGACCAAGATGAAAGTGGTGCTGAAAGGGATCGTGACTCGCGAAGACGCAGAGTTGTGCGTAGAGCGCGAAGTCGACGGCATCATCGTTTCGAACCACGGCGGCCGCGCGGAAGAGAGCGGAAGAAGCACGATCGAGTGCCTCTCAGAAGTGATCGAAGCCGTTGGAGGCAGGATACCCGTGCTCATCGATGGAGGCTTTCGACGCGGGACTGACATCTTCAAGGCGCTGGCGCTTGGAGCGAGGGCAGTGTGCATTGGCCGGCCGTATCTATGGGGCTTGGGGGCGTTCGGACAGCCTGGTGTGGAGAAGGTGCTGGACATCCTGCGCGTTGAGCTTGAGCTGATCATGAAACAGGCCGGCGTGACATCGATTGATCAGATCAAACGAAGCTATGTTGTCGAGAGCTCGCGTTGAGATAGCTGTGATGAATGCTTCAACGGCTCGATTTTCCATTAGCCCAGGCGTTCACGCCTGGGTTGGGTGTGGGGATGGGTTAGGTTAGCCCCGTTCACGGGGCTTCACCTGCAGCTTTAGCTTTTGAATGTCGAATTCCCGATACGAAGAATTGCCTGAAGGCCAAACCAAAGCCCGGTGAACCGGGCTATCTGATCGATCGGCACGCGTGACCCAGGCGTGAACGCCTGGGCTAATGGAAAAACTACCGTCGGCGGCGTTCAGGTTTGACACGGTCTGAACGCCTTGGCTATGGAAAAACCTTGATCACGCAACAGAGGCCGTAGATCGCCTACGGCTTCGCTTCCATCCAGTTCTTACCCACTCCGACATCCACCACAAGCGGCACAGCCAGAGGATGGACCGACTCCATCTCTTCTCGTACAACCTCGGTCGTGCGATCGATCTCGTTATCCGGTACTTCAAGCAACAACTCGTCGTGCACTTGAAGAATCATTCGCGCGCCGAGTTTTTCCCGGCGAAGCCGTTCGTATACACGGATCATCGCCATCTTCACGAGGTCGGCCGCCGTGCCTTGAATCGGCGCGTTGATCGCTTCGCGCTCGGCTCTCGCCCGGAGCGCGTGACTGCGATTGTTGATATCGGGTATCGGGCGAATGCGGCCGAAGATCGTTCGCGCCACACCACTCTCGCGCACCTGTTTGGGTGTCTCCTCCATGTAGCGACGAACACCGGTATAAGTCTGGTAGTAATCCTCAATGACTTTCTTCGCCTGAGCGCGCGTCAGGCCTGTGCGCTGCGCCAGACCAAACGGACCTATGACGTACGGGATAGCGAAGTTGACAATCTTGGCAAGCCTGCGCGCGTCGGACTCTTCCTTTTTCGTAGTCGCGCCGAAGACATCGCGGGCAGTGCGAGCGTGAATGTCTTCGCCGCGTTTGAAAGCTTCGGTCATAACGGGATCGCTGGTTATGTGCGCGAACACTCGTAGCTCGATCTGTGAATAATCGGCCGACATCAACTGATATCCCGGCGATGCGACGAATGCTGCGCGAATTCGGCGGCCCAGCTCAGACCTGATCGGAATGTTCTGAAGGTTCGGATTGGTCGACGACAATCGTCCAGTAGCCGACACGGCTTGATTCAAAGTCGTATGCACGCGGCCGGTTTGCAGATCGATCAGCTTCGGGAGCGCGTCGACGTAGGTATTCTTCAGCTTGGCGATCTCGCGGTAGTCGATGATCCTTTGCGGCAGCTCGTACTTGAGAGCGAGCTCTTCCAGCACATCCACCGAGGTAGATATCTTTCCGGTCTTAGTCTTGCGGCCAACCTCAAAGTTGAGCTTCTCGAAAATGTCGCCGAGCTGCGCGGGAGAGTTGATATTGAACTCCTGTCCCGCGAGCTTGAAGATCTCATCTGTCAGGCGTGCGAGTTCCTTCTCCATCTCGCTGCCCGCTTTCGCGAGCGCCGCGAGGTCGATCCGCACGCCTATTCGCTCCATGTCGAAGAGAATCTCTACCAGCGGCAACTCGATCTCGCGGTAGACCTTGTCGAGCTCTCTCTCTTTGATCTTGTCGCGCAAGACGTTCGTCAGTTGCAGCGTCAGGTCCGCAGTCTGCAGCGCGCGCGCGGAGTCCTCGTCGAAGCCTTCGATGGTCTCGGCCATCTCAAGCCCGAGGAATTCTCGCGCGAGTTCCATTGGCCGGTAATTGGCTCGATTCGGATCGAGCAGGTAAGCGGCGATCAGCGTGTCGTCATCAACGCCTTCGATACAGATCGCGGGAGTGAAGTCTTGAATCCCGCCATCGCATTCACTGGCGAACGCCATCAACGGGGCGTTGCTCATTTCCCGCTTGCGGACGCAGCGGTCAAGCGAAGTCAGCGCGCCTTTCCAGTCATGAATCGCTTTCCTCACGCGGCCGTTCCCCAGCACTTCCTTCAGCTTCCAAAGCGGGTCCTGTTTCGCGTCGAACTTATCAAGGTCGATGTATGAAGCTTTCATTTCCCCGGGCGCGATCGCGACGCCGCACAGCGCACCGTCGCGTTCAGCGATCGAGAGACCGAAGCGGTCGTTCATCGAAAGTGATTCAACAAAGCGATCAAGCTCCGCTCGCGTGCTGATGAGTGAGTAGTTTGCCTTCCCCGACTCGCGCACCGCGACTGTCGCGGCGGGTTTTTCATTGTCCGCGGCATCGGCGAACTCGCGACTGAGCTGGGCAAATTCGAGCTCGGAGAACAACCCGTAAGCGGCTCGACGATTGGGCGATTCGTAGAGCAACGAATTCAGATCCAACTTGATCGGCATGTCGCAAGCTATCTTCACAAGCTCGCGCGACTGTCGTATCAAATCGACGTTGTTCTGCAGGCTCTCGCGATAGGTCTTTCGCGGAATCTCAGCCGCGTGAGCGATGGCGTTTTCGATGGTTCCGTATTGTTGAATGATTTGCTTCGCGCCCTTTTCGCCGATTCCCGGCGCGCCCGGGATGTTGTCTATCGTGTCGCCCCACAGCCCCAGCAGCTCGACCACCTGATTGGGAGGCACGCCCATTTTCTCCTCAACTCCCCTGGCGTCGATCACTTTCATCTCACCGGTCCGCTCGGTGCGAAGAATCTTCACGTGATCGGTGACGAGCTGGTTCATGTCCTTGTCATTGGTCACGATTACGACATCGAGACCCGCGTGTTCCGCCTGAGCCACGAGGGTGCCGATGATGTCATCCGCTTCGTAGCCCGGCGCGGCAATGATCGGGACTCGCAACGCTTCGCATAGCCGCACGATGTATGGGATCTGCAGCGTCAGATCGTCGGGCATTGCCGTTCGAGTAGCCTTGTAGGACTCATATGCGTCATGTCGAAATGTGCGGCCGGGCGCATCGAAAGCGACGCCGAGATAAGCGGGCTTTTCGGAGGTGATCAGCTTGCGCAGCATCATAGTGAAGCCGTAGATCGCATTAGTCGGAAGGCCGCGCGAATTTGAGAGGCTTGGGAGCGCGTAATACGCGCGATAGATCTGCGACATCCCGTCGATCAGGAAGAGCCGCTTCTTTTCTGACTGGGGCATAAGCGCATCCTACGGCCCACGATTTTAGGGTGTCAAGAAACGATGACAAAGTAGCAAAAAAACGTTTACGCTCATATGCTCTCAGATTGAACCTTCAAACCTGTAGAAGATGACGGGAGAAAACCGATGCTTAAAGAGTTCAAAGAATTTGCTATGCGCGGCAACGTTATCGACCTGGCGATCGCTCTTGTGATCGGCGCAGCGTTCGGAAAGATCATCGCCTCGTTTGTCAGCGACATATTGATGCCGCCCATCGGGCTGCTGCTTGGCGACGTGGATTTCAGCAACCTGCACATAGACCTGTCGGGTACCCACTACGATACGGTAGCGGCGGCCAAGGAAGCGGGCGCGGCGACGATCAACTACGGCTTGTTTCTTGCAACCGTGATTGATTTTCTGATCGTCGCCTTTGCAATCTTCCTGGTGATACAACAAATCAACAGGATGAAACGTAAGCAAAACGAGGAAGCGCCGTCGGCTACCGAATGCGCATTCTGCTTGTCCACCATTCCGATCAAGGCCACGCGATGCCCGCACTGCACGTCCGAGTTGAAGGCGGCGGTTTGAAACGAATTGTTCGCTTTGCGCGCTTTGCCTCCTTGGCGTTCTCTGCACATTGCGTTTTAGAGTCATCGGTGTCAGCCTTTCTGATGAACAGTGGTGATAACCGTACGGTATCTCCGTGGACGCCCGTAGAGGTTCATCATCTTTACAGTGACTGAGTAATAGATCGCAGGGAGGGACTATGAGAATGGTACGTCGGTTGAGAACTTTCGTGCCCGCCGCGCTGGTGGCTATCCTGGTGATCGCAGGGCTCGTGCCGGCTTCAGCGGCGAGCTCGCAGAAGCGGGCGCCGCAGCCTGTGAAGCGCGCTCCGGCACCGAAACAGCCGCAGACGCCTTTCGGTCAGGGTTATGAGAAGGGCTACACGGAGGGCTTCGCGCAGGGCGAGGCTGATTGGAGCAATAGTGCGCGGCAAGACTTTCGCCGCTCAGACAGATGGCAGCAACGCGATCAAAGCTCCTCCGAGGAGTATGGCAAAGGTTATGAGCTCGGTTTCGAGCTGGCTTATTCAGACGGCTACTACGGACGCGCTCGGAACGCGGTGGTACCTCGCAACGCGGAAGTGCTCGCCAAAGCAGCCGCGATTGCCGATCAGCAGCGAGCCCGTCGTGACCGTAGCGAAAATGACCGCGGGCAGCGCGAAGCACCTCGGCCAAGCGAGATGGATCGGCCAAGCGACGTGAATCGGCCCCGCGAGGCAAATCGGCCCACGTCGAACGCGCCAGTCTACGTACAAAACGGCACTGAGCTTAGAATAAGGCTCAGCTCTCCCATAAGCACAAAGACCGGCAGAGTTGGCGACACATTCAGGGCGATTGTTATTTGGCCTTCAACCTATGAGAGCGCCACCGTCGAGGGACACATAGCAACGCTGAACAAATCGGGCCGCGTGAGCGGAAAGACCGAAGTCGCGCTGGCGTTTGATACTCTGACCCTTCCCGACGGCCGGCAGACGAGAATCGATGCGGACCTGGTAAAGGTGTATGAATCCGAAAACGTAAAGAAGGTTGATGAAGAAGGTCGTATCGAAACAGGTAGCCGCACCAGGGACTCAGAGGTGCGAGGCGGCGTCGGCGCTGCGGCTGGCGCGATCATTGGCGGCATCATCGGTGGAGGTAAAGGCGCTGTAATCGGCTTGCTCCTTGGAGGCGCTGCGGGCGTCGGGAGTGTATACGTCGAGGGCAATAAAGATTTGATCCTCGATCAAGGCACGGAGATGGTCATTCGCACTGCAGGCCCCAGGGAGCGATAGACTATCAGACTACCTCCGGTCCGCGGCTGGACACCTGCTTCTTAGTCTCACCCTCCTAAACTCTTACACTCGTCTGGCGTAACTTGTTTGGCTTCCGCCACCGCTTTAGAATACTGCCGCACTAGTTAGTGATTGGTGCGCGGCAAAGCTTCCGGATGACGAGTGGTTCTCCGGCATCAATTCGTTTGAGATCCGCGCCGGTGGACTCAAGATATCAGAATGAAACGAGGGCGCCGACAAGTCGAGTCAGATCTGCGGGAAGCGAGTCAGCTTCAGCAGGCGATTCTCAACGCGGCTAACTACACAATCATTTCAACGTCCTCCGATGGTGTCATACTCACTTTGAACGCCGCAGCCGAACGCTGGCTGGGTTACTCAGCGGAAGAAGTTGTCGGCAAAACAACGCCGGTCATCTTCCACGATCCGGGGGAGATTGAGCGGCGGGTGCGGGAACTCTCCGAGGAGCTTGGGGTGACCATTGAGCCGGGCTTCGAAGTCTTCGTCGCCAAAGCCCGGCTTGGAGTTCCCGATGAAAATGAATGGACGTACGTGCGCAAAGACGGCAGCCGCTTTCCGGTGCTGTTGTCAGTCACCGCGCTGCACGACACTGAAGGAAACATCACCGGCTTTCTCGGAATCGGCAGCGACATTACAGCGCGGAAACACGCTGAGCAAGCATTGCGCAACAGTGAAAAGCGGTATCGCGACCTGGTGGAGAACTCTCTTGGCTTGATCGGCGCTCACGACATGGATGGACGATTCCTCATGATCAACCCCGCAGTTGCGCGCCGGCTCGGATACCAGCCGTCGGAGATCGTCGGCAAGACGATGGCCGAGTTTCTCGCCCCTTCCGTTCGAACGTTCTTCGGCGAGTACCTTGAGCGCATCAGACAGAATGAAACCGATAGCGGGATCCTCAAGATGCTGACTAGAGATGGTGAGGAGCGAATCTGGGAGTACCGCAACCTTCGATATGATGAGCCGGGTAAGCCGTCATACGTGCTAGGTCACGCGCACGATATTACCGAACGCAAGCGAGCCGAACGCCGCCTGGGGGTGCAGTATGCTGCTGCGCGAATACTGGCTGAGTCGACAACGTTCCGCGACGCGGCGCCGAAGATCCTCCAAGCCATCTGCGAGAGCCTTGGCTGGGGAACGGGCGCGCTATGGAGAGTTGATCGGGGCGCGAATGTGTTGCGCTACGTCGAAGGTTGGCAAGCGCCCTCGGTAAACGTCGAAGAGTTCAGATCAACCAGCCTGCAAACCGCCTTTCGACCCGGCGTCGGGCTGCCGGGACGCGTATGGGAAAGCGGCCGGCCACATTGGATCGCCGACGTCACCACAGACGACAACTTCCCTCGCGCGCCCGTCGCCGCTAAAGAGGGGTTGCACGCCGCGCTTGGGTTTCCAATCGTGCTCGGCGGCGAAATCCTCGGCGTGATGGAATTTTTCAGCCAGTCGATCCAGGAACCCGACGAGGACCTGCTCGAGATGATGTCGAGTATCGGCAGCCAGATCGGCCAATTCGCTGAGCGCAAGCAAGCCGAGAAGGAGCTGAGGGAGAGCGAGGAACAGCTTCAAGCCATACTGGACAATTCTACTGCAGTGATCTACCTCAAGGACCGTCACGGCCGTTACATCTTGATCAATCGACGATTCGGAACTTTGTTCCACGTCACTGACCAGGAGGTGATGGGCAAAACCGACTACGACTTGTTCCCCCGCGAGATGGCCGATGCGTTTCGAGCGAATGATCTGAAAGTGCTCGAGGCAGGGGCTCCCCTCGAGTGGGAAGAGGTAGCTCCACACGACGATGGTCCGCACACCTATCTTTCAATCAAATTCCCTCTGCGAGATTCCGAAGGGGTTCCATACGCCATCTGCGGCATCTCGACTGACATCACTGAGCGCAAACGGATGGAAGCCGATGTAGCTAAGGCTCGAGACGCGGCGCTCGAGTCGGCGCGGTTGAAGGCGGAGTTTCTCGCTAACATGAGTCATGAGATCCGAACTCCGATGAATGCAATTGTCGGGATGAGCGGGCTGCTGCTCGATACGCATTTGAGTGCCGACCAGCGCGATTTTGCTGAAACCGTCAGGTCAAGCGCCGAGGCTTTGCTGACGCTCATAAACGACATTCTCGATTTCTCGAAAATCGAAGCGGGCAAGCTCACGTTCGAAAAGATGGACTTCGATCTTCGGAACGCGGTCGAGGGCGCAGTTGACCTTGTTGCGGAAGCGGCGCAGGCCAAGGGCGTCGAGCTTTTCTCGCTGGTCTACAACGACGTGCCGATTCAGCTTCGCGGCGATCCCGGCCGCCTTCGCCAGGTGCTGACCAATTTGCTGAGCAACGCGGTTAAGTTCACCGGTCGAGGCGAAGTCATCGTTCGGGTTACCAGAGAAAGCGAGACCGCCGGCAGCACGATGCTTCGCTTTGCCGTGAGTGATAGCGGCATCGGAATTCACGAGGAAGCGCAGCGCACGATCTTCGAAGCTTTCTCGCAGGCTGACGGTTCTACGACGCGCAGGTATGGCGGGACCGGACTTGGGCTTGCCATTTCCAAACAGCTTGTCGAGATGATGGAAGGACAGATTGGTGTCGAGAGCGCACCCGGTAAGGGCTCGACATTCTGGTTCACCGCTAAGTTCGAAAGGCAGCCGGAAGAAGCCCGGCGAGGCGATGCTCCCAGAGCCCACCTGGAAGGCTTGCGAGTGCTGGTTGTCGACGACAACGCAACCAATCGAACGCTGGTTCATCATCAGATAACCTCGTGGGGCATGCGCAACGGCAGCGCTGAAAACGGGGAAAAGGCGCTGGCCATTTTGCGCGGGGAAGCCGCCGGTGGAAACCCCTATCACATTGCCATTCTTGATATGCAGATGCCCGAGATGGACGGCCTGATGCTGGCCCGCGCGATCAAATCAGATCCTGACATAGCTGCAACCCGCCTCCTGATGATGACATCGCTCGGACACCGCGACGATGCTGCGATTCGTGACGCGGGCGTCGAGCTCTGTCTCACAAAACCGGTGAAGCAGTCACACCTATTCGATTGTCTTGCGGTGCTCGTCGGTGAATACGTCGTCGCTGACAGTTCGCCGCCGGAACCACAAAAACATGCTCCTCGCCACGCTTTAGCGAAGTCCGCGCCGCACCGGCGTGAACAGCTTCGCATACTGATCGCCGAAGACAACATCGTCAATCAAAAAGTTGCGCTGCGTCAGCTTCAGCGGCTAGGCTATGCCGCCGACGCTGTGGCGAATGGGTTAGAGGTCCTCGAGGCGCTTGAGCGGATTCCATACGATGTGGTGCTGATGGATTGCCAGATGCCCGAGATGGATGGCTACGAAGCCGCGAAAGAAATACGGAGGCGCGAAGGCCTTTCGAGGCACACGACGATCCTTGCGCTCACCGCTAACGCGCTCGAGGGTGACCGCGAGCGGTGCCTCGCCGCCGGGATGGATGACTACATCAGCAAGCCAGTAAAGCAAGACGCGCTCTCCGCCATACTCGAACGCTGGACCGACGCTCTAGATCAATCATCGGAGCGTGTTGATTCAACTCAGACCGATTCTGCAAACGTCATCGACGCAAGCGTAATTGCCGAGCTACGCGCGCTTCAGTCATCGGCCGACCCTGACTTTTTCAATCACTTGATTGACCTGTTCATCCAGGAAACGCCGCACCGATTGGGGGCAATGCGAGCGGCAGTCGCGCAGGCGAACTCAGAAGCGCTTGCGCACGAGGCTCACGCGCTCAAGGGAAGCAGCGCAAATCTAGGCGCTATGAGAATGCATGCCCTGTGCGAGATTCTAGAAGAACAAGGCCGCGCGCGTTCGACGGGCGGAGCGCCCGCACTCCTGTCGGTCCTGGAGGAAGAATTCGACCGCGTCCGTAAGGCGCTCGAGGCCGAAAAGAACCCGCAGCGCGACCAGTCTCGTTGACAGCCGATTATTGCGCAAAGGCACGCCGTTTGTGCTAGCATGGCCTCACCTCGAAGTTGACCCCCTGCCAGTGTTGACCTCGAAGTGCGCCCAGGGATAGCAATGACTGTTGATGAGTTCCAGCACGCATTTGAAAGCGAGATTGAAGGACTCCTCGCACGCATCCAGAGGCGTTACTCGGTCAGCGGCGCTGAGGTGACCTGCGCTGTCCACGCCTCCGCTAAGAAGTACCTGGCAGACACGCTCGATCAAACTTCGGGCAATCCAGGGCCGAGTGCGGAGTCACGCAAGGCAGCCGCCGAGTTTCTGTCGTCTCTCAATGCAGATGACCTGTGCCTGGCTACCGCGTGCGCCAAAGGGGATGATGCCGCGTGGGAAGACTTCTTTCGAGAGTACCGCAGCTATCTGGTCAGCGTCGCTCGAACGATGACTCAGGACGCGGGCGCCGCGGAACAACTCGCTGATTCGACCTTCGCCGAGTTGTATGGACTGCGCGAATCGGGCGGCGCCAGAGTCAGCAAGTTTTCGTTTTACTCAGGCCGAGGATCGTTGCGGGGCTGGCTTCGCGCCGTGGTCTTTCAGTTGTCTGCCGATCATCACCGCCAATCCAGCCGCCTGGTCCAGATCGAAGAGCCCGAGGACATGGATCGCCTCGCTCACGCAGCCGAGAGGCCGGAGCGCAGAGCTACGTCCGATCTTGAGTATGTGCGCGAGCGCTATCGTGATGGGGTCGCCCAATCGCTGCGCCGCGCAATGGCCGACCTCGAACCTCGCGAGCGACTGCTGCTGGCCTACTATTACTACGACGAGATGACCCTTCGCCAGATCGGGAATCTGTTCGACGTTCACGAGGCGACAATCAGCCGTTGGCTAACGAAGGTGCAGAAGCGAGTGCGCAAGCTGGTAGAGAAGGGGCTGGCGCGCGATCATAGCTTCAATCGGCGCGAGGTCGCGGAGGCCATCGAGCTGGCGGCCGAGCAGATGGACATAACCGTCGGCGAATACCTTCTGGAATCAGTTGCGGCGGACCGGAAACGCGAGCAGCCAGCCGAGAGCGCTGGTGGAGGCAATCGCCCAGAGATGATCGAAGAAAACCGCGCAAGTGCGCTGCGCGGTGACGTTCTAACCTAGGAGATGATGCTGAAGGATGAAGCCTTTTGGGAAGACTAAAGATGGGGTGATCGACAGTCTGCTTCGAGCTTATGTCTCGCGGCCCGGCAACCCGCCTCAGGCGTGTCCTGAATTCGATCCCGACCTGGCAAACGCATACATCGAACGGAGCTTGCCTCCCGGCTCGAGGTCGCGCTACGAAGAGCATCTGTCCGAATGTGCGGCATGTCGAAAGAACGTAGTGGCGCTGGTGCGATTGAACGACACCGCGGCTTCGGTGCCACCCGCGCGCGATAAAGATCGAGCCGCATGGCTCGCCGGCGCCAGGCAAGTGCTCGGTTCGTTGTCCCGCCCGCAGTGGGCGATGGCAACGGCCGCGGTGCTCGTCCTCGCGATAAGCTTACCGGTGCTTCTGTCACGCGACGAGAATCGACCCAGACAACAAGTATCCGAGGCTATCAGTGCCGGCCAACCAGCCGCCAATCCTCAAAGCGCAAGTCGGCCAGCGGAGGCCAATCCGGTCGCGAGCTCCAGACCAGCGGCCGCCGATTCTTCGACTTCTCCGGCGGCGCCTTCGAGGAAGCGCGAGACTGACACAGTCGCAACAAACTCACCCGAGGGTGCTCGAAACGCCGTGGGGCCGGGCGGAGGCGAAAGAGCGGCCGAGCAGTCCCAGAAATCCGAGGCTAAGAGCCCGGCCGAACCGCTTGAGGCGCAGCGAAAGTCACAAGGTCAGTTAGCTTCTCAGCCCCCGGCTCAAGCTGCAGCCGCGTCATCTCAAGTCGCGAAGAACGAATCAGAGGAGAGGCGTCAGGAGCAACAAAGTAAAGATTCGGCTCAACAGGCACGCGAGGCCAGGCCCGGCCGCGTTGACGAACCACGCGACAGGGATAAGACTGCGAAAGCCGACGAGGTAACACCGCCACCAGCTACGGCTTCAAGTTCTGAACTGGGCAGGGTGCGCGCAGGGTTGAGGCGAACAGCGCCAAAGCTCGCCTTGCGTGACAGCGCTGGTGAGTCAGTTCGGCCTACCGAACGAAGGGTTAACAAGAAAGAGTTTTTGTTTAGAAACAATACGTGGACGGACAAGGACTTCGACCCTAACAAAAATTTGCCGGTCGTCACGATCATCCGCGACAGCAATGTGTATAGAGAAGAGATCGACAAAAGCGCGAAGTTGAAGGCCTATTTTATGGGCTTCTCCGAGACCGAACGCGCGATCATCGTCTACAAGGGCAAGGTCTACAAGCTCATCCCGCAGCAAGGCGATAAGTGATCGCCTAGTCCGCGGGACTGATTAAAACCTCGCTTTCATCTCGATGAATCATGTAAATCTTCGTCTCTCAGTTGCCGCCACTCGAGACCAAACCGCGCCAGGTACTTTCTCAAACGGTCCGCATCGTTCACGGTTTTCTTTCTCTCACGAGAAGTGGTGAACAATGCTCGACCTGCTTCAGAAAGCGTGCGCGACTCGCGGCATACTTGAATTACGCTTGCGAGTTGATGCCTGTCAAACAGATCGAGCTCGTGTAATTTTTCTTTTCCAATCAGCCGCTCGAGCAAGTCTTCACCTTCGCCGCCCGGTTGTGCCCTCCACGAGGAACGCAGGCGGTCGATCTCATCGTTCACGACTTCCTTGGTAATTCTTCCGCCCGGCGCGAGCGTCGACATGCGCACGACCGCGCCGTTCAAGTCACGAAAGTTTCCATTCCAGCGCGCTTCGTGCGAAACCGCGAACTTCAAGAACCGATCGCAACCTCCTTGCTGAAGGTCACACGCTTGCCGGTCCGGCGAGCGTACTGCTCAAGCTCGTAGTGAAGATTGGGCTCGATGTCTTCAATGCGATCTCTGAGGCCCGGCATGTGAAAAGTCCACAGGTTGATTCTCGCAAGCAGGTCTTCGCGAAACCGCCCGTCTCTGACTAGCGCCGAAAGGTCCCGATTAGTTCCGCCGATGAGCTGAAAGTCGCTCTTCACCTCGCGGTCGCTTCCGAGCGGTAGAAACACTTTATCTTCAAGTGCGCGCAGCAGCATCGCCTGTTCATCAGCTCCAAGCTCGCCGATCTCATCGAGAAACAGCATTCCGCCGTCTGCTGCGCGCAATAGACCGGGACGACTATTGACTGCACCGGTGAACGCGCCCTTCACGTGTCCGAACAGCGCCGACATTGCCGCGTCCCCTCGAATCGTCGCGCAATTCACTTCAACGAAGTCTCCCTTCACTTGATGCCGTGCGCGCTTCAATTCGTAGATGCGTTTTGCAAGCCGCGACTTTCCAGCGCCGGTCGGCCCCATTAGCAACAGCGGATCGCTTGATGCGATCGCGACATGTTCGATCTTGTCGATCAAGCGATTGAACGCGGCATTGCGAGTATCTATGCCGGACTTCAGGAACGACGCCGCTTCTTTCTGTTCTTGCTGAAAGCGCGAGGCTATGCGGTCATAACGCGATAGATCGAGGTCAATGATTTCGTAGGTTCCCGGACCGCCTCGGTGTCGCGCGGACGGCGGGGAGCTTTGTAGCAGCTTCGCCGGACAGTATCGCGACTCGGTGAGCAGAAAGAGGCAGATCTGCTCAACGTGAGTGCCGGTCGTAATGTGAATCAGGTATTCCTCATGATCCGTGTCGAAGTCGTAGCCCACTGCAAAGTCGTGCAATGCGCCGTAGACCTCTTCGAAATCCCAGGGGGCGTTGAGCAGGATTTCGCTCGGCTTTACTTCGGTTTCAGGCGAAACGGTTCCGACGTCATCAACCACGGTGCCGGCAAGCCCCGCGAACTTCTTCTGATAAAGCAGCTCGAATCGGTGAATCAGCAAGTCCTCGTGCTGGCATACCGCGACGGTCGGGCGCCAGCGCTCCCAGCGCTCAGGTCCCTTGCCGCTGTCGAGTGTCGCGCCGAGCAAGCCGATTACCACGTGTCTCTTGACCATAGAATAATCTCTAGAAAACTAGCTTATGCGATAGTAATTGGAAACCGGCGAATCTCCAAGAGTCTAACGGCCTTCCCGCGGTCATGGTTCTTTGGCCTGATGGATCAGCGACTTAGCGCGCATCGTGTCAAGACTCTGGGTGGCGACGTCGGTGCTGGCACGACGAATGCCTTTGCTGCTGCGACTGAAGAGAGGTTGAATCGAGAGGTGAAGGCAATGAAGCTTGCAGAGGCGCTTGTACTTCGAGCCGACTATCAGAAGCGGCTTGAGCAGCTTAAGTTCAGATTGATCAGAAGCGCGAAGGTGCAGGAAGGCGACGAGCCTGCGGAGAACCCTACGCGGCTGGTGGATGAACTTGAGGACGTTGCGACGCGGCTTGAGGAGTTGATACGAAGAATCAACCGAACGAACTCGGTCGCTAGGCTGCAGAATGGTGTAACGCTTTCCGACGCGCTAGCGACGCGTGACGTTCTATTGAAGCGGCGCGGGGTCTACGCTGAATTGGCGAATGCGGCCGCGATCGGACAAGAGCGCTACAGCAGATCGGAAGTGAAGTTCAAGAGCACGGTAAGCGTGTCCGAGATTCAGAGCCAGGTCGATGCTCTTTCGAGAGAGTACCGAGAGCTTGACTCACGGCTACAGGAAGCGAACTGGGCGATCGAGCTGGTCGATTGAATGGTTCAGAGTTCAGGGTTCAGAGTTCAGGGTTCAGCCTGCGAATCACGTGCAGCCTAAAGGCTGGACTCTGAACTCGGGCTCCGAACTCGAACTCTGAACTCATAAAACTGTTCTGACGGAGAGGTAGCTGAGGCAACAGAAGCGAGCACAAACTCTCACCGTTTTGTAAAGACGGTTATGGAAGCGTGCGGGGCCGCGCTCGGGTTCGAATCCCGTTTTACAGGGAAGCCCAGCACAGTCACAAGCGCATCGAGCACAGTTCACGGTCACTACCGCGTGCTGGTCTGTTGTTTTGGTGAGGGCGGGTAAGGGGACTGCGTTGGGAGATCTTCTTCACGATTGCGCGACTAACCCCGGAGGGGTGACGACATAAAGCCACGGGTGAGTCCGCGAACCCGTGGGAGAGTTGATCCGAAGGGTGCGAACCCCGGAACGGGGTGGCGGGCATTCGTGATGCGCGTTCAGGATCATCGCGCGAACCATTGTAGACACGTTAGACTTATCAGGAGACATGCATACGAGTGACAACAGGATAGACTGCATGAATGACACGACGCTAGACCTTGAACGGAGAAAAGATGCCCAAAACCTATGATGCACCTAATGACTGGGGAGAAGACCCGCTCTCCGGTTTTATTGAGCAAGCGTGGAGAAACAGTATTGCCTCGTTTGCAAATCACCGGAAAGAATATGAACGACTGCGCGACATTCATATCCTGTACACGGACCTTATTCGAAACCTGAACAATAGCCCCGACTGGTTTGTTGGTTTCTTTCTTATGCGTGCGCATAGTGCATACCTCGCTGCGGTGAGATTGGTACTAAGCACTCAGGTAGCCGACGTCTACATAGTGCTCAGGGGTTGCCTAGAGAGTTCGCTCTATGGTCTCTATCTTAGCGGTCATCCCAAGAGCGCCGAGACCTGGATCCGGCGAGGTGAGAACGAAGCAAGCAAGCGACTGGTTAAGAACGAGTTTACAATAAAGAATGTCCTTGGCAACCTTGAAACCGTAGACCCAGCCGAGGCGAGTGTTGCCTCGGTACTGTACGAACGCACAATCGACTATGGCGGTCACCCAAACGCTAATGGAATACTAACGCTGCTCCAACAGACGGAAGGGCAAGACTCCACGCTGTTCGAGTTTCAATACCTATCAGGTAACAGTTCGCGGCTGAACTTTGCCTGGAAGAGTACAGCGCAGGTAGGGGTGTGCTCGCTACGAATTTTCCAAAACGTATTTCGGCACCGCTTTGATATCCTTCAACTCGGTGATCGCTTGGACGTTCTGGCGCGCGGCCTGTGACTTAAGAACCCAGGATCCGATTGTTGTCGAACTAACGAGACCGAAACGAATCATGAGCGAATTCGACAGAAACTCGACCAAGTCATTCAAACTCGCCGACGCCCACAACTGGAAGCATCTCGCGAGGTGGAATGGCGAGGGCTACTACGAGCTGCGCACCGAAGACACTCGCGATGTACCGGTGAGGATGTTCCTCACGCCGCGACTCCTGGAAGACGCCGAGGACATTCTCTATCGCCAGATCGTCAACGCTACGCGATTCCCAGGCGTGAAGCTTGTCGTCATCACGCCCGACGTTCACTACGGTTACGGCGTGCCAGTTGGTTGCGTGATCCTGACGGATCACGACGAGGGCGCGATCGCGATGGGGCCCGTAGGTTACGACATCGGGTGCGGAATGGTCAGCGCCAAGAGTGACGTTCCGGTCGATGCGGCTACACCCGAGCGAAGACTGGCGTTTAACCGTGAGGTGATGAAGCGTGTAGACCTGGGCGCCGGCGGCAAGAGCTTCAAGCTTGGCACGGTCGGCCGTAGCGAGTTCGACAATCTGGTTCATGGTGGCGCGGAGTACTACGTCGAGAAGTACGGCGCATCGTTTGATCGCTCGCGCGCTGAGCGGCATCGCTTGCCGGTTGATGATGACTGGCAGCCGCCGATTGGTGGAAGGGGCAAGCCTGAGCGCGGCTTCTCTCAGCTAGGTTCGCTTGGTGGAGGGAACCACTTCATCGAGCTGCAGCGCTGCGAGGAGACCGGGACGCTGTTCGTCCAAGCGCACACCGGCTCACGAGGGTGGGGTCACGGACTGGCGACCAACTACTTCGACCTCGCGCGCGCGGAGAAGCCCGAGGTTATCTCGGACCTCGACCTCGGCTACTTTACGCCGGAGTCGGCGCATTATCGAAGCTACTTGAACGCAGTGGCGGCGGGCGGCAATTTCGCGATCATCAACCGCCTGATCATCTTTGAGCAAATCGCCGAAGCCTTCGAGAAGGTGTTCGGCGGCGAGATGGCATTGATCTATGAAATTTCTCACAATCTCGTCCAGGAGGAATGGCATCCGGAATTCGGCGAGGTGTGGGTGCATCGCAAGGGAGCGACGCGAGCTTTTCCCGCGGGACATCCGGCGCTCGAAGGAACGATGTGGGAGGGGTCGGGACATCCGGTGTTGATCCCCGGGTCGAACAAGGACTGGAGCTACGTGCTGCGTCCGGAAGCGGGCGCTGTAAAGAGCGGGTACTCGGTGAACCACGGAGCGGGCCGTCGAATGTCTCGCGGCGAAGCGGGAAGAACTTTGAACCAGCGCGCGATTGATGACGAGTACGCGGCGGCTGGCATTCTGGTGAACGTCGATGGCCACGTTCCGATTGATGAAGCAGCGCCGTGCTACAAGCCTTCGGAAGAAGTAGTCGGCGCGGTTGTCGGCGCGGGGCTCGCGAAGATTGAGTACAGCCTGTGGCCGCTCGCGTCGTTGAAGGGAACCGAAGGTGCGGGCGGAAGAAGAGGCAAGCGCTCTAATCGAAAGTCGAGCAAGCACCATTGAGAAGCCTGGGAGCGCAGGCATCCCTGCCTCCCTGGCGTTGCGCAAGTAAGAGAATGGGCGTTTGAGGAAAGAGGCAGGCAGGGATGCCTGCGCTCCCAGGTGAGAAAACGTGATCACGATTGACGGATCATGTGGAGAAGGAGGCGGGCAGATACTGCGCACGGCGCTGGCGCTCTCGCTGGTGACGGCAAAGCCGTTTCGCATCGAGAACATTCGAACGGGGCGCAAGAATCCCGGACTTCTAAGGCAACACCTCACCGCGGTGAACGCTGCTACTGAGATCTCGCGGGCCGAGGTCACGGGTGCGGCCATCGGCTCTCGTGAGCTGACGTTCGCGCCCGGCAGCGTTGTGACTGGTAACTACGCGTTTGCGGTCGGGACTGCAGGCAGCACCACCCTCGTGCTTCAGACGGTATTGCCTGCTCTGTTGGTCGCTAGCGGAAAGAGCAGGTTGATCCTTGAAGGTGGCACTCACAACCCGTTCGCTCCGCCGTTTGATTTTCTCGAAAAGACGTTTCTGCCGCTTGTTAATCGGATGGGCCCGCGAGTCACTGCCGAACTTGAACGGCCGGGCTTCTACCCAGCGGGCGGGGGTCGGATGAGCGTGACGGTTGAGCCGGCGCCCGCCTTGAAACGTCTGGATCTTCCAACTCGTGGTGAAGTGCGGGGAAGGCGCGCGAAGGCCGTTGTCGCGAATCTGCATCTCAGCATTGCTGAACGCGAGCTTAAGGTGATTGCGCGAAAGATGTCGTGGCCGCGCGAGTGGATGAAAGGTGAGTCTGTTGAAGGCTCGCCCGGTCCCGGAAACGTCGTGACTATCGAGATCGAATGCGAGCACGTGACTGAAGTGTTTACTGGCTTTGGCGAACGGGGTGTTCGCTCGGAGGCGGTGGCGGAGAAAGCAGTGCAACAGGCGCGTCGCTATCTTGCTTCGGAAGGCGCCATTGCAGAGTACCTGGCGGATCAGTTGTTGATTCCGATGGCGATGGCTGGGGGCGGGAGTTTCACGACGCTGCCGCTTTCTCGTCACGCGACGACTAACATAGCAGTGATTGGCAAGTTCCTCGAGGTTGCGATCGAGTCCTCGCAGGTGGGTGAGCGAGTGTGGAAGGTGGAAGTTTCTTGATTGTACTGGCGCTCCTCTGTGGGCGCCCCTCCTCACTTCGCCAAAATACGTCTCACAACCGAGGGGCGCCCACAGAGGAGCGCGTACAGGTTCGTAGCGAACGGAACTTATCGCGAGGATCAACGTAAAAGATACTTCGAAAAAAAAGTTCTTGTAAAATTCTGCAAGACTCGTTTATAGTTTGGTTCTCTGAATTGCAGAGGAGAATAGTTCGATGAGGCTCAAAGGGCAAAACACAAGACTGATCACACACGCTGCGGCGTGGCGGTCACGTGCGTTCTTTGGGCACGCCTGCCCGAGCGCGCCATCATTAGGCGTCAATATGCTGAGCTACGTGAATAGCATAGGGACCACGAAATCGACAGAACACCGGTTCTCCGATTGTTCACGTCGTCGGCGTTGATCCAGCGGGAGCGGATTCCCGCTCCCAAAATCTCAAGACCAGTTCGAGAAAAGAGACAAAAGGAGCGGGCCGTTTCTGCGCTTTGAGTGCGGAAAGGACTCGCTCCTTTTGTTTTTTGACAACCGAATAGAACCAGATCTTCGAAAAACGCTGAGCTGGCAGAGTGGCAATGCACCTGACTGTAGATCAGGCGACCCGAGCGGTCATTGGAGGTTCGATTCCTTCGCTCAGCATAGGCGTAGCGGAGACTTCAGTCTGTGCCTGGATTCACATCGGTGAGTTCAAGGACACAGACTGAAGTCTGTGCTACTGCGGAGGGTTCGCATAACTGGCAGTGCACCGGTCCCGAAAACCGGCGGGCTTCGGCCTGTGAGAGTTCGAATCTCTCACCCTCCGCCAAAGAATTGAGGATCGAGGATTGAAGATCGAGGATTGCGCGGCGATCGATTCTCGATTGTCGATTCTCCATCCTCGATCATCGGCGTCCTCGGAGGCGTCGCCTAATGGGAGGGCAGCGGTTTGCTAAGCCGCCGGGCGAGAGCCTGTGCAGGTTCGACTCCTGCCGCCTCCGCCAAAGATCGAGAATCGACGATGGAGGATTGAGGATCGTGATCTTCTATCTTCGATCTTCAATCCTCGATCTTCGAACGTACCGGCGTGGCCCAACCTGGCAGAGGCACTGGTCTTAGAAACCAGTTGATGAGGGTTCGAATCCCTCCGCCGGTACCAGAAATGATGGGTGATTCGTGATGCGTGATGATGTGCTGGCGTGACCCAATCGGTAGAGGTGACTGGCTCAAACCCAGTTAAGTGAAGGTTCGAATCCTTCCGCCAGCACCAAGTCAATTTCAGATTATTTCAGATTTGAGATCCAAAACGCGCTTCGTTGGTCTAGTGGGATGACATCGCCTTGCCATGGCGAAAGCGCGGGTTCGATTCCCGCACGAAGCTCCAAAGTTTGTAGCACGCGTAGCCAAGCTGGTTAAGGCGCCGGTCTGCAAAACCGGTCATCGTGAGTTCGAATCTCACCGCGTGCTCTTGATGCGGAGATGGAGCAGGAATCAGGCTCGGCCGGCTCATAACCGGCAAATCATCCGGTGAGACTCCGGACTCCGCTACCAGCGTTTAGAGTTCAACCTTCAGGTTGCTGGCGCAGAAGGCAAGCTGAAGCTTGAACTCAGAACTTTCGCGGGAGTGATGCAACAGGCAGACATCGCTCGCTTAAAACGAGTGTCTTGGGAGTTCGATTCTCCTCTCCCGCATTGATGTTTGAAACGGGGATGAATGCAAAGCGGTCGCGCGACAGGTTTTTCAAACCTGTATTAGAGAGTTCAAGTCTCTCCATCCCTGCTAATGGTGGCTGAACCCAAACGGCGCGGGGGCGGTTTGTGGAACCGCTGTTAGAGAGTTCGATTCTCTCCAGTCACCCTTTAGCCTGGGAGCGCAGGCGTCCCCGCCTGCTCCGAGTGTTACGAATAGCAGGCGGAACGCCTGCGCTCCTTGGGTCCGGGATGGTGTAACTGGCAACACGCCGGTCTCTGAAATCGGAGAGTGAAGGTTCGAGGCCTTCTCCCGGAACCAGTTGTTTGAATGCCAATGTAGCTCAAACGGTCAGAGCACGCGGTTGATAACCGCGCGATGCAGGTTCAAGTCCTGACATTGGCACTATCGTTATCGGCGATGAATGCAAAGAGTCGAGCGCCTGGGTTCTCAACTCAGTCATAGCGAGTTCGAGTCTCGCCATCGCCGCCATTGGGGTCGTGGCCGAGAGGCTCAGGCACCAGATTGTCGATCTGGATTACGCGAGTTCGAATCTCGTCGATCCCGCTGATGTTTGAATGCTGGCGTGGCCGAGTGGAGCGAGGCGCCTCTCTTCTAAAGAGGTTGACGCGGGTTCGAATCCTGCCGCCAGCATTTGCGCTCGAAGCTTTGATGGCGAAGCACAGGTCTCTTAAACCTGGGAGGAGGGTTCGAGTCCCTACGGGCGCACTGGATTGGGAAAAGGACGCAGCAGGAATCACACTGGAGGTCGCGAGTGCAAATCTCGTATGCGCTTCCAGTAAGGGGAGGGCCGCTTCTCTCTGAAGCCAGAGATCGCGGGCCGTAGATTTGGGTTTGGAGACCAGGAAAGGAAGCAGGACGAATGAGTACGGACACGGAAGAGGGTCAACCCAAAGCTGCGCCAAACCTGCTCGCACATATGAGGCTTGCTGCCAAAGCCCCGGCCGAGCGGCTCGTTGCGCAGGATCGACCGGTCGGCCAGAGCATTCTCAAATTTCAGATTTGAGAATCCAGATGGATTGGTGCTCCGGTAGCTCAATTGGCAGAGCAGCAGGTTTATACCCTGCAAGCACCAGATCAGTGCGCGATCCGAGTTCGAGTCTCGGCCGGAGCATGAGAATTGCGGATTGAGGATTGCGGATTGGTTACGCTCGACAGCGGGGGCAGAACGCGCACTTTAACCCGCAATCGGAAATCCACAATCCGAAATCCGCAATTCAAGCGTGCCCGCGAAGCTCAGATGGCGGAGCACTCGATCGGTAATCGAGAGGTGGCGAGTTGGATTCTCGCCGCGGGCTTTGAGGTGAGGTTATGGCGAAGATTCTTCCGATCATCACGGCCGATGCGCGCGATGACTACGTCAAGCGGCGACTGAATGCTCTTGCGCGCAAGCTCACGGCGATCGGTCGCAAGAGGCTTCGAGGCTCGATAGCTCAGTTGGGAGAGCGCACCCCTCATAAGGGTGAGGGCGGCGGTTCGATTCCGCCTCGAGCTACCAGATCGATGAGGCGTAGCCAAGCTGGTAAGGCACCTGGCTGTTAACCAGGCCATGCGCAGGTTCGAGTCCTGCCGCCTCAGCCATTCGGGGTCAAGGCTTGTCGGTAAGCCGCCTGCCTTGGGAGCAGGAGAGTCCGAGTTCGACCCTCGGGACCCCGACTTGAAAATGGGGACTAGATGTTGCTGGCGGCATGCGGGTCCTGCAAACCCGATGGATGGGTTCAAGTCCCATAGTCTCCACCATATTCGCTGCCGTGGCCGAGAGGATGAGGCGCGAGTTTCCTAAACTCGTCTACGCAGGTTCAAATCCTGCCGGCAGCTTTTGTTCGGATAGCTGGTACGAAAATCGGTTTGGGGGCCCGCGTAGCTCAAGGGCAGAGCAACACCCGCGGTGAGGGTCTTGTGCGAGTTCAAATCTCGTCGCGGGCTCCAGTTCTTAACGCAAAGACGCTCAGGGGAAGATAGAAGATCGAAGATAGAGGATTGACCGAGGTGGATGCTGGATCTTCGATCGTCGATCCTCGATCTTCAATCCTCGATCCTCGACCGGGTTGGGAAGCTCATTAGGAAGAGCGCTGGTGTGAAGCTCCAGAGGCAGCCGGTTCGAATCCGGCCCCAACCACTTTTACTGCGAAGTGGTGTAACTGGCAACACGCTCGGCTTTGACCCGAGAGATTCCAGGTTCGACCCCTGGCTTCGCAACTTGCGGACGTGGCTGAATGGATCAGGCGCTTGTCTTCGAAACAAGTCTATGCGGGTTCGAGTCCTGCCGTCCGCTTATTTGAATACGGCTCCGTAGCTCAGATGGATCAAGAGCGTCGCTCTACGAAAGCGAAGGCCGCGAGTTCGAGTCTCGCTGGAGTCATTGTGCTTCGTTGGTCTAGTTGGTTATGACTCCGGTCCTGTAAATCGGCAGCGCTGGTTCGAATCCAGCACGAAGCTCTTGTATGTGAGGAGTCCAAGGTCCAAGGTCCAAGGTCCAAAGTCCAAAGTAGGAGGTCTTGGATCGCAGACTACGCGGCAGCGCTTTTTATGATCTCGGCAATCACGACCTTGGACCTTGGACCTTGGACTCTGGAGAGTTCAAGCCTCGTTGGTCTAGCGGTTATGACCTCGGTCTTCCAAACCGACAGCGTGAGTTCGACTCTCACACGAGGCTCTTTGGGAGCGCAGGCATCCTTGCCTGCTTCGCCTGGCGCGAGGAGTAACGAAACAGAAGCAGGCAAGGATGCCTGCGCTCCCAGGCTATTAAGGTCGGGTGGCCTAACGGTAGGGCGCCGGTCCTACAAACCGGACGTGAGAGTTCAAGTCTCTCCCTGACCACTTTGCCGTAGCGCAAGCTGCCAGCTTGCGAGCGCAAGTAAGGAGACGAGTCTCTTCGAACCGCGCAAGCTGGCAGCTCGCGCTACAATGCCGGCGTAGCTCAATGGGAAGAGCGACTGTCTCGTAAGCAGTAGACGCCAGTTCGAATCTGGCCGCCGGCTCCACGATGACCCAGTGAGTTGATTGTATGGTGCTCAGACGAAAAGTTTTGCTGCTGAACGCTTCCTACGAGGCGCTCGGCATCGTCAACACTCCTCGCGCGGTCCGCCTGGTCTGGAAAGGTTCGGCTGAAGTGGTCGAGCTGGACGGCGACCGTGTGCTTCGCTCGCAGCATTTCGTGTTTCCTGCGCCGAGTGTTATTCGGCTGATCGAGTACATCGACGTGAGAGGACGACAGGGACGCTCGAGCACCAAGCGCTCGCGGATTCTCGCGCGCGACAGATACCGCTGCCAGTATTGTGGAATGACGGGCGGGCCTTTCGACTTGACGATCGACCACATCGTGCCTCGTTCGCGCGGCGGGCGAACTGTGGCTGAGAACCTCTGCGCCGCTTGCTTTGCTTGCAACCAGCGCAAGGGCAACCGCACGCCCGAAGAAGCAAGGATGCCGCTGCTGGCAAATCCCGCGGCGTTGACTTATGGGATGGAGCGAGCTTCAATGTGCCACGCCGCCCAGTCCCGAGGGGAGTGGTGCAAGTATCTGTTCATGGAAGACACTGGCGATGCTGTTGCGTAGCAACGGAACACGGATGACGCTCAGACCGAGGTCATCCCTGTTCTCCAGGTTCTATTTCCAGCTCACCAGGTACCGGCAGTACTCTCCGCCCCTGGCTCGACAGGTGTCCTCAACAATGTCGACATCCTTCGCGCCACACATCTTCAGGGCTTGCTTATACCAGCCGATCACGGTCATGCAATCAGCCGCTGAGAAAGTCTCCGCTTCGTAGGTGGTCATCATGCCCGAGGCCGGTCCCGTTGGTTTGTAATCGCGCCAACCCTTGTCGTAATACACGTGATAGATCAAGGGCGCCCGCAGCATGAAGCCTTGAGGGTTCCCGGGGTCGAGGTAGAACTTCTGTATGCCGCTCAGGTTTTGCTGAGCCGACGCTGCACCCATCTCTTCAAACAAGCTCGCATCGCCTTTTCCGATTACCTGTACGATAGCGTCATCCAGTTGCTGGCCTGTTTGAAAGTGATACCAACCAGCGCTGTTGAGCGGCTTTCTAAGAATGACCTGGTCCGAAGCGGGCAATGCCGATATGACATCCTCAACCGCTTTCGCACCAAACCTGTCTTTCACGAATTGCAGACGAGCCTCGAGAATGCTGCCTTTGATTTCCATATGATCTCACTACAAACTGGTTCGCGACGACACAGCTTGAATTGAATTTGTACTGGGGCTGAACCGGCGGGGCTCTGAGAGCGTTTCGACTCACCAAATCTTAAGTGGATGAATGTGCCACGTCAATAATAAAGGTGGAATGGTTATCACGGCCGTGACTACGTGAAGACTCACAGCCTTTCACAAATCCGACCAGCGCAGCTACTTCTGAATCCCAACAATGCAGTTGTTCGATGCTTCACACTCGGCCTGTGGTCGAGGCACTGGACCGCCCTTACAGGACTAGCGAAAGGCTAAGGTACGCTGAACCCTGACGCTGCGCGGTGACGACTTACCGCGGGTTGGTGACTTGCGAGCGAGCCCTCGCCATGATTCGTTCGATCTCATCGGGCTCCGACGGCAGCTTCGCGCTCATCTTCACCAGTCCCTTCTCGGTGACCAGGTAGTCGTCCTCAATCCTGACGCCGAAGCCTTCTTCAGGAAGGTAAATTCCCGGCTCGATCGTGAACACTGAGCCAACAGGAAACACGCCGTAGTTACCAACGTCGTGCACGTCCATGCCTATCCAGTGGCCCAGACCGTGAATGAAGTACCGCTCGAGCGTGTTGCCGTGCTTGTCGCGCAACGGGCTCGCTTTCATCACGTCTCGAGCTGCGCGTTGAAGATCGGACAGGCTTGATTTGCCCGGGACAAAGGCCTTCTCCGCCCCACGTTGCGCGTCTAGCACGAGTTGATATATCTCGCGCTGTCGCGGCGTGAACTTGCCCGAAGCCGGAAACGTGCGCGTGATGTCAGCGGTGTAGTAGCTGTACTCAGCCGCAGCGTCGACAACGACCAGCTCACCGGTCTCGATGCGCTTGCGGTTCTGGTTGTAGTGAAGGATTGTGCCGTTGATGCCGGACCCGACGATCGATGGATAGCCCGGCCGTTCAGAGCCTAGCCGGGTCCACGCAGCCTCGAGCGCAGCCTGCGCTTCGTATTCGTAAGCGCCGGGTTTGATGGCGCGGAATAGATCGCGATGGCCTTCGATCGAAACGTCGACTGCCTTCTGTAACAGCTCAATTTCGGAGGGCGACTTGACCTTCCGCATTTCGGCGATGGTCCTCGACACATCGACAATTTCGTTCTTCGGATAGGTTTGGCGGAGCATCTCGACGAAGCGGCTCTCGCGGGTGAGGTCCGAGCCGGGCCCGGTTGGAATCGCGGTGTAGATCTTGAGCAAAGGCTTGCCTTCGGCCACAGGTTGGATGAGCAACTGGCTCAATCGATCTTTGAACGTAGTCGACGCGGCAACCTCTTCGAGACCAAATAAGCGTTCGGCGTCCGGGCCCGGCCCAATCTGAACGCCGGTCCACCGCTCGTGCATGATATTGCGGGGTGGTATGAAGGCAGTCTCGTGTTGAGACTTGCCCGGAATGACGCCGGCGGGGACGAATATCAAATATGCCGCGGGAGTCTGAAGGCCGGTAAGGTACATGAAGTCGTTGCGCTGACGGAAGCGTCCAACCTCGCCGAGGTCTTCTTCGCGCACCCCTATCATCACCACGACGCCATCCTTGATTTGGTCGAGCAGCTTCTGGCGACGGGTGCGGTACTCGGACTTTGGTATATTCGCAAGCTTGTCATTGCCGGCGGCTACGGCGGGAAGCGCGAGCGCGGCTGCGATCAATGCGAACGTTGCGAGGATCAGTGTAAGTTGAGAAGCATTGCGTTTCATGGTGGTAGAGCATAGCAGGAGGCGGCCCGTCACGGTAGGTCGCCACCCCGCATTCCTGAACGTGACCGGGCGACGTATAATGTGACCGGTGCCAAAGAAAACTGACAAGATAACGATCGAGAAGGATAAGTTTCGGCCGCGCCCGCGTGCGCCAATTCTGCCGTCGAAGAAATTTGAAGACAAGAAAACGCGCGAAGAACGACGCGAGAAGCACAAGAAGGATCCTCGTCGCGTCGAAGAGGATTAGTCTGAAGCAGGACTAACAGGCGGGTTTGACAGCAAGCTCCGGATAGCCCGTATCTCAGTGCCTGATGTACTCTTCTAAAGAAGCCCGAAACGCGCCATTTGCAGGGTTTGCGAGACCTTGCAATTGACCGATTTTATTGTGTTTCAGTTGGAACCAGTGAGCGGATTTTATCGTTTTAATCGGCACAGTAAGATCAAGATAATTGACTGATATCAAGAGCCGCGTGCGTGGACTTGAAGCCGAGATAAAAGACCGAGGTCCTCCAAGGAGTAGACAAAATGGCTACCACTCAAATAGATCTTCGCTCGGATTTGATCGATTGGCGCAAGAGACTTGAAACCGCCATCGATGAGTCGCAAGAGAGTTCTCATCTCGTCCCGCTGCTTTCTGAACTAGACTTGGCGCTTCATAGAATGGCGACAGGGTCCGCAGGGATATGCGAAGAGTGTGAAGAGATGATCGAGGACGACGCGGTCAAAGATCCAATCGCTCGCTTTTGTCTCGAGTGTTTAAACAAGAAGGAACAGCGGGCGCTCCAGCACGATCTCGATAACGTCTCGCTGGTCCAATACACGCTGCTCCCGAAGCAGGACGTGAGCGTTGAGGGCTGGCGAGTTTATTATCACTACGAGGCGGCGGGTCCTGTGAGCGGCGACTATTGCGATCTGGTGAGTAGCGAGAGCGGAGATCTTTTCTTTCTTTTAGGGGATGTATCGGGCAAGGGGATAGCAGCGTCGATGCTGATGGCCCACCTTCACGCGATCTTTCGCAGCCTCATCACTCTGGACCTTCCCGTGGACCAGTTGGTGGAACGGGCGAATCACGTCTTTACCGATGCAACCATGCCTGCATACTACGCGACTCTGGTGTGCGGAAGGGCGCGTCGCTCGGGCGTGATCGAACTGTGTAACGCGGGGCATTGTCCTCCATTGGTGATTTCCAAAGGCGAGGTCACCAGCATCGAGGCGACGGGGCTTCCCATAGGAATCTTCTGCCGTGAGCAGTACTCGTCCCGCGAACTTCGACTGGAGCCGGGTGATAGCTTGTTGCTCTATACCGACGGATTGACTGAGTCGAGCGATCCATTGGAAGCGGAATATGGGATGGAGCGGCTAAGCAAAATGGTCAGCGGCAAACACTCGTTCGCGCCGCAAGCTCTGACCTTGGCGTGCCTTGACGATGCGAGTTCTTTCCGCGCGGGCCAGCCCAAGGGAGACGACTTGACCGTTATGGTGATTCAGCGGGCCGCGTGAGCCTTTGCGCCATCGCAAGGCGCCGGTCAGCAGGAAGGTGATCCGGTTTATTAAGGAAATACTAGTTTAGATTCGACGCACGAGGAGCCTCTATGTTCAAACGATCCTTCCTGGCGTTGTTTTTGACTATGGCGTTGGCAAGCGTCCCGGCTTCCTTCGCAGTTCAGGAGCAGCAGCCCGATTTCAGCCAACTCGAAAAGGTAGTCCTTGAAGAGCTGAAAGACACAAACACCCCGGGCGCGACGGTCGCAATCGTTAGCGGAGATCGTGTGATCTACGCGAAGGGCTTCGGCCTCGCGAACGTTGAGACGAGCGCTCCGATGACGCCCGATATGCTGTTTCGCATCGGCTCGACTACCAAGATGTTCACGGCCACAGCGCTCGCGTCGCTGGCTGAGGAAGGAAAGATCAAGCTCGATGAGCCAATCGGAAACCACGTCAAGGGGTTAAACGCGAAGATCTCGCAGCTCACCGCGCATCAGTTGCTGACCCATACGGCAGGCATCATCGACGACGCTCCAATGTATGGCGATCACGACGACGATAAGCTGGGCAAGACTATTCGTTCGTGGAACGACGATCAGGTTTTCACTGAACCGGGAAAGATCATCTCGTACTCGAATCCCGGTTACTGGCTCGCGGGCTTTACGGTGGAAACCATCGGCGGAAAAGCTTATGCGGATCAAATGAGCGACAGCCTGTTCAAACCGCTTGGGATGAAGAGCACTACGTTTCGCCCGACTGTGGCGATGACTTATCCGCTTGCGCAAGGTCACAACGCTGCTGGGAAATCGACGCCGACGGTGATAAGACCGTTCGCAGACAACGCCGCGAGCTGGCCGGCGGGTTCGCTGTTCACGAATGTGCTCGATCTTTCGCGCTTCATCATCGCCTTCTTGAACGCCGGAAAGATCGAAGGCAAGCAGGTGTTGTCTCCGGCGGTCATCGCGAAGGTTTCGGCTCCGCACGTCGGCATTCCAAGCCAGCCGGACGCGAAGTACGGCTACGGGCTGATGATGAGCAACTATCGCGGTGTGCGGGTGGTCGAGCACGGGGGGGCGCGCAGCGGATATGGTTCAGTCATCAAGATGGTTCCCGAGCACCGTTTCGCGGTGATCGTGCTGGGAAACCGCACCGGCGTCGCTTTAAACAAGTCTGCCGAAAAAGCGGGCGAATTGATTCTGCCGCTCAAGCCAAAAGAAGCGGACAAGCCAAAGCAAGAATTGCCGTTGAGCGCTTCCGAGATGGCGAACTATGCGGGCAAGTACGGGCAGCGAGATGTCGGTTTCGAAATCCTGATCAAAGATGGGAAGCTGTTTCTTAAGCAGGGGCCTAACGAACTGCCTATCAGCAAAGTCGGCGAGGCCCGTTTTTCAGCCGCCTCTCCCGGCAATTCAAGGCGGATGGAGTTCGCACTTGTGCCGGGTGCCGATGGGAAGGCTGAGTACTTTCACATGGGTCTACGGGCCGCCAAGAGAATTGGCAAGTAAAGGCAAGAGACTGAGGATCACAGGTTCAGGAAGGTGGGCCTATATCTTGTTCTGCGACCCCTGTTTGTTGCCGGACACCAGGATCCATTTGAACAACAGGATCACCTCAACACGCTACGAACCTCTCGTAGTATCGCCACATCAAGCAACGTCGGACCGTTCTCGCTTAGCGCCCAGTCCAATGCAGGCCGAAGCTCAGAGGCCTTCGACACACGTCGTGCTGAAAGGCCCATCGATTCAGCAAGCTTCACGAAATCAATCTCGGGTTCGATAATATCCATCCCAACGAAAAGCCCGCGCTCAGCGGACTCGCCTTTCATCGCCAGAAGCCCACCTTTCAAAATCATGTAGCTTGCGTTGTTGAATACAACGAACGTAACGGCCAGCTTGTAACGCGCCGCGGTCCAAAGCCCTTGAATCGTATAAAGCGCCGTCCCATCGCCGACTGCGCAAAGGACTTGCCGGTCCGGCATTGCGAGCTTCACGCCAACGGCTTCGGGCAACCCCAACCCGAGTGAGCCACCCTTCGCGTAGAAAAATGAGTTCGGTTCGTTCAGTTCAAAGATCGTCCGAACGAACGCGGTTGATGTAACCGATTCATCGACGAGCACGGCGTCCGGCGCTGCGGCCTGGCGCATCTCGCGTGCTACGTAAGCCGGCGACATCGGGCCGTCGGCAGACGCAGCCAGGGCGTGCTCGGTGAACTTCGCGCGCGCTTCGGCGATGTGCGTGGTGACGAGGGCGCGCCTCTTCGCGAGCAATTCGGCAGCGGCGCTGCTAGTGAAGGGCGCAAGCTCTTCGATCAGCTCTTCTATCGCCGAGCGAGGATCGGCCAGGATCGCAACCTCCGCCGGGTAGGTCTTGCCCAGCTCGCGATCTCCCGCATCGATCTGAATCATTCGCACGCCATCGGGAATCATGCGAGTGCCGGTGTACACGAGGGGCGCAAGATTGTTGACGCCGATCGCCAGGATCACGTCGACACCTTCCAACAAGCCTCGGGTTTGCTTTGCATTAGGGAACAGCGGCCCGGCATACAGGGGGTGACCGGTGGGAAAAACGAGAAGTGAGTTCAATGGCTCGGCGTGAACGCGCGCGGCGAGCATCTCTGCGAGCTTCACTAGTTGACCGAGCGCACCTGAACGAGCGCACCCGTCACCTGCGATGATTGCCGGATTCTTCGCGCTGGCGAGCATCGCCGCTGCTTCTTTGATCTTCGAGAGGTCGCCTCGAACACGCGAGCCGATCCGCGTGACTGGCGGCAGGTCGATCTCGGCTCGCTCTTCCATCACGTTCACCGGCAGCGACAGGAACACCGGTCCGGTGGGGGGAGTTTGCGCAATCTTGAAAGCGCGCGCCATCGCAGCAGGTATCTCCGCCGCGTGATGCACTTCCCAACACCACTTCGTATGTTGCCGGGCGAGCTCGAGCATATCGGCGTACAGCAACGGCTCATCGATCATCGATCGAGTGTCTTGTTGTCCGGCTGTGACGATGAGCGGAGTCCCAGCACGATAAACGTTGTAGAGATTCCCAAGCGCATGAGCCAAACCAGGATTCGTGTGCAGGTTGACGACCGCAGGCTTGCCCGTGGCTTCTGCGTAACCGGCCGCGATGCCAAGCGCCGAGTCTTCGTGAAGAGCAAGTATGTACTTGATCTCATCACGCGCGGCGAACAGGTCCATCAGAGGAAGCTCCGTCGTCCCCGGATTGCCGAAGACGTAGGGCACGCCTTCGCGCACCATGAACTCAAACATCGCCTGCGCCCCGGTCATTTCCGGCATGTCATCCCTCCGTGGTGATCAAGTAAAGGCTCAATGTCGCGGGATTATATCCGAACGAGAGAGCCGTTCAGAAGGGGCTGTCGCTTAATTGTGGTTTGCGATATGACGATCAACGCTAGTAATCAAAGCGTTCAGATTCTGCTCGGTGAGCCTCTGCGTCTCTGACAGAGCTTTTAGGTTCTGCTCGGTGACCCTCTGCGCCTCTGACAGAGCGTTTATGTTCTGCTCGGTGACTCTCTGCTGCGCGTTTAGGTTCTGCTCCGTGACCCTCTGCGCCTCTGACAGGGCGTTTAGGTTCTGCTCGGTGACCCTCTGTGCCTCGGACAGAGCGTTTAGGTTCTGCCTGGTAGTTTCGTGCTCGTCATACAGCGCCTTGAGGCTCTGCTCCAACTCCAAGTGTCGTTCTGCCAACGTCGCGAGGATTGCGTTGGTTTTTGTTTGAGCCGTAGCGACCTCGAGTAGTACGTTTTCTATCTGCACCATGCGCTCATCAAAGCGCTCAACAAACTCAGCTCGTCGAGCGTCGAACCGCGCCTGCTGCTCGAGTAGAAACTGTATTGTTTTCTCAACATCCATCTGCTTGTCTCTCGTTTGGCGGGAGAGTAGCACAAGAATAAGGAACGAGGAAGCCAGTTGAGGGTAAAATTCTAGGCCCAAATATATCATGCCCCTAGTGTAACCGAGAAATCTTGACGGGTCCTAGAAGATACTTAGCGGTCACAGACACTACAGCCCGACCGAATCTTCATCTGATAGAATTTGCCCGGCACACGCGGGTTCATGTCAGTACAGTGACCGGATTCTCGTGTGGGGAAAAGGATGACAATCCGAAGTAGAGTCTCGACTCAGGAGGGTCACTGCGAACGGGCACAGCGACTCGCACAGGAGCGGCTGATGGCGAAGTTTGGAATAGCGGCGCTGGGCTGCTACGCGGTACATGCTGTCTTCCACCTCTTTCATGGTCGGCCCGAAGAGTTGCTCTGGGCGTGTCACCTCGGCGCGGCGCTGGTCGGTATTGGTCTCCTCTGTTCTTCGGTAGCCGTGAACGGAATCGGCATCCTGTTCCTGTGTGTGGGGACGCCGCTTTGGGTAATGTACCTGGCCGGCGGCGGGGAGTTTTATCCGACCTCTTGCTTCACCCATCTCGGCGGCCTGGCGATCGGGTTGTATGGTGTCTGGCGGTTGGGAGTCGCGTCTGGCACCTGGTTGAAAGCAGTAGTCGCGTTGATCACGCTGATTCTGGTCTGCCGACTGGTGACCCCGGCACGAGCTAATGTCAATGTTGCCTTTGCGATCTACCCCGGGTGGGAGAAGGTTTTTGCTTCACACCCGGTTTACCTCGCGACCATGATGGGCCTGGCAGCGACATACTTCTTCATCTGCGAGTATGTGCTGCGGCGCTGGCTCGGCCCTGAGCCTGCGCCGGAAGGAGTGCGATGAAAGAATCGATCGCCCCCGAAGGGCTACGACAAAAGATCCTGATGTGGGCGGCAATCGCCGGTCTGTTCTTCGGCCTGATGCCGCCGTATGTTTTTACTATCGTGATCGTGGCAACGTGGGGCGTGCCACCCTTAGAACCACCAGCCGAGCAGAGCTTCCGGACTGTCTATTTCTTACGCCTCGTTTTGGGAAATGTGCTGGGGCTGACGCTGGGTGCCTTCTCAGCCGCGGCCGCCGCGAACCTCGGCCTGCGAATGGCTGGTAAGGCTACCTACCCACGAGGGGCGATAGGCGGCGCCGTGCTCGGGGCGCTCGTTGGCGCAGTGACGGCCGGCTCATGTCCTCTCCTGCTCTTGATCAACTCCTCTGATCCGAATTGGGCTTGGATCATGATCGAGCGATCCTTTCTAGTAGGAGGACTCATGGGGCTGACCAACGGGCTGTTCGCGGGGTTGGTCATCGTGTATTTCATCAAACGCCAACCGGGCGGATGAAAGTGCGAATAGGGGAAACTATCGCCGGCGCTTGATCAAGACCTTAGCAGTGTAGCTCACAACGACCTCATCTCGCTGATTGACCACTTCATTGAGCATGGTGACGATGCCGCTGTGCTCATCTCGTTCGCTTTTGCCTTCGACCTTCTGCTTGACGCGAATCGTGTTGCCGATGAACGTGGGCTTCACAAAGCGCAACCGGTCGAGTCCGTAAAACGCGATCACGGTGTCGGCCGTCTGTCCCATGCGCACCGAGAGCCCAGTGGCGATCGAGAAGACCAGCGCGCCATGAGCGATCCGCTGCTTGAAAGGTCCGCGCTCGGCGAGTTCCTTGTTGGTATGGATCTCGTTCCAGTCTCCGGTTATGCCTGCGAAGTTCACTATGTCGGTTTCGGTGACTGTTCGCCCGGCGGTCATTGATTCCTCGCCCACCTCGAAGTCTTCAAAGTATTTTCCCATCAATCACTCCTCGTTGAGGTTTAAGGTTGAGCCGTCATTTTTCTTTTCGATTGACAGTTGGAACAACGGATCGGCAGCTTCGCTGAAGACGAAGCAGGAGTTGCGCAGGCCGGGCATCCAGCCCAGCACCATCTCGCGACGGAGCCGGGCATCGTCCCGAGCCTCACGCATAGCGGCTTCGGCTTCGGGCTTTTGCTTTGCCGCGACGTAGTTCATCTGAAATGCGCTCGCCGCCATGTTGGTTACGAGCGTGTGCAGATGGCTGCAGCTCGCAGCCCCGCCTACGACCTCACCCGCGCGTTTTCGAAACCCGCGCCCGATTCGTTCGCCGATCAGACCTCCGAGCGCCGCGAGCGATCCCTGGCAGAAGCCGGGATATGGCATGCTGGTGATATCGCCTGTCGCTTCGCGGATGACAAAATCGGGAAAGCTGACGACGAATCGGGCCACAAGCGAATGAACGTTATCATTCAGCGAGCCGCGAATCTCGAAGCTCGACCCATCAAGCCAGTCCATTTCTACATCTACCGATCTTGAAAACGCGGGCATGAAATCTCCTCAAGCCAGAAGTCAGAGGTCAGAGGTCAGAGGTCAGAAGGATTTTCCATTTTCCATTTGAGATTTGTCATTTGTCATTTTGGGACAGAGGTTAGGCGAGTTTGCGAGCATTGGAAAATAACAAATGACAAATCTCAAATGGAAAATGGAAAATCCTTCTGACTTCTGACCTCTGACCTCTGACCTCTGACCTCTGATTTCTGACCTCTGATCTCTGGGTCTAATCCGTCGAGGCGCCGCTCGTTCGCGGACGATTCACAATCTCAGCCGCGCGGGATTCGATAGTCTTAAGCAGCTTTTCGAACGGCTCGACAAACAACCTGACGCCGTCCGCCAACACGTGCGCGGTCACCTGATCGAGGCTGATGCCAACTTCTTCGAGCCGAGCCAACAGCGCGCGTTCCTCGTCGAGATTATCTTCTATGGTCACTCGCGCGCGGCCGTGGTCGCGGAACGCAACGATGGTCGCCGGTGGCAATGTGTCGACGGTCTCGGGGCCGATCAGCGCTTCGACGTAGTAGACATCAGGGTAGACCGGATTCTTCGTCGAAGTCGAAGCCCACAGCGGACGCTGCACCTGCGCGCCTTGCTGTTTCAGCGCCGCGAATCGCTCGCCGTGGAACACTTTCTTGTATCGCTGGTAAGCCATCTTCGCATTGGCGATTGCGATTCGCCCGAGCAGAGATTGGAGCTTACCCTTTTCTTCCTGGGCGGTGCTTTGACTTATGCGCCGCTCGAGCTCCTTGTCTACCGCCGAATCGATTCGGCTTACGAAAAAGCTTGCGACTGACGAGATGTTGTTGACCGGTTTGTTCTCTGCGGCACGCCGCTCAAGGCCTCGAATGTAAGCTTCCATCGTCTGGTCGTAAGCGTGGAGAGAGAACAGAAGGGTGATGTTGATGTTGATTCCTTCGTAGATGCATTGCTCGATGGCCGGCATTCCCGCTTCGGTGCCCGGAATCTTAATCATCACGTTCTTGCGATCGAGCAGGCGCCAAAGCCGGCGCGCCTCATCGATAGTGGCGTCGGTGTCGTTGGCGAGCAGTGGCGAGCACTCGAGGCTGACGAACCCGTCGGTGACGCCGCTCTTCTCATACAGGCTCGCGAGGACGTCGGCGGTCATCTGGATATCCTGGATGGCAAGCGCTTCGTAGATCTGTTGCGAGCTCTTGCCCTTCTGCGCGAGATTCCGGAGCTGGGCGGCGTACAGGTCAGAGCCGGCGATGGCCTTCTCGAATATTGCGGGGTTCGAAGTTACCCCACTCAATCCATCTTCGTCGATCAACCGTTTCAGCTCTCCCGACGTGATGAGCTTGCGCTCAATGTTGTCGTTCCACACCGCCTGGCCAAGCCTAGTGAGTTCAATTAGTGGATTAGTGCTCATGGTTTCTCCTTTCCAAGAGAGTATGCAGCTAACAGGGTTGCCCGCGCAAAGAGAGTCCGAAGCAAGTCCGGGTGAGGATTGGTCTGCGGATCACGCGGCTATTATCTGCACGCGACGCGCGGAGCGCAACCGCAGAGCAGGCTGATTGAAGCGGGTGAGGAACGACATTGTAGACAACAAACGTAAGTTCGATCGAAATGCTTTAGCCCAGGCGTTTATACGCCTGGGCTAAAGAACCCACTGCGGGATTGGGCAGGTCACTCTGCACTCATCTGCTCCGCTGTTTCTGCATCTCCGATCAACTCCGCCATACGCTGGCGGTAGCGCTGATACAGGAACGACACCGCCAGCAGGATCGCGCCCAGCACGATAAACGAGATTATGCGGTAGAGCTTCTCGAGCGAAGAGAGGTCGAACAGAAACACCTTGAAGATCGTCACCCCCAACAATAACAACGCCATCACTCGAAGCAGCTTGCTGCGGCGCGCGATTCCAACAGTCAGCATCGCTCCACCATAGATCGTCCATACCACGGAAAGCGAAAGCTGCTGCGCAAGGCGAAGATCACCGAACGCGACGGAGGTCAGACCGCCCGCGCCCATCTGCGCCGCGTAGTAGCCGAGAGCTTCGGCAGAGAGCGCGACCAGTGCGAGCAGGTTCGCGCTCGCGACCAGCACCGGTACTAGCGTGTAGCGCTCGTCTTCGTCGACAAACTCCGAGCGAGCGTAGGACCTTGCGCTGGATGCAAGCGCATACACGAGCACCGCGAAAGCCGCGAACGTTTGGTTTAACAGCAGGTTGTGCCAGCTTGCATCGTAGTAAGACAAATCGACCATAAGCACTTTGGCGATTGTGAAGGCGAGCAGCAACAACGCGCCGATTCTGAGCGCCCGCGTTCCTCGCTTGATGCCTACAAGCAGAGCAACTCCGCCGTATATCGTCCACAGAGTTGAGAGGACGAACTGCTTTGTGTTCTCTATAGCATCGGTTTCGTAGTCGGCGATTTCCGGTCTTATCCGTGCAAAATGTCCCATGACTTCAGCGCTCAGCGCGAGGATCGCAAGCACATTCGCTGCGACCAACAGTAGCGGAAGCACTGTGCCCCGCTCTTCGACATGCTCCTCTTTACCGCGCGCGTAGAACCACGCGCCAAGAGCGAGCCCAATCACCAGTAACGCGAAAGCCGCGAACGTTTGATTCACAATAAGCGTGTGCCACGACGCGTCGTAGAACCTTAGATCGATGACCAGGACTTTGATCGTTGCGCCCGCAAGCAACAATAGCGCAAGGAACCGCAGCGGCTGCAGCTTGCGCGTTATTCCCACGAACAACGTGCCCACGCCGTAGATCGTCCACAGAGCCGTCAGTGTCAGCGCCTTCGTGTTACCGAGCGAGCTAATAAAGTCGCGGCCTGAAGCGAGCGCCTTCCTCTGCTCGAAGTAATCATTTGCATCGAGAGTCAACAAAGCGATGGCCAGCCCGTTCGCGGCCAGGATCAAAAGACCCGCGAAGCTCGATCGCTCCTCGATCCTCTCGCCATATCGTTTGTAGAACAAGGCTGCCGCCGCCAGCGCAGCTACCAGGACCGCACATGACAGCGCGCGGCGATTCAAAAGCGGCACGAAATGGTCCGCCGCCATGTACGCAAAGTCGTGCACGTCTACCAGAATCCAGTGCGATAAGGCGATGGCAAACACCGCGAGGCCGGCGTAGCGCGAAGTTTGGTCGTTTGCTCGCAGGCCGATCCATGTCATCACCGCTCCTTCGACCGCCCATCCCATCGTCACCCAGTGCTGATCGAATTGAATAGGCACTGCAAGGACCGAGAATAGAAGTCCCAGACCGAGGAAGGTGAACACAAGCAATCTGTCTTCGCCGTCGCGTCGATACGTGAAGTAGCCGAGCCCCAGATAGAACGCTGCTACCAACAGGGCAAACAGCCCGAGCCTGCTGTGATATGTATCATCCAGCAGTTCGTAGCTCGTCCCGAAGTAGAGCAATGCGTTCGAGAACACCATCGCCAAGTCAAGCCATCCGGTCGGACGCCGATTGACTACGTTGTACAGCACCGCCAGCAACGCGAAGATTATGAAGAACAGCGTCAGAAAGAAGATCGTCGGCCACAGCTTAGTGGGTTGGTACCACTCGTCCATCCACGCTGCGAACATTAGAACCGTCGAGATAAATGACAGGTAGTTGAGACTGCGCCACTGTTTCGAATAGGCTAGCGCCAGCACCCCCGCATCGAGCAGCGCAATGTAGGTGAACAGCCCCGCCTCGTTGTCGACTCCGGTCGAAAGGAGTATCGGCGTGAGGAATCCGCCGATAAGCCCAAGCACCGCAATTGGCAAAGCGTTGTATCTCGCGGCTAACAGCGACGCCGTTGCAGTCATAACAGCCATCAACCCGAAGGCGACAGCCGGAGCAAGCAAATCGTAACGCTTGCCCGACGCAAACCATATCGACGCGTACAGAACAGCGATGCCACCTCCGGTCAGACCGTAAGCGTAGCTCGCATATCGTTGGCGTAACCGTTCCCCGCCAATCAGAAACGCTATGCCGATCGCGGCTCCGATCAGCACTCTTCCTGTGGGCCCGATCCATTCTTTGTCGACAGCGTATTTCAGGAAAAACGCGACGCCGAGAAAGATGGCAAGGACTCCGATCCGGTTGAACCAGTTCCCGCCGATGCGAGCTTCAAGGTCGCCGCTATGGTGCGGTTTGCTGACCGAGATAGGAGGCATCGTAGCGCGAGGCTGTTTAGTACGGTCTCGCGGAACGACAGGCGGAGGCCCCTGCGGCACGGGCACGCCTAGCACACGCCGGCCGCTAGAAGGCGACGACGACGGCGCATCTGCTCTGGGATGAGAGCTTTGCCTTGGGTCTGTGGGCGAGACTGGTGGCGCGACTGATGCGGCTTCACCTGAGAGATCTCCCGGTTTGAGCGCTTCTTCGGCGGTGCGGAGGCGTGAAAGCTGAGCTTCGCGCTCGATGTCGGCCGGCGCCTCCAGCTCACGCGGCACCGCGCGAAAGACGAGGCCCAGTCGCTTCTCAATTTCGTAGAGACGCGCGGCGGTATCACGCGCCACCAACTCAAGGTAATTCAGACGGTCGTCGAGCTGTTTGATTCTCTCCGGTGAGTCACTGTCTTCAGCCATAAAAGGCCTCCGTTTCGGGCTGCGACATGCTTGCGCCAGGAGCCCGATGGCGTACACTTGCGAGCAAGCGAGGCGCGACCCGTTGAGCCGTTGGCCGGTCTATTGCGCGCAGGTAGCCGCTATAGATGACCGGTTGCTCGTTCTGGTTGGAACGGTCAGGCTCCATTGTCGATGATGTACTGTCTAATCGACTCCATAGCCTTAACCACGCTTCGCTTCTCCGACGGGGACAGCACATTCATCATCTTGTCGACCTCTTTGAAATACGATTTCTCGACTTTGGCCTCGAGCTTTTGACCCTTTGGGGTTAGCACGATCTGATTGAACCTTCTGTCGGAAGGATGCGACACACGCTTGACGTAGTCGCCGCGCTCAAGCCGGTCTATCAACCCAACGACGTTTGATTTAGTAACTATCAAGTGCTCGCTCAACTCCTGCTGGCTCAACCCCTCGCTGCCGTGCTCTTTCAGGATCATCAGTATGTTGAACTGAACATCGGTCAGACCGAATTGAGAGAAGAACCGATCGGACAGCTTTTGCATAAGTGACGAAGTGCGAACGAGGCTCAACAGCGCTTCGTGATTGACGCTTGCCAGCGGCTGCTTCAATTTGAGTTCCTGTTGCAGTCTCATTCGATACCTGCTCCGACAGAACGATAGTTTATATATAAACTATCTCTATGTCAACCATATTCTTTTTCGGGGGGGGTGGGCAACCGGCCGCGCTTGGAAGAAGTGGAACCATCCGGCATGACGGGCGTTCTACCATTACAATACGAATCCAGCTCCGGCCCGAACTTCAGAGAGGTGTCTCATGCGAAGAATGGTTGTTGTGTTTGCTGTTGCGCTCTCGATCGTAAACGTGGGCTTTGCGGATACGTCTGACGCTGAGAAAGCCGAGCGTGCGCTAGCCCGAAAAGCGGTGTCTGGAAACTCATCGGAATCGGCTGCGGTCATAGCGACGCTTCGGGCACGGGGTCACGAGGGCTTGAAGGACTTCCTGGATGCATTTGCTGTCGAGCTCAAGAATCGGGAACTGGAGATCAGCGCCAGCGCGCCGCAACCCGCCAGCCCGGCGTGGCAGCGCGTCAGCGCAGCGCTCGA
This sequence comes from Acidobacteriota bacterium, assembly GCA_038040455.1. GTDB lineage: Bacteria > Acidobacteriota > Blastocatellia > UBA7656 > UBA7656 > Onstottus_A. Next base: position 68,245 of record JBBPIH010000027.1, read on the forward strand.
TCAGGTCTGCCGGCAACGCGACTGTTACGCCTCGCGCTTGTTTTGGTACACAGATTTCAACCAGGCCAAGGCGGCGGCAAAGCTGAGCGGAAAGCCCATCCTTTCGTTGCGGTTGCTAGGCAGGCTCGATGAAGAACTGAGCTGCGCCAACAGCCGCTTCTTTCGGTTGATCCTCTATTCTAATAGCGAGGTGTCAACCCTGTTGCGCGAGCGGTTCATACTGCACTGGCAATCGGTACGCCCTGTCCCCAAGGTGACCATAGACTTTGGCGACGGCAGAAAGCTTGAACGAACCCTAACGGGCAACAGCATTCATTACGTCGTCGATTCGGAAGGCCAGCCGATTGACGCGCTGCCGGGTTTGTACGGACCTCAGGCGTTCATGCGCGAGCTTGCGCGAGCCGAGCGTGTTGCGGCTGCGTGTAGCGCCGCAAAAAATAACGCAGACCGCGAGCTAGTCCTGCGGCAATACCACAGATCGCGCCTTAAAGAACTGTCGGTGGCGTGGGCAGCGGATATCGCCAGGGCCAAGATCTCATCGCCTCCCTCAAAAGAGCCGATAACACCGGATGTACAAGTTGCTGGTTCGCCGCGAGCGCAAGTGGCTTCCCGCGCCGCAATCACCAAGTCGGTTGTCGAGCGCCCGGTCCTTCGCGGCATCTCTTCCGATCCCAAGATCCTTAATCGTACGGTCGAGGACGCGGCCTGGGCACAAATTGCTGAACTCCACGCTGAGGACGCACGTCTTGACGCGAGCAGCAAGCTGCTCGTTCGCGTCAAGAACTTGAGTCGATACGGAGGCTCGGAAGAGGTTGCCAGAGCTTCGTTCGAGCGGGCTGTCAGCAATCTTGAACACGCGGTTGCTGTAGACACCGTGCGCAACGAATTCGTGATGCACAGCAAGATTCATGAGTGGTTCGCGCGCGGAGTGGCGATAACGGATTTGGCGGCTCTAAACGACAGGGTCTATCGAGAGCTGTTCCTAACGCCGGCTTCGGACCCGTGGCTTGGCCTCTTCCCGCGCGACAGCTACACGGGAATCGAGAACGACGGCGTGAGCAAGTAGCTTGAGGGCCCGCGGAGGATGTTTGCGTCGTTCCAAAGCTTCCGCACTATCTGCGTGTGTGGTTACTATTTCTATTGATAAAACCCGATGCCGAACGACACCTGCAGCCTTGATCTGCAAGCGGCCAATGTTCGAGTAAGTCTCTCACTACCGCCCCGCGTTTCTAGGTAGCGTTGCCATTGCAAATCGCTCATGTAAGAGTACGATCCGGGGTGACTCCGGAGTAAAGGCTGTATTACCATTCAGCTTAGTGAAACAAAAGAAGGAGCCCTTTCCAACAATCATTCATGAGGGAGTCTCTACACTCTTTATTCCAGGACTCTTACTTTGCGATTCTGGGCGCCTCGACGAGTACTACAAGGGGGCATCCCATGGCCTCGATATTTTAAGGCGGCTTAACAACATATCTGAGGGCGAAGATATTTGCGCTCAAGGCATAGCCGTTCCGGTTTTTATCGACCATACCGGTGAGTACACTGTCGTAGTCCGTCATATTGATTCTGAGGCGTACCTAGAGGCACCCCCGAAGATCGTATCTAGAGGTTGGCTGCTGGGAACTGAAACGGGCAAACTAGTTCTGTGCGGTTTTGACTCCCTAATGTTTTGGGATCCCTGGGAGCAAGAGGAGTATCCTCCACGATATGTCTCCTGTGAGATAGAGCCGGGGTGGTATCGGGTCGAGCTAGTTGGTGGAATCAACACTAGAGAGCTTGATGAAGGTGATGATCAAGATGGAGAACAAGAAGAACAGCACATATTTGAGTTTGTGCTTATGCCAGTGCCTGATCGACCCATTTTTGCGGCTGACCTAGGTCAACTTACTTTCTCTGATCACACCGATCTGGGCGGTCGACCCAGCATATCTCTCGCTGAAACCATCACTGAGCATATAGCCGAGGGAAGCGTTGACGAAGACTTCCTTCATGCTGCTCTGTCACGGCTAAACAGTCCTGCCTTCGAATCTTTCGTCCTGGAGCTTTTTAATGATAGAGATGAACCCGTTGAAATGCTTCAGGACGCTGGAGAGGCAGTCTTTTATAAGCCTCTCCTTGATTCTTATGGCGGGTCCTTGCACTCAGTGTTTCTCTTGGAGTACTTGCCACTTGCTTTATTCACCCGACCGGATCCATCTACCGTTCTGACCGATCCATATCTTACGGAGCGCCTGGAGAAGATAAGAGATATCTACAAGGGTGATCATGGTTATTTCGGCATGGTCTCTCCAGTTTTGCTAAAAGCGGGAAGACTTCGTTCAATAGGGCTTCTTACCAACCTAGGTGGCCTTGATAAATCTGAATATGACAACGAATTGATTCCGAAGTTTGTAAGCTTGGTGGAACAGGTAGGACTTGATGCCCAGGTATTAGTCGGTAGCTATGATTCATTCATTGACTTAAACGCTGCGGGAGTGCAAGCAGCTTTTAGGAGATTCTTAATTGAGAGGCAGGATGGCATCTCAATCTGCCTTACTGCTGAAGGTGCCCGGGTCGAGACGTTTCAAGTCGAGAATAGTCTTAGCAGCGGAGTCCTCAAAGACAGCAGACATCCGCTCGAGCCTATTTTCCTTCGCCGTTTCAAAGAAAAAGAACAAGTACTAATTGAATTCGAGGAGTTGATTAATAAAGGACCGAAAGAAGCAGAATTGGAACGATTTCTCGTCGCGCACTACAAAGATATTTTCGGAACCCAGTACGACAGAATCGAGACGCAACTCTGGCTTAGGTTCCCAGAACTGGACGTCGCAGGTAAGGACCGGAGGCTAGATGTGTTTCTGAGAAATAGCATTGTTCCCGACTGGGAGCTTTTTGAGATTAAACGAGTCGTTTCCCTCACGAGTACATACAGAGATGCACCAGTACTGGCGGCAGAAGTGGTTCATTCGATACAGCAGGTCAAGAACTATTCACGTATCCTTTCGAACGATTCGGTAAAGAGGCGATTAGCCGAAGAAGGAATAGAGTACTTCGAACCATCTCTCAATCTAGTGGTAGGCCGACGACCGCAAATCCGCCATGACCACTGGCGCTGGTTACTCGCCTCTCAGAATAGCGGCGTGAAGCTCATAACGTTCGATGACTTGCGCGACGAAATGTCGCAACGTGTGATAGACCTTGCTAACATGATGAACATAGATATACTGCCATAGTTAATATCGACTATACGCATTTACTGCCTGGGACCTGAGCCTACGACCTAACACGGTACTACCGACATGACACTCCGCTTACCCGAGCTCCGGGATGATGGATTGATAACGCCAGAAATCAATCCTTGGGGAGAAGAGAAATACAGGCTTGTCTGGAACTATGCGAGTATCTTTGCAACTTCAATGAAGCGAAAATGGCAGTGTCGCGTTTATGTTGATTTGTTTGCGGGTGCTGGTCGATCTCGCATCAAAGGCGCGAAGAGGATTATTCCTGCATCGCCTATGCTCGCCCTTGATGTCCCAGATAAGTTCGACAAGTACATCTTTTGTGACGTCGATGGACTAAAGATCGAGGCGCTGAAGGCACGCGTTTTGAGTGATTATCCGAAGGTTGATGTGGAATATGTGCCCGCAGATTCAAACAATTCAACCAACAGAATTCTGAGTATGATTCCACAAGGACGGCATGATTTTAAGGTCCTAACTTTCTGTTTTGTTGATCCCTACAAACTAGAGAACACTTCATTTGACACCATCCGCAGCCTATCAGCTCGATATATGGATTTCTTGGTTCTCATACCTTCCGGGATGGATGCAAATAGAAATGAGTCTCATTACACTAGTGCAAAGAAACGGTTGATCGCTTCCTCGGAACGTCAACCTGGCAAGAGGATTGGGAAAAGGCGCGCGTGAAAAAACATGGGTTCGGCGATTTCTTGACGGATGCCTTCGGGAAGGAGATGACTGAATTGGGCTACATATATACTGGGATTGAGAAGACTGAATTGATCCGACTAACGACGAAGAATGTTCCACTTTATCGACTCGCTTTCTTTAGCCGCCATCGGCGTGGTGATGAATTTTGGAAGGAAGCAAGAAAATACAGCAAGCCTCAGCTTGACTTTTCCTGGTAATAACTCCGTAATGAGGAGACCTTTTTGAAAAGGGCATACACATGTTAACAACGCAACGCAGTGGCCCGTTTATCAAGCAATTCTCCGGGCCAGGTGAGAATAGGATTGTCTGCTTTAAGTTTTGGCAGGCGGTTATCGCGTCAGGATGCCCTGGAGAATGCTCATACTGCTTCTTGCAGTCTCAATATCCATATCGAACTGGTTTATACGATCTGAAAGGAACACTCTTTGAGAACTTGCCGGATATTGCTTCTGAAGGGCGCCGATGGCTGCGCCAACCTACTCCTGCCGGGCTAATTGTTGGTGAGAACCAGGACGGCCTAGCATTCGAAAAGCCTTATAAGCGTCTCTTGGGCGTAACGCCACTAGAGATACTTATTCCCCTTTTTAAGAGCGAAAACCCAGTCGGGCACACGCTAATAGTACTCTCGAAATTCACGTCCACAGAGTACGCTGAAGCATTCGGCCCGTCGTCGAATGTGGTCTTTTCTTGGTCGCTGTCATTACCGTCGATCAGCCGCGATTACGAAAAGAAGGTGAGCCCATTACAGGCTCGATTGAAGAAGGCAGCGGATATGAAGAAAGCAGGTTACCGCATCCGTTTTCGACTTGATGCGCTTGCTCCTATACAGGGATGGGAAGAAGAGTTAGACACAGTGATGGAGTTAGTGAACGAGATTCAGCCAGAGATGCTGACGATCGGGGCACTCCGCGCGACGAATCCGACAACCCTGCGCCGACTTGCCGAAGGTAATCGTCGTGATGCGGGCATCTTTGATTACATCGCGACCGTAGATCCTTCGGGATTCAAGCATCGAACAGCAGATGAATTTCATGTAAGCATCTTTCGCCAAATCAAGAGGTCGTTAACGCCCGGTATCGTTTTGGGATTGTGCAAGGAGGACGCCTCGATCTGGCAGGACGTTAGAGTCCCCTGGAACGGTTGTCATTGTCTCCATAACAAACAAGATCGTGTAGTTACGGAGAGAATCACGATTACTAGGCGAAACTCGATACCATCAAACTTCAAGGCCAGAGAGCAAGTAGTTAGCACGTCGTCGTTCAAGACTCTCACCGGATCTCGAAGCCTTGATTAACGCCAATCCTCTGCTTTAATAAAGGGAACCCATTCCCTTCGGTTATTCTTCTGCTTTGGTGTGACACTCGCGACGCCCCTAGATATCCAGATTCTTCACATCCAGCGCGTTGTCTTCGATGAACTTTCGGCGAGGCTCGACTGCGTCTCCCATCAACACCATGAACATCTCGTCGGTCTCGACCGCGTCGTTCGCCTGAACGTTCATCTCGCCCAGCCCATTGTAGCGTTGAATGGTCAGTCCGTTTTTGGCCGAGGTCTACCCTGGCGCGGCCGACAAGCGCGCGATGTTTGTCGACACTTAAACTTCGGAAGTGCGCTTTGGGAGCCGCGGCGAACTAAGCTACGGTTGAGTATAAGGCTTAATAACCACAATATCAGTCATTGGATAGTGTTTCGTGTTCAGCGTAGCGAGTTCTGCGCCGACTGACTTGGCGATGCAGCAATGGCTGTATCTGGAACAGACAGAGTGATGCCCTGAGCACGGAATTGGCGAAGATAGTCACCGGCACTCTCTGCGACGCTATCTGTGAGAAAAACGCTAGTCATCGAGCTCAACAGACTCTTCAATGCCGTCTCTTCGCCTGAGCGTATTCCTGCATATAACTCGACGACGGTGATACTTGAGTAATAGAGTGCGGGGCGGTTTGCCCAAGCATCGGTGATGAAGCTCCTTGCCGCAGGTTTCTTGCGAAGGAAATCTATGAGTACATCGGTATCGAACAACAGCGGGGGCGGATTAGGTGCTGCCATCTCTCTCTATTGCCTCTCCCTGAGCGCGCATCAATCGTTCATTCCATCCATTGCGCAGTTGGCGGACATAATCGCTGCTGTCATCAGGTAAGTCTGTGCGATCAGCCCAAATGCCAAAAGCGGCATCAATTCGTTGCTGGAATTCTGCTAATGCCCGTGGCGTCGACTCGATAGCTTGGACCTGATGCTGCAAATGTTCAAGCAGTAACACTCGGTCCGCGTGACTTAGCGCAGGAAGTAATCCTAGGATTTGCTCGTAGGCTGAATTCTGAATGGCCATGCGATTCCTTTCCATTCGCGAGAAGCTTAACACGGGATCGAATATTATGATCCTCAAGTTCCGCGTTGCGAATCAAATATCCAGATTCTTCACATCCAGCGCGTTATCTTCGATGAACTTTCGGCGAGGCTCGACTGCGTCTCCCATCAACACCGTGAACATCTCGTCGGTCTCGACCGCGTCGTTCACCTGTACGTTGAGGATCGTTCGCGTCTCAGGGTTGAGCGTCGTCTGCCAGAGCTGCTCCGGGTTCATCTCGCCCAGCCCTTTGTACCGTTGAATGGTGAGGCCGTTTTTGGCCGAGGTCATTATGTGTTCCAGAAGCGCCGGCCGTGAATCCACTATCGTGTGGGTGTCGTTTTCGGTGATGACGAACGGCGGGCGGCTCAAGTCTTGAAGCTCCCCGTAAAGCTGAACGGCTTTCGAGAATTCGACGTGGGTCGCAAGCTCCCAGTCGATCACGATGCGCCCGTTGCCGCGCGCGCGCTGGACCGCGATCGAGAACGTGCTGTGCTCTTCGTCGTCTACAATCTCAGTTTCATAGCCGGCTTCTTCGAGCGCGGCCGTCGCGTTCTGCAAGAGCGCCTCCGACTCGAATACCTCGTGCAGCTTCCGTGCAGCCCTGGTGGTCAATATCCCCTTCGGTCCCGCGAACGCATCGATCACCGTGTCAACTATCTTGCGGTCGTGCAAGCGCCGCTCGAGTTTGTCCAGGTAGTTATCAAGCTCGGCCAGCTTCTCGAGCATCTTCCGAAGGTCCGCGCCCTTGAACTGCGCGTCCGTAGCTTTTACGGTCACGGTGACGTTCTCCGTCGCCTTGCGCATCAGGTACTTCTGCATATCCCTCTCGTCGTGTATGTACTGCTCGGTCTTGCCTTTCTTGATTTTGAACAGCGGCGGCTGAGCGATGTAGATGTGACCGCGATCGATCAGCTCGGGCATCTGGCGATAGAAGAACGTTAAGAGAAGAGTGCGTATGTGTGAGCCGTCAACGTCAGCATCGCACAGCAGAATGATGCGATGATAACGCAGCTTCGAGACGTCGAAATCGTTTTGGCCGATGCCAGTGCCGAACGCGGTTATCATCGTGCGAATTTCGGAATGCCCAAGCATCTTGTCGTAGCGCGCCTTCTCGACGTTGAGGATCTTGCCCTTCAACGGAAGGATGGCCTGCGTGCGCCGGTCGCGGCCCTGCTTTGCCGAGCCGCCTGCTGAATCTCCCTCTACGAGGAATATCTCGCAAAGCGCGGGATCTTTCTCGGAGCAATCGGCGAGTTTGCCGGGAAGTGAAGCAGAATCGAGCGCGCCTTTGCGTCGAGTGAGATCGCGGGCTTTGCGCGCAGCTTCGCGTGCACGAGCCGCATCGATCGCTTTGGCTATCACCTTCCGCGCGACGGTCGGGTTCTCCTCGAAGTAGTGGCCTAGCCCTTCGTTGACGAAAGCTTCGACCTGACCTTTCACGTCCGAATTCAGCTTTCCTTTCGTCTGTCCTTCGAATTGAGGCTGAGGAAGCTTGACGCTGATCACGGCAACCAGGCCTTCGCGGACGTCCTCAGGCGCCAGCTTCTCGTCATCCTTCTTAAAAAGGCCGGACGACTTAGCGTAGTTGTTGATTGTTCGCGTAAGCGCCGCGCGGAATCCGGTCAGGTGCGTTCCGCCGTCGACCGTGTTGATGTTGTTGGCGAACGAATGGACGATCTCGTTGTAGCCATCGTTGTACTGGATCGCAACCTCGACCGCCAGCGGATCGGCGGTGGTAGCTTCTCTCTCGAGGTGAATCGGGTGAGTGTGCAGAACAGTCTTGTTCTTGTTCAGGTGCCTGACGAACTCTGCGATTCCGCCTTTATAAAAGAACTCGTGAGACTTCTCCGTCCGCTCATCGTTGATGCTGATCCGAACCCCCGAGTTCAGAAATGCCTTCTCGCGCAGCCGTTGTGAAAGAGTGTCGAAGTTGTACTCGGTGACTTCGAATATTTCCGAGTCGGGCTTGAAAGTGACCTTCGTACCTCGTCTGCGAGTCTTGCCGGTGGGCTGGAGCCTGCCCTGAGCTATGCCGCGAATGTATTCCTGCTCGTAGGTTGTGCCGTCCCGCCATATCTCGAGACGCAATAATTCGGAAAGGAAGTTCACGACCGAAACGCCGACCCCGTGTAGTCCGCCCGATACCTTGTAAGCGTTCGAGTCGAACTTCCCACCGGCGTGAAGCTTGGTCAGTACAACCTCGGCGGCCGATATCTTCTCTTGCTTGTGAATATCGACCGGTATGCCTCGGCCGTTGTCGATGACGGTTATTGAATTGTCGATATGAATGAAGACTTCTACACGATCGCAGTATCCGGCCAGCGCTTCGTCTATGGAATTATCGACGACCTCGTAGACCAGATGATGGAGTCCAAGCTCGCTGGTCGACCCGATGTACATCGCCGGCCGCTTTCGCACGGCATCTCGGCCTTCGAGGACCGTAATCGAAGCCGCCCCGTACTCTTGTTGATTTGTTGTCACGCCCTCCTCCTTAAAAATGTACCGTAGGTTGTCTGACCTGCGGTTGTTTCGAGTGCTGCCGCAGGTTAGACAACCTACGGTACATCCGTGCCCAATGGATGCTACCCGTTCGCGGCCGGCTCGAGATCATCCTCACTCGATTCCACCTCTTCGCGTGCCGGCTCAAACCTCTGTGCGCCGAACATACTGTCGCTCGATGCGCTCTCGCTCGCGGCTCGTCCCCGCTCCACGAGATAGATCGAAGCGCGGTCTCGATAGCGATTTGCTATGGCCCTTCGCGACGTGCTGACGATGGTTTGAGTGCGCCCTTCGAGCTCCGAAAGCAGCGCCTCGATGCGTCCTCTGTCGAGCTCGGCATCGATATCATCGATCAGCAAAACGGGGCTTTCTTCGTAGACTGAATTGTAGATGGAAACTTGAGCTAAATCAAGCAAAATTAAGGCACTTCGCTGCTGTCCGGCGCTCCCGTAACGGGCGACTTCCCGCCCGTCCGAAAGGATCTCGAGGTCGTCGCGATGAGGCCCGATAAGTGAGTGCCCGGATGCTATTTCAGCCGTCAATCTTAGAGCGAGACGTTCGCGAAAAAGATCGGCGTAGCGATCCAAATCACCTTTACCTTCTAGCTGCGACCGGTAGCGTATGTTGATCCGTTCAGCGCCAAAAACCGCGCGGCCATGATCGTTTTGATCCAGGACGTGATTCAGTCGCTCGACGTAGCTTGTGCGCTGGTCGTGGATCGACGCCCCGAGTTCAACGAGTTGCTCATTCCACGCCTCGACCTGGCTGATGTACTGACCGGGGTTGTCGTTCTTGCTCGCTTCGCCAAGCAAACGGTTCTTCTGTTTGATCACCTGGTTGTACCGCGAGAGAGTATTCAGAAACCTTGGAGTGACAGCGACCGCGCCCCGATCGATAAAGCGCCGGCGTTGACCCGGCTCGCCGCGAATCACATCCATCTCTTCGAGCGAGAAGACGAAAACGTCGAGGTTGCCGATGTAGCGCGCGAGCGCCTCACGCTTGCCGTTGATGAATAGTTGTTTAGAATCTTCGGCGATCAGAAGTTGAATCTGCTTGGTTACGGAGCCACGCAGCGTCTCGCCGCGGAGGATGGCTTGCGGTTGGTCGAATGCGATGCATTCTCGAAGCTGACTGGTTCGAAACGATTTTGTGTTGCCGAGGATGTAAATGGCTTCCAGCCAGTTGGTCTTGCCTTGAGCGTTGTCGCCGTAGAAGATGTTGAGTCCCGATCCGAATTCCGCGATGCCTTCCAGGTTGCGAAAACCTGAGGCTTCAATTCGGGTGAGCAGCATTTTGAAATGCTATCACAAACCATATTTAGGGTCATGAATGCGCGTGCGTCGAGGCACCCCGGAGGTTAGCCTGGCGGTTTGCTTTTGTACCACCCCAATTCGAACCGCGGCCATCTGCCTTGCGTTTGACAAGTGCGCTTTTGCTGATATAGGTTTGCTCCGCTTGTTCGAGCTCGAAGATCGGTCTTACTTGTTTTGGCGGGGGCCCGGCTGTGAATTCACTGGTCAGAGTCGAGATCAAAGGCAAGGATGAATTCTGGGACCGGGCTTTTCACGTCGAGTGGGAGTATCAGTTCCCCAATCGAGAGCTGGTATCGGAAAACGCGGGTCAGTATGTCGCCGCGCTTGAGTGGCTTGATGATCTCGACCGCGTTGCAGCCGAGACATATTGCCGGGTCATTCGCGCGCCTGAAAACCCGCGACGCAGAGAATGGATGAGTTCACTCATCGCGCGGCGTGATTGATACAGGTTGCAGAGAGGAGGCTTGATGATGTCAGACGAAAAGGTGACCAGACGCGACGCGATCAAGAGCATTGGCGCTGGGGTCGGCGTGATTGCGAGCCTACCAGTGCTGGGCAATAGCGCGGGGGCTCAAGAGCTTGGGTCACACGATCACTCGCATCGCTCAGCTCAGGCTACGGCGCCTGCGAAGGCTCAACCACTCAAGTTCTTCACCGAAGAAGAGAATAAGACTGTCATCGAAATGTCTGAGCGCATCATACCGGCAGACGACCACTCACCCGGCGCAAAAGCCGCCGGGGTCAACGCGTACATTGATCTGGTGGTCAGCGAGTCGACTGATCTTACAAAGCAAACCTGGCGCGCCGGACTGGCTGCGATCAACAAGATGAGCCGCGACAAAACCGGCAAGCTCTTCGCCGATTCAACCGTGGACCAGCAGATTGAGTTGTTGAAAGAGATCAGCAAGAACGAGAGGTCGCCTCAATCCGTTGAGGAAAGGTTTTTCAGAACGATCAAGTATGCGACGGCGGACGGATACTACACTTCTGAGATCGGCATTCATAAGGAGCTTCGCTACAAAGGCAACGCGTACTTGAAGGAGTTCACCGGCTGTACACACCCGGAACATCAGCAGTGACTTTGAGCCAGCCCGCGCTCGCGTGCAGAAGGGTGGACATACCATCGCTCTCACAATCCATCAGTGGAAAACGCCTATGAGGATGACGCTTCCCCGAAGCAGCCTGTTTCTGCGCGGGGCTTCTAAGTTTTAAGTTCGGACGATGGCTTAGTGTCGAGTTCGATCTCCGCTCGCTCGGCTGGCGCCCGGCGAGGTCTTAATAGCGACCACAGCTTCGCTACCACTCCGTGCGAAGCGTAGACCGTCGCCAGGATCAACAGGACCCACCTCGAATAAAACCAGATCAACGTCACAAAAAGAGCGAGCCCGATTATCAAGATTCGCGGATTGCGATTGCCGACGCCAAGGTTCTTAAAGCTCGAATAGCGCAAGGTCGAGATCATAAGAAAGGCCAGGCAGACCACAAGCACCAGAAGCACAGTCGAATAGACGTGCGGACCTATAGTGAGCGACCACAAGTGGGACTCTCCAACGTATCCGACTGGCCTGGGTGAGAAGTGGGTTATCGAAGCTATCATCGTCGCGCCCACCGGTATCGGCATTCCCACGAAGGCTTTCTTGTCGATCTTGGGATTCTTGGGCGGAAGGTTTGTATGGGGGCGACGAGCTTGCACGTTGAAGCGCGCGAGCCTGAGAGCTCCGCATATCACGAACAGGAATGACGCCGCCCAGCCGACGTTGTGCAGGTCCGGCACTTCGCCGTAGCCCCACGCGAACGCGAGCAGTGCCGGCGCTATGCCGAATGAAACCACATCGGCAATTGAATCCAGCTCGAGCCCGAACTCGGAAGTCGTATCGGTCATACGGGCGACGCGGCCGTCAAGCAGATCGAACAATGCAGCGAAACCGATCGTGATAGCAGCACGGTCGAAGTGTTCGGTGGCTGCAACGATGGCCGCAGAACTCAGTCGCTCGGAACCATTGCCGAGCCCCGCCAGCGCAAGGTATCTTGCGCCCGCGAGGGACTCCATTACGGAGTAGAAGCCACAGAAGATATTGGCGGTCGTGAGCAGGCTCGGGATTACGAACACACCTTTGCGGAACCGCTGCCGCAAGCGGCGAGCCTGAACATCCTCCGGGTTCCTGTCCGGCGCTGCATTGGGTGGCTTGCTGACCATCGTCTCCTCCTACTACCGAAAGGCAAAAAAAGAGCGGGTCTCGAGAAGCGAGTCGGCTAGTGAAGCAACTGCGGGCAATGCTGGCGGGAAATAAGTGAAGGGGTTTGTGAAGCTCATATTGCACGCCTCGACCCCAGTCACCATTTCTGCGACCACCCCGAGGAAAGTAGAATGCTTCGCGAGCTGCCGAGGAGTGGTGTCGGGCTGGTTTTGCAGTCAAAACGAGATGCTATAGCTCACGCCTGGATTCTGCGCGCGCACGAGAATGAATGAAGCGCCGTGCCGCCCGTTGGAAAAGTTGAGCGTCGGATGTACATGTACACCGTCGAAAATCACCAGCGACGTAAACCTCTGAGTCAGCCCAACGTTCAACCCCCCGATTGGCCGCAAGCGTTCATCATACGTTCCGTAGGCAACTCCCACGTACGGGGCAATCGGCAGTCGAGTTTCTCGCTTTAAACTCTAGCTCACAATTGCATAAAAGGACTGTCCCGAAGGGGTGCCGATCCTGTCTGGGCTTGTGCCCAGGATGAGTGCAGGCCGACGTCTGGTCTCGGGGATAGCGAGCCAGTTTGCCACCACACTTACCTTCTCTCCCCGTGGATAATAGACCAGTCCTGCGGAGAGTGTTGGCAGGAACCTGTAGGTAATTGCGGTGCGCACGCTGGTATGGGCAGATTCATTGGCGATCAATCTGATGCTAGCCGTCCACCTGTACCTAATCTCTTGCGATGCTCCGCTAACTGCGGAACCTGCCCCTGGGCAGAGCGGTCAGCTGGGGACGCTCGAAGCTCCGTCAAAGGAGACTATCCCGTGTTCGTGATTCTCGCTTCCGTGCCCGTGATGATGGGAGTGATCTTCGGTCTTGTGATCGTTACCGTGGTCATGATGCATGGATTCACTATGCGTCTGCGCTGATGCAGGCTTGGCAGCCTGATTCTTCTCGTGGTGCTCATGACCAAGACCGAGCTTCTCGACCAAAGTGGACGGAGCGGGAAGTTGGCGGTCGCCTATCAACCACTCGACAAGCCTTTCAAGCTCGGCCTTATCCAAGACGCCTTGTATTCTTGCCACTATTTTGCCGTCGCGGTCTATGATTGCCGTCGCAGGCAGAGCCTCTCCAAGTCCAAGCGCTTGCATATGGGAAGTCGTCGCGCCTACCCAAACGGGAAAGTTGATCTTCAGTTTGCTAATGAAGCGCGGGATCTCTTTTTGCGTCTTAGGCTGATCAGCAGATGCGCCAATCACCTGGACGCCGTTCGTCGCGTAGCGATGCTGAACCGAGGCAAGAAGAGGCATTTCCGTTAGGCAAGGAATGCACCAAGTAGCCCAGAAGTTTAGCACGACTATGCGGCCACGATAGTCGCTGAGGCTACGCTCGCTCCCGCTCAGATCTTTGAGTACGAGAGTGGCAGGATCGCGCGCGAGGCCGGAAGGTGCTGCTGAACATATTAGGACCGCGGCGAGAAGAAGTTGCCTCATCGTTTCCAGCCCTCAGGATAAGATGTGGAGCTACCCTTATAACCCTCAATGCCAGGGCAGGTCAACCGGCGGGTGAGCGATTAGCGATTTGACGTGTTATTGCGCCGGCTTAACAGCCCTGGCAAGAGTCTCGACTTGTAAGCAAGAAGGAAGATTCATTGCGACCGGCTTCAACATTGCGATTCACCTTTTTTCTTTGTGGGGCGGGAGCGGCCTGCCCCGATTAGCCCTCTCAAAAAGAAATTCGCAAGCCAAACTGAATCTGTCGCGGGTCGGCGGCGGCGGTTGGCCGACCAAAGCTAGCAAGCGGCGTCGCGCCGGTTCCGATCACATTGTTTGGAAGTTGGAAGTTCGACCGGTTTAGCACATTGAAGCCCTCGACTATTGCCTCTACCGCGACGCTTTCCGCTAAGTGAATCTTGCGGCTCACGCGCAAATCAAGCGACGCGAAATGAAATCCCTTGCCGGAATTCCGCGCCACACCAACAGGACGGTCGTTGACATTAGTGTCGAAGTTCCGATCCGCTCCGAGCAAAATGTTGAACGGCAACGCGGAGCCATACTGGAATACGTAGCTCAACTGAAAGCCGCTCAATACACGTCTGAGCCCCTGCTCACTAGTCGTCTGAGGGACAGCTATCCAGCCACTCACCGAGAGCCTATTGCGCTGGTCGTTATCCGACAGTCCGCGATCATCGCGCAAATTGGAGTTATTCTGCGGTGTGAAGAAAAAAGCGTTTCCTGCGTCATCAAGAGCTTTCGAGTAAGTGTAGGAGACGCGCGTTTCCGCCCAGCTTCGCAGTCGCTGCTTGAACGAAACAATCAGCGCGTCGTAGTAAGAATCGCCTGAGCTTTCAAACCTGCCGATGTTGCCGAAGTTCGGATTTGGGCGACCTAGATTCGGCACGCCCGCCGAGGCCGGAAACCTCGGCACGTTCACGTTGCGAGAGACGATCACGTGCAAGCCTCGAGAGTGAAGATAACCCGCCGAAACAGACATCGCGTGCGAAAGCTCGCGCTCAATCTGAAGACTCGCTTGCTGGCTGTACGCGTTCTTGATTTTTAGATCAATCGTGGTGATGCTGACCAGCAAGTTCGATGGAAATGCCGAAAGCACATCTGGAAAAACTGGCGCTCCGGTCTGGCCAAACGAGAGCACGGCAGTCTTGTACTTTGAGCCGTCGCGTTGCAAAGCGTTGGACGTCGCGCGCAGCGGCAGGCGGTCAAAATATATGCCGTAGCTTGCGCGTAGAACGGTCTTGTGATTTCCCGGCGCGTAGGCGATGCCAAGTCTCGGAGCGATGTTATTCGCATCTGTCGTGATTGGGTCGGGCAAGAACTGCATGTCGTAGCGCAGGCCCGCGTTGATTGTCAGGTCGTTTCGAGGTTTCCATTCGTCTTGAACAAAGAGCCCGATGTTGGGGTTGTTCTGAAACTGGCTGCTCGCGCCGAACGCTTGCTGGAAAGTGACGTAGCGACCGGCTCGAAAGTTATCCAGCGACGAGAATGTGTAGACGCCCTGCAACGCGCCAGGAAAAGTTATGTTCACGCGGTTGAGCAAAAAATCCGCTCCGCCTTTGATCGAATGTGCGCCGCGCTGCATTGCGATCGTGTCTACCATCTCATAGCTGTCGAGGTCCCGACCGGTTGGCGAGAAAGTGGCGGTGCCAAAACTGGCCACGCCCGATATGTTAATCGCGGGGCCGACGTCATCGTTGACTGGCGCCGCCAGTCGACTGCGCGTGAACTGGAACCGCGACTCGTTTATGGTGCGGGGCGAAAGTGTTGCTACTTCACTTATAGCTATTGCCTGATCCCGGTTATCGAGCGCCGTTCCCCGACTGATGGCGTTGATGCCGCCGACGTTTCGCGCGTTGGGGCTGAAAATATCATAAAGGCTGTAGCGGGCAGCCAATTGATTCGAGTTGTTGATCCGGTGGTCGACGCGCGAGAAGAAGTTGGTCGAATTGTATCCCGTTGGGAACGCGCCTGTGCTGATTCGTGCGCCGCGATAATTGATCTGATCGAGCGCAGCGTTAATTGCTGCGACATTCGCAGGAGCAATGGTGATCGTGCTTGAGTAGTGCAACCGTGTCTGCTCGAAGTTCGAGAACTGAAATGTCCGATCACGCTTGATGGGGCCGCTCATGCTCGCGCCGTACTGCCCCTGGGTGAACGGGTCTTTGACTTGAGCAAGCGGATTGCGCCCGTCAAACCGCTGGTTACGCAAGAAACCGTAGAGCCGCCCGCGCCAGGTGTTGGTGCCCGATTGAGTGATGATATTGACGAATCCGCCGGATGCGCGCCCGAATTCTGCGATGCCTCCCGACGATATCACCGCGAATTCGCGTATCACCTCCTGGCTATAGAACGTGCCCGCCAGGTCAGCCGCGTCATCATTGGCTGAGAGTCCATCAACGACGAACCCGTTATTGATGAAACGCTGCCCGGTAACAGAAATGCCCGTGCCTGGCACCGCGGAAGTCTCTTGAAAGCGCTGATTGGCCACCGGGTTAGCGCGAGACACGGCGGGTGTGAGTGCCGCCAGGTCAAGGTAGTTGCGCCCGTTAAGCGGCAGGTTGTCAATCTCCGTCGACAGGATTGTCTCAGCCAACTGCGTTCGTACGGTTTCAACAAGAGGCGGGTCAGCCCTGATACTGTGGTCCTCTGTCAAAATGCCGACGTTGAGCTTGATCGCGAGGCTTAGAGCCTGGCCGACCGACAGAGTTATTCGCTGAACAAAAGGAGCGAACCCCGCTTGCCGAACGCTGATCTCATACGCGCCTACCGGCAAGTAGAGAAAATGGTAGCGGCCCTGCTCGTCGGTCTTCACCGTCCAGGTCTGGTTCCTATCGAGGTTAGTGATAGTCACGGAAGCTTCGGCGATCACCGCGGCATTAAGGTCTTCAACGCGACCGCCAAGCGTCGCTGATGTAACGGCCTGCTGAGCGAATGTCTCGAATGCGCAGGCGTTCAAAGCGACGAGAACCAGGATCGCAATCGAAGTGTGAGCGACTCTTATCAACGGATTGTTTATTCTTGATGTCATTTCTCTACTCTGAGCCACGGACTTCCTCTCATCTCGTCCGGGCGCGCTTTGTCCCTTGTTGATTAAGGATCAAGGAAGCTAGCTTAATCGTGGTATGTTGGACTCCAGCCTGAAGACTGAAAGCCGAACCTCATTCCGGCCATTCGACAAAGAGCGCGCCGCACGATGAGCGTAGAAGCCATCGCGCATAGAAAGCGCCTTCGTCGAACGAACCGAGTTGGATGATCAGGCTGATAGACTCTTTGAGAGAACGGGAGGGCCGCGAGGAGCAGATGGTTGTGACTTGATCGAGTTGTGCGTTTCTGAAGATCGCTCTGACTTAATTGCTAGTGAAGCGCAAAAGTCCACTCGCTGATGTTGATGCCGATCCAGGACCAGCAGCCGCAAAGATGAAGAAAGGGCCCGCGCGGTGCATCCGTCAGGGCAAGGTGATGACAGGTCAGCTTGAGTGACATGCGGCTCATCATCTGTCACCCGTCCCTTGACCGAAGAGCGTGGTGGACTGCAGCAGCAATAGCCGTCTTGAACGCAGCAAGCCATCGAGCAGACATCGGGTGAATAACTGATGACCGCAGCCGGCCCCGAGACCCAACCAAGTAACAGCGCCGCCACAGCGCACGCAGCCCGCAGTCGATGTAAAAGCATCCGACGCGTTGTTCGCTCGACTCTCATCTACAGCCACTTCGCAGTATTTGATTTGAGAACAAGTACGCTGGTCCCAATATACAGGTCCTAGGATTAATTTCAAGCGGGAAGCATTGCAATATCGAAAGGGGTGGAGGGGTCACGCTTGGAAGCGACCGGGCAATACCATGTAGTCCAGTGCGTGGGAAGCCCACCTCGGAAGGCCTAGCCAGCCCCCGAGTAGCAAGACCTTGGGAGGCGGCAGTAATGCTAGCCTCTAAGCGTAGGCCAGCAAGCACGCGGGCCGTAAGCCGAAAAAAAGCAAGGGACAGGGTCAGGCGTGCAATATGCAATTTACAACTTGCTAACCCAGTGTAGACTCGCGCCGCTATGCGCAAGCCGAGACTCGAAATCCAAGGCGGCCTCTATCACATCATCACCCGTGGCAACAATCGCCAGCTCATCTTCGGCTCGGACGACGACTACCGCAAGTTCCTCCTCCAGCTCGCCCAGCAAAAGGCCAAGCTCCCTTTCTACCTATACGCAATACTGCTTGATGCCCAATCACATCCACCTGCTGGTCGAAAGACAAAACGACTCCATGAGTCGGGTCATACAGCGACTCCTCACCGCCTATAGCCAATATCACAATCGCAAATATCGAAAGTCCGGTCAACGTAAGCCCATGGAGGCTATTTAGTAGCGCCACAACTTGGCAATCGCAGGTCAGGCTTGATAGGAAACTCCAGAGACAACCGACATCAGCAACTCCCCTAGTCCACGGACACCCTAGTCCGCGGACATTGCCGTTCACAAAAACCGCGTGCTAGTATCGACCTGCCCGTGCGGAGGTTTCTTTAATTCAATGGTCCGATTCCCGAAGCAGCTTTCTATCACCTTATCTCTCTTTCTTCTGATTGCCTTGAACTCGGAGCCAATCCTCGCCCGCCAGGTCGTCAGGCAGCAATCGCAACAAGCGCCCAAGAGTCAGGAGGAATCCGAGACTAAGAAGGACAAGCGCGCTCGAAAGGCCGAGCGCAGGAAGGCAGCGGACTCTGAAAAGGAGACCGCTAGACCGGCGACGCGCGCGGCTACCGAAGAAGAAACTGTTGAGATCATCTCTGATAAGCAATCCAAAAATGCCGACCTATTCCTGTACGAAGGCTACGTGAACGCGACGCAAGGCGACGCCCGGTTGCAGGCTGATCGCGTGACCTTCAACAACACCACCTCCGATATGGTCGCCGAAGGCAATGTGATCTTCGATCAGGGCGCCGACCAGCGAGTGACCGCCCACCGTGCTGAGATCAACTGGACGACTAAGAAAGGCATATTCTGGGAGACGACCGGTTTCACCAATCGAACGCAGACTGGCGATTATGTTTTTTTTACCGCTGCGCGAGTTGAGAAGACAGGACCAGACACCTACGAGTTGTATGACGCCGAAGTGACCGCCTGTGAAGATGTGATTCCCAAGTGGAGCTTCAAGACCAGACGCGCCGAGCTGAAGATGGGCGACCGCGTGGTCATGCACAACGCGGTGTTTCGAGTGAAGACTCTTCCGGCGTTCGTGCTCCCGTATGTATGGATACCGGCGACCAGGAGAGAGCGCAAGTCTGGCTTCCTGTTACCGAGCACGGGCAACTCGAATCAGAAAGGGCGCACGCTAAAGCTGGCTTACTACCAGACGCTGGGCGAATCGGCCGACATCACGTTTCGCGGCGACATCTACACACAGCGCGGGATCGGAATGGGCGCCGAGTTTCGCGCTCAGACCGATGAGAATTCATACTTGAGGCTCGGCGTGTTTTCGGTGAAGGACAGGCTGTTCGGCCCTGCTGGCGAAAACCAGGGCGGCACTGCGTTCGTCGGCGAAGGGGTTCAATACCTCGGGCACGGCTGGCTGGCGGTAGGAAATGTCTCGTTAGTTTCAAGCCTCGCCTTTCGCCAGATCTTCTCCGACGACATTGCTCAAGTCATCGACCCTAGACGCGAATCCACTTTCTACGCGAACAACAACACTGGCGGGTTCAGCTTCAACTTTTTAGCGGCGAACGAAACTACGACGCTTTTCAGACCCAGCCGCAATCCTCAGATGCCCGGGTCCGGGAGCAATTTTGACATCAAGATTCGTCAGGCGCCGGAGATCAATATGACCGTGTACCCGCGGCGCATCTTCGAGGGCAGCCCGATTTACTTTTCGTTGGACTCAACCATCGGCGCGCTCAAGCGGGAGGAAACCATCGACTCCAATGTTACGCTGGTAACTCCGGCCGCAGTTCAGCGATTTGACTTCCAGCCGAAGATCACCGTGCCGCTTGCGGCTGTAGCCGGCGTCGCAATTACCCCTAGCCTGACTCTGCGGGAAACCTTTTACAACAGCAGTCTCGATCCCAGCGTGCCGGCCTTTGATCCGGAAGAGTTCACGTTTGATCCGGCAGATCCCAGACTCAACCCGACGCGCATCGAGTTCAAGCCCAGCCTGAAGCTGTTTGACCGGAACCGGCTCGATCCGATCAGTCTCAAGGACATCTCTCGCCACTACGTCGAGGGTGCCGTGGACATCAGGCCTCCTGCGCTCGAGAAGACCTATAAGAACGAAGATGGCTCCGCGCGGTTCAAGCACCTGATTGAACCGTACATCACCTATCGAGTGGTCCGCGGAATCGGAGATGAGTTCAACAAGGTTATACGTTTCGATGATCGCGACGCGGTGGCGAACACCAACGAGTTCGAGTATGCGATCGTAAATAGATTGTTCACCAGACAGTTTGCTTCCGATCTGACCCGGAAGCGCTCAAGCGTCCGACGCGCGCCGCAGGAGATGAAGCCAGTCAGCCCGAGCAAGCGAGACAAAGTCGATCGCGAGAAAGAACCGTCAAGCAAACCAGCAGATACCAAGACCGAACCCACGGCTACCGAGACTCCCGCGGTTGGGCCAGAGGAGCTGAGCAAACGTGATCCGGCGCAAGGGTCCGAGACGAAATCGCAGCTCGAGTCCGGTCAAAAGGCCGAGTTGAACCCTAAAGACCGCGCCCTCGGGCAGAGGCAAGAGACGAAGAGGCGCGCTGGCGACGATAGAGAGGAGGCCGGCGCAACCGAGACTATAGCCAGCAATGAGAACGCGAGTCCGCAGGCTTACGAAGTCTTGACGGTCAAGCTCGCGCAGAAATACTTCTTCGACCGGAACTTTGGCGGCGCGTTGATCGAAGGCCGCCGCAACCAGTTTTATCCCATCAACACGCTGTCGGGTTTTACGTTCGGGGGCCGCGCGCGCGATTTCTCGCCCGTGAATGTAGCCGTTCGCTACCGTCCGCTCTCAGCCGTATTTGCCGATCTGCGAATGGATGTCGGGATTGACGACGGCGTGCGAAATGTCACAGTCGGCGTTGGGATGAGAACAGACAAGTTGACGGTCTCAGCCAACTATTACCTCTCGCGTCAGATCAAGCTCGACCCGAACGGATTCGAGGCGGGTACGTTCTCGGGCGACCAGATCACGACGACGGTGCAGTTAGGAGATGATCTTCGCGGATTATACGGAGGCTCGCGGGTAAGCTACGATTTCACGAACCGATTCGTCAGCGATACACAGCTCTCGCGCGGGCGGCTCATGAACTCGCGCAGCTATGTAGGCTATGCGTGGGACTGCTGCGGAGTGCAGTTCAACTACAACACGTTCAAGGCCGGGCTACGCAGTGAGAGCGCGTGGTCGTTCACATTCACGCTGGCGGGATTGGGGAGCTACGGCACGGACCAGTTTTCTCAACTGGGCGGGGGCCGCGGCGCTCGCAAACGCGGCAAGCGAGTGGGTGATGACTTGCCGTGAGACAGTCCGTAGTCAGTGGTCCGTAGTGGTCCGTAGTCCGTGGTCCGTAGTCCGTGGCTGTTGTTATGCCCGGCCCTTCGGCCCAATTGCGGTGTTCGACTACGGACCACGGACTACGGACCACGGACTACGGACCATTATGAAAATCAGACGCACCGAAACTGGGTTCCTGCTCATTCTGGATGTGGGCGATGAA
Source organism: Acidobacteriota bacterium (assembly GCA_038040455.1). Classification (GTDB taxonomy): domain Bacteria; phylum Acidobacteriota; class Blastocatellia; order UBA7656; family UBA7656; genus Onstottus_A. The sequence continues at coordinate 89,710 of JBBPIH010000027.1, forward strand.
GTCATCGCTTCGCTCAAGAAGG
>JBBPIH010000028.1:0-88914 GCA_038040455.1 Acidobacteriota bacterium
GAGTGTGTCCATTTAATTCTTGACACCAACTGCCGCTTCATAGATGGTCTATGCAGCGCTGGCAATGCGATTCTTACGAACTCATAGACCACCGATGACACGGGTTTGACGGATTCGCACCGATACACCAAGCTCGCGACTCGAATCTATGAATTGTTTGTAGTCTGAGAACTACGGCGATGCATATGCAGGCTTCTCTGACCCGCCGAAAGAATGTTAGAGTTCTCCCTGACAGGGAGGGCATATGTCACGTCTTTATTTTAGGATTCTTGCCATCGTTCCCGTCGTCTTCACGATGGGCTGCAATGTGGCGACTGCTACCGTCACGATTCCCGATCCGGTCGTAGACGCACCGCTGGCCTCAGCAAAGGGCGAGCAGACCGCCGTCCTCGCCGGAGGCTGCTTTTGGGGTATTGAAGCGGTGTTCGAACACGTCAAAGGAGTCATTGACGTCAAATCCGGTTATTCCGGGGGAGCCGCGAGTACGGCTCGCTATGAGATGGTCTCCACCGATAAAACCGGGCACGCCGAATCGGTCAGCGTCAAATACGATCCCTCTCAGATCTCGTACGGTCAGCTTCTCAAGGTGTTCTTTTCTGTCGCGCATGACCCGACGGAACTTAATCGGCAGGGACCCGATATCGGGACTCAGTACCGCTCCGCTATCTTTTGCAATAACGAAGACCAAAAGCGCATTGCGCGAGCCTACATTGACCAGCTCAACCACGCTAAGGTGTTTGCGCGTCCGGTTGTCACCGAGGTCGCCGGCAGTTCCTTTTACCTGGCTGAGGATTATCATCAGGACTACGTCGTTCATCATCCTGACCAGCCTTACATCGTGCGCTACGACCTTCCTAAGATTGCGAACCTCCGCAAGCAGTTTCCTAATCTCTATAGGTCACGGTAGCTCCTTAGCTCAAAGCAATGTGGTGTATTCAGGAAGCCTCTCTGATGGAAGCAGCGCTTGCTCATACTCACTTCGAACCTTGAGCGGGCGGGTCGGGGAGCCGACATAGGAATGGCCCGGGAGCAGGCTCTCACGCTTCATTACTACGCTGTGCGGGGCAACGTGAGCCTGCGCGCCAATGTCCGCACCGTAAAGCAGAACCGTGCCGCTTCCCACGGTCGCACGGCGACGAATCATTACGCGGTCAATCTTAAGCACCCGATCTTCAAAAGTGTGTGCTTGAAACTGACAGCTCACGGTAGCTCCATCCTCGAATTGCAGCATGTCGGGATCGACTACCTGGGCGAACCCCCCTCCCAGAACGACCCTTCGCCCCACCCGTGCCCCCATCGCGCGAAGATAGCAGGACAAAAGCAATGTCCCCTCTAAGAAAGAGAGCGGGCCGCTCGCATAGGATTCCCAGGCCACGTAAAGAAAATCCCAACGGCTGCACCAGCAAGACCAGAACGCGTGCATACCGGGACGAACCCGTCCGAGCAGTCCCCACTTGAGCGCAAGAACGAGCAGGCAGAAGAAGGCCACCGCTCCCAGGCTCACCAAAGGCACAACAGCGAGGAAGAAGACCGGCCAGGAAACTGTCCTCTCGGCCGCCGCGATAAGCTGGAACCAAACGGGCAGGACCAGCATGGGAACTACAAACTGGGCCGAGCGCAGCAGTTCCCAAAACACCCGGTTCACGTAGCGTATCAACGAAGGCTCGTGGGTGAGCCGGCGATCAAATGCGATGACTTCCCTGCGAGGAAGCTCAAACTGCGGAAGGCCGAACCAGGCGGTGCCGGGGCGCATGACCGTATCATCCGCTACAGTGCAAATACCGACTAGAACTCTGTCGGGCAGCCGTTGACCTGCCGGGATCACAACGTGATTTCCCAGGAATGTATTCTTCCCGAGCCGAGTTGGAGCAAGCGTCACCGTGCCGCGGTGGACGCGAGGCCCGCTGAGATAAATGCCGTCCGCGAAAAAGCTCTCGGCGCCGATCTCGACGAGTTCAGGAACGACGTCAATGATGGTGCTGATCTCGCATCCGTGTCCGACCTTCATACCGGCCAGTCGCAGCCATAAGGGCCAGAAGAGGGTACCAGCGAGCCAATAGCCCGCTGATTGAACGATCTGCGTTTTCAAACAGACCCGCACATATGAGAGGCTCCAACGGCTGATGACCCCTGCCCGTACCTTTCCCATTGCTCTCATAGCTAAGGCTTCGATCACCACTGAGATCGGAACCGGCAGGGTCACCATCATAAAGGCGGTTAGGAACACTGAAAGACTATGCGAAGGGCTGGAGAGCCAACTCAATAGGTCGCTGGCATCAACTTCGTGCAAGAGCGCCAGGGTGATTGTTGGCAGCTCGAGTGACAGTCCAAGAATCAGCCAGAATCCGAATCGCGCCAGAATGAGCGCGACTCCTTGCCAAAAGGGCGAAACGATTCGCTCTCCGGCCGGAAGCGGTGGACGAGGCGGTGACTGGCCCGCCGGCAGCGCAGGAATGCCATCCCATCGTTCGCCGCGAGGAATAAGGCCACCGCTCGACAAGTTCGACAGCGCGGTCAGAAACGCCTCGGGCTCAAGTACTGTGTCTCCGCTTACCCCGGCCCGGACGTCTAACGTACTCCCATCACCAAGGGCGACCGGACCGACGACCACGTGTCCATCGTCAAGGTCCACAAGTCGGACCTCCGCGTCCTGACTGAGCGTCACGTCATCACCGATCTCGAGCAAGTCCCAGCCGCCCTGCAGAAGATTGACGCCGCGATGAATATGAACGCGGCATCCGATGCGCGCCCCGAGAGCACGCAGCGCGGCGATCTGAAACACGGTCCCCTGGAGCAGCCGCCACGGTATGATCCGCACGGTCTGTTGGACCATCCAGTTACGAACATAGAAGCTCCCCCAGACTGGCGCTCGCAGCGGACGGTAACGGCCTATGAGAAGTCTTTTGACGAGAACGGCCGCCAGGACCGCAACAGGTGTGTAAACTACCAAACTCGCAAACACGAGAAACGGACTCAACAGAAGAAACGGGATCAGGCCCAGGCTACGGATCAGGAGCGGCAGCACATCAAAGGCTGCGAAGTAAGCAGCCGCCGACCCCAGTACGAGGCCGATCAGAAGCCAGATGATCTGAATGCTCGTCGCTAGAAGCGGATGTCCGGCTGACTTCACAGAGTCTTCTTCGATTACCGCGTTGGCGCTCTCGTCGGCATGCGCCCGTTGGGCCAACTCCGACACGGAGCGCGCTTCGTAGAGATCGCGGACGGTGATAGAGGCAGTGGCAGGCTCATCCCTCAATACCGAGATCAACTCGGCGGCATTGAGCGAATCGCCACCCAGATCGTTAAAGAAATCGTCATGAATGTCGACGCCGCCATGCAGACGAAGGACTTCCCGGAATGCCGCCTCCACTCTTTCTTCCATCACGTTTCGCGGCAAGACTCGCTGCTTGTCGTGATCGGGGTCTTGAGGTTCGAGGCAGGGAAGCTCATCCCGGTTCAACTTTCCCCCAACGGTTGTCGGAAGCTTGGTAAGAACTGAGAAGCGGCTTGGAACCATGTAAGCCGGCAGCGCCTTCAGCAAAGACTCTTTCAGATCGTCGAATTCGGGCTTGTGGCCATCCTCAGGCACAACGAAGGCGACGAGCATCTGCTGCGAGCCGTTTTGTTGAACTCGACACGCAGCTTCGCGCACGCCGTCGCACTCGGCGAGCCTCGCTTCAATCGCCTCAAGCTCGACTCGATAGCCACGCAGCTTTACCTGAGAATCTATCCGGCCATGGTAAAAGAAGGAGCCGTCCAGGTCGCGATGAGCGAGGTCGCCAGTACGGTATATCCGCCCCAGTAAGGGATGCACCGGGAACTTCTGCGCTGTCAACTCGGACCGATTACGATAACCACGCGCCAGCCCTATGCCGCCAATGCAAAGCTCGCCTCGTTCCCCATCATCAACTTCTTCGAGCGACTCATTCAACACCCACGCATGAAGTCCGCTAACTGGGCGTCCTATTGTAATCGGCTCTGCTTCGCGGATTCTCCCCCGCAACGCGGTTACCGAGCACTCAGTCGGCCCATAGCCGTTGACCATACGACGACCCCGCGCCCAACGGTCGGCCACATCACTCGGAAGTGCCTCGCCGCCGACATAGAGAAACCCGAGATCCGGCAGCGCTGCCAGGGGATCGTCGCATCCGGTGGTGCGAAGAAGGGTGGGAGGTGGACACAGAACCGTGATGCGTTCGCGGCGAAGCCACGGAACCAAATCGGGCCCGAGTCGCGTCGTTTCGTCGTCCATGACCACGACTGTTGCTCCGGCAGCGAAAGCTAGCCAGGTCTCTTCGACTGACGAGTCGTAGGCGGGAGACGAGCTCTGTCCGACTCGGTCGTCCGTCGAGAGATCGAACTCGCGGAGGTCCGCGCTGACGAGGTTGGCGATACTGCCGTGCTCGATCATGACGCCCTTAGGACGGCCCGTCGTCGCTGATGTGTAGATGATGTAAGCTAAAGTGCGCGGCGTGAGCCAGGAGGGAGGTGGTGGCGCAATGACCGCGCCGCCGTCAGGGGTCATCAGCTCCACGACATCGAACACCGGCCGGATGGCAAACCCTGAGTGCTCGGCACGGCTTAAACCATCGCTGTCGGTTAGCAAAGCCACGGCCTCCGAATCTTCGAGGATGTCGCGCACCTGCTGGTCTGGAAAAGCGGGGTCGATACACGCGTAAGCGGCGCCTGCTTTCATCACCGCCAACTGGCTGCGGTATAGATGCTCGGTGCACCGCGGGAGAAGAATCGCAACAACGCACTCTCGCGTTACGAAGGTGCGAAGCAAGCCAGCCAGCGCATCGCACTGGCCTGCGAGGTCTCGATAGGTAACCAGTCGCCGATCTGGCCGCCCGATTCCAGGAGGAACATCGACGGCGATCCGCTCCGGCCATCGCGCGGCGGCTCTCTCAAAAAAATGGTGGAGGAGAGGAGGATCCTCGTCGGATTGGAATGAGCGATTTGATGGAGAGTTAGCGATTGAGTTCATTACCCTCAGCAGACATCACCCGTCCTTAACAGGATTTGGGACGAGATATGTCTATCAGGCCGAAAGCGATTCCGGGGCCTCCAGAATCATTCACGAAGGGTCGCTGTGTGGACGACGAAACACAGTGTAGCTCACATCTACCGGCCGCGCCAACACGGTGTGCGCTTTTCCAGAAAAGCTCCCATTCCTTCCTGGGCGTCTTCAGCCATCGCGTTCAAGCTCATCACCTCTTTCGCGTGAGCATATGCCTTAGTCTGATCCAGATCGATCTGCATATAGAAAGCTTGTTTGCCAACCGACACGGTGAAGGCGCTCGCTTCCGCGATTCGTTGCGCCAGTGCATAAGCTTCCTCGCGAAGCCGTTCAGATGGCACTACGCGATTCACAAGGCCCCACTCCATCGCGGTGGGCGCATCGATGGACGTTCCGGTTAGCAACATCTCCAGCGCGCGCTTGCGGCCGATTGCGCGAGTGAGGGCGACCATAGGCGTCGTGCAAAACAGACCTATCCGCACCCCGGGCGTCGCGAACTTGCTCTCCTGGGACGCCACGGCAAGATCACAAGTCGCGACTAACTGGCAACCGGCGGCGGTGGCGATGCCCTGGACTTCAGCGATTACCGGTTGCGGGATGCCCTGAATGAGAGTCATCAGCTCCGTGCAAACGTCGAACACGTGACGGTAGTCGCCGATTTGCCGGTCTATCAACTCGCTCAAATCATGTCCCGCTGAGAACGCTAGTCCGTTTGCCGCGAGTATGACCGCGCGAATGTCTTGCTTCTGCTTCAGCGCGCGGAAGCAATCGATCAGCTCTTCCATCAGCCCGAGCGAGAGCGCGTTGCGCCGGTCGGGACGGTTCATCGTGATGATTGCGATCGGCGCGTCGGCTTCGACCAGCAGGTATTCATAAGACTTCATCAGATCCTCCACGAGCGCAGTAGCGAATTGATCACAGTTTTTACATAAAGCCTGGCGGCGGAAGGTTGTGAGCCTGGCGGCTTCTGCTCAGTGCCCAGAACCCGTGTTCTTCTTCTCCCCCGCTTCAACCCGGATCGCAAGACGATTCTGGCGCGGCGGCAGAGGGCAGGTCGCGAACTTCGTGAAGGCGCAGGGTGGATTGTGAGCCTTGTTGAAATCCACAACCACGTTGCCGTCCGCACCTGGCGGGTCGGCATAAAGGTAACGTCCCGCGCCGTAGGTTTCTTTGCCGCTGGTCTTGTCGGCGAAGATGATGAAGAGCTGTTTCGAACCTTTCTCCAGCAATGGATCGAGCCGATAAACCCACCCGTTGATCTCAAAGACGAGCGCGCCGGGCGATGTCATGTTCTCGACCTTTCCGAGCACGTTGACGATTGGAACGATCTTTGGTGGATTGTAAGGCTCGAACTTCGCCTGAAGTCTCCACTTCAAATCGATAGGGAAGTAGTCGAGTCCAGCGAAGTGGGAACGCGCTGGATTCTGCTTGTCCTTAACTCGCAGGCCGAACTTCTCACCGCGCTTGATGACGAAGAACGTGAGCGAGCCCATCTTCAAGACAGTTGGTTTGCCTGATGCGTCGGACTGGAGCACGAGTTTGCTCACAGGAATGCCGTCGATCGTGACGCCGGCAACCGGCGTTGCTTCCAGCTGCACAACTCCCTTGTCGAGCCGCAATGAGCCGCCGAGCTTTGGAGATCTGTTTCGAGGGAGGACTATGTCATTTGCCTGATCGCTGCCAAAATTGTTCCGGCCCTCATTGAGCCAGAACAGCCCCACAAGAGTCGTCCACCCGTCATCGCCGTTGATCTCCTCAAGACGTTCAGCTCGCCACTTCTGGATTTCCCTGGTGTAGGCAGTGTCATCTGAAGACGCGCGCATTGCCTGTGTTCGCTCGGCTGCGGTCGTCACGGTCATAGACGTAACGAGAATAATAATTATCAGTCCCAAGCTTAGACTCGTTCTCGTGCTCATCGTATCATTCGTCGATCATAGAGTCACTTCATCTGCCTACGCTGATAATACTATATTTGATGGGTACGATGGTTGAAAGCCCGGCGGCAGCGAGGGATTAGCCTTGATGACATCCGAGGGAAGGGAATAGTGACGGAGATCAATAACCCTTCAACATCTCGATCGCGGGCTTCAACTGCCTCCGCCTCGCTACTAGTTCACCGACTTGCGCATAAAGGTAGGTGTATCAGTGTCCGGTTGAGCTTCAGAGTTAGCAGCGAGGAGCTTTCCGGTATTCATCGCTGCAGCCCGCGCCGCCGACGCGTTGTGAATGGGTTCAGACGAAGCCGCAGTAGAAGCAAAGTGTGTCGCTATCACCGTTATCTTTATGGCACCGGTGAGACGCTCGTCGATCACCGCGCCAAAGATGATGTTCGCTTCAGGGTCGGCCGAGTCGTGAATCAAATTCATTGCTTCGCTGATCTCGAAGAGGGTCACGTCGGCGCTGCCGGTCACGTTCACCAGCAATGCTTTGGCGCCCTGGATCGAAGCCTCTTCCAGCAGCGGGCTCGATATGGCTCGCTGCACGGCCTCGATCGCGCGGTTCTCGCCTGATGCCGTGCCAGTTCCCATCAAGGCAACGCCTTTGCCTTCCATGATGGTTTTGACATCCGAGAAGTCGACGTTGATGAGTCCAGGAAGACTGACTATGTCCGAGATCCCTCGAACTGCCTGGCGCAAGACTCCGTCCGCAAGACCGAACGCATCGACAAACGGAATAGCCTTCGTGATGGATCTCAGCAGCCGCTCGTTTGGGATGGTAATAACGCTATCAACACAGCCCCGGAGTTCTTCGAGACCTTTCTCCGCTTGAATCTCTCGACGCCGCCCCTCGAAACCGAAAGGCTTGGTGACGACCGCGATTGTCAAAGCGCCCAGCTCAGCCGCGAGGCTTCCGATGATCGGCGCCGCGCCGGTGCCCGTTCCGCCGCCGAGGCCCGCAGTGACGAAAATCATGTCTGCGCCATCAAGCGCATCGACCAGCTTGTCAGTGTCCTCAAGAGCCGCGCGTTTCCCTATCTCAGGATTTCCGCCCGCGCCCAGTCCCCGGGCAATTTCTTCACCGAGCTGGATCTTTACTGAAGCCTTCGAGTCTTTGAGAGCCTGGAGGTCGGTGTTGGCAACGAGGAACTCGACGCCGTCCATGCCGTCTTCAATGAGGCGATTGACAGCATTGCCTCCTGCGCCGCCGACGCCGATCACTTTGATCCTGGCGCCCTTCGTCTCTTCCAAATCGGCAAAAGTTATCAGGTCGGATCGAGTCGCTTCACCTTCATTCGAGAACATACGGAACCTCCGTCGTAGTAGACTTCTTCCAGGCGCAGGACGTGCTCGCGCGCGAGGTCGAACAGGTTTCAATCGGCTATAGTCCCGAAAAAACGCAGGGTCGCCATTGTATAAAACCACGAGCGGTTGTCAAGCTCTAACGCGGGCGTATTTTTTTGAATTTGCACAAGTTTTGTGCAACTAGTGCGGCCCGGAAACACACCCCCAATATCTTGTAAAACGGTCGCCAATAAAAGGCCAGCCACAAGATATTGCGGCCACCCAGCCCGAGGGCTAAATCGGTAAACAAACGCGAACCATCCGCAACCGCGTCGAGAAGCCGTCAATATTTTGTCTAGATCCGATTCGCGTCCTTTAAGGGGCTTCTCTTAAGGTGATGGTTGAGGGTGTTAACGATCGGTTGCCTTGCCTCGTTTGGGTTGCGTACTCGCTTGAGTTGAGGAGGAGAGGTTCGGTTGCTTTGTTAGTTCCAGACATTGTGTAGCTTGTTGTTTGTGAAGTAGCGTCGACTTTAGGCTGTGTCTGATTGCTCTTGTAACCGACATAAACTAAAGTCTGTGCTAGGCTAACAGCGAGATATTCGCGACGTCGGGTTAGCTGAGTCCTATGAGAACCGTTTATTCGTTTTATCTGGATGCCGCCAAGATTGCCCTGCAATCTATCTTCTCGCACAAGCTGCGTGCGTTTCTCACCCTGATTGGCATAATTATCGGTGTTGCATCGGTAGTAGTCGTCGGTGCGTCGATCGACGGCCTGAACGCCTACGTCGTCGATAAGGTCTCAAAGCTCCTGGGGGTAAACCAATTCACGATCGCGCGCATAGCCCACGTCGGGAACATGACTCAGGAAGAGTGGGAGAAGATGTTAAAGCGGAACAAGCGTCTTGAGTGGGCCGACCTCGACTGGTTAATTAACAAGTGCGTCTCTTGCAAAGAGGTTGGGGCGGAAGCAGGTTCACGCACCGATCTGAAGCACGAAGGCCAGGAGTTGTTTGGAACACGTATCTCGGGCGTGACCGCCAACTTCGCCGAGATCGGAGACAAGACCATTTCCGAGGGGCGGTTTCTGCTTCCGCACGAAGTCGAGCACTCTGCGATGGTTTGCGTGATTGGCACAGACCTGAAAGACAAGTTCTTCGTTGGGCAAGATCCCATCGGCAGGACGATCAAGATCAAAGAGATGCCAATGACGATCGTCGGTGTGGAAGAGAAACGCGGTTCGATGTTCGGCCAGTCTCTGGACAACAACGCTTACATCCCTTTGACGACTTTCGGGCGAATGTTCGGCCGTCGCCAGAGCCTGGAACTCCACGGAAAGTCGCATAACCGCGAGACGTTCGATTCCACCATAGAAGAGGCGCGTATAGCGATGCGCAACCGGCACAAGCTGAAGGGCGATGCCGAGGATGACTTCGGACTGGTGAACGCCAAACAGGTGAACAACCAGGTGGATCAATTCACGGGAGCTATCGCGGTGGCAGTCATACCGATAACCTTCATCTCGCTTTTGGTGGGCGGCATAGTGGTGATGAACATAATGCTGGTCAGCGTGACAGAGCGAACCTTCGAAATTGGCCTGCGCAAGGCAGTCGGCGCGAAACGCAAACACATTCTAGTTCAGTTCCTGATCGAGTCATCGGTGCTGTGCTCATTGGGAGGTGTCCTGGGCTTGTTACTCGCCGCTGGGGTGTCTTGGTTAATCAGCGCCGCGACGCCTGTGCCGATGACAATCACCCTGACATATGTGGTGCTCTCAATCGCGGTCTCGAGCATTATCGGAATGCTATTTGGAATCTATCCGGCGATGAAGGCGGCTCGACTCGATCCGATTATTGCATTGACCAAGAACTGAAAGGCGAAGCACGTGAAGCTAAAGGCGTTGGTTCCGAGCGAAACACTTGTGATGGCGTTAGACAACGTCCGCGCGCATAAGTTTCGTAGCTTCCTCACGGTGCTCGGCATTGTCATCGGGGTCACAACGGTTATCGCCATCGCCTCGATCCTGACAGGGCTTCGCACAAACATCATCCAGTTTGTCGAAGAATACGGTACCAACAACATCTACGCCTTTCACCTTTCGACGGGCATATCGTTCCAGCATGATCGCTCCGAGCGAACTCGAAAACCGTTGCGTCCCGAAGACGGTGAGGCCATCAACCAGTTTGCCCCTGCCGTTCAGGACGTCGCAAACCAGGGCTTCATCGAGTGGAATTTTGATAAGACCCTTACCTACGGCGGGCAGACTTACAAACAGGGCAACCTACAAGGCGTGTCGACCAGCTATGCCGCGATCACAAATGGGTCGATGCAGGAAGGCCGATTTATCAACGATCTCGACGATCAGCACCGGCGCGAAGTGATGGTGATTGGCAACGGGGCCGCCGAGGCTTTGTTCCCAGGCGGCGCTCAAGTGGTTGGCAAACAGGTGATGATGGGTGGCAAACCCTACGAGATCATCGGAGTGCTCGAGAAAAGAAAGGGCGTGATCGGCGAGGACGAAAACGACAATTCCGTGATGATTCCTTTCCGCACGCTGCGAAAGGTTTCCCCTCGAAGCGAATGGATGATGCTGGTTATCCGCGCTCGCACAGGAGAGCTTCGACAGGCGCTCGATCAGGTTGAGGATATCCTTCGCCGGCAGCGCGGGGTGAAGTATGAAGACAAGAACAACTTTGATCTCCAGACCGCCGATCGGTTCATCGAGCAGTTTGATAGCATCACGGCAATGGTCGGGCTGGTGGCTATCGCACTATCAAGCGTGGGTTTGCTCGTAGGCGGTATCGGCGTTATGAACATCATGCTTGTCAGCGTGACCGAGCGCACTGCTGAGATCGGGGTACGTAAAGCTATCGGCGCCCGCCGGCGCGACATCACCACTCAGTTCTTGTTCGAGGCAATGACGCTGACGTTCCTGGGCGGAGTGTTGGGAGTAGTGTTGGCAGTAGTAGTCAGTCAGATAATAATGCTTATCTTCCCATCGCTGCCCGCTTCAATTCCGTTGTGGGCAGTTGTCACGGGATTAGTGGTCTCAGCCGGTATTGGACTGGTCTTCGGAGTGTGGCCGGCAAGAAAGGCATCTCGTTTGGATCCGATCGAAGCGCTCCGATATGAATAAACCCTTTGCCTTTAGACCAAGCTGCTGTCACCGCGCGGCCTGGTAGATCAACTTTCCATCCCTGATCGTATAGCGCACAGCCGCAAACGCCCGAACGTCCCGCGACGGGTCCCCGTTCAAGACAACAAGATCCGCGGCGAGACCTGGAGCAATCCGCCCGAGCCGGCCCGATTCTCCAAATTTCTCGGCCGGCGCAGTCGTGAGCGAGGCAAGTATCTGGCGAAACGTCATTCCCGCCTCGGCCATCAGGGCATACTCGTCGCTGGGATCGTAGTCGTCCATACCAGCATCGACATCGGTGCCAAACAAGGTCACGCCTCCCGAGGCGAGCCATGCTCGCAATTGGCCGACATTGGTCTGGGTCCACAGATCGCGCAAGGAAGCGCGGTCACGAAGCAGGTATATCCACACTTTCAAAGTCGGTATGAGGGCGACTTTCGCTTGCCGCATTGCTGCTAAGACAGCTTCGTCCCAAGGACCGGATATCGGAGTGGTGTGCGCGATTACGTCCACGCCGCCTCCCACGGCCGCGAGTAAACCGTCGCGGCTTTGCGGATGGGCGAAGGCTGGCTTGCCCCTGCGATGGGTCTCATTGACGGCGGCTCGAATCACTTCGCCCGAAAGAGTGGCAAACGGCGAGAACGGGGAGGCCGCGTACATCTTCACGCCATCCGTCCCGGCATCGAGGCGCTTCTTCGAAGCGGCAAGGGCTTCGGCGGCATCCGTCACCACGGGTTGTGGTGTGACCCGCATACTCCCGGAAGCTCTCAGAATCTCCTCGGGTATTGAGAAGCCGAGCAGCATTTCGCCCGTCGAGCGGATTCTCGGACCTGGGATCTCGCCGGACTCGATACGCTCGCGGATCCGCCGCGTGTTCTCCCAGGGCGACCCGAGATCGAACACGCTCGTGAAGCCGTATCGCGTGAGCATGGCTTGAAGGTGGCCGGCGAGTTCGGGTGCCGGAATATTCGCGGCGTCCGCCCATTTTTGTTTCGTGAAGTGAACGTGACTGTTCCAGAACCCGGCGGCGACCGTCAGTCCGGAGCAATCCACTGTTGCAACGCCGTTGGGAACCCGAACAGATCCCCGGCGTCCGACCGCGGCGATCTTGCCATCGCGGATGAGCACAACACCGTTCGTGATCAGATTTTCCGAGGGACTAGCGTAGATCGTGCCGCCCGTCAGAAGGAGTTGGCCGGCTGGCGCGGAGCGTGTTTGACCGGACATCGGGTGGCTCAAACCGGATAGAAGAATCGCGAATCCAAGAACACTGGGGATCACGTTGTTGCGCAAGCCCGACCATACCCAGGCACCTGTCGTTCTGTTCCCGCAAGATTTCGCCCCCTGTGGTGCGCCGTGTTTCACAAGAATCTATTCCTTGACGTTCAGCTTGCTCGTGTCGATGAAGGGCATTCGTCACCTCGTAAGGTTAATCGGTGATTCAACCTGTAGCGTTTGGATCGTACGTGCCGAAACTCCAGACATGGCCGTCGAGGTCGCGACAGGTGAAACCGCGGCCACCATAATCTTCGTCTCTGATTTCTCGAACGATCTCAGCGCCGGCGGCCTTTGCACGTTCATACAGCACGTCGGCGTCCGAGACAACGACATAGACGCTGTGGGTCTCATCTCCAACGGAACCGAGCATAGTCATCCCGTTGCCGAATGTGAGCTGAGCATGGGCTATTGTCCCATCCTCATTGGGCACGATGAGCTGCTTTTCAAAGCCGAATGCATGGCATAGCCATTCAATTGCTGCCGGCTCGTCACGATAACGAATCGATAGAATCACCGTAGCCCTGGTGTTCTTTGCGAGACCAGACATGACGTCTTACCGTGTCGCTCGTCGGTTCCAAACCCCGATTACTCAGCCTTCATCATCTCGTTGTATCGCCGCTGCATCTCGTCGGGAGATACCTCTTCTATGCTATGTCCGATGTTCCACCGATGGCCAAATGGGTCGCGAACAGACCCGGAGCGCTCGCCATAGAAATGGTCTTGAGGCTCGATCTCGATCATGGCGCCCGCTTTGACGGCGCGGCTGATCGTTTCGTCTGCATTGTCGACGTGGATATGGAGCGTGACCGTCGTCGCGCCAATAGTTTGTGGTCCTATGATGTTGCACTCGGGGAACTCATCGGCCAACATCAACGTGGTCCCGTCAAAGTCGAGCTCAGCGTGCCCGATACGACCGCTCGGCTCAGTGAGGCGGAACTTTTCATGAGCACCAAAAGCTTCGGTGTAGAACTCGATGGCCTTGGCCGCGTCGTTGACGTGCAGATACGCGAATAACTCGTGAACCTTCATTACGTGCTCCTTTCTATAGTGAAGTCTGGGACGAGAATACCGCCTCCGCGGCCTGCTGTCTTGAATGAAATTGACCCTCGTGAATATCAGCGCAGCCGTCTGCTGATAGGGACATGATTGCCGAAGGAGGGTGTTGCCGTGCGATACTCGACCGGCGCGAGGCCGGCAAACTCCCGGAACTCGCGATTGAAATGTGACTGATCACTATAGCCGGCAGCGAGAGCTAGTTCGACCAACGACAGACCAGGATCTGCGGCAATTCGATCTAAGACCGCCTGAAACCGCAAGACCCGACAGTAAAGCTTTGGGGTCAGCCCAACCGCCCGACGGAACAGCTCGATGAATCGCCGATGGCTGTAGCCATACTCCGTCACAACCTCGCGCACATTGGTGGTCATCGTGAACCGTTCGAGAGCCTGAGCTACAGCAGGATGCATACCGCGGACTCTGGGAAGTCGCATAGTTAAGATGGACTCGAGGAGGTCGAGCCGTTGGTCCGGCCCGCCAGCCTCGAGGAGTCGCTCCCTCGCTTCAGAGGCAAAACGACCCCAAAGGTCGCCTAGCGGAGTGTGGCGTCCCGCAAGCTCGTCGGCTGGTACACCGAGCAAGAGATCGGCCCCACCTGGCTGAAACTGCACGCCAACCGACCGTACGGATTCGGACACGTCCCGCACATAATAAGTGGAGCGGGCCCCGCCGACGATGTCGTGCCCGATGTTTTGCCCCACATTGGCATAAGCACTTTCGAAGAGACACAATGGGTGGTTCGACAGACGGAAGACGAGGTGCATCGCGCCCGTTGGGAGAACGTGTTCGCGATCAGCGCCCACCAATAGTGGCGAGTCCGTCTGATCCAGCGCCCATAATGTCTTTACGAACGGGCGCAACGCTGGCGCAGGAACGCGGATCAACAACATACGAAACCCAATCCTAGGTTAAAAGCCCCTCATTTATCTAGTTAATGTACCGGCGGCACCCGCTCAAGTTGTCAGCCTGCTATAAATCCCTGGAAGCCGTTCGGGCAAGCTCAACACGTCGTCGATTATCGTGTATCCCACCTCGCCATACATATCGCGCAACTGGTCCTCAGACTCGCGGTCGATCGTGATGCAAAAAGGAGTTATCCCCTCGATGCGAGCCTGCCTGAGCGCCATTCTCGTATCCTCGCGTGCATATCGACTGTCACCGTAGTCGTGATCGTAGGGCCGGCCGTCGGACAGCACGATCATCAGCTTGGTGCGAGCGTCTTGCCGCGAGAGCCGGGTCGTTGCGTGACGGATCGCCGCTCCCAGCCGCGTGTTGTTCTGGTAAGAGATCCCACCGATGCGTCGCTCGACCTCAGCCGAGTAGCCTTCAGAAAAATCTTTGATAACGAAGAACTTCACGTTGCGGCGGCCTTCGCTCGTAAATCCCTGCATCGAGTAAACGTCGCCCACCGCTTCAAGCGCTTCGCTCATCAACACCAACCCTTCTTTCTCGATGTCGATGATCCGCTGGCCCGGCTGCGTGTAGGGATGATTGGGATAGCGGCTAATCGTTCGCGCGGTCGAGCTCGACATATCCAGCAAGAACGACACGGCGACATCTCGCTCGCGCCTGAGTTTGCGCGTGTACAGACGATCATCGATCAAGCCTGTGCTGCGCTTGTCGAGCGCGTAATCAATAACCGCTTGCAGGTCGTAGTCTTCACCGTCAATCTCTCCCCTAATACGTCTCAGGTTCTCGGGTCGCATCAATTGAAACTGATATCGGATCGACGAGATCACACCGGCATAGCGGCTGCGAACAAGCTCGACAAAGCCGCGAGAGCCCCGAGAGCCGCTTCGCTCGACTATGCGGCACCAGCGAGTGCGGTAGTCGGCAAGCTCTCGGTCCCACTCATCGTAGTAAAACGCGCGGTCGTTCTTCTCCAGATCTTGCTCCGGGCTCTCGGGTCCGTGAAGGCGATGGAAGATATCCTGATCCGGGTTGACTTCTTGCTGCTGCTGCCCGCTGTTCCACAAACTGAAGGGATCATCTCGGACTTCGATCTGCCGGCGCTGACCACTCTGTTCGGCATCCGGATCAGCCAGCGATGAGTCATTCCTGGTATCACCACCTTCACCGCTCTCGCCGGTGTCCTCGCTTTGAGCATCAGACTGGCTCGGTTGTTCGACGAAGAATTCATAGACGTGCCGGGTGGCGATCAACGAATCCGCCACGGTTGCGCCTTCACGGAGGATGTAGTTGGCCAGGACTTGCTCGAGCTCGCGAACGACGGTTGGGTAGGAGCGACGAGCGTCGGCAGTCGCACCTCCACAGATTGCAAGCTGAAAGAGCAGCTCGAACGGCAAGAGCTCCTGGGGAATGTTCTCGATGTCCGGACGGCGTTCGATCAGACGGCCTCGCACAAAATCAAGGTCGCGTCGTATGCCGCGATAGACTTGCCTTAGCAGAAAGTCTATCCGGCCATTCTCGATGGTTGTGAACAGCCGCATTGCAAGGTCCGTATTCGGGAACTCCGCTAGAACCCTCAGAAAGTCAACACCCTGAGCGGCGGAATTGTGATGTACGTCGCTACGACTATCTCCGGTTTGTCCGCGGTGGCGAAAAGCGGCTCGTACCTCAGCAATCGCCGCGAGCGTTTCGGGCGCGTCCTGCGAATAAGTCTGAAACTCGATCTGACCCGCCGCGTGCGCGGCAAGCACTTTGAAGAGACGAAAATTCTCTCTCTCATTCTCAAATTCCGCGACGACCGACGGCAGATAGATCGTGTTGCCGTCGCCGATCTTGGCTTCGTCGGGTATCGACGCCAAAGAAGCGATGTGCAACGAGCGGCCCGTCAGACCTTCGACGTAAAGCCTCAACGTGTGCGCAACCGAATCAAGCGTAAGCCCGCCCTGGATTTTGAACAGCGCTTCCTGGCTCGCCTTCGATTCGAGCGAGTAATAGGCCTGAACCCGCCGCGAATTGTCAGAGAGTTTATCTATGCCGCGCCGCGCCCAGTCACGAAACTGTCCGAGCGACGCGGCACCGAGCGCAAGAGGGCTGGCTTTAAAGCATTCGACCGCCGCGATCGTGCTTTGTTCTGCGATTTCTTCCACAATCTCGAGCACGGCTGAGATCACTTGTGTTCGGCGTTGTGGACCGACGCGCGCCGCAAGCTCGGCTACGATATGCGGGCTCTGTTTCATAAAGTGATAGCTCGCGGCGTTTCCTTGCAAGGCTACGCGTTTCGCCAGCGCGGTCCATCGTTCGAAAGAGTCTTTGCCGGCGATAGTAAGAACGCGGCTCGCGGCTTTGAAATATTGCAGAGCGACGCCTCCCGACCGATCCAGGTACGATTCTGTGATATCGAAGAGTCTATCAACGGATGTTTGCTCGGCGCCGATTATCACCGCCGGAAGCTCCCTAAAGAATTCAGCCGCTGTCCCGCCTGACCTGAAGGCGAAGGATGAAGTCAGCGTAAGCGCGCGCTTGATCAATTCACTGCTGTGCTTGTCGGTGTGAGATTCGATCTCAGAAATTACTTTAGGTGCGGCGAGGAACAGGTCGTTGCTATGTTTCACCGAGTGACGCGCGAGCTCAAGGCAGATGGTTAGAATCTGCGCGACGTTGTCGGGGTCTTTGATGGTGTTGATAATGTCTGGCGCGGAGCGGAAGCTTTCGATAGCTGTGTTCGCTGACAGCGCGGCTTGCTTGTTGACGAGTCTCAACACAGGTGAACGCGTGTCTTCAGGAATCGACTCCAGGACAGCGGCGCTTGATTGAAAGAAGGCCATCGCGCTCTCGGTGCTAGTGGCCGAGAGGCGCTTGCCTACTTCGCCCCAGACTCGGGTATCGCCTGCATCGATCAGGCGGGACACTTCAGGCGCAGCTTTAAGCATCTCAACCCCGGCTCGTAAGTTCGTTGCTGCGAGGGCCACGCCAATGTCGGTTGTAAGCAGCACTCGTTCGTAGGGCAACCCGCCAAGCCGTTTAACAAGATTCTCAATAGTCGACCCGCCGACGCCCCTCAGGTGTTTCTTCAGCTGCTTCTTTACCTCTTTCTCCATCTCTTCCATGTGGGATGGATGATAACAAAAATTTTGTCGTTGCGCCGAATTCTTGCTTGCACTAAGCCCGCGTTTAGCGTAAAAGATGAATGAACCATCATTCAATTTCTTGGGACAAACTCAATGACGTCTGTCAGGACCTCGCAGCCGGAACGGAAGGCTAACGGCAAGTACGAAGCGATTCTTCGCGCGGCTATAAAAGTCTTTGCCGGGAGCGGCTTCTTTAACTCCAAAGTCGCCGATGTAGCGCGCGAGGCCGGAGTCGCCGACGGCACCGTTTATCTCTACTTCAAGAACAAGGACGACATTCTGGTTTCTATTTTCAACCACTACATGGAAGAGGCGCTGGCTGCCGGCAAGGCGAGGCTCGCGGAGACAGACGATCCGGTCGAAAAACTAAGGCGAATAGTTCACGCCCACCTTGAAGGGCTCGGCCGCGATCGAAACCTTGCCGTGGTGTTTCAGGTTGAGCTGCGCTCGTCCACCAAGTTCATGGAGCAATTCTCGGCCACCAAGGTCACGGAATACCTCGAACTGATTCGCGAGGTCGTAGAGGAAGGTCAACGACGCGGCGTGTTTCGTTCCGCACTCAACACAAAGGTGGTCGCGAAAGTGTTGTTCGGCGCATTGGACGAGATGGCCACAAACTGGGTGTTGAGCCGCAAGCGCTACAGCCTGGTGTCGACCGCCGAGCCGGTGCTCGATATTTTCCTGAACGGCATCTCGCGCTCACAATCGAGCACGCGCTAGAGAGCTAGCAAATCGGAGAGATGATGGGCACAGAGCCCAACACATTAAATGAGCTGTTCAACTCTGCGGTCGATCGCTATCGCGAGTCAGAGTTCCTCCGCTTCAAGGCTCGAGGCGAATGGCGCTCACTTACTTTCGGCGAAGTCGCGCGGCGGGTTAGGGAACTTGCGCTCGGACTGAAGGCTCTCGGCATCAGCCGCGGAGATCGAGTTGCGATATGGTCTGAGAACCGTCCCGAGT
Organism: Acidobacteriota bacterium; assembly: GCA_038040455.1. Classification (GTDB taxonomy): domain Bacteria; phylum Acidobacteriota; class Blastocatellia; order UBA7656; family UBA7656; genus Onstottus_A. Next base: position 18,708 of record JBBPIH010000028.1, read on the forward strand.
GGAACCTCGCGGACCTCGCCGCGCTGGCGATCGGGGCGGTGGATGTGCCAATCTACGCGACCCAGGCGCGCTCGCAGGTCGAGTACATATTGGCGGATTCGGCTGCCAGAGCCATTTTTGTGTCATCGGCTTTCGCTGAAGACGCTCTGGCGATCAAGTCTCGATTACCCGGGCTCGAATTTGTCATTTCACTTGAAGAGATTTCGAGGCCCGCCGTCGGTGTTGAAGAGCTGGTCGACAAGGGCCGCGCCCTATATGGCGAGCAGCCCGGTCTCTACGAGAGCATGTGGCGGGCTGCGACATCAGAAGACCTCGCCACTATCCTATATACATCTGGCTCGACCGGCGAACCCAAAGGCGTGATGCTCACACATAAGAATCTAGCGGTGAACGTGGTGAATACCGCTCGATGGCTTCACCTGGAAGACCGGCGCGAGCTTGCTCTGACCTACTTACCATTCACGCACATATTCGAGCGCGCTGTGTGGTACTTGTACGCCTACACGGGCGCGACAGTCGCTTACGCGGAGAGCATTGACACCGTTGCGAAGAACCTTACTGAAATTCATCCGACGGCGATGACCAGCGTGCCGCGAATGTTCGAGAAAATCTATGCGAGGATAATCGAGCGCGGTCTGTCGGCTGGATTTCCCAAGCGGCAGATTTTTTTATGGGCGCTCGATGCCGGCAGGCGATGGGCTGAGCGGAAAGATCGCGGGGAACGCATCGGGTTTCTGCTTGGCCTTCAGCATCGGATTGCAGATGCGCTTGTGTTTAAGAAGTGGCGCGAAGCTGTTGGCGGCAGCGTTCGAATATTCATTTCGGGAGGGGCCCCCCTCGCGCCGGAGATTGCTTATCTGTTTCTTGCCGCGGGCCTGCCGATCCTTCAAGGCTACGGGTTGACCGAGACCTCGCCTTCCGTCTCGTGTAACACAGAGACGCGCAATCGGGTTGGCACGGTCGGGCCGATCATCGACGGTGTCAGCGTGCGCATCGAGGAGGACGGCGAGATCCTGGTCAAAGGCGACACAGTGATGAAGGGCTACTACAACCGCCCGGACGAGAACGAAGAAGCGTTCACCTCCGACGGGTGGTTTCGCACCGGAGACATCGGGCACATCGACGCTGACGGCTTTCTCGTCATAACCGATCGCAAGAAAGACTTGATGAAGACGAGTGGTGGAAAATACGTCGCGCCGCAGCGGCTGGAGAGTTTGATAAAGTCCAGCCGTTTCGTTTCACAGGTGGTGGTCGTCGGCCACGCTCGCAAGTTTGTTGCGGCGTTGATCGTTCCGAATATGGAGCTCCTGCGCGGATACGCCCAAATGAAGGGGATCGGGTACAAGGACCAGAGCGCGCTTATGACGAATCCGCGAATTATTGATCTGATGAAGCGGCAGGTTGATAAGTACACAACTGAGCTTGCCAGGTTTGAGAAAGTGAAGAAGGTGGCGCTACTTGAACACGAGTTCACGACTGAGTCCGGCGAGTTGACGCCGACGCTGAAGCCTCGCCGCAGCGTGATCGAGAAAAAGTACGCTAACGTGATTGACCGGTTGTACGAGGAAGAAACCCCGAGTGTGGTGGCGGTTTGATTAGCGGCATGATGGCGCCAGTTTGGCCGCATCTGGTTTTTATTAACACCTCGATTCATCGAGGTGTTAATGAGAAGCTGCTTTGCAAAGCAGACTCGTTTTGAAAGGCAATCATAAGGAGACGGATCGTGAGTTATAAGATCAACAAAGTCGCAGTGCTCGGATCAGGCACGATGGGCGCGCAGATCGCCGCTCACTGCGCAAACGCGGGGCTTGACGTGCTGCTGCTGGACATCGCACCGAAGGAACTGACGAAGCAAGAAGAGGCGCGCGGGCTTACGCTCGAAAGCAAGCAGGTAAGAAATTCCATCGTCCACGCGGGGCTCGAAGCTGCCAAGAAGATTAAGCCCGCAGCATTCTTTTCACCGAAGCTCGCTGGCCTGATAACGACCGGGAACTTTGACGATGACTTGGAGAAAGTGTCCGGCGTAGATTGGATCATCGAAGCAGTTGTCGAGAAACTCGAGATAAAGCGCGATTTGTTTGCGAGAGTTCAAGGCTTTCGAAAGCCCGCGACGATCATTAGTTCCAATACTTCCGGCATACCTATTAAAGCGATGGCTGAGGGTATGTCCGACGGCTTTCGCAAACATTTTCTCGGTACTCATTTCTTTAACCCGCCTCGCTACTTGAAACTGATCGAGGTCATTCCGACCGCAGATACTCTCCCTGAAGTAGTCAACTTCGTCTCTGACTTCTGCGATCGCAGGCTCGGGAAGGGAATTGTCTTCGCCAAAGACACCCCAAACTTCATTGCGAATCGCATAGCTACCTTCAGCTCGCTCAACGCGGTTCGAGTGATGATCGAAGGCGGCTACGCGATTGAAGAAGTTGACGCGATGACCGGGCCGATCATCGGACGGCCGAAGTCGGCGTCGTTCAGGACCACCGACATTGTCGGGCTCGACACCGCGCTTTACGTAGCAGAGAACCTTTACCCAGCAGTGCCGAATGATGAGCGCCGCGAGGTGCTCGTGCCGCCCGACTTCATGAGCGATATGGTGAAGCGGGGCTGGACCGGCAACAAAGCGGGGCAGGGATTCTACAAGAAGCAAAGAGGCGAAGGCGGCAAGACAGAGTACGCGGTGCTCGATTACAACACGATGGAATACAAACCTTCGCAGAAGGTGCGCTGGCCATCGCTGGATGCGGCGAAGGGGATTGAGGACACGGCCGACCGAATCCGCACACTGGTCTACGGCAAGGACCGCGTAGGTGAGTTTCTGTGGAAGACGATCAGCGCGAACCTCATCTATACGGCCAACCGAATCCCCGAGATTGCCGATGACATCGTGAACATCGACAACGCAGTGAAATGGGGCTTCAACCACGAGTTTGGTACGTTCGAGCTGTGGGACGTGATTGGCGTCGAGAAGTCGGTGGCAAGGATGCGCGAGGACGGACTTGAGATCCCGCCGCTTGTTCAGAAGCTGCTCGACGCGGGCAAAAAGAGTTTCTACGAACGCCGCGAAGGCAGAACCTACTACTTTGATTGCGCGTCGGGCGATTACAAAGAAGTTCCGGCCCGCCCCGGCGTCCTAATCCTGAAGTCAGTCAAAGAACAGACATCCGTCATCAAGAAGAACGCTTCGGCGTCGCTGATCGACATCGGCGACGGAGTGGCCTGTCTCGAGTTTCATTCGAAGATGAACGCAATCGGCGCGGACACGATCTCGATGATGAACTACTCGGTTAAAGAAGTGGGCGAGAACTTCGAGGCGCTGGTGATCGGCAACCAGGCTGAGAACTTCTCCGTAGGCGCGAACATCATGATGCTCCTGCTCGGCATTCAAGAAGGCGAATGGGACGAGATCGGGATGTCGGTGCGACAGTTTCAAAACGCGAATATGAATCTTCGCTATTCGGCGAAGCCGGTGGTCGTCGCGCCGCAGGGCATGGCTCTTGGGGGCGGCTGTGAAATCACGATGCACGGCGACAAGGCTCGGTCGGCGGCTGAAGCCTACGTCGGGCTGGTTGAAGTCGGAGTCGGTTTGATACCCGGGGGCGGCGGCGTGAAGGAGTTGGTGCTGCGCGCGGTGGAAGACGCAACGCCGGATGAAGATTTTTTCCCAAGAATCAGAAAAGTTTCAGAGACGATTGCGATGGCTCGGGTATCGACGTCAGCGGTCGAAGCTCGCGAGCTTGGCTTCTTGCGCGAGACCGATCCCATAACCATGAACCGAGATCGTTTGATTGAAGACGCAAAGCAAACGGCATTGGCGATGGTGCGAGAGGGTTACACGCAGCCGCATCCGCGCACTGATATCCCAGTGCTCGGAGCGCCAGCGCTTTCTGCGATCAAGCTGGCGGTTCACATGATGGTGAGAGGGCAGTTCATCAGCGAGTACGACGCGCACGTCGCGAAAAAGCTCGCGTACATAATCACTGGCGGCGACCTCTCGCATAAGACGCTTGTGTCGGAGCAGTACCTGTTGGACCTCGAGCGCGAAGCGTTCGTTTCGTTGTGCGGTGAGAAGAAGACGCAAGAGCGGATTCAGCATATGCTCAAGACTGGCAAGCCGCTGAGGAACTAGCAATAGGAAGGTCAACCAATGATGGTTCAACGCAAACAATACAAGTCATCCGCGGCAAAGCAATCTATCTCTACCGAAGAAGGTTTGGATGTTGCGAGCAAGGTGGTAAAGAAGGCGCAAGAGAACAAGATTGACTGCGCCTTGTGTGGCGGTCTCGCGATGCATGTGTACGGCTTCACGCGCGCTACGTTGGATGTGGATTTCATAGCCGCGGAGAGATTGCCGCTGCCAGCCATCAGGAAGTTGCAGATGGGTGGGGAAGCCTACCGAGTACAATCGGGCAGTGAGAAAGAGATCGAAGTTGATTGGATCATTCGCGATGATGACAGGCGAGACGTGTACAAAGCAGCGTTGGCCGGAGCTACATCAACCGAAGACGGGCTGCCGATTATTACGCCTGAGTGGATGGTAATTCTAGAGTATTTGGCTGGCCGAGGTAAGGATCAAATTGATTTGTTGTGGTTACTCAGAGAAGAAGGGTTGGTTGATCGCGAGTTGGTTAAGCAACACCTCAACAGTCTGTTTGGACGACATGCTTTCTGGCCGCTAGCGGATATGGACAACTTGTTCCTTGAGGCTGATGTGATGGGGCGAGAGACCAAAATGGAGAATAGCTCTTCTGGCCCTAGGTAAGCCGCTTAGGAGCTAGTTTCGGGGCGCGTGGCGTAGCGTGCTGCGGTCGCATTTTGTGAGGAAAGTAAGCCATGCCGATTCTGTCCATGTTCTACGGTATTGTGGTGCGCATGTACTTCTTTGGTAGGAGGACCTATGGATCCGCATGTCACATCCGCCCGGGCGCTGGACGATTACCAGTTGGAGGTGTCATTCGATAACGGCGAGCGGCGCATATTCGACGTGAAACCCTTTCTCTCGCGTGGCATTTTCGTGCGCCTGCGAGACCGCTCGCTTTTTCAAGCGGTGCGAGCCGTCGCCGGTTCCGTCGAGTGGCCCGGTGGGCTCGATCTGAGCTATGAGACTCTCTACGTCGGTGGGCGGCCCATCGAGGCACCAACGCCGGAAGGCGAATGTAGCAGTGCAGCCGGCACGCAAGAAACACCTGGCGCATAAGTCAACATGAGTGCAAGTTTACAAGTCGCAATAATCTCCGCTGCCGCAAGCATAATTGTCGCGGCAGTGTCGTTCATTTTCAATGCGCGACAAAGGAGAGCCGATGAATTGAGACAACGAAAGACCGAACATTATCGAGAGCTACTCTCATCCATTTCCGATTTAGCTGTTAAGGGACTCAACGATGAGACGCAGGCGAGGTATGCAACTGCGTCTAACACCATCGCATTGATCGCGCCCCAACAAGTAATTGCTGCCCTTGCAGACTTCCAAGGCGAGATAGACATCTCAAATCCGAAGCGCTCGCTTGAGCGTCATGACGAACTACTGACGAAACTCGTGCTTGCGATTCGTCACAGCCTTGAGTTGCCGTTTGAAGATGACCCCTCCACTTTCCGTTTCCGATTGGTTGGTGGTGGCAAGAAGGATAATACCGATCAAACTCAGGAGAAAGTATGAAAGACGCAGTGATCGTTTCAGCACTCAGAACCGCGGTCGGCAAAGCGCCCCGCGGCACACTCAAAGACACCAGGCCCGATGACATGGCTGCTACGGTCATCAGAGCAGCCATCGAGCGCGCGTCCGGGCTCGAGCCTGCGATGATCGAAGACGTCATCCTCGGTTGCGCAATGCCTGAAGCAGAGCAGGGAATGAACGTGGCTCGCCAGGCCTCGTGGCTCGCCGGGATTCCGAAAGAAGCGTCGGCAGTTACGGTCAATCGCTTCTGCTCGTCAGGGCTTCAAGCCATCGCGTTCGCCGCCGAGCGCATTATGGCCGGTTGGGCTGATTGCATAGTCGCCGGCGGCACCGAGACGATGAGCCTCATCCCGATGGGCGGTCACAAGATCGTTCCCAACCCGACGCTCGTCGAAAACTCGCCCGACTTCTATTTGAACATGGGGCTCACTGCTGAGAACCTCGCGCAGAAGTATTCAATCTCGCGAGCGGACGCGGACGAGTTCTCGTTTCGCAGTCATCAGAAGGCAGTTGCCGCGATCAACGAAGGCAAGTTCAAGGATGAAGTCGTGCCTTTGACGGTCAGAACGGTCGAGCTCGACGGGAAAGGGAAGCGCGTAGTGAAAGAAACCGTCTTTGACACAGACGAAGGCCCGCGCGCAGACACTTCTATGGAAGCGCTCGGGAAACTCAGACCCGCATTTCATGCTCGAGGCACAGTGACCGCAGGTAACTCGTCGCAGATGTCAGACGGCGCGGCTGCTGCGGTGGTAATGTCATACGATCGCGCAAGAGAGATCGGAGCGAAGCCAATCGCGCGAATGATAGCTTACGCGACTGCTGGCGTTGACCCTGACTACATGGGCATCGGGCCGGTGGCTGCGATACCAAAGGCGCTGAAGATTGCGGGACTTACGCTTGACGACATCGACCTGATCGAGTTGAACGAAGCGTTCGCAGCTCAAGCCCTTTCAGTGGTGAAAGAGCTTGGAATCAACCAGGACAAGTTGAACGTAAATGGAGGCGCTGTCGCGATGGGTCACCCGCTCGGCTGCACGGGAGCTAAGCTCACGGCGACGATCTTGCACGAGATGCAAAGGCGAAACGCGCGCTACGGCATGGTGACGATGTGCGTCGGCGGAGGCATGGGAGCCGCCGGGATTTTTGAGTTGATGTGAAACAAAACAGTTCGTAGTACGGCCTTCAGGCGGAAGTTGGTTCGGAGTTCGGAACCGCGCTTCCGGCGAGGCTACGAACTTCCGCCTGAAGGCCGTACTAAGAACGTCGAAAAAGAGAGGGCTTATGACTAGCGTTGCAGAAACAAAGAAAGTGATAAGAGGCGGGAGCTTCATTCTTGAAGACCACGACGCCTCGGAGGTATTCACACCCGATGATCTGAGCGACGAGCACCTGATGATCGCGCAGACGGCGCGCGAATTCACCGAGAAGGAGATCATGCCGCTCGATGCCGAGATCGAATCGAAAGATTATGAGTTGACCAGAGGCTTGCTTAGAAAAGCCGGCGAGCTGGGGCTGTTGTCGATCGACATCCCGGAAAAGTACGGCGGCGCGGGGCTGGACCTTCTCAGCTCGCTCGTTGCTTCCGAGGCCATGTCGGGTCAGGCATCATTTTCGGGATCACTCGGAGCGCACACGACGATAGGCACGCTGCCCATCGTTTACTTTGGCACCGAAGAGCAGAAGAAGAAGTATCTCCCGAAGCTGGCAACGGCAGAAATGATCGGCGCTTATGCATTGACCGAATCGAGCTCGGGCTCGGACGCACTGGGCGCGAAAACCAAAGCCGTGCTTTCCGAAGATGGTAAGCATTACGTGCTCAACGGGCAGAAGATGTGGATCACCAATGCGGGCTTCGCCGATGTGTACACCGTGTTCGCCAAGGTTGATGGCGAGAAGTTCACGGCATTCATCGTCGAGCGCAACTTCCCCGGTGTGTCGATCGCAAAAGAGGAACACAAGATGGGGCTGCAGGGTTCGTCAACCTGCGCGGTGAACCTGGAACAAGCGCAAGTGCCCGTCGAGAACGTGCTCGGCGAGATCGGCAAGGGTCACAAGATCGCGTTTAACATTTTGAACCTCGGCAGGCTGAAGCTGGGCGTGAGCACCATCTCGGGCTCAAAGCGGCTCACTACGATTGCGATTGACTACGCGAAGCAGCGCTATCAATTTGGCGTACCCATCTCCTCGTTCGGCTTGATCAAACACAAGCTGGCGGAGATGGCGATTCGCACTTACGTTGCGGATAGCATGACTTATCGCACGGTCGGGATGATTGAAGACGCGCTCGTTACGATCGATCGTGACGTTCCAGCGCAGATGCTCAAGGCGATCGAGGACTACGCAATCGAGTGCTCGATCATCAAGGTTGTCGGCAGCGAGACGCTCGATTACGTTTCGGACGAAGCGGTGCAAGTCTTCGGCGGCAACGGCTACTCTAAGGACTATCCTGTCGAGCGCGCTTATCGCGATTCGCGCATCAGCCGTATCTACGAAGGCACCAATGAAATCAACCGGCTGATAATATCCGGTCAACTGCTTCGCCGCGCGGTCAAAGGCGAGTTGCCGTTGTTTGCGGCTGCCAAGAAATTGATGGACGAAATGCTGACGCCATCGATGCCGGAAGAGCCGGCCGAGGGAGTGTTTTCACAAGAGCGAGCGGCGCTCACCAACGCCAAGAAGGCGGCCGTCGCCGTGCTGGGATCGGCCGCGCAGAAGTATCGCGACAAGGTCCAGGAGCAGCAAGAGGTGCTCGCGGCGGCCAGCGACATCATCATGGAAATCTACGGGATGGAGAGCGCAATCCTTCGAACTGAGAAGTTCATCGCAGGGCGAGGCGAGCCGGCATGCGCGAATCACATCGACGCTACCCGCACGTTTGTCAACGACTCGATTTCGCGTGTCGAAGAACGGGCGAAGACAGCTCTTGCGGCGATGTCGGAAGGCGATGAACTGCGCACGATGTTAGCGGTGCTTCGGCGATACATGAAATACACGCCGGTCAACACCGTTGCAGCGCGCCGCCGAATCGCGGACTCTATGATCGAAGCGGGCAAATATAACCTCTAGTCAGTAGTCCGTAGTCAGTAGTCCGTAGTCAGTAGTCCGTGGTAAGTAGAATTTGCCGACGGTTTCTGGTTTTCGCTACGGACAACGGACTACTGACTACGGACTGTCTTCATGAAGATTCACAGAATCAGTGTACCCACGCCTTTCTATGTCGGGCCGGTCAACGTCTATCTGATCGAGGAAGATCCTCTGACACTAATCGACGCCGGCCCGCGCGATGACAACTCGCTCCAAGCATTGAGGGCAGGTCTCGCTCATCTCGGACACACGCTTTCGGACATCAAACGAATAATAATCTCGCACGCACACGCGGACCATTATGGGCTGGCACAATTAATAGTCGAAGAGTCGGGTGCGACCGCCTACATACACGAGTGGGACGCGCCCGCGGTCGCGGCGGAGACTGATTACGGCGCCTATCGAGATCTGCTGACGGCTGCTGGTGTGCCGCGTGAAACAATCGATCGAATGGAAGCGGGCTATGAGAAGTTAAAGGGCTTTGCTTATCCGATCGAGCACGTGGAGAAGTTGAAGGACGACGATGAGATTCTTTTCGAACACGAAAGCTTAACGGTAGTTCACACACCTGGGCACACGCCTGGTTCTATATGCCTGATTCGAACCAGCAACCGATTAGTGTTCGCGTCGGACACCGTGCTGAAAACTATCACGCCTAATCCTGTGCTCAGTCCCGACCCGATCAATGCGAAGCGGCGATTTCAATCCCTCGGAGAATATCTGGTTTCGCTAGCTCGGATCCGCGCGCTGGCACCGACGGTGTTAAAGGGCGGCCACGGAGACGACGTAACCGACTACGATGAGCACTTTCATCGAATGTATCGCTTCACCAATGCTCGCCAGTCTAAGCTTATGGGATTGCTCCCGAAGAACGGGGCTACGGCGTGGGATACTTCGAAGCTGATGTTCCCTGATGCCGGCGGTTACCATCGTTTTCTCGCGCTTTCCGAGACTGTAGCTCATCTCGATTACGCGGTGTCTGAGGGCAAGCTCGTTGTTGAAAGAAGGGGCGAGCAGGACATATATCGCCTGCACTGAGTTTCCGCTTTTAGCGCAACGTCGGCAACCTAACAAGATGGAATCCATACAGGACAGAGCAAGACCGATACCTCGGTTCCGTCTTGAGATCGTGGCGTTGCTTTCACACCATTCCAGTGCTAACCGCCTAAACGTCATAGCCGCCGACGAGTGCCTTGAACGGTGACCTCCTAGTCGCGGGCGTTCTCCGCGCTTCCACCTTTGAGTTACAATGATAAGCAGAAGAGAGAGGAGGAGCAGGCATGACTGCATTCGAGCCCTCAGCAGTATGGACAGCTAAGAGACGCAGCTTTCGCAACATCTATGACGAGTTAAAAGAAACAGTCGATTGGCTAGGCCAATTCAAGCCGAATCATCTGACAACGCGAATCGACAAGTACAAGAAGAACTTATTGCTGCTCGCTGATGCTCACGACGCAGGGAAGGTGACCGAGCTTCTGGAAAGTAGAAACGAAGAAATCCTAATGAACTCGTTTCTTGAAGCGTCATCGCTAAACCTCATATATCGCGGGCTGCGCAGCTTCGACAAAAGCGATGCGGCCTTACGCCAAAAGATTAAGGTGCTATTTGGCGGGCCTGAGCACTCGAACGACGAGAATCCCGCGACATCTAACAACAACAGCGCGCGTAACATGAGCTTCGAATTGGTGATAGCCGCGCGCTTCGCCGCTGCTGGATACCCAATAGACTTTGGCACTGATGCTGATTTGTTCATCAACGACACGCCTCAAGTGTTTGTTGAATCGAAGCGAATTTATTCCTCAAAGAGAATAAAGGAGAGGATAGATGAGGCATTCGCACAGCTACAGCGCAGGTACGCGGCGGTTGACCCGAAGATGCAAAAGCGGGGACTGATTGCGATTTCTATAAGCAAGCTTATCAACCCACGACAGAAACTCCTGAGCACGCGAAACGTTGACCACCTCCGCGCAGTCTTAAACAAACAGGTAGAAAGATTCATTAGAGAGCACGAGCGCTATTGGGCGGAGCGAGATGAAAACACTGTAGGCGTAATCGTTCACTTCCACGTCCCTGCCGAACTGACGGACGAGAATGAGTATTTCACCTGCCGTGAAATTGGACTTAACAATACCAAGCCAATAGATTCACCTGAGGATAGGTATTTTACGGAGGTAGGGAGGCGACTCCAGTAGGCTGCACGACGGCTCCACGCCTTAGTAGAAAAGTAGAACGTCCCGTGCGCTTGACTGCTTGCTGGTCTTTCTACGGCATGTAATCATCTGGAATTCGGAGGCTGCTATGAAATTCAACATTACGCTTGACCGAGATGAGGATGGTGTTTGGATAAGCGAGTGTCCTTCCATACCCGGCTATGTGAGTCAGGGAAAGACCAAGCAAGAGGCCGTTGAGAATATCAAAGATGCTATCGCGTTGTGTCTTGAAGTGAGAGCCGAGAAACGGCTGCCTTTACGTCAATACCCGACGACTTGCCCGCATTGAGCACTGTGTTAAGATTCGGAAGAAAGCGATATGTTCGAAAGCGAGGATTAATTTATGGCGAGGCGACTTAAGGATATCAAAGAAATCAAGATCGAAAGATCCCCACGAGCTAAGCTATCTGAAAAAGAAATTCTCAAACGCATGGAGGAGTTCCCAAAGCGAAAGGAGAAGTTTATTGCCTCTATCCGAGCGGGCAAGAATTGAAGTCTATCTCCCCGACCTGCCCAAGCCTTCGTATCAAGAATTGCTTGCGACTCTCGATCGAGAATTCACCTACGCCTTCGGACGCTCGACAATCATCCGAGGGCTTGATGGTAGTTACCTTTCGCAACTCGGAACCAAGATGCAAGATCGTATTAATCTGATATACACAGACGTGGCAGTCGACTTTGATAGGAACTTCACACGAATTTCGGTGTACGCCGACCGCGTCAAGGATTCGGTCGTTGAGGGGCTAGAAGAAGAAGCAATTCTGATCGCAGTTCTCAAGGTTTACCATTGCGAATGACGTTCGCTGAAGTCAGCCAAAGTTCTGATTCCGTTGATCCATCCTGGTAGCTGACATATAATCGCCGCCGCATGTCAGTCGATTCCTCGCAATTCAATCTGCTCCATTACTTTCTCGGACAAGAACGTCTTCATCAAATCGGCAGTCGCGCGGCTCTCGAGTTTCGAGGTCGCCGGGTCACTTACAGCGAGCTTCGCGATGAAGTTGATCATTGGGCGAGCCGGATACTGAGCTGTGGAGTGAACGATGGCGACCGCGTTGCGCTGTTGCTCTACGACTCGCCTGAGTTTATCGCGTGTTTTCTTGCGACCGTCTCAGTCGGAGCTGTGTGCGTTCCGATCAATACGTTTCTACCTGCCAGCGACGTCGAGTTCATACTCGCAGATTCCCGCGCGCAATTGCTGGTTGTCGAGAGCGAGCTTGAAGACAAGGTGAAGTTGAGTGGTGAGACGGAGAATCGCTGCAAGGTCTTGAAGGTCGAGACGAAAACGCGATCTTGTTCCGAGCCTGACGACATCAATCCACGCACAGAACCGCTCGCGCACGCGGCAACAACCCTCGAGACTCCTGGTTTTCTACTTTACACCTCGGGCAGCACCGGAACTCCCAAAGGCGTGCTGCATCTTCACGGATCGATACCGCATACCGTAGAAAGCTACGCCGCTAATGTCCTTCGTCTCACCAGCAAAGACCGAATCTTCTCGTCATCGCGGATGTTCTTTGCTTACGGCCTTGGTAACAGCTTGTCGTTTCCGTTGGCTGCGGGAGCGACGGTGCTGCTCGAACCTGAGCGAATGAGCGCCGAACGCCTCGCGAGATTCATCGAGGAACGCGCGCCTACCGTTTTCTTCGGCGTGCCGGCTGTCTACATGTCGCTTCTCGACTTTCTATTGAGCGGAGGCCGAGTCGATCTCTCGAGCGTGAGGTTGTGCGTTTCGGCGGGCGAGGCGTTGCCGGCAAAGATATTTGAAGACTGGCGGCGCGAGTTCGGACTAACGATTCTCGACGGCATCGGATCCACTGAGATGCTGCACATCTTCATATCGAACAGCGAAGGGCAGACTCGCGCAGGATCGAGCGGCAGTGTTGTCAGCGGCTACAGAGCTTGTCTACTGGATGACGCCGGAGATGAAGTTGATGCAAACCAGTTGGGGAACCTTTGGGTGCAGGGCGCGAGCGCGATGGCAGGCTACTGGAACCGTCCCGATCTTACGGAACAGACGATAAAAGATGAGTGGGTGCGGACTGGAGACATCTATCGCCGAGACGACGAGGACTTCTTCTATCACGTTGGCCGCTCGGACGATTGCTTCAAAGTAAGCGGGCTGTGGGTCTCGCCCATTGAAGTCGAATCCGTACTGATCTCACACGCCTCAGTCTCAGAAGCCGCGGTTATCTCTGCCAGCGACGAACGCGGCTTGGCAACCGCACGGGCTTATGTGGTCATCCGACAGGGTGAGCGCGGCGAAGCGCTCAAGGAAGAGATACGCAGATTTGCAGGCTCGCGGCTTCCGCAATACAAGGTACCCTCCCAGATCGAGTTCATCGAAGAGATGCCCCGAACTTCGACTGGTAAGATACAAAGGTACAGGTTGCGAGCCGAAAGCCGGTTACCCTGAAGCGGAGGATCGGATGATCAACAAGCAGACAGTTACGAGCGCGGTCATATTAGGAATTCTGATGGTTACGATTGGCGGAGTGGCGCTTGCACAGCAGGGTTGGGCGCGACTCCAGACGATTAAGACGGGGGCTGCGGATTCGGGGATAAACTCGGTCTTCTACGACGGCGATGACATCTGGGTAGTCGGCTCTCACGGGCTCATTGCGAGGTCGCACGACGATGGGCAAACGTTTCATGAGATGAACCAGGGAGTCGATGCGGGTCTGAATGATGTTTCTGTGCGAAGAGAAAGAATATGCATAGTCGGCGACGCGGGGACCATTTTGAGGAGCACCGATGGCGGCCGCAGCTTCGTCAAGATACTGCGCTCGACGCGGCGGTCGGGAGGCGCCAGCGGGCCTGCCGAGCTTGATTTATATTCTGTGCAGTTCGCTGACGAAGATCACGTCTACATAGTTGGCGACCGAGGGCTGATTCTGGCTTCAACCGACGGAGGGGCAACGTGGCGCGAGCAGCACAGCGGCTCCGCTACTCAACTGTTTCATCTGAGCCTTCGAGGCGAACATGGTTGGGTCGTTGGCACAGGCGGCGTGATTCTTCACACAGACAATGGCGGGCGAAACTGGTATCCGCAACGGTCCGGCGTCAATGAGGACTTGAACAGAGTCTATATGGTGACAGATCGAGTAGGGCTTATCACCGGAGACAATGGCACGCTGCTGCGAACAGAGAACAGCGGGGCGACCTGGGAGCGCGTTTCTTTGAACGTGCGCGAACCGCTTTTCGGAATGAGCTTCATTGACAACAAGACCGGTTGGGTCGTCGGTTACAAAGGCCGCATAATTCGAACTTATGACGGAGGACGTAACTGGGTGGAACAGAACAGCAACACCGGCGCCGATCTCTTCTCGGTTTCGTTCCACAAGAATCGCGGCTACGCCATAGGACGCGATGGATTAGTGATGAGGTATTACGAGAAGAGATAGCTTCCCTTACATAACAGGCGAAGATCAATGCCCGGGCGCTGGTCAGACCGGTCTTTGCGCGCATCTTAGCACTTTACAATCCGCCTCGTTCTCCTCTCGATTCGGTAGTGTCCTAACTTCAATTCTCTGCGCCATCTCTGTTGCTCTGCGTCTCTGCGGTGAATGATTCTCGGCGTTTGGGTTCACCGCAGAGACACAGAGGACGCAAAGGTCACGCAGAGAAAACAATCGAATTAGGACGCTACTTCTCGATTCAAGCCACCAAAACCGCTCCCCAACGCCTTGGTTCCGCTTTTTCTGTCCCATCACACCCCACTCTGAAGTTTCCGTTCCGTCACTAATGTATACAAGGAACTGAAATAAACTGGAAAGATAGTTGTTGACTGGCTGGTCGTTTTTTGCTATTTTCGGAACCTCATCGACAAGAATGGGTAATGAGGTTGAAATAGGAACGATCCGGGCGAAGAGTCGGCCACGAGATCGCACAGACAGATTGAAGCGATTAGGTTTGCTTTTTCAGGTCAGCCCCAGACACAGGCTCAGTCGAGACAAGGCGCACAAATGTTCCAACCTTTATACGTTCGACCTTTGACCACCGACGAGAATGAAGGGCTCAAGCACTACTCGAAGTCTTCGAGCAAAGAGGAGAGCGTTCGAGCTCGCGTTATTTTGCTTTCTGCTGAAGGCCGAACCGCTTCGGAGATTAGTCAGTCGCTTGGGTCTCATCCCACCAATATCAAGAAATGGATTCGCAACTTCAACAGGGACGGTCTGGAAGGGATATCCGCGAAGAAGCGCGGTCCGCAGGGTGGACCCAGACCGAAGTTTACATCCTCTCAGATCGAAGAAATGCTTAGCCTGGCTGGCATGGCACCCGCTGAGGTGGGATACGGATTCAAAGAATGGACTCCCCAGAAGCTGGCCACGGCTGCGATGGAGCGGGGCATCGTCGATCGGATAAGCCACGTGACAGTAAGGCAGATGCTGAAACGTCAAGCACCAGGAAATGGAGCGGCAAGGGTGTTGGCGCCTGCGTCGCCTCGGCGAACAGAACCTGTAAGGCCTGTCATCGACATCAGCCCTTTTCAACTTGGCGAAGCCGCCTTAGCGCAATCGCGCTATGAAGCAGCCGCGGAGCATTTCTACGCCGCGCTCGCTGAGGGGAGCAACACGCCCGAAGACGAGGCGGTAACTCGCTCGCTTCTGAGCAAAGCGCTTGAGGAGTTGAGCAAGTACGAAGAGGCTCACAGTGTAATCGGGAAGTACGACGACCCTCGGATGGTTGCTTCGCTGTCGCCATTGACGCGTGCTCGCGTGCGGCTGCGTTTGGGCTGGGTCCACAGCTTCCTTAGAAATCATCCCAAAGCGATAGGCGGACTGAACGAGGCCAAGAGACTCTTCTTGGAACTCGGCGACGATCTGGGAATGAGTGAGGCTCACTATGCGCTAGGCCGCACCTACATCGAGATAAACGAATTCAGAATTGCCAGGGACCACCTGGTCACTGCGGCCAGCTTCCCAAAGACCGTGTTGGACCGCGAGCTTCTCGCGCAGATCTACACTCGGCTTGGAACGGTCGATTTCTACGAGGGTGTGTTCGCAAGCTCTAAAGACAACTATTTGAAGGCTCTCGAGCTAGCTGAGGGATCTGCAAACCCAAACCTTATTGGGGTGGTTCTGGTTGGTCTAGGTACGACTGTTATCCATGGACCCGCGATTGAGGCCAAGGACTCAATCACGTATCTGGAGCGAGGTATAGAGTATCTGGAAAAGGGAGGGCACAAGGACTTCCTGGCGGGCGCCTACAACAGCCTCGGAGACACACTCCGGCGTTCGGGGTCGTGGGAAGAAGCCATAAGAACTCTCAACAAAGCTATAGACATTGGCCAACGATATGAGAAGCCGGGCCACGAAGCCACTGCTCGAATAACTCTCGCCGAGATATTCTGCGACAAGGGGCAGTTCTCAGAGGCGGAGGAACACTTGAAAAGGAGCCTCGAGCTGTTGAAGGGAAGTGGAGACAAATGGCTAGAGAGCAATGCGCAACGGGGAATGGCCATTGTGTACCGCGGTACTGGCCGAATAGATCTGGCACTGAAGACGCTTAGGGAAACGATGCAGTTCTCAACTTCTATTGGTGACCTGCACGGAGTCAATCTGGCGATGGTGGGGCTGGCGGAGTTTCATATCTCGCAGGGAGGCCTCGAACAAGCCAGGGAATACCTCGAACTTGCTCAAGGCAGGTTAAAGGAAGAGATGAACCTTCCGGTCTCCGGCTTGATCCAGAGATTAACAGGACAACTCGAGGCGGCATCAGGACGGCTCGCGGAAGCCAAACAGCACATCGCGCAAAGCGTGTCGATCTTCACCACTACCGAGATCCCCTTCGAGTTAGCGCGGAGCTATCACTCGATGGGGTTGCTGCTAGCAAAGGCGCACGATCTCAAGGGTGCCAAGTCCAACTTGGTCCAAGCGAAAGCGATCTTTGAAAGGCTAGGCGCTGAGCTTGATTTAGATTTGACGAGAAAGGCTCTAGCAGCGGACCCAAAGTCCGAGGATCTTCCTCAGTCTTGGCGAGCCTCGCCGCCTAATGACGTACTGTTGATGCAAAGGCTGATAGAGGCTTCAGCGTCGCGCGAGCTGCTCGTCCAGGAATTGGCGGCAGTCATCTACGAGAATCTTACTGTCGGCGGGGTAGTAATCTGTCGCGTAGAAGCTAATGGGAAGGCAGAACCGTTGGCCGCGCAGGGTCTGAACCGTCATGAAGCCGAAGAGCTGTGCGCAAAACTATATGCATCGACCGAAGAGAGCGTCAGTCGTTCGGCCGACGGGTATCTCATAAGACTCGGTGACAATGTAAATCCTCCGATAGTAGTTTACATCCGAGCGAATGGTTCGCTGGATGTCGGCCGGCTGCAGCCGCTGTTGCGGCAGGCGGAGTTCGGTCTGGAGGCTTGTTCACTGCGTGCAGCCGCTCGCGGAGGGACGACCCGAAGCCTGGAACAACGCATACAAACCATAATGCCTGGCTTCATTGTTGCCAGTCCGTCGATGTTCGATGTGATCGACAAGATTTACAAGATCAGAACAAGCGATGTCACGGTGTTGATAACCGGCGAGTCGGGGACCGGAAAGGAACTTGTCGCAAGGCATATACACAATCAGTCTGCCCGGCCGCGTGCTATCTTTCTTCCCTTCAACTGCACTGCCGCGCCAAAGGAGATCATAGACAGCCAGCTCTTCGGGCACAGACGCGGCGCGTTCACGGGGGCGACGACCAACTATCCGGGGATTATCAAAGCGGCCGACGGAGGCACGCTGTTCCTCGATGAGATCGGCGACCTGTTATTGGAGGTGCAGCCAAAGCTGATGCGCTTTCTACAGGAAGGGGAGATTCAGCCTCTTGGAGAAACAAAGCCCCTCCAAGTAGATGTCAGGATACTCGCGGCGACGAACACCGATCTGGAACGGGCCGTAGAAGACGGCCGTTTCAGGGAAGACCTGTTTCACCGGCTCAACATCATCCGCATACATGTTCCGCCGCTTCGTGAGCGCCGTGAGGAGGTGCCGGTCTTGGCGGCCCATTTCCTCGACCACTTTTCGTCTCGAGCGGGCAAGCAGCCTCTCACGCTGACCCAGGAGGCAATAGACGCACTCACCGGACACGACTGGCCAGGCAATGTTAGGCAACTAAGAAACGAGATAGAAAGGGTTGTAGCCTATGCGATGGATGGGGCGCGCATATCCACTGAAGACCTCTCGCCCGAAGTAATACACCCGCGCAGGCAAGCCAGTTCCGACGGGTCGCGATGGGGCGCCGAGCGAACTCCAGCTGCGAGTGACAACGGACATGCCCTGAGAACTAATGGTGACCGGTTTAGAGCACAGCCAGCCGGAGACATCCGGTTAAAGCTTAAGGAAGCGACTGCCGTGCTCGAGCGGCAGTTGATCCAAGAGGCGTTGGTCCGCAACAAAAACAATCTCTCTCGCACCGCCATCGACCTGGGACTCTCGCGGCGCGGGCTGAGGCTTAAACTTGGGCAGCTCGGGATCCAAAGGGAGGCTCGTGCGTAGACGGATCATTGGCGGCGCCTGCTAGGACCGCACGCAAACCATTGAGAATGCTTCGAAAAACGCTTGACACAGCGGTGGTTTGAAAATATTATCGCAGTCTGATCGACAGCGGTGGTGTAGTTTTTTCAGCCTATTCAGGGCGAGTAGGGGCGGCACCCCCTGGCCGCGCCTGAAATTGATTCAGGGCTGACGTGAGAATCAGCCGCAATCAGCCTAACTAGGTTCAGCGCTTTTAGCAGTCCGAACGGCCTGTAACAAGCGCTGAGATAGGCAAGCGGTACCGTAGTGATTGCGGGAGCGAAACGGACGTGACCGGATTCTGCGGCGAGTGAGGGATAGCATGAATACACGTGGACTGTTCAGCACGATGCGAAGTATGCGTCTGATTGTTGTGTTCTTGGCCCTTTTGTTGGCGTACGGCGCCGTAAGCTACACACCACAGGCGGCAACGCCCGAAAACTTCCATTCCTTTGATTTGGGTGGTGTCACCGGGGCAATGAATAATACAACTCTCGCCTATGGCAGATATGTTCTCATAGCTCCATTTTGGCCTTCGACGGGGATTGCGGAAGACGGAGTCCTAGACCTTTCTCAACTCGACAATCATTGGCTGTATGTCATCGACACGAAGAAGCCGGATGCACCGGTGCTCTCCAAAAAACTCTCTTCGTTGGATTCAAGGCTTGGGGCGACGGTCTATTTTCCAACCAGAATCCTCTTCGATCCAAACAGCAAAATCGTTTATGTCAGAGGCACAAGGTTCGAAGAGACGGGCGGGGAGTTAAAAACGCCGGTAGATGTGATCGCGTATGTGCGCTTGGATCTCGACGATAACGGCAAGCCCGTGTTCGATACTAATGTGGTGGCGGTTGACATCGAGGGCGTGTCGACCCCGCATACCGGTGAAGCGCCTCAGGACTTTTCGTTCGGCGCGAATGGCGATGTCATGGTGTTCACGAACGGAGCTTCAATTTTCTCGTTCAACCTTGCAGAGGGCTATCTAAATAGAGCTGAGATAGTACCCGCAAGTGACTACAGCGCGAACAACAGCATCTCGTTCCTTGACGTTGATTCGGCCACCAATATCGTGAGCGTTTGCGAGACTGAGAACTGGATAGGTAAGGACAAAGTTGCCAGGGTTTCATCCCAGATATCATTCTACAGACTGGGTGAGCACGGCTCATTCGAGCTGCTGAAGCGAGCAGAGCCGGGTTTCTCTCCTGACGGAACTGCACTAGCCGACGGTAGCAATATCGCGATTGTTTCTGATGCGGATTCAGAGTTTGCCTTGTTCGTGACAAATGACGGGTCGTTGTGTACGGTCGATCTTAGCGGCGATGACGTGTCCGGGGCAGTCAAGCGGCTGTACTCGTTCCCCGAACTGGCGCTGTCTTCGGTAGCTGACCCAAATCCTCTTTTGATTCAGTACGACTCTGCGAATCGGGTTATCGGAATCGTGAAGCCAGGCTTCATCGTCCAAATCACTCGACCCCTTAATGGAAAGCCAGGTCGCATTACACGTCCTATTAACCTACATATTGCTTCGGAGAGTCCTGTCCTTGCTATGGCGAGACTTAGCAAGAGGAATAAGGTCACATCTGCTAACTCATTTGCTCAGGACTTCAAAGACGAAGGCGGCTTGGCCAACTTCGTTATCGGGCAAAATTCGCAGTGGTTGATTTCGACTTACTCGGGAAAACTGTTTTCCGTCGGAATCGATGGTGACTTGGAGGACTCTAAGCTGCAACTAATCGCGTCAATTGGATCCAGAGTTGATCGAATTGGTTATTACGGGGATGGCACCAGCGTAGTCGCGATAAGCTCGTTTACTTTGGATGAGGACGGAATACGAATGGCCTCTCCGGGTTCGCTGGTCGTCGCCAAATTGTCAGACGTACAGAGTCAACCTGAATCTATCTTGCAAGCGCTTCTTCCCATGGCCTCGGCGCTCGGCAGGCCCGCGCCTTCCATTCGTAGACCGTGCAACATCAGGCGGTGAATGAGAGCCCGGGCTGATATAAGTTCTGAGCGGCGCTAGAACAAAGTTCGAGAGGAAAGGGGGGCCAATCCGCTGGCCTCCTTTTTGTTTTTTCGAGCGAACGCTTATTGTGCAAAACAGATTCGCTGGTAAGTGCAATCAACAAGCTATCTCTTGCGGATTCCCAAGCTGCGCGTATGCACCATTGTTGAGTCGCAGATAGGCAGATTGTTTTTGAGCACCTAGTTGAGATCGTCACGAAACGTAAGAGAGGTAAGCTCGGCTCGCATGCCAACCACGGTAAACAGCTCAATCACAAATCACATACTTTCGAATTCAACAAGGGATCCTCTTGGGATAACGCTGGAGTTTCTGTGGACTTCCTTGGTTGACGCGTTGTATGAGGGCATAAGCGTCCACTCGGCGTCCGGAGAGCTAGTGTGGGCGAATAAGAAGCTTTGCGACATCTATAGCAAAACGCTCTCTGAACTCAAGGGCTCATTTTGCCACCAAATCTTTCATGGAGAAGACTCGACCTGCCCACACGAGCAGGTGCTCGAAACAGGATCCACCATACAACTTGAGGGCGAAGTAATAGTCGAGCGAAGGATGTTGTCTCTAACCGTCGGGCCGCTATTCGACGAAGGCGGCAAGACCTGCGGCTTCATGAGAGTGCTGCGCGACGTCAGCGGTGAGCGCCGCGCCCGGGAGCAGCTAGTCAAGGCGGAGCGGTTCGCTACCCTGGGTCAGATACTCTCTGGAATTGCACACGATGTTGGCACTCCCCTTAACGTCATCTCGGGCTACTCTGAGTTCCTATTGATGCGAACGAAGCCGGATGGTCCGGGCTACAAGGAACTTTCCGTGATACTTCATCAAACACGGCGCATAGCTGGAATGTTCGGCGAAGCCCTGGATCTGGCACGACCTCCACAGGGCCGGACAGATGCCATTGAGATCAAAGCCTTACTGACGGGGGCGCTTGATTTAGTTGTACACTCTCTACGCAAGGCAGACGCAAAAGTCGACCTCACTTGCAGAATAAACCCGCCGCTGGTATATGGAGAGGCGCCGCAGTTGAGGCAGGCTTTCTTCAACCTCTTGCTGAATGCCGGTCAACTGGTCGGAATTGGAGGCAGGCTCGAGGTAGTAATTGATGAAGCACCAGATAGGCCCGGCTTCTTGGCGCTGTCGTTTTGGGGAACCGAGGCTGGCGGAGTCGGGCATGACTTCTCACAATCTCTTGACTGTCTTTTTGACGCGGGCGGCGCAGCCGGAACAGTGGGCGTTGGGCTATCGCTAGCAAAAGAGATTCTGAACGAAGCCGGAGCGATAATAAGTTCCGGCGGGGCTGGGGAGCGAGGCATACCGCTTATGGTCTTCTTACCCTTGAATGCGGGTAGCCGAGCATAGCTCGAACCCGTAATAGTGCAATCATGAGGGACATCAATCAACGTTTATTAGTTGTGGAAGATGAAGCTCCTATGTGCAAGCTTCTTACGTCGTTCTTTTCGGAAAAAGCATATAACGTGGATACTGCTCAGGATGGCGAACACGCTGTAGCTCGCCTCGCGGAGCAGGACTACGCGCTTGTCATAACGGACATCAAGCTGCCAGGGATGAGCGGCCTCGAGCTACTGGCAAGAATTCGAGTCGATTGGCCCGAAGTGGCCGTCGTTATCATGACCGCCTTCAGCTCTATCTCCTCGGCGGTCGAAGCGATGAAGCTGGGTGCTGAAGACTATATCGGAAAACCCTTTCAGCTGGATGAACTAGCCATCACAGTTGAGAAGGCGTTGGAGCGGCGCAGCCTCCGTCGCGAAGTGAGGGAGCTTAGAGCCGAGGTCCGGGGCCGATACAACTTCTCAAACATCGTCGGCCGCAGCAAACCGATGCAGCAGCTGTTCGAGGTGATAAAGCGAATCGCGGCCCGGCGAGACGCTTCCGCTTTGATAACCGGGTCGACCGGAACTGGAAAGGAGCTGGTCGCGCGTGCGATTCACTACAACTCTGATCGGCGGGATGCTCCGTTCATGCCCATAAACTGTTCGGCTATCCCGGACACCCTGCTTGAGTCTGAATTGTTCGGCCACCAGAAGGGGGCCTTCACGGGCGCACACGAGACCAGGCGTGGTTTGATTGAGGAAGCGCAGGGCGGCACGGTGTTCCTGGACGAGATCAACACGCTTTCCCCGAGTCTTCAAGTAAAGCTGTTGCGCGTCTTGCAGGAGCGTGTTGTAAGAAGGGTCGGTGGGCGTGAAAACATCCAGATTGATATCCGGCTTGTGTCTGCGAGCAACCAGGACCTCGAAGAAGCAGTCAAATGCGGCGAGTTTCGACAGGATTTATTCTACCGCCTCAACGTCGTGCCTGTGCGTCTCCCCGACTTGAAGGACCGCCGTGAAGATATTCCGCTTCTCGTCCACCACTTTTTGGAGAAGGTTGCCCAGCAGCATGGCGAGCCTCCGCGCCGATTTGCGAACGAGGCACTGCGAGTCCTGATGACTCATGAATGGCCGGGCAACGTAAGAGAGTTGGAGAACGCGGTCGAGCACGCGCTTACAATGGGAGCTGGCGATGTCCTGTTGCCGGAAGACTTGCCGGTCAGCGTAACTGCCCTGGAACGCGACATAATACATGAGGCAACGCTTGACGACGCCTCGCTCGCCGAGGTTGAACGCCGTTACATCATCCGAGTGCTTGAAAAGATGGGAGGTCATCAAATCAAGACTTCAAGAATACTGGGGATAGACCGGCGCACGCTTTATCGCCGGCTCCGCCAGTATGGATATGCCGGCCGGCTACGAAGTGAGGAAGAAGAAGATCTCGACGAGCCGGTGACGGAGGACACAGTGCAAGCAACAGCGTCATCAGTCTAAGGTTCGATCGAAATTGTTTTTGAGCCGAGCTATGAGAGACGAAATAACTTCGAAACAGCAGCCAAAGGGGGATGAGGCTCAAGAGCGCACTTCATCTAACCCTCACCCATCGCGGAGCCTCGAACCTCGCGCGAGGGGTTACGGCATCGGCGGCGGATACGAGAAGCCCTATCGTAAACGACCCAGGCCAGCAGACGAACAGAGCGAGTCTTATGGTCCGATGCCACATTCCGGATATTACGGCGCCGGAGCAGAGTCGGAGCGGTTTGAGCGGGGACAAGCTGGATACAATAGGGAACTCTCGTGGTATACGTCGCAGTATGGCGAGAGAACAAGCGGGCAGCCCGACAAGACCTAGTTGAGCCCGCTTTTTTCGAGCTATCAATTCCTCACTTGCGACCGGCGAGGTACTTGGCGGCTTGCTGTTGCTCCTTTGTATAACTAGTATTTCGTTCTATCCGCCAGCCATTGCCTTCTCGCGCAAGAATGAAACCGATAAACTCTCGCTGCGGCTTTCCTTCGGCAGTTGCGAAATTATAAGTCAAGGTCGCGCTGGTGTATGCCTTGTCAGGGAAGTTTGTGTCCGTGTAGAAGAGATCCACGATGATCTCGGTTACTCCGTGGGCCTTTAAGGATTCTTCGAGCATCTTTTTTACTTTTGACTCGTTGCTCGAGCAAGACGCCGTGGCAAAAACGGTACCCACGCATAGTACTAAGAGCGCGAAAGCGAAAGGGCGGTTTCGTATTCTTCCATTAGTCATACGCACTGTTTTCTCAGTCATAAGCACTGTTTTTACCCTACGGCGGTCTCCCTTTTCAAGGAGCGGCGGTTAATCGTTCTGGCCATGTTTTGGATGGGAGTTACATCATGGGCTTGTACATTCGACAACTTCTGGTAGGCCGCGATTTTGCTACGGAGGACTACTTCGCATCGCAGATGGCCAACTTCGTCTATCTTATCGGAGACGAAGAGCAAAAAGTCTGCATGGTAGTGGACCCCGCTTGGGACATACCGGGCATCATAGAGTTTGCGGACCGCGAAGGCATGCGTCTCTCTGGCGCGCTGGTTACCCACTATCATCCCGACCACGTAGGCGGAAATATCTTCGGCCACAACATTGAAGGACTCGCGGATTTCGTCGCGACGAGGCCAGTTAAGGTCCACATAAACGAGGTCGAGAGCGAAGGGATCATTCAAGTCACCGGTCTTTCTGAAAGCGACCTTGAAAAGCACCGCGGTGGCGATGAGGTTTTCATAGGCAACATCAAAGTGAGCCTCCTTCACACTCCCGGACACACGCCGGGCAGCCAGTGCTTTCTCGCGGCTTCTGCGCTCGTCTCAGGCGATACTTTGTTCATCGGCGGATGCGGACGCGTCGATCTCCCGGGCGGTAACCCAGATCAGATGTACCACTCGCTGACGCAGGTCCTATCCAAGCTCCCTGAGGACACACTCTTGTTTCCCGGGCATAACTACGCTTCGAAGTCCGTGAGCACGATAGGCGACGAGAAGAAAGAGAACCATTATCTGAAGGTGAGAAGCCTCGACGACTGGAAGAGTTTAATGGGTGCGCCTTAGGTACAATCCGGGACCAACCGCGGAAACTCTTTGCTGTACTATGACTGCAAGTTGCCACTTTGTGATCATGCGGCAGTCCTCTCGGGATCGAAGCTCCGTCCGAATAGAAATTTGCAGAATAGTGTTGACCGCATCCCCGTAGAAGGCATAATAGGGGCAGTTTGATGTTCGCCTGTTGCTGAGTGGAGACTCCTGCGGAGCGTGCCCCTGCAAAAGTAATTGCTTTATCTGAGCTACAAGGATCTATTTGTGTAAGCTCACCTTCTTGATCCGTCTTTCGTGACTCAAGCTTTGTGCCCTCCGCCCGATAAACCAGGAAAGTGTAAATCATAGACGAGTACGCGCCTTCAAGCTCTTGACTCCCATTTTTTGAACGCATCGAGGACCGCCTGATTATGAGTACACCCACAAATACAACAGAAAAAGCAAGCAAACGAAACTGGTTTTACAGTTTTGACGCGCTAGGAATCCTCGGGAGGCTCGGGCTGAAGACTCTTGGCATGAAACTGTTCGTTGCCGTTCTCGCGTTAACGGGCCTCTCGATTGCGCTGGCCTGCGTGGTAGCCTACATGAATTTTATAGGAGCTATCGAATCTGGGGAACAACTCCAGCGGGCGGCAGTCTCAACCGCAGATGCAGTCGATCTCTTCTTGTTCGAAAACATCCAGTTTGCGAAGGCCGTTGCAAGCGATGATGCTCTGATTGACACAGCCACGCAGTCGGCAAAAGAAGCTGAGAGACTTGGCATTAACAGAGTTCCCGACATTGAGCAGACGAGAATGCTCGAGGAGCGCTACAAGGATGCGCGCGTGCTTAGGCCGGATGAGAACGCCAACAACTTTCTCCGGGAGAAGAGGCGAATCCGCGGCGCAATTGAGCGAATGTTTTTCACGGATAAGTACGGTCTCAATGTGGGAATGACAAGCCCGACGGAAGACTTCGTTCAATGCGACGAGTCGTGGTGGCAGGAGGCCATGAAGTCGGGCGTATACCTTGAAGACGTCAAATTTGATAAACCGTCGGGAACTTTTGCCATTGAGATATGTGTCGCCATTGTTTCCAAGGCAGGTGGTACTCCAATTGGGGTCCTGAAGATCAAATACAACCTCCAGGACGTGCAGGACTACATTTCCCACTTCAAGCAATATGAAACGGGCTACGCCTTCGCGGTATCCGGCAATGGCCGAATCGTGGTTCATCCCGATCCGGTCATGCGAAACCTAGATTTGAACGAAGCAATGCGAAAGGCCGGAGTGACTGACGCGTCTTTCCACGAATCAGGCCTGGCCTCCCTAACGGGCGATCAAGAATCGGGAACTCTGTATTACAACGCCGTCAACCCCAAGACCGGAAGAGGGGAGCAACGTATTGCTTCCTTTACCAAGGCCAAACAATTCATCGATGACAACGCTCAGTTGCCAGGATTCGGGTGGACGTTCGTCATCGATAACGCCAAGGACGAAGTTTTTGCGCCGGCCTACAAAATGCTGCGGTCCATCTCGGCTGCCGGCCTCTTGTCGTTCCTGATCTTTGGAGGAATCGCTCTAGCATTCGCTAAGAGCTTTTCAAACAAGATCGAGCAATTGCTAGCGGCTACTGAAGAGGTTAGGGCAGGAAATCTCGATGCACGGGTTCATATTTCGACACGCGATGAGTTGGAGAAAGTTGCTCAGGGCTTTAACGAGATGATGGATAGACTGGCGGAAATGGTTAGGAATGAAAAGGCGCAGAACGAGCGACTATTACAAACTGACCAGGCTATGCAACGCAGCCTGACCGAATTCTTGGACATAGTCTCCTCCGTTTCTCAGGGCAACCTGACCAAACGGGGCCCGGAAGGAGACGACACGCTGGGCAAACTTGTGCAGTCGGTTAATAAAATGCTCGACGATTTTAGCCACATGCTCACTGAGGTTAAACAGATCGGGCTATCAGTCTCGTCGAGCGCTACAGAGATACTAGCCGCGGCAGAGCAGATCGCCGTTGGGTCACAAAGACAAGCCGACGAAATAACGAATACATCAAGCGCGGTGGAAGAGATGGCTGCGTCGATGAATCAAGTCTCGAGGAACGCAGAGGCATCAGCCGATGCGGCGCGTCGCGCGCTCGATATGGCCGAGCACGGAGACAAATCTGTCCGCGACACCTCAGAGGCGATGTCGAGAATCGATTCCGCCGTCCACCAAACTGCGGAGAAGATGCGCCTGCTTGGGGTTCGCAGTTCCGAGATATCGGAGATCATCAACCTGATAGACGAGATTGCGGCTCAGACAAATCTGCTCGCGCTGAACGCCGCAATTGAAGCGGCCCATGCTGGAGAAGCCGGCCTGGGGTTCAGCGTCGTGGCGGACGAGATCAGAAAACTGGCAGAAAGATCGGCGCGGGCCACCAAGGACGTCGGAAATCTTATCAAGTCGATTCAAAACGAGACCTCGGAAGCGCTGACTGCAATGGAGGTCGGGATGAAAGAGGTAAGGGGTGGGAGCCACCTTGCCATCGAGGCGAGCAATGCGCTTCAAGATATCTCTCAGGCAGTGCGCCAGTCTTCGGAGCTGATTGAAGAAATATCAGCGGCATCTGAAGAACAAGCACGAGTGACGAGCAATGTGGCCGGTGCAATGCAGACCATATCAAGCATTACTCTTGAAACATCTGCCGGCGCTCACGAAACTGCGCAAACCATCGAGGGCATGGTTGGGCTCGCAGATAGGCTGAACAAGGCAATCTCGCAGTTCAAGGTGAAGGACGACTACATTCACCCGTTTTCCTACGATGTACCCGGTTCACCAGCGAGCCGTGGCATTGGAAACACTACCGGGCGCTATCAGCAGGGCGACTGAGCGGAGCGGGCCAAGAGAACAGCACGGAGGCAGCGTTGGCGGCAAAACGACAGTTGGTGGTGTTTAAAGTCGGGAGCGAGGAATTCGCAGTTGACATCATGCTCACCAACGAGGTGGTGCTGATGCGTGAGATCACTCCCGTGCCGGAGACCGAGGGTTATGTCGAAGGCGTGATGAATCTCAGAGGGAGCCTCGTACCGGTGCTGGACTTCAGAAAGCGTCTGCGGGCTCTTGGAACGACTACTCCCGCGGACCACAGGATAATCATCGCGAAGGTCGACGGCCGGACGGCTGGCTTGATAGTCGACGGCGCATCCGACGTGATACGGGTTAGCGACGATATGATTGAACCCGTGCCGGACCTTATTTGGGAGATCGGCGCAGGCTATATCGAAGGCGTGGTCAAGGTCAACGACAGATTCATCACACTGATTGATTTGAGGAAGGCCCTTTCTGAGGAGATCGGAGCCCAACTGGACGAGGTGATTACAGTCTTGTCCAGCAGAAGAGAGCAGCTCGCGCCGGCGCGGTCGATTTGACTATGAGCTATTCATCGCACCTAAGGTCATCCGGGTCCCTGCAGAAAGCCGAATCGGGGCCGCTGGGTCTGAGCCTTCTGTCTGATAGTGAGTTCAGGCTCTTCAAAGATCTTATCTACGAAGAGTGTGGCGTCAGCTTAGGTGTCGAGAAACGAGCATTTCTTGAATCCAGGTTAAGACGCCGGCTGGATGAACTAGGGATCACGAGCGGGTACGAATACTACTGCATCATCACCGGTCCCCAGGGCAGGTCGCAAGAACTGCCCGCACTTCTGGACTCACTGATGATCTGCGAGACCTCGTTCTTTAGGAACCAGCCGCAGTTCGATTTGTTGCGAGAGGTGGTGCTGCCCGAGATCGCCGCTACGAAGGAGAAGCGCGGGACTCGCATTCTCCGTGTGTGGAGCGCCGGGTGCTCGACAGGACAGGAGCCTTATAGCGCAGTGATGACTCTGCTGGAAACATTGCCCGATCGAGAATCATGGACCATTCGCGTTGTCGCGTCGGACCTATCATTTACCGCACTCGAGCGCGCGCAGTGCGGCTTATATCGCGCCGATCAGCTAAAGGGCGTCGATCCGGACTCTATCGCCAAATACTTCCGCCAAGAAAATGGGCATTATGTGATGAGCGAAGCCGTCAAGAAACGCGTGATATTCGACTATCACAACCTGAAGAACGACAACGGGCTCCGTGGGCTCGACATAATATTCTGTCGCAATGTGATGATCTACTTCGACGCCGAAGAGCAACGCAGGCTGGTGAGCCGATTTGCGAATTGCCTTGTGCCGGGAGGATTCCTGTTCCTGGGGCACGCCGAAAGCATACAGGGTTTATCAACAAAATTCGCGATGGTGCATCGCAACAAGGGAATTGCCTACAGGCTCGAAGGATGAAGCAATAGGAGCAACGTATTCGAGATGGACGATCTGACCAAAGCAGAACTCGATCAATTGCTCGGCGTGTTCCGCGACCAGTCACTTCAGATTCTGGAAGACATGGGTCACGATCTGCTTACGCTCGAGTCAAGCCGTGACGACGCTGAAGCAATGACGCGGCTAAGGAGAGGTGCGCACACGCTGAAGGGCGATTCGGCATGCGTAGACCTGGAAGGCGTAACACAGGTAGCGCACAAGATCGAAGACGTGTTCGACGCAGTGCTAACCGGACAGATTGCATTTGATCGTCGCTCTGTGGATGTGATCCTCAAGAGCCTCGATGCGGTGAAGGCAGCTATTGACGGCGCAGAGGTTGGCGATGTCCCGGCCGAAACAGCAAATGAAATGGTCGAGGCGCTTACCGCAATTCAGAACAGGGACGAGGCCTGCCTTTCGACTCGCTCGTCTGACGATCAGAAGAGCGAGCCACGGCAAGTGGCAGAAGCCTCGATTGGCGCCGAGAGCCAGGCGGTGAGCAAGCATCGTCGCGATTACGTCCGCGTTGAGACGGCGAAAATAGACGCGCTCTTGAATCTCGCAGGCGAGATGGTGATCGCGCGTTCAGTCATCGGTCAGCTCGGACCTGAAATTGAGATGGCGCTGCCTCGGAACGAGATGGTTGGGCGGTTCAGCGGCGCTAGCACCCACATGGGCAAACTGATTGCCGAGTTGCAGAAGAGCGTACTGAAGATGCGTATGGTGACCATCGATCACGTATTCCGGAGATTCGCGAGACCGATGCGTGAGCTAGCGGCAGAACGTGGAAAGGAAGTCGAGCTTCAGATAAGCGGAGGCGAGACGGAGCTTGATCGGGCCTTGGTGGACCTGCTGTACGAGCCGTTACTGCATCTTCTTCGCAATGCGGTCGACCATGGGCTTGAGACGAGCGACGTGCGGCGAAATTTCGGTAAGCCGGCGGCCGGTCGAATCGCAATTCGCGCTTATCACGAGGGGAACCACGTCGTCATCGAAGTCAGCGACGACGGGCGCGGTATCGATCCTGCCGCCCTAAAAGAGAGGGCCATTGAAGCCGGGGCGATAACACTACAAGATGCCGGGCGCATGTCCGACGAAGATGCCGCGGAGTTGGTTTTCATCGAAGGGCTGTCAACCGCGAAAAGAGTCACTCGGCTATCCGGACGAGGCATTGGAGCCGCGGCTGTGAAGGCCGCCATCGAGCAGTTGCGCGGCAGCGTGGTCGTCAAGAGTGAGATGGGTGGCGGAACCTGTTTCACTCTCCGCATGCCGCTCACACTCGCAATCATCAGGGCGTTGTTATTTACGGCTGCGGGGCGGCTCTTTGCTTTGCCGCTGCTCGCCGTCAGCGAGATAGCGCGCACCGAAAACTCTGACATTGTTCATTTGGATGGTATCGAAAACTATCGACTGCGCGATCGTTTCGTCTCGCTGGTTCGCCCTGGAGTCGTGCTGTCATTTGACCGGCGCAAAGGCGGCAGCGGTGCGGGCCTCAGACACGAACCAAGCCATTTCTTCGTGGTCGTCCTTGCTACGGGTGATAAGAAGTACGGGGTTGTAGCAGACGAATTGATAGGCGAGCAGGAATTAGTGATCAAGCCGCTCGACAGCCACTGGGTGCAAAACGAGGCGCTGGCTGGTGCGTCGGTGCTGGGCGATGGGCGGGTCGTGCTGATAATGGACGCGGAAATGGTCTTCCGCAAGGCAGTTAAATACGAGCGAGGGAAAGGGAACAGCAGGGAGGCCTATGCCATCTGAGCGAAAGAAGATTCGAGTGCTGGTGGTAGACGATTCTGCGCTGATGCGCAAGCTCATCTCGAAACTACTGGAAGGAGATCCAGAGATTGAGGTGATTGCGACTGCAATTGACGGCTGCTTCGCGCTAACCAAAGTCGCACAGTTGAAGCCGGACGTGGTGACGCTGGATGTGGATATGCCTCGGATGGACGGACTGACCGCACTCGGCGAATTGGTTTCAAAACATCGCACTCCTGTGATCATGCTCAGTTCACTTACAACCCGAGGGGCCGCGTTGACGATGCAGGCGCTGGAAAAGGGCGCAGTAGACTTTGTCTGTAAGCCTTCGGGCACGGCCCGGCTTCCAGAGATGGCCGACGAGCTTGTGTCGAAGATAAAGGCTGCGGCACGCACCAACGTAGCGGCGCTTGGCAGCCCTTGGCCTGCCGGCCCGCCGGTCAAGAAAAAGGGTCCAATTGGAGCGCAGGGCAGGGGCGCCGGAAAGATTGTTGCGATCGGGGCTTCGTCGGGAGGACCGCACGCCCTGCGACGGTTTTTACCACGAATCCCGGCGGATCTCGATGCGGGCATTGTGATCGTACAGCACATGCCGGAAAGCTTTACGTCGATGCTCGCGCACTGGCTCAACGAGATTTGCGAGCTGGAGGTAAAGGAAGCGGAATCGGGTGATCTGGCTCTTCCCGGCAGAGCTTTGATTGCACCAGGCAACCAACATATGAGAGTCCGAACAACGCCCGCGGGCTGCCAGGTCGTGCTGGAGGGGGGCGCCCAGGTAAACGGTCACAAGCCATCTGTCGACGTGCTGTTCCGGTCTGTTGCAGAGGAGTACGGCGCGCTTGCAACAGGAATCATCATGACGGGGATGGGTAGCGATGGAGCGCAGGGACTGGGAGAGATCAAAAAAGCGGGAGGAAACGCAGTCGCACAGGATAAGGAAAGCTGCGCGGTTTATGGAATGCCTCGAATCGCAGTGGAGAAAGGGTACGCAAACAAGATCGTTCCGCTCGCCGAGATGGCGTCATATCTGTCGTCTGAGGTGGGGCGGCTTGTCGAGTTGGAGAACAGCTATGCATGTAAGTGAAAAAGAAACATCGATCACAAAATCGCCCCTCACGTGTCTGATCGTCGACGATTCGGCATTCATGCGGTTTCATCTGAAGCGAATGATGGATTCCTTTGAAAACGTCATCGCCAGCGAAGCCGCCAGCGGCACCGAGGCCATCAGAGAATACGGCCGTCTCAAACCCGACATTGTGCTCCTGGATATTGTCATGCCCGGCCTGGAGGGGGTCGAGACCGTGAAGAGGATCTGCGACGAAGACCCGGAGGCAAGGGTCATCATGATCAGCTCCGTAAGCTACAAAGAGAAGGTGGCTGAGGCGATGTCTGCAGGCGCAAAGTGGTTCCTGCCCAAACCCGTCACCACCGAAGAGCTTAGAAAGGCGATTGAGAATGTCTTGTCTGTCGCTCCAGATAACCATGCTGGGGGAGTGAAATGAGACTAGACTTTGTAAAAATATTCGTCGACTCAACCGCTCTTATGTTCAGGGAGTTGATTGGGCCGACAGTTGATGTCCCTTCAATCGCGATGAAACCGAGCCCGGTGGCCGGCAGAGAGGTTATGGCAATCATAGGTCTTGCTGGCGAAGCGCAAGGGCGCGTCATCTTCGATATGGATCTGTTCACGGCGGTCCAGCTCGCCGGACACATGCTGGGAGAACCGTCGCCGGGAATGACACCGCTGGTTCGCAGCTCAATAGCGGAGCTCGCTTCCATGGCCATCGGGCGGGCCATTTCGCAGATTAACGATGGCGGCACAAGACTCAGGATGAGCCCACCGACGGTGATAACAGGCGCGAATCTCGTCAGCTACGATCAATGCTTCGAGACCCTGGTTGCGCCGATCGCTACCGCCTACGGTGAAGTGCGAGTCAACATCACGATTCAGGACTTGGATTGAGGGAGCGCTGGCATGGCACAAGAACGTGTAGAAATCTTGAACCTCTTCACGAGAAGTGAAGAGCTGGTGGACATGCTCAGAAAGGGAAGGGCATTCACCGAAGAGTTAATGAGTGAGAATGAGCGACTCCGGTATCGCGTGGTGCAGTTGGAAGCCGAAAAGATGGGCTCGTCTGACACGCTGTTGAAGGAAGTTGAGCGGTTGAGGCTCGAGAACGGCCAGATGGCGCAGAAGCTCGAATTCCTGGATCGCAGGTTTCAGCAAGTCGAAGCTGAAAACAAAGACTTCGCGCAAAGATATGTGCAGGTTGAAGAGCAGAACGAGAGCCTCGCAAATTTGTACGTGGCTAGCCATCGGCTGCACTCTACGCTCGACTCGGCCGAGGTTGTGGAGTGCATAAAGGAAATCCTGCTGAACATGATCGGCTCCGAGGATTTCGGGCTCTTCGTTGTCGATGATGAGACACACGAACTCGTCCGCACGGGCTACGAAGGCGAAACGGCGGGCCGGGCCAACCGCGCGAAGGTTACTTTGGGTGAAGGGTTGGAAGGCGCAGTAGCTCTCGCGGGCGAACCGTTCTTTAGCGAGGGTAATGGTGAGGAGCCTTACGCCTGCGTGCCACTGAAGATCAAGGAGCGCGTAGTTGGTCTTATAACGATCCACGCGCTGCTGTCTCACAAGAGGGGGCTCACGCCGCTTGATCATAAACTACTCGAGTTGCTCGCCGGTCACGCCGCGAGCGCACTGATCAGCTCGAAGCTCTACTCGATGGCTGATCGTAAGCTGCGCACAATTGAAGGATTTATGAGTTTGTTGCGAGTGCCACAAGGAGGCGCCAATGGGTGACAAGTCTCTGCTGGTGGTCGATGATTCGGCAACCATGCGACAGCTCCTGTGTATGACCCTCACAAGGGTTGAGGGCATTACTCAGGCAAACATAACTGAAGCCTTTGACGGCGCGGATGCATTAGACAAGGTCAGGAGCCAAAACTTCGACCTGGTGCTAACCGATATTCGAATGCCCAGGATGGACGGCTTGGAATTCATTCGAACGGTGCGTTCCGAGCTCAAGGAGCGCGCGTTGCCGAT
The DNA here is from genome assembly GCA_038040455.1 of Acidobacteriota bacterium. Classification (GTDB taxonomy): domain Bacteria; phylum Acidobacteriota; class Blastocatellia; order UBA7656; family UBA7656; genus Onstottus_A. Next base: position 52,690 of record JBBPIH010000028.1, read on the forward strand.
CATCATAGTCAGCACCAAGGGGGCCGATGATGACGTCAAACTCGGGATGAGTCTGGGCGCCAACGGCTACCTGTCTAAGCCCATCTCGATGCCGCGGCTGAGAGAGTTGGTGATGAATTTCTTGGGCGAACACTGAGCAAGGATATGCAGTTAACTGGGGATCTGGGCGACTTCGCTCTTACTGACATCTTGCAAATATTGTCGCTGAGCCGAAAGACAGGAATAGTGTCGCTCGAAGGGGCGGGATGGGAAGCCAAGATAGAAGTCAAGGGCGGTCGGATAACTCATTCCTCACTGCGGCCTGGCGAAACTCTAGCGGATAGTCTGGCGCTTGCAGGTTTGCTCGGAGCGGACGCGCTGAGAACCCTGGCCGCCGACGGCGACAGGAAGGACTCCGGACTCGAGCGGTTACTGCTGGAGAGCGGCATTCTCACCCGCAACGGGCTGACCGCGGCAGCCCGTCGCCATACCCAACGCGTAATAGCAAAGCTCGTAAGACTAGAGAAGGGGCGCTTCAGCATAGCTCTTGGGGAGGCGACGCTTCCGCAATCGGTTGACGGTGTAAGGCTGGTCGAAGGCCTGGACATCGGCGAGGCGCTCTTGCAGGCAGCCCACGAGCAAGATGAATCATACAAAGAGCAAGAGCGACAATCGGAAGGAATAAATGAAGACGGTGGCTTGCTGAGTCTGAATGGCGGGCGGGAAACACGGCCCCTGGGTCGTCGTAGCGACGCCTGGGACCTGGCCGCAACGCAGTCGAGTCGCGCTCACAATGCGCGAAAAGGCGAGAATCACGATCGAACGAGTCTCCTGTGTTCGTTGCTCGCGGAGATGAAGCAGCATTCGTTCGCAGCTGAGATCAGTTTGCTGATAATGAGGTATGCCAGCGAGCTTGCGGCGCGGGGCATTCTGTTCATGGTCAAGGACGATAAGCTTTGCGGTTTGGGACAGTTCGGGCTCAACCAGAGCAAGGATGGCAAGAGCGCCGATGAACTAGTACGCGAGCTTTGCCTTCCGTTGGAGGCCGACGGCGTTTTTGCTCGCGTTGTGAGAACAGGCGAGCCATTCGTTGGAGCGATGCCGGACACCTATTGGTTCGCAGAACTGCTCAGCCGCGTCGGAGGCTTTGGTCACGAGCTCAAGTTGTTCGTGGTGCCTCTGACTTGCTGTGAATCGCCGCTTTTCGTGATCTATGGCGACAACTATCCGGGCAATTCCGAACTCGGAGGCCTGGGGGAACTCGTCGCACTGGCCAGTCAGGCGAGCCTGGCGCTCGAGCGCATCGCTTTGCAGCGCAGGGTGATGGAGCTCGAAGCCGATCATTACGGGATCTCCTAGAGAAACACTGTATTTATTGAGTCCGATAATAGATATTATGTAACATAGGGCTTTGCCTCATAAAAGGCATTATCGGTCGATTTATGAGGCAGATGGCGTTTCTGCCTCAAAAAGCGGTTTTCTTGTATTCTTTAAGGGTATGTTGATTGATTCGCGTTCGCCTGGTATCTAAGAGCGTACGTTTGAGCCTTTGCGTGACTGAAGAATACTATTCCGGGATCTGCTCAAACAAAACTTGTTCGCGAGCTTTTTATTGAGCGTGGTTAGAATTTGGTATTCGTCCATCGCGGCGCTCTGGAATTACTGATCTTCACGCGCCGCCAGGGATCGTCGGGGGTGAAATTCTGGCCAACCGTTAAGCTGTCACCCGAAGCGATGAATCCCAGCGTCTTAATAGCGTTTGCCCCAAGCGAATCGGCCGCGGCTTTGAGCTCCTTCGTGCGGGGACGGCTTCCCGGCTTTGGCCGCGAGCAAGGGCGGGCTTATGGAGAACACGGCAACGTCCGATACGACTGCAGCCCGCAGGAATGTTCGCCACGCGCAAGCATTGTGTGAACTCCTTTCAACGCCCCATCCCGCTGGTTCGAACGATTTCATCGTTGGCCACGGCCCGAAATTACAGGATGCAGGCAAAGAGTTTGGAGATTTGAGCGAAGCGGTGGCAAGTTCGAACTGAATGCGTCAGTCGCTCCTGTATCGCCTGGACCGAGTTGGCCAATTGGCTCCAACAATGGAACGGTACGTCATTCTTTTGGCTGGATTGCCGGACGGATCAACAACCCAAATCTGAGAACCGCCAGGCCCGCTTACGATGTCGTCGCGACGGAACTTCACGCCAGCAGCGCGAAGTCGCTTCGCTTCGGTTTCGATGTCGGAGACCATCAATAGAATGCGGTTCCAACCACCGGGAACGGGTTTCGTCCCATCAGGCATTGCTTTCCGGCCGGAGGTTTTTTCGCCACTGAGCAGTAGCCGGAGATTGCCACGCGAAACCGAAGCAAATGTCGGAGCATAATCCACATCAACAGTGAAGCCGAAATGCTTCGTGTAAAAAGCGACTGCGGCATCCACATCGTCAATCATGTAGCGGACGCTCACGACCCCTGAATCTGCGTTACTCATGGCTTCCGCCTTTGCGGTTTTGGGTTGTCGTTTGGGCATCGTGGGCAAGCGGCAGCGACGAGGCAGTCAATGCCGAGTGCGGCGAGAATAAGGGTGAAAGTTCTCTTCTTAGGTTTTGTTCCTTTCATCAATTTTTACCGTAGCCCACTATCAAAAAGCGGATGACAATGGCTGGGTCAGCGGGTGCGGCGGGATCGGGCCAGAGCCAGCCCACCGAGGGCCATGGCGATCAGCCCCAGCACCAGGGCCACAGCGCCACCGACTACTCCGTTGCCGGTGCCGGGACCACCTTTGGCGCTGGCCAAATTCAGCCCGCCGTTGACCACGGCGATCAGCCCCGCCACGAGGGCTACGATAGCCCCCATTCTCCCGTTACCGGTGCCGATACGACCGGCGGAGCGGGCCAGAGCCAGCCCACCGATGACCACGCCGACCAGCGCCAGCACAGCGGCCGTAGTGGCCCAGAGTCGCCGGGGGGTCAAGCCGTAAACCGTGGTGGCGGCGGGCTCCGAAACATGCGCGGCCACCAGCACGGCATACACAAGCCCCCCGAACAGGGCGGCTGCAGCCAGGGCGGCGAGAATAAGAGCGAAGGTTCGTTTCATAGAATCTCAATTTCGCCCATTATCGAACAGCGGATGAGTTCCGTATTGGAAAAAATTGACCTACCCGACCAGCGTCGCGTGATTTTGCATCACGCATTCACTTCGTTGACGAACATATTCCGTAGGGCTCAGGTTCGAGAAGAGTCGAAAGTCGTGAATCAGGTGCGATTGGTCGTAATAGTCACAATCCACCGCCACCTGCGCCCAATTCGGCACAGCGGTCTGTCGCACTGTTTCGAGCGCTTGCCGAAAACGCCGGACACGACAAAACAGCTTGGGCGACATGCCGACCTCGCGCGCGAACAACTGAATGAAGCGGCGTTGACTGAGGCCAGCATCCCGCGCGACATCGCGAATAGCCAAGCCAGAGCCGGCTCGACCGAAAGTGTCGAGCGCGAATCGCACGGCGTAATGACGCTCCAACGGCCGGAACAGATGCGCCACGAGCGCTTTCTCCAACAGGTTAAACCGCTTTGCCGGCGTTTTGGCTACGCACAGCCGCTCGCGAAGTTCTATGGCCGAAATCCCCCAAAGCGCCTCCAGGTCAACATGTGTATCTGCCAGTTCGCTTGCTGGCGTGCCAAGAAACGGAAATGCGCCGCCTGGTCTGAAACGCACGCCAATGACGGAAACGCGTTCCCGCGGATCTATCACGAAAGGTCCGCTATGAGTCCCGGAAACGACAGCTCCTGAAAAGCGTTTGCATCGCTCTGGTTTCGCGGCCTCGTAAATCCGAAGTTCGTTCTCGTGAAGATTGATCACCAGATCAATCGTACCGCTCGGGGCAATCCGCTCCTTGGAATGCGCCGGTGCATCACTCAGCAGCCAAAGACGCTCGACGCAAGTGTCGAGCGGGGGCATCGGTGTTCTGGAACTGAAATGCACAGCAGCAATAGGATATAAGAAGAGAGCTTCTGACTCAATAGGATGACCAAACCCTAAGCTTGTATGCCGAAAGATTCTCGCATAATCGTCTCGATTCGAAAAAAGTAAATTGTCCGCAATTCTGGACAATTTGGCCGACGAGTGCGCTGGCGGTGAAATGGTAACGTGGCTCCCCGCCCGTGAACTTGAATGAACTTGCCGGCACAATCACAGCGCGACATCATTACAAAACCACGCTCGCATGTCCGAAAAACCACAAGCTAAAACACACACCGGCCTCACAAAAACAGACGTTCCAAAGGGGACTATGCGGTTAGCTGGTGCTCTACAGAGCAACTGACACGATCAGCCGCTCAAACAGCTACCCCTTTCAGTCATAGGCCTCGATGCTTTTTGAGGCAAAAGTCCGATTTCTTAGGCAAACAGGTTTTCTTAGGCAAAGCCGTAACATAGTAACATAAGGTTTTGCCTTAGAAACCGCATCTGCCTCAAAAAGAAGTCGTTTGCCCCGAAAAGACCGTAGCGCTCACGAGCGCAGCCGTTTCGAGCCGACGATCAGCAACGGCGGCTTCCCGGTTCGTTCGTCGGTCACGCAGATTGGAACAAAGAATCCGCCTAATTCCAGTGCTGCTCGCAGAAATTCGGCCGCACGCGCACTTTCGAATAACTTCCGAGCGAACCATGCTGCCGCGACGTCCGGTGATTTCCCTGTGGTTTCGTTTGAGCGAATCGCCACGAACCAATGTGCGAATGCATCGAAGATATCACCGGGAAGAAAGCCATCACTGATTGAAGTAAACTCGGCTTGAAAATTCTCCAGCAACTGTCTCTGCGCTGCGTTTGAACTCGGATAAGAGTTGAGCTTGGCGTCGAAGCTGGTTCCGGAAATCTCAGCCAGTGTCTTCAATGTCTTCGAATTGACAATTAGAAATTCCGAAGGTCGTAGGGCATTAAGAATTGGTGAGAGGAAAGCTGACTGCACTCCTTTCGTGCGCATCGAGAAGTTTTCAGAAGCGGCGATAAGCGTCTCGGGGTTCTCGTTAACGCTCCGCACAAATTGCAAACCCTATTGGCGAGCTCTGGCCACATCTCTGGACTGGCCCAACCTGCTTTCTCGAACCACAACTTGACGCTACGCGTTACCACGGGAGCAAAATGAAGCCAGGCACCATGTTCGCGATTGTACGGAGTGTCCCAGTGGGGAAGGAGTTTTAATAGGACTTGATCCGTGACGTCTTGACCGCGATCAGCGGCGTCACAAACTGACTTGAAATTGGCACGGCCTACCTCTCTTGCGGAGGCATATGCTTTCAGATGTCGCTGTCCCGCTTCCGTTGAAGCGAAAGATTCCTTAAATTCAACGATAAGTTGGTGGAAATCTTCTGAGGCTATCACAGTGTTTTGTCCTTCGTTGTCTTTGTCTGGGCAAGCATGTCATAAGCTGTTAGAACATGAGGCAAAGCGTAGAGGGATAGGTTCTGTTTGTTTCGGTCAGATGTTAATGCTGGGCTCATTCGAATGCGCTTTCGCCTGTAAGGTGCTGTCCGAGCACAAGCGTGTGGATCTCGTGCGTGCCTTCGTACGTGTAAACCGATTCGAGGTTGCACATGTGACGCATGATCGGATACTCCCCCGTGATGCCGTTCGCCCCGAGGATGCCTCGAGCCGTGCGGGCACACTGCAAAGCGATCGACACGTTGTTCATCTTTCCCATCGACACATGAACCGGTTTGAGCTTGCCGCCGTCCTTCAAGCGCCCCAGGTGTAAGCTCAACAACTGTGCTTTGCTGATCTCAGTAGCCATCTCCGCTAGCTTCTTTTGGGTAAGTTGAAACGCAGCAAGCGGCCGCCCGAATTGTATCCGCTCCTTTGAGTACTTTAGCGCGACGTCAAAGCACGACATCGCTGCACCGATTGCGCCCCACGCTATTCCGTAGCGCGCTTGAGTCAAGCACATCAGCGGGCTCTTCAGGCCGCCCGAGCCACTCAAGATATTTTCTTCTGGAATCAGGCAATCTTCGAAGAACAGTTGCGACGTGTCTGACGCACGCAGGCTGAGCTTATGATGCGTTTCCCGCGTACTGAAGCCTTTGGTTCCTCTCTCTACTATGAAGCCACGGATCTGGTCATCTTCATCGGTCTTCGCCCACACGACGGCGATGTGCGCCATTGAGCCATTCGTTATCCACGCCTTCGAACCATTAAGCACCCAGCCGTCCCGATCCCTTTTAGCTCTTGTCAGCATGCCGTTCGGATTAGAGCCGAAGTTCGGCTCGGTAAGCCCAAAGCACCCGATTACTTTACCAGCAGCCATTTCAGGCAACCACTTCCGCTTCTGCTCTTCGCTGCCGAACTGAAATATTGGATACATGCAAAGCGCACCCTGGACCGAAGCGAAACTCCTGATCCCGGAATCACCTGCCTCCAGTTCTTGCATAACCAATCCGTATGCCACGTTGTTCATGCCGGCGCAGCCGTACTCCTCGGGAAGATTCGCTCCCAACACGCCCAGTTGCGCAAGGCTGGGAATCAGTTCAACCGGAAACCGACCTTCTTCGAAACACCCGGCAATAACCGGACTGATTTCCGACTCAACGTACTTCCTCACCTCCGCCTGAACGAGTCTCTCCTCATCTGACAGCAGGGCGCCAATTCCCAAGACATCCAGTCCTTCAAATGGCATTTCTTTCTCCCTTGTATTCGTGGCCAGGATTGTTCAAGTGATCAATTATCTCTGCGAGTATCGATACACCAATCTCCTGCGGAGATATTGCGCCGATCCGCAATCCAATGGGCGCGTGGACCCTCTGCAAGTCCTCTTCAGCAACGCCCTCGCCGGCGAGCTTCTTGAACACCGACAGCACGCGTCTACGGCTCCCGATCATCCCAATATAGGTTGCGTTTGAGCGGATGACCTTCTTGAGGCAAACCTCGTCGTACTGGTGCCCTCGTGTAACAATCACCACGGCAGTGCTCGCCGAGAGCTCCAGCGTCTCGGTTGCGCTGGCATAGTCGCTCACCAGCAGGCGGATTCTCGGATCAGGGAATCTGCTCCGTGAAGCGAACTCTTCCCTGTCATCTATCACAGTGACTTCATATCCGGTTAGTGCGCCAATCAGTGCAACCGCTTGGCCAACATGGCCGGCGCCGAAGACCACCAGCTCGAACTTGGGTCTGATTATCTCGATCGCAAGCCTGACTGCACTCCCCTGCTGATCCGTTGCGGCGACCAAATCGGCAACGCCCCTCTTAGCCATCAGGCTATCGACAGCCGCGATTATCTTCTCGGTTATTTTTCCGTCGGCTATTGGCGGGAACAATTCGCCTTGAGAAACAGTAACCGTCGCCTTCTTACCGGATGCAGCGTCCAAAACTCGGACCACGGCGACGGGTTCCCCGCGCGATGCGCCATCCTCAATAGTTGCCAGAAGATTCTTCAGCCACGGCATATCAGTTGGAAGCCGCTCGTGCGCGGCTGTCACAGCTAGTTTGAAGTTAAACCGCGCGCCCCGGCTACTGGGCGACTCTATATGCCGGGCGTGCCCGAACTGTGACGCCTGGGCGAGACACTCGAACCGTTATCTTACGCGCGCGATCGTCCTTTTGCTTGTTTGTGGGGTAATAGCCAAGAAGGTATTGGTGCCGCAGTTCTTCGGCTATTCTTCCCAGCGCTGACTTCAGATCGCCAAGTCTATCCGCGCGCTCGACGATCCCGCCAGACATATCGGCGAGTTGCTGCAGATACTCGTCTGCGCTCCTATATAAGCGATCCAGCTCTCGCCTGCTCTCCTCCAGCTTTGTGGTCACTGCGTAGGTACTATTCGGATTCAACGACGTCCGGGTCCTGGCATCATTCTTCCGTTCGACATCTTCACGGGTAGCGTAACGAATCGGATAAACGATAATGTCCTCGCTCTCGATGACCGCATCCAGCGTATCCTCTGCGGAAATCTCGCTACTTGCCGTGTCGATTCCGTCGCTGAATATGATCACGGCCTTTCTTCCAGGAAGGTCGTGAAGCCTCTCCCAAACGGCCGTATAGACTGCCTCATAAACCTGCGTGAATTCGCCCGATTTGATCGATCGCACCGCCGCGTTGAGACTCGTTGTGTCGTTCGTCAACTCGGAAAGGACCTCAACGCTGTCATTGAAGGAGACTACCATCACGCGATCGTGCGGCCTGAGGTTACTGATAAAAGCCATTGCCGCCGACTTGATTTGGTCGAGCGCGCCTTCGGTTGAGCCGCTTGAATCCAATAACAGTGCGACGCTGAAGGGTTCTTCAACTGAGCCGAATATTTCCAGGTTCTGCTTGATGCCATCTTCGAAGATAGTGAAGTCATCCCGAGTTAAGTCGCTCACGTAGCGGCCACCGTGCGCGCTCACGACGACAGGTACTTGCACAAGAGTCGTGTGCAGTTTTATCGGCTCTTCTTCCTGAGGGACCGGCTTTCGGCTCCGCTCCTGCTGGGCGCTTATGGGTAGTACCAGCAGCGCGACAACAACTCCGGTAACCACCAATCGCGATCTGTTCAGACTAGCGCATTCTTTCATCGCCGCGACCTCCTTAAAACTGGTACGCGACCGCATTTCAGTTGCGACCCATCGCCAGATAGTTGAACCCCGCAGAACGCATAGTCTCAGGCTCATAGAGGTTTCTAAGATCTATGAAGTTTGGCTCGCGCATCAGTTGCTTCAGTCGATCCATATCGAGCCGCCGAAATTGGTTCCATTCGGTGACCACGACCAGGCCATTGCTGTCACGAACGGCCTCGTACTCGTCCTCGCAATACACAACGTCGTGTAACAAACGACGCGCTGACTCCATCGCGGCCGGATCGTAGGCTCGAATCTTTGCTCCCGCCTCAAGCAGGTCCTCGATTATCTTGATTGAGGGTGCTTCTCGCATGTCATCAGTCTCGGGCTTGAAAGCCAATCCCAGTATTGCGATCGTTTTGCCGCCGAGGTGAGGCAATAGCCGTCTGATGCGATCGATGATGGAGTTTTTCTGAGCTTCGTTCACGCGCAGGGTTGCTTCGACGATTCGCACGTCATAGTTCACGCTACGGCCCAGAGCGACGAGCGCCTTTGCGTCCTTTGGGAAGCAACTTCCGCCGAACCCAGGTCCGGGATGCAGGAACTTAGAGCCGATTCGCACATCCATTCCCATTCCCCTCGCCACATCGTGAACATCGGCGCCCAGCAGTTCGCATAGCCTGGATATCTCGTTGATAAACGAAACCTTCGTTGCCAAAAAAGCATTCGAAGCGTACTTGATCATTTCCGCAGACTCGGGCGTCGTGATGACGAACGGAGTCTCAATCAAGTATAGCGGACGGTAAATATCCTTCAGTATCGCCACCGCTTCTTCATCTGTGCACCCAATCACTACTCTGTCCGGCCGCCTGAAGTCGTTAATTGCGGCACCTTCTCTCAAGAACTCAGGGTTCGCTGCTACCGAAAACCGGACTGATGTTGTTTTGTTCTCCTCGATGATCTTCTTGATGCGAGAAGCTGCGCCAACCGGTACCGTGCTCTTCGTCACGATCACCTTATAGCCGTTCAGCGACTTTGCGATCTCGTGAGCCACTTCGTCGATCTGACTCATATCAGCCGACCCGTCTCCGCTGGGCGGCGTGCCGACCGCAAGGAAGACAACCAGCGATTGCTCGACTGTTCCCCTAACATCGGTGCTGAACTCAAGCCTACCCTCCCGCACGTTCTTCGAGACCAGCGCATCGAGTTCGGGCTCGTAGATCGGCAACTTGCCAGCCCTAATCGAGCGAATCTTGTCCTGGTCCTTGTCCACACATGTTACTTTCATTCCAAAGTCGGCAAAGCATGCACCTGTGACCAGTCCAACGTAGCCGGTCCCGATGACTGCTATATGCATGGCGTTCTCCAATCCTCGACAAAGGCTACAGAGTATTCGCGAAGAATGCGATCGTATTCCTGAGCCCCTCTTCCAGGCTCACCATGGGCTGCCAGCCCAGGATTCTGGCCGCGCGGCTGATATCCGGCTGCCTCACGCGCGGATCGTCGACCGGTAAAGGTCTGTGCTCGATGATACTGCGGCTCCCGGTCAACTCGATGACCATGCGCGCTAGCTCGATGACGGTGAATTCACCGGGGTTGCCGATGTTCGTAGGCAAGTGGACGTCGTCCTCCTCGCCTGGCCGTCGGTCGATTGACTTCGATCCTCCCCCGTCTGGCCTCATCAACAGGCGCAAAATACCTTCGATCAAATCGCTCACATAACAGAAGGAACGTGTCTGCTCGCCGTCTCCGTAGACCGTGAGCGGCTGGCCCTTTAACGCTTGAACGACGAAGTTTGAAATCACTCGACCATCGTTGGGCCGCATCCTCGTTCCATACGTGTTGAATATTCTGACGATGCGAGTATCAAGTCCGTGATAGCGATGATAAGCCATCGTAATCGCCTCGCCGAAGCGCTTTGCTTCATCGTACACGCCGCGCGGTCCCACGGGGTTGACGTGCCCCCAGTACTCTTCTGTTTGCGGATGCTGTTGTGGATCTCCGTACACCTCCGACGTCGATGCCAGGAGGAACCGCGCGCGCTTTGCTTTGGCAAGGCCCAACGCTTTGTGCGTTCCGAGACTGCCCACTTTCAGCGTCTGAATTGGGAGCTGCAGGTAGTCGATTGGGCTCGCGGGCGATGCGAAGTGCACCACTGCATCCAGGTCTCCGGCCACATATAGATACTCCGTCACATCCTGCTTCACAAACTTGAAACGCTCATTACCCAGGTGATGCTCTAAGTTGTCGATGCGGCCGGTGAGCAGGTTGTCGAACACAATCACCTCGTGTCCGTCTGCGATTAAGCGGTCGACAAGATGTGAGCCTAAAAATCCTGCTCCGCCTGTTATCAGGACATGCATTTTCAATACACCTTTGTATCAGGCCAAGGCTTCTCGGTGGAACGAAGCAATTTCATCAGTGCTTTATCATATCGTGAAGAAACACGCTCGTCAAAGTTGGGGCTAGAACAGCAAATTGATTGATGCAATAACAAAAACAGTAACATCCGATGACAGAATCTGTGAGCCGGTTTGCGCTACTCTGAGACTCGACTGCCCTCCGCAACCCAGTATCAACAGTTTAGACCAGGTCTGATGTGATATTGCCTGTGGCACCGGGCTTGCCAACTCTAGAGACGAGCTTCGAAACGGAAGGGCCGAAATGATCAGGGCAACGGGGGCTGTGCTGGTCGCTTCGGTCCTTCTTTATTTTCTCGCCTACGTTCTACCACAACCTTCAAAAGACTATGCGGCGTGAGAGAAAGGCCGCCACGCTGCAGCGGCGGCCCAACAAGACTTAATGTGATGGGGATCGAAGTATCAGCCTATCGCACTTCAACATTACGTGGTGGGGTCTCCCGCTTCGAGCGCTCTGCCAGAAAGTCGCTGATCCAGTGATATTGGCTCACGTACTTGCTGGTCTCGTTCTTGAAGATCGATTGAGTATACTTCTTAATAACGTAGCGTCTCGCTATTCGCCCCCTGCGCGAGCGAACTCTGACCTGAACCTTCTTGGATACGGTCATTGTCGGGCGGCTGTTCGAATCAGGATCTTCCATCCAGTCGGTTTGATCGTGGGACAACACCGATAGGACGCGGCCGACTCCGCCGTTATACGCCGCCGCCAGATAGGGCCCGACGCGCTCTGCCGGTATGTCGCTTCGTGCTTTGATTGATTCCCAATCCGAATCGCATAACAACACTTGCGCCATCACCGCGTTGATCGGGTCGCCCATGGCAGTGTGAAAATCACTTTTCAGCGCCGCCGCCGGATACCTATTCAAGAGAAGCGAGTAGGTCGACGGTATCATCTGCACAAGCCCGCGAGCCCCTGCGGAGCTGATCGAATATGCGTAAGCCTTATCGCGATTTGTCCCGATCACCGTCAACACTCGTTCAGCAAGAGGCCTGGCTATCCCTGCACTTTTGAACTCGCTCGGGTCGATGTGCTCGTTTAGCAGCAACACCCGAAGGATGTGTTTCGGTATCACGTCTGCAACTCGCCGTCCCGCGAACGCCCGCGACAGGACTCCGCGGTCTCGCAGGCGCGAATAAGCTTTTTCAATGAAACCGTTCTGTACGTCGATGCCTTTCTTGATCACTTCCTCAGTCTTTATTTCGGCTGAGTAAGGAGTATAGACGGCTTGTATCACTGAATCGCCTGGGCCGAAGCGATTGTTCTCGTTTGACACCGGATACTTCACAGCTACGACTTTCCCACTGGGGGGATCTATGCAGGCGATGTCGGAGTTGATTCCGTTCTCGCGGCGCATCGAAAGTATGAAACCGGGAGTGAGTACCTCGAAGCCCGGGTCCCGCTTGATTGCGCGCGCAATTCTGATCTTTCCGCCGGTGTCGAGAATTGCCAGCGCCATCTCGCGCCCGACGATGCCGGTTACCGGAACGTTTGTGAACTGTCGGCGGCCGATCCGTACGCGACGCGTGCCGACGGTGCCCATGATCATTTGAACTGATTCGTTCTTGAGGTGGTCCCTTCCCTCTTCAATCTTGCTCAATAACCTGGCGGGATCGTTAGTATGGTCCCCAACTCCTGCGCCGCCGCCGCCGATGATGGCCAGCAGCCAAACTGCAACTCTTAACATCCGGTTAGTCTCCCGAGGTGAAATACTGATGATGCAATACTACCAAGGGCGACTCTCGATTCTCAATACCTTTCTCTTGCAACAAGATATTCACAACAAGTAGCCCGGCTTGCGCCTTGGCCGTTCGCAATGTACCTTGGCTGATGATTGCCCGGCTTGCCGAGTATCACGGATTGACCAGAAACAAAGAGGGCGAGCCCGCGAGCTCGCCCTCTTTGCTAAATCCGCACCACGGTCAGCGCCCCAAGTCTAAACGCCGGCATAGGAGTGCAGGCCTGGAATGATGAAGCTGACCCCCAGCCACGTGAATATCACCAGCGCAAACCCTAACAGCGCGAAGTAAGCACTTCTTCTGCCGCGCCAGCCATGGGCGATGCGCGTGTGCAAGAAGCCTGCGTAAGCCATCCACGCGACCAATGCGCCTACTTCCTTCGAGTCCCATCCCCAATACCGGCCCCACGACTCATTAGCCCACACGGCTCCGGTGATCAGCAGCAGCGCTAACAGTGGGAACGCAACTCCGACCGTGCGGTACAGTAAGGAATCGATCGTCTTGAGTGGTGGTAGTGCCGACATGAGTGGTTCGCGTTTCCACGAGAACAGCGCGATAAGGAACAGCGCGACAGACAGGCCGATCAGTCCGCCGAATTCAACCGGGTTCGAGGTCATGCTGAGCCTCAAACTCGACGCGTTCTGCTGCACCCACCTTTGAGCGTCTTCAGGAGTCACGTTTTGCTGCGACTGCTCGGACATCCATACGCTGAAAGAGGGATACTCTCGGACCGGTACGTTCGCAGCCGGATTGTCGAGGTTCTTCATCTGCCAGAAAAGCACCACCAACACGATGGCCTGCAAAATGACCGCGCCGTTGAAGAGCTTCCAACCCCACACTCTGGCTTTTTCGTCTTTGTTGAAATGATCGAGCGCAAACAGTGCTACCGCAACGACGAGCACCAACAAAGTCAGGGCCATCAGGGGTCCGACCATTGGCAGCTCAGTGCGCAAGGGCAGCGAGCTATGATCCATAAACAGGTTCACGGTGTACTGAGCGTGAAAAGGTACCTCGAAAGCGCTGGTCGTGCCGAACCCCAGCATCACGATCACAACTAGCCCGAACAGCGCCGTCCAAAGCGCGACGCCTTCAAAGCGGATCCCGTCCTTCACCAGGTACGCGAACGCGAGCCCGAAACTAAAGAGGCATACGCCGTATGCCACCGTCGCTATTGAAACGTGGATCGGCCGCCAGTAGCTGTCCAGGATTGGAGGCAATGTGCTTATGCCGCTGCCGAGCATCATTCCAAGCGCGAGTATAACGACCAGGATTGGCATTGACATCGCGCCCAGCGCTCGATACTTGGGCTTGCGGATCACAACCAGCGTCGTCAGCGCCGCACCAGCGCAGAAACCCAACGTCAGAGCGTACAGATTGTCCAACGGAAAGTATCGCCACCCTCCGTTGATGCCTTCCTTCCAGCCTTCCTTATCACCGGCCTCAATCCATCGTACCATCCAGCCCGACAGGTTGAAGCAGTAACCCATCGCGACCGTGATCAGACCGAGCCGGTTCAGGATGTTCTCTTTGACGTAGATGTTGGTCACGAGAAGAACCGCGCCAAAGATGTAGCTGATCAGCGCGAGCATGATCAACGCGTCGCAATAGATGAAGCCGATTGGCCGCCCGGCTTGAATGCGCACCAGGATTAACAGGATCGCCCCGACTATCGGAAGCACGATCGGCAACAGACCGATCGCCTTCTCAGGAACGGTCAGCTCCAACTCGGGCATCATCGCTTCTTCGTGCTTTATAGCTCTACTCATCTTTTGATCCTCCCGTAACAGACTGCACCAGCGAATTGAACCGGCCTTCAAAGGCAGGCCTGTTCCGGTTTGTGTTTCCACCAAAGTAGATCTTCGAACCGCTTCCGTTCGGTTCAATCACCGCCCAGACCCTCTGATGAGAGAAGAAGAAAACTCCGCACAATGCCATAACCAACAGCGTGAAACCGATGTAGACCGGTGTGCGTCCCGGATCGTACTGGATTGTCAACGTGTGAGTGAGGGACACCTTCTCAAAGTCTCTCAAGATAATCTTGTTTCCATCGACCAGAAGCGGATTCTCTCCGCCTTCTTTTCCGACCTTCTCGTTTGCCTTGGACAGGTACTGCTCGGCAAGCTGAGGGTTGAACGCAAAAGACATCGTTCGCTTGCCGTCGGACCCGGTTATCTCGAGCTGCGCAGCCGGATTGTTGTATTCTCGCGACAACGTCGTTGGTCCCGAATTATCGACATCGAAATCCGGATAGAAATTCACGTATCTAACCGTGCCGATACCTGGAACCTCCGCGGAGCCATTGCGCTTTATGGTCACAGGCGGCAAAGTCGCCCCGCCGCCGTTAGCCGGCTCGAAGGTAATCGTTATCTGACGACCATTTCCGACAGGCAGGAATGAGTTCTGGAAGAACCGATAGCCGCGATAATCGCCGACGTTGTTCAGGTGAACTAGCATGTCCTGTTCGACGTTGCGTTCCTTGTCGATGATCCTGATGTAGCTTAGCCAGTCGATCGTGTTCGAATTATCGAGACTGCCTTCGGGCCTGATCAGCTTCTGCTGCAAGTCTGTGCACTCGATTTGAAATGGAAGGTGCGCCGAAGATTGGCGGGCGCCGTCGAGGAAGATATCACTCGTCGCGAACGCGTTGGATGTTTTGCCCGGCTTGATCTCCATAGAGCCGCCCACGCCATAACGGCTCGTGAGAAAGCCGCCAGTGAAGATCGTCAGCAGCGCCACGTGCACGACGTAAGCGCCAAGGCGGTTCCACGTATTGCGCTGAGCGAACACGGTTACTCGATTATTCTCTTCGTCGATGCGAGCACGAAATCCACGCTTGCGCCACGCCTTGCGTATCTTCTCGGCAACTCCCTTCGGATCAGCGTACTCGACAGCCTCTGCGTTAAACATCTGGGCCGCGATAAATTTGGGAGAGGCTTTAAGCTTCGGCTTGCGTATATATTGCCACGCTGCCGGGAAGCGATCGATCGATGCAAGGATTATGTTCAGACCGGTGATCGCCAGCAGAAGAGTGAAGTACCGCGAACGATAGATGTCGAAGAACCCAAGAGCACCGTAGACCGTCCTCTGAGCCGGCTTCAGATTCGCGTAGTACTTATCGAACCCATCGACGTTGACCTGCATAACGAGCATGCCGAGCATGCAGCACGAAAGCAGAATGCTCAGCATCACGATGCCGAATCGCACGGAGCTGAGCAGGCGCAGTATTCTGTCGAGCACGGAAACGCTCTTTGTGGAGCTCACCTTGACAGTCGGCGCAGCTACAGGCGGAGCTTCAGTCGTCGAGGTTAATTCAGTTTCAGTTGTTGCCATACTTTAAGGTTCCGGGGTGAAATGCATGATTGCTATAACAACCAACGCGAATTCTAGCAAGCGCGGTTTTCGGATGTCAACGCACCGCATCTATACCGGTGTTGTGCTAGTTCAGCCCACTCAGCGAGTTACAGCGTAAACCTTCGTGCACAGACTAATAATGCCTTTGCTATTTCTTCGGCTCCGAGGGCCTGAGTTCAACCCGGCTTGGCAAGGCCCGCGGATCCATCTCCAACAGATTCGTGACGACAAGGGCGACATCGGCGGGCAAGAGCTTCCAGGTTGTTGATGGGTCTTGTTCACCGCTCCGCCCGAAGCTTGTGTTCACCGAGCCGGGCATCACGTAGCTTACGCGGATATGATCATATCGCACTTCCTGCATTAGAGCTTCAGAGAATCCGATCAGTCCGAACTTCGACGCGCAGTAAGCTGCAGCGCCCGGGAAGGCATTCTTACCCGCAAGGCTTCCGATGTTGATGACGTAGCCGCCGCCACCTTGCTTCAGCAAAGGCAACGCTTCGTGGCAGCAATAGAACACCCCAGAGAGATTCGTCTCAAGCGTGGCGTTCCATTCCTCTACAGACATCTTCTCCACGTAGCTATGCGAGCCGATGCCGGCGTTGTTAACTAAAATGTCGAGCGCGCCGAACTGCTGTCTGACCTTGCTAAACAGCGAGCGGACGCTATCGTAGCTGCGGACATCGCACGGAGCGCCATAAATGTTCTCACCATATTCGGGCTTGAGAGACGTTACCGTCTGATCGACATATTCTCTGTTTCGAGCGCAAATGAATACGCGCCCGCCGCGCTCCAGTAAAGCGCGCGCGATCGCCAATCCGATTCCACGGGTTGCTCCCGTCACAACGGCCGATTTGCCTTCGATGTTGCTCACGCGAATTCCCTTTCTGACGCTGCGAATTAAGCCTACTTCATAAACGAGTATCCGAGTCGGCGAGCCAGGCGATACACGAGAGGGAGGGGAAGCCCGACAACGTTATAGTAATTGCCCGCGATCTCTTCGACGAACAGCCCGCCGAGTCCTTGAATCCCATAAGCCCCCGCCTTATCCATCGGCTCTCCGGTCGCCACATACCATTCGATTTCCCGCTCCGTAAGCCGGGCGAATTTGACCAGCGTCTTCTCATAGTCGGCTACCTCGCTCCTCGTTTCGATATCATAGAGCGCGACCCCGGTCATAACCGCGTGCCACCGTCCTGACAACTGCGTGAGCATCCTCTCAGCGGCCGTTTCATCCTCGGGTTTGCCCATCAGCCGGCCATCCAGTACGACCACAGTGTCCGCGCCTATAACGAGTCCGGCTTCGCGCTTGCGCGCAACGGCAATAACTTTAGCCCTTGCAATGCGTGTGATATAATCGGCGGGCGTCTCATCAGGATGAGGCCGCTCCCCGATTTCGCTGGGCGTGAGCTCAAACTCGACCCCGATTTGCGTGAGCAACTCGGCGCGCCGGGGGGACGCGGAAGCAAGTATGATTCTGGGCTCTCTCACCGGCATACTTATTGATTTGCGAACTGATGGCCCGAAGCAAAGCTCAAGATCGGCTTTGTTCTGAGCCGCGCGAAATAGCGATTGACCTGGAGGTTGCCTTGCGTCGAAAAATCTCTTTGCTGGTCATGGTTACTCTGATGGCCGCGTTCGCAGTGACCAACCACGGCTGTTCTCGTTCCGATCCGGATTTGGATGGTACGGATGACAGCCTCAGTTTTGACCTGAACGACCCAAAAATAAAAGAGCGGTTAGGCGAAGACGACGGCTACGCATTTGCGATTCTGTACGGCGCCGATGTTCACGGCAGCCTGGAAACCTGTGGCTGACCGAGCCACCCCATGGGTGGACTGGCACGGCGTGTCAGCTATACGAAAGCTCTCAAACACAGATCAAACATGGAAGTCCCGACGCTTGTCGTCGACGCAGGGAACTTGTTCACGGATGATCGTTTCAGCGCAGACCAACTACCCGCCGAGGTTATGACAAAAAACAAGTGGGTCGTCAAGGGATACGGCAATTTTCATCACGACGTTGCGAACGTTAGTTACCTGGACCTGCCTTATATCGCCGAGCTTCTGAAGAAAGACGGCTACGGCAAGCGCGTTGACGACTACCCATTCATCGAGCGGCTGGTGTCGGCCAATATCCAACCCATGGACGATCAGCATCGCGCTCCAGTTGCGTACGTGATTCGCGAGATAGCGCTGAAGCGCGGCGCGCCCGGCCAGAAGTTGCGAATCGGTTTCGTCGGGTTCTCCGAAGCGAAGCCGGTGGGCCCGAATGCGAAGGAGGAGGTCTATGCGGGCTACCGCATAGCCGATCCGTTTGAAGCTGCCAAGAGGGTCTTGCCTGAGCTAAAACAGAAAGCAGACTTCATCGTGGCGCTCGCTTATATGGACGTGCCCTCTGCCCAACGTCTGGCCACCGAGAACTCCGAGATAGATACGATTATCGGAGCGCGGCAAACGAGCAACCTGGATGAAGTGCAGCACTTCAATCGCGCGACGATCACGTATGCCTATAACCAGACTAAGTATCTGGGCGAGATGCGCGTGTATGTCAAAGGCGACGGAAGCGCGGAGAATCAGGTGAACAGGTACATAGCGCTTGATTCTGTCATACCAGACGACCCATCGGCTTTAGAGGTTGTCACCGCGGCGCATACCGAATTCACCAACGAACAGACTAAGAACGCAGAGGCGGCACACACGACGTTTTCTTCGCCCAACACGGCCGCTCTGATGGCTGTAGGAGAATCGCCTTACGTCGGAGTAGAGACGTGTGCGGGTTGTCACGAGAAGGAACATCAGGTGTGGGTAGACACAAGGCACGCTCGTGCGATGGCCACGCTCGAGAAGAAGAGCCAACAGTTCGACAACGAATGCGTGCGATGTCATGTCGTTGGCTTCGAGAGGGGAGGCTTTAAAACACTCTACACGACGCCTCAGTTCGCTAACGTTCAGTGCGAGGAGTGTCACGGCCCGGGTCGGGAGCACGCTAGCAACCCGGGCAAAGGATACGGCCTGGCGACGCCAGTGGGTTGCGTTCAGTGTCACAAGGAACCGAACGATCCGCACTTCGACTTCGCAGTTTACTGGCCGAAGATAAAGCATTGAATAGTCCGTAGTCCGTAGTCCGTGGTCAGTAGCTCGGACTCGCGAAGGGGAATGTGTACGGACTACGGGCTACGGACTACGGACGACTGACCTCCTATGTTGACCGATCTGTTGAGGCTGGTTCCGCAGATGATCCGCCACGCCGGGGATTCCGATGATGTTCGCGAGCAGGCGGTATTCGCAGCGTGGCTTGTAGCCGTGGGCGGTCCGATTCGTAAAGTCACGGCGCCTATCCGGCTTGAGAGAAAGACCTTGATTGTTGCCGTGCCTGATGCGACCTGGCGCACTCAATTGATGAGCATGCGCGGTCAGGCTCTATTCAAGCTAAACTCCTTGCTTGGCGCTCCACTGGTCACAACGATTGAGTATGTCGTCAATCCCGACGTGATTGTTCGTGAGCCCGAAGTCCCCGAGGAGGTAAAGTTCACAGCCCCCGAAGAACAAGCGTTGCCGTTGCGGAAAGAAGCGGACAGGATACCTGACCCGGAGATCCGTGAAACATTCCTACGCGCTGCAGGAAAGTGCCTCGAAAGAACAACGAAATGAGCGCTACTGCGAAAGACACGCCCGAAGTAGTAATCGAGATTATTCAGCTAACGAAGGACTACGAGGTTGGCTTTCTCAGAAAGAGAAAAGTGCGAGCGCTCGACCACCTGAGTCTCGAAGTGCGGCGCGGCGAGATATTCGGATTCCTCGGTCCTAATGGAGCGGGCAAAACCACGACGCTCAAGCTGCTGATGCGGCTCATCTATCCGACAAAGGGCGCTGCGCGAATACTCGGGCATCCAATTGACGACGTCGCTACCCGCTCGCGAATCGGATACCTGCCTGAGAACCCGTACTTCTATGACTATCTTTCCGGTCGCGAGCTCTTGGAGTACACCGCAGCATTGTTCGGCCTCCCCGATGAGGTGGCGAGTGCGAAAGGAAAAGAGTTGCTCGACATGGTAGGGCTCGATTCGGCCGGAGCCAATCGCCATCTCAGGAAATACTCGAAGGGCATGCTTCAACGAATCGGGATCGCGCAAGCTCTGGTTAATGATCCGGAGATAGTTTTTATGGATGAACCGATGTCGGGGTTGGACCCGATCGGAAGGCGCGAAGTGCGGGATCTGCTGCTGTCGCTACGCGCACAGGGCAAGACCGTTTTCTTCTCATCTCACATCCTTTCTGACGTCGAAGCGTTGTGTGATCGCGCCGCGATTCTGAGCCGGGGCAAGCTTGTTCGCTGCGGCACGGTTCACGAGCTTACCGGCATCGAGGACTCGGCCCTGGAAGTCGTCGCCATTGGCATCGAGCCCTCAGCCCTTGGCCGCTTCTCTGAAATGGTGTCATCGTTGCAATCTGCGATGGCGACACCCAATGGCGTTCACCTGGTGCTGCGCGACGAAAGCGAGATCGATGGCACGCTGGCTTTGATACATGAGTGCGGTGGCAAGCTGGTGTCGATCAATCCCCGGCGCGGCTCGCTCGAGGACGTTTTTGCAGACAGCGAACACGTAGCATAGACTTTAGTCTGTGGTTCCATTTTTCGTAGGTGTGTCCTGGCTGAGGACGATACACAGGCTAGAGTCTATGCTACCCCCTTCTGCTAACCTCTTGGTGAAGCACCGTAAGGCTCCCTCGAACCGATTAACCGGGTGCAGAGTTCCCTGCTCGCTTCGCCCGATGCGTATCGCATTCGCATCGATCTTGCTTGCGTCATTCGCTGTTCCTTGCATCAGCGCTAGTCCAAATCTGGTAGCTCAAACACTGGATTTAAACTCACTGATCGACGGCCTTCAGCGCAAGTACTCACGCATGCAGGGGCTGGACGCCGACTTCGTTCAAATCTATTACGGCGCCGACGGCCGCGTCATTCGCGAGGCCGGTCACCTCCTGTTAAAGCGGCCGAGCAAGGCTCGGTGGGAATACGCATCACCGGAACGCAAGCTTTTCGTCTCCGATAGCAAGGACGTATTCTTTTATGTGTACGGAGAAAAGAATGCAACGCGGTCGGCGATCAAAGAAGCCGCCGACCCTCAAATTCCTTTTCTCTTCCTGCTTGGTAGAGGAAACCTGCGGCGCGACTTCAAGCGCATCGAGATCGCAACAGGCGAATTAGCAATCGGGGCCGGCAATCAAGTGCTCCGGCTGTTCCCTAAGCGCGCCCCCGAAGAGTTCAAGCAACTGCTGGTCGAGGTATCGCCGGCTTCGTTCGAGGTGAGGCGAATGGTGATCTTTGAGCGCAGCGGCGCCAGGATGGATTTTCTGTTATCGAACGTCCGCGAGAACCTGGTTGTACCTGACAGTCAGTTCCAGTTCACGGCCCCTCCGGGCGTAACCGTGAAGCGAGCGCAGTAGCGGGGTCACTTCAGCTTCAGTCCGTAAAGCTCGATCGTCATGTCCGTGATCTCGGACGGATCGGGCACTCGCTCCACCGAGACATCGATGTTCATACTCTGGTTTGGCCCGAGAGTATCTTTGGTGTTCGGCACTGGCGTAAAGATCTTATCCCTTAGCAACTGGCCGCCGGTTCCGACAATCGCTACCCTCAGTTGAAGCCCGACCAGCACCTCATCCCCGGCGTTCTCCACCGTGCAAAGAATTCGCGCATATCTGATGTTGAGTCTCTCACCGGTCTTCTTTTCGATGTTGCCGATTCTCAGATTTGGAGCATAAGCGTCGAACTCGGGCGAACCTGCGTGCGCAAGATCGGTTTGCAATGGCCGTCTTCCGAGCGACGTGACGACAACTATCAATACGATCACGATGAGAACAGCCAGGCCGCTCACGATCATGATTGTCTTTGAGCGATCCTTCTCTGATTTTACGGCTGGTTGCTCGAACATACGCTCCTAAAAGTAGCACAGATTCTAGTCTGGGTAGTTCACGCTCCTATCGTCATCCTTCCAATCAACAGCGTCGGAGAGACAACGCTGCCTCTGAAATCGAGATCGTTCCCGATCATCTCTATTGAACCGAGCATCTCCTTCAAGTTCCCGGCAATCGTCACACCTTGAACCGGAAAAGTCAGCTCGCCATTCTCAATCCAGATTCCCGAGGCCGACCTCGAGTAATCGCCGGTGACAATGTTCACGCCAAACCCAAGCAGTTCGGTAATCAGAAAGCCCTTTGATACTGACTTAATTATTTCGTCCGGTGAGTACAGCCCCGGCTCGATATACAAGTTCCCCGCCTCAACGCCGGTGGCTCCGCTCAAACCCCGCCCCGCGTTGCCCGTGGATCTGAGACCCAGCTTGCGCGCGGTGTAGGTGTTAAGCAGATAGCTCTCGAGCACCCCGTTCCTGATCACAACGGTGCGCCTCGTCGGCAGTCCCTCCCCATCGAACGGTCGTGAACCGAGTCCACGCTGCATGGATCCATCGTCGATAACGGTCAGGCGCTCGTTCGCGATCTGTTCGCCAAGCTGTCCCACCAGGAAGCTTGCCTTTCGAAAGATCGATTCTCCCGACGCGGCGTTGAAGATATCCCCGAGCAGATCGCGGGCCATGTTCGGCTCGAGCACTACCGGCACTACCTGGGTTGGCACTGCTCTCCCGCCGAGTTTGCGCAATGTCCGCCTGGCAGCCATAACGCCGATCACTTCGGGGCTGTCCATCTCCGAAAGCTTTCGACGTACATCGTACCAGTAGTCGCGCTGCATCTTCCCGTCTCCTGTGGCGACCGGCACCGATGCCAGCGAGCACGACGTGGTTTGAAACTCACCGGCAAAACCCAATGAGTTTGCCAGGATCACCGAACCGTACGCTGAATCGAATCCACCGCCGTCGGAGTTTATTATTTGGTCGCTGAATTCTTGCGCCGCGCGCTCCGCCCTCAACGCCATTTCGATCTGCTCTTCGGTTGAAAGCTTCTCGATCGCTTCGTCGTACAGATCCAGGTCGGGAACGGAGGTGGCAAGCTCTTGAGGGTCGGGCAGACCGGCGGTGTCATCCGGGGAAGTGAGCCGCGCCAACTCGACCGCATCGTCCAACAACGACGTCAGCGCATCGCGGCTGAAGTCTGAACCGGAAACAGAAGACTGTCTTCCCTCGATCAGGATTCTCAAACCCAGTCCTCGATCGGTTGACTCTTTCAGCGTCTCGACCTGGCCGAGCCTTACTCCAACAGAAAACTCCGTCCGCTGCCTTAGTACTACTTCAGCAGCGCTCGCTCCTCGCTCAACCGCTTGCTGGGCGACGCCGGCCGCGAATTCTTTAGTCAGGTGGAATGTCATTCAGCGCGGATGGTCTCTGTCGCACACGTGTATGGGCGCACGTCCCTCTATGGGCGTCCTTTTCGCTCAGGGAAAGCCTCGTGTATGCCGGAGGGGCGCCCACTGAAGGACGCGCGTACGGCCGCTTATCTCTGCGTACCCCCGACTGTCATCTCACCTATCTTGATAGTCGGAATCCCAACTCCGACGGGCACGTTTTGCCCGTCCTTACCGCATACGCCCACACCAGGATCGAGCTCCAGATCGTTGCCTACGGCGGTGACAAGTTTGAGAGATTGCGGTCCATTGCCGCGAAGCGTTGCGCCTTTCACGGGCGCGGTGACCTTCCCATCTTCGATCAAGTAGGCCTCTGACGCGCTGAACGCGAACTCCCCGCTGGTGATGTCGACCTGGCCGCCCCCAAACTGCACGGCATATAGTCCCCGCTTAACCGAGCGAATGATGTCCTCTTTTGCGTCCGGGCCTGCGAGCATGAAAGTGTTAGTCATTCGCGGCAGCGGCATATGCTTATAGCTTTGCCTTCGCCCGTTGCCCGTTCGCCCGGACTTCGCCAGGCTGGCGTTCAGATAATCGCTCATGTAGGCTCGCAGGATTCCGTCCTCTATCAACACTGTCCGGTTTGTCGGCTCACCTTCATCGTCGATGTTGAGCGACCCGCGACGATCGGGAAGCGTGCCGTCATCGACTACGGTGCAGATCTCTGAGGCAACGCGCTGTCCGATGAGACCGGAAAAGGCCGAAGTTTGTTTTCGGTTGAAGTCCGATTCGAGACCGTGGCCGATAGCTTCGTGGAGCAATATGCCCGGCCAGCCTGGGCCAAGCACAACTTCCATCGTTCCTGCTGGAGTCGCGACCGCATCCAGTTGAATGATCGCTTGACGCGCCGCTTCGCGAGCGAAGTGGTCGGGAGTCATCTCGGTTTCGAAGAAATCAATGCCGACGCGGCCACCTCCTCCAGCACGGCCCACTTGAAGATTGCCGTCGTCATCAGCTATGCAGGAGATGCCGAACCGCGCGAGCGGCTGCACGTCTCCAACAAGCCGGCCATCAGAGGATGCGATCATCACGTACTTCATCTCGTCGTTGACCGATGCCTGCACCTCTCGAATGCGCGGGTCCACTCCCCGAGCCGCTCTGTCGCCCTGTTTGATCAACTCGATCTTTCTCGCCAGCTCAATTGACGACACTGGGACCTCGACCGGATACAGATCCAAAGAGGTGGGCGTCGCGTTCACACCGGCAAGCTGTTTACTCCCCCCGCTGCGAGCTATGTGACTTGCGGTTTCAGCCGCGCGGCGGATCGCGTCGAAGGCTACTTCGTCAGTGTAGGCATAGCCTGTCTTGTCCCCGATAATAACTCGCACGCCGACGCCCTGCGCGATTGACTTGGACGCTTGTTTGACGATCTGCTCTTCGATGTTGACGCTGTTGGCAACCCGGTACTCGAAATACAAATCTGCATAATCACCGCCGCGCGCCAGGGCTGTCGCGAGCAGCTTGTCAATATCGCCGTAGGTCAGACCATACCGGTGGAAGAAAAACTCAATTGCTTCTGTGCTCATTCTATCCTTTGTGAGGAGGCGGAAACTCATCGCCGGACTTCTTCCCTGCTTTTTGGCGCCTGCGAACTGGTTTTACTTATCGCCAAGGTGTAATGAGGCAACACCACCAAACAGATTGTAGTATCTGACATCGGAAAAACCAACCGCCTGCATCAGCGCCGCCAATTCTTTTTGACCGGGGAATAACCGTACCGAGTCTGGGAGATACTGATAAGCGAAGCTGGAACCCGACACCGCGCGGCCGATGCGAGGAAGCAATCGAGTAAAGTAAAACTGAAACAGATTGCGGAATACTGGAAGCTGGGGATGTGAGAACTCGAGCACTACGCAGCGTCCCCCGGGTTTCAGCAAGCGGTAAATCTCACGGAGCCCGGATTCTGGGTCATCCACGTTTCTGAGACCAAATCCAACGGTCACGACGTCGAACATCGAATCGGCGAACGGCACGTTTAGCGCGTCACCTTCGATAAGGTCAATCGGAAGCGCCGCCCGTCGAACTTTCTTGATGCCGATTTGCAGCATCGGATGGCAGAAGTCCACGCCAAAAGTCGGAGCCAGCCCGGCGAGCTCCAGCGAGAGCTCAGCCGTTCCACAACAAAGATCGAGCGCTATCGCGCCGGGCCGCCGCAACCGGTCGGCCACCCTCTTGACTACAAGCCTCCGCCACCGCTTGTCGATGTTCAGCGACAGCGCATGGTTTAAGAAGTCGTAGCTCGGCGCTATCTCCGCAAACATCGAGCGCACTCGCGCAGCCTTGCTGCTCGGGTCGAGATTACTTGCCTGGCTTTCCATCGACTTTGAAGAGATGCCGTCGCGCAAGCGGCGAGTCTTATTTCAGCACTGCGACCGTACCGAGCTTTTTCATAGGACTCTCGAATCTGCTAGCGGACCCGGCGATTACTATGGTGACCGAGTGTGGCTTCAAATAAGTGTGCGCCGCGCGCTGAACGTCGGCGGGTGTGATTGAATTGACCCGATCGGCGAAGCGTATCACGTAATCGCGGCCCAGTCCGTAGGTTTCAATATCCAGTATGACATCTCCTGCACCTGCGGTCGTCTTGAGCCGCTCAGCCATCGACGCAATAAGCCTCGCCTTTGCCGATTCAACGCGGTCGCTCTCGGGCGGGCTGGTCTGCATCTGAGTCATTATCCTAAGAACCACATCCAAATCGCCTGTCAGATCACTCGGAGCCGACTTGATACTCACAATCAGCGGTCCCGCAAGCAGACGCGCCTCGAGATCGCTCTCGACTGTTGTTGCTGCATGGACGGCAGTGAGCTTCGAAGCCTGCTGACCGAGCACATCAGCCATTATCACCGCCGCAAAGTAGTCCTCCGCTCGCCTGGAGACCCCGATCTGCGCTATCGCGGCTCGTGCCGGCTGTTCGTCGGAGCGATCCAGTATGAAAACGCGCCGCGCCGCTTGCGCATCCAGCGACTTGAATGTCGGCGGGATCCTCTCGCCTTTCTTCCACGCGCCTAGCTTCGATCTGGCCAGGCGAGTCACCTGCTCGGCGGTCGCATCGCCACTCACTAGCAACTCGGAGTTATTCGCAATGTAGAATCGGTTGTGAAAGTAAACCAAATCCTGCCGCATTATTTGGCCGATCGATTCGGGAGTTCCACGCGCGGGACGGCCAAACGGGTACGACCCGTAAACAGCCTCCAGAGCTTTGCGCCGCACGGCATCGGAATCATCCTGTCCTTCCTTCATGAGAGTTGCTATGCGCGCGGCCTTGAGCGGCTCCAGTTCCTTCTGATCAAATGATGGCGTTATCAAAAGTCTTCCAAGCAGATCGAAAATCGCCTCGAGCGATTCAACAGGGCCGCTCGTCACGATGTCGGTCTGGTCCCATCCGGCCGTAACGGTCACTGTTAGCCCCAACTGTTCGACGGTGTCGGCTACATTCCGGGCGCTAAGTCCACCGCCACCTTTCAAGAGCATACCCGCAGTTATGTCCGCAAGCCCGCCCTTTCCCGCAAGATCAAACAACGCACCGCTGTTGATCCGCAGGTGAGCGGAAACGCCGCCAGTGCTTCGCTGCTCCAGCGTTATGAGCTGAAGTCCATTTAGCAGCGAATCCCGCTTAACGATCGGTAGCACGAACGGAGAGGTTTGGGGGCGAGGATTGCCAGGTACAAGGGCGGAACCGTGAACGCCGACGCTGACCAACTGCGACAACAGTAATACGCTCGCAAGCGCGGCCCACTTCTTGACTCCCAAAGATTCCTCCACTGTTTTCGAATTTGATTCGAGTGTAGCTATGAAGTCTAGAGACCGTCAACTGGTTGTGCTATACTGCGCGCGTTGCCCCTGCCAGTTAACTGCTTTTGGGGATCGATCATCTGAACGAGCAGGTCCCCTGGTGCCTCCGTCGTCCGCTGAAGCCCGCTTCACAAACCGGAGGGCTGACTCAAATGTATTGCCCTAGCTGCTCGACACATTCGATCGACGGCGCAAAGTTCTGCAAGTCGTGTGGCATGAACTTGAGCGTTATCACGCAAGCGCTCAACGGCGGTGTGGTTATCTCCGATCCGATACGCGACCGCGAGTTCAAGCGCGCTCGTAAACAGATCAGCGATGGCATACACGGCTCGGCTATCGGAGCGGCGTTGTTGGTTGCAGCCGCGCTTCCCTACTCTCTAATTCCCGCGACTCCGTGGATATACCCGGCATCGCTCGTGCTAGCACTCGGAGGCATCATCAAACTATTTCGTAGCATTGGGAGCATCATCGATGCGAAGGTTGGTCCGAAACTGCTAGATCCGGCGCTGCAACCTCGGGCCACAGGCGGACTGAATAGCAGCCAGCCGTTTCCGACCGGTGTTCGCCCAAGTCAGCGCTTGAGCACCGGCCAACAGGCTCACACTCGTGCCATCGGGTTGGAAGGTGAAGCTGGCAGTACGGCAGCGCCTTCCGAAGCTCCTGTTGAGAACTTTGCACGCCCGTCCACTGGACGAATAAACCGCGAGCATTCGAGTCCGCTAAGAGCTTTTGATAAGGATGACGACTTGATGTCGAAGCTTAGAAACTGAGCATTTGTCATTGGTCATTTGTCATTATCTTTGGACACAATATCCGCCTCGATAGAAAAATGACCAATGACCAATGACCAATGACAACCTATTTAGATTTTATCTCCGTCCACCACCTGTCATAAACGCTAATCATGGGGCCGATTTCTCTTATGAACTCACAACGCTCCAGCGCATCAAGAGGCGGATAAGCCGCTTCGTTGGTGAGAAGGTCAGGGCGAATCAGGCTGCGCGCGGCCAGGTTCAGCGATGAGTAGCCGGTGCCGTTCGCGATGGCCGCCGCAGTGGTCGCTTCATGCACAAAGTTCATGAACTCGTGTGCCAGCTCCGTGTGGGGTGAGTTTCGAGGGACGCACATATTGTCGACGAAGATCGTGCAGCCCTCCTTCGGGATCACATAGCCGATCGCAGGATTATCGGCAATCGCTTTCGCTATCTGACCGCTGTACGCCTGAGCTATCCAGGCGTCGCCGGATAAGAGCATCTGATCAAAGCCGCCGCTGTCGTAAGCCTTCACGAGCGGCTTTTGTTCCAACAGCAACCTGGCGGCTGCCTGAACCTCGCTCGCTTCCGTGCTGTTCTCGGACTTCCCAAGAAACTTAAGCGCAGCGCCAAGCGTTTCGCGCACGTCGTCAAGCATTGCTATCCGGTCCTTGTAACGGGTGTCCCACAGCGCTGCCCAGCTATCGATGGGCTCGGTGACCTTGTCCTTTCGATACGCGATGCCTGTCGTGCCCCACATATACGGAATCGAATACTGATTCGCCGGATCATACGGCAGCCCGACAAACCGCGGATCGAGATTAGAGAAGTTGGTGAGCACGTCGCGGTTTAGCTCTTGAAGCAGTCCCTGCTCGCGAAGCACCGTGACCATATAGTCGCTCGGCACAATGATGTCGTAGATCGCACCGCCCGACTGAAGCTTCGCGAGCAGCGCTTCGTTCGAGTCATAGAGTTCGATGTTGAGCTTCGCATCGTAGCGCCGCTCGAACTCTGCGATGACGCTATCTGGAAGATAGTTCGACCATATGAAGACGTTCAGCTCGCCGCCTTTCGCTCTATGACCCTGGCCTCCCAGAGCGAAGACAGCCAGGAGGGCAAAGCCGCATGCTGCGGCGCCCAGCGTCCAACGCGAGTGCCGGCCCGACGCCAGTCGCTCTGAAACCAGAACGAGTATTATCGTCACCACCAGCAGCACACTCGAGATCGCATTTATCTCGGGCGTCACCCCGGTCTTAACCATCGAGTAGATCTTGAGAGGCAGCGTCGCGCTTCCGGGACCGGCGACGAAACTCGCGATCACATAGTCATCAAGCGAGAGCGTGAACACCAGGAGCGCAGCCGATATCACCGCTGGCAGAATCAAAGGCAGGGTGACTCTAAGGAATGTCTGCCAGCGCGTAGCTCCCAGGTCGAGGGCCGCTTCTTCGAGAGACGGATCGAGGTTAACGAGTTTCGCTCTCACGATGAACACCACGTAGGAAATCGAGAACGCAACGTGCGCGGCGATGATCGTACTCAGCCCAAATGCAACCCCTAGCAAGCCGAACAAACCGGCCGTCGCGAAGCCAAGAACGATCTCCGGAATGATGACTGGAAGGAAGATCAGTCCCTCTGCGGCGCGCTTGAACTTAACCCGATAACGTGCGAGCGCAATCGCAGCCGCCGTCCCGACAACAGTAGCGAGCAGCGTTGTGATGAATCCGACAATAAGGCTGATCCGAAGCGATGCGATCAGTTCTGCGTCTTGCCACGCAAGCGCGTACCATCGCCAGGTGAAGCCTTGCCAGATCGTGCTGAAGCGGGAGCTATTGAAGGAAAATATCACCAGCGCCACGATCGGCGCATATAGAAAGACATACACGAGACCGGTGGCCAGGCTTAGCGGTGATGGCAATGGGCGATGCTTTCTTAGTGACATTGCGGAGCAATATGTTTGATCTTCCAGTTTCAAGTCAAGGAATGTCGCCGGCAACAGGCCGCCTTTGGTTCTCGTGGCTCTCACCCTAATGTTCCGCAGTCAGGTGGGTGACGGCCAACTGAGTGTTCGAGTGGCAATTAAGCTTAAGCTCGAAGGCTGCTCCCACCGCATAAACTCGCCTTGTTCAGGCGCGCAAACGAGAGGTGCGTGCAAAAGTGTGCAAAATGTTCAAGCAGAGGGTCACGTCCGTCAGAGGGGTCAGGCTTGAGTTTGTTGACATTTCGACCAGCCCCGCGATAGCATCGCCGTCACCCATCCTCTCGGACGCGCACCAGTCACGCATCTGGTTCAAGACATGAAGTCACGCATCAGAAGGTAATTGTCAAGAACTTTCAACTTCCGCTACTTATGCTCTATCAAAAGCCGACCTCAGGAGCCTCAGCTGCTTGTTGTGACACTTTCGTAGTATCAAGTACGGGGATCATCTTCAGGAGTGGCTTTTTGAATTGTACCCTGGGGTTATAACAGTCGGTCCCTGCCCGCCTACTATTTAATACAATTCTCTAGACTTGCGGTTTAGTCCGCAACTTCCTTAGCAATAACGGCAGTAGCTTGAACCACTGCAAGTAGCCAACAAGGAAGAGGCCGAGCCATGTAAGGCTAAGCTCTGCATAGCTGACCGAAATTACCAGCGAAAAATACTCATCCAAGAACCAATACAGCGCGAAGACCAGAAGGTAAAAGACCAGACTTGAGGGAAAGGATAGCAAGGTCATTAGATAGACTTGGAGAATTGCAATCTCACTATGCGGAGTTCGATCGTAAGATGAGAGAGTGATTATTAGGACCGTAAGGGTTAAAGCAATCCATATGGTCTTTGCGATCCAAATACTTTTGATGTGTCTTATTCGCACACTTCCTCCTACCTTTTTGGGCAGTGTGCCACGCCGGCGGTGATTCCGCGTAAAGCCTGGGGACCGCGCATTGCCGTGGTTAGGCGACCAGCAAGTGCGCGCAGGGCGGCCCTAGCCGTCTGATTTCGATTCTCTAGACTGGCCGCTTAGTCCGCAATTTCCTTAGCAATAACGGCAATAGCTTGAACCACTGCAAGTAGCCAACCAGGAAGAGGCCGAGCCACGTAAGACTAAGCTCTGTATAACTAACCAAGATGGTTATTGAAAAATACTTTGCTAGTAGCGCAGACACGGTCACATCCAGGAGGAGAAACAGTATACTCGAGGGAAAGGAGAGCAAAGTCATCGACATATCCAGAAAGATCGCTATCTCACTGTTGGGAGTTCCATCATAGGAGGAAAGTGTTTTTATTAAGACCACGATAGTCAGAGCAATCCAGATTATTTTTGCGATCCAGATAATCTTGAGATGTCGCATTCGCGGACTTCCCTTACGTAAGACAGAATTCTTAATACATGTTCCGGGGCCTCAGTTGTTATTGTCACTCAAAACCCTTACCCTTACATTTCTCTCGACATTCTTTGACTTTATCATCTGTCCATTCATGGCAGTTAGCCTAATGGCCATCCACCCCACGAATACATCGGGCGCGTCTCTTTAAATTTTTCCAGCAGGCA
The DNA here is from genome assembly GCA_038040455.1 of Acidobacteriota bacterium. Taxonomy (GTDB): domain Bacteria; phylum Acidobacteriota; class Blastocatellia; order UBA7656; family UBA7656; genus Onstottus_A. The sequence continues at coordinate 84,118 of JBBPIH010000028.1, forward strand.
GTCTTCGAAGCATTCGTTGGATGGTATCTCTTTGCAGTTTTTTGTCTAGCAAACCCACAGAATGGGGCCGGGCCCAGAATGGGGCCGGGCCTGCAATTCTGCAATTCTCGCTCGCTCCTCTGACTCTTGGGCCGGATAATCGGTTCTGAATTGCAATATTGCAGGCTTGGCCCATCTTTGATTTGTTGATTTGATTTGATGTAGTATCACACGTAATAGGAATTGGGGTCGAATCGCTCCAGGTTCTATAAGCCATATATCCAACAACTGCGAGAAACACTGCGGCGCCGATGCCTAGTGCAACCCATCCGGCAGGTCCCATTCCGGCCAGTGCAGCTACTGCGGTCAGCCATCATCCCGCTCGGACCAGCCAGATTGATCGGGCTGTTGCCAACGTAAGCATAGAGGTTGTATCCGCCAACAAATTCCGCCGGGTCTTGGCCGATAAACCTGTGCAACCCCGGCGAGTAATACCTAGCCCTGTAGTAATACAGCCCTGTCCAGTCGTTTTCCCTGCTTGTGTATTGTGAAGGATTGGTGCTGGATGCTCCGATGGCTGTTGTCTTGCCGAAAGGCTCATAGCTGTACTGGGTCTGGATTATCCCGGCGGCATCAGTCAGGGCAACTGCGCTGCCAAGCCGGTCTGCAATCGGGCTGAGTGTTCCAGGCGAATCTGCGCGAGCGAACGAGGGGAGGTCGGCTAGTTTCTTCATATTTGGAGCATCAGTGCTGCTTACGATCAAACTCAGGACCCTATGACAATGCCTCTTCTAAACATCACTATTCTTCTCCTCGCTAACGAAAGGGGAAGTAAATCCTCACGCCGTGGATGACCCTCCTTCTCTTGAAATCAGGCGCTAAACCGCGTTGTTCATTTGCGTGCTGAAGCCCAACTCATAATCTCCAGCCGACCACCGGAAAAAATCTCTTCGCTTTTCTTACTCTTCAGATCGAACATGTAAATTCTTCGTTGATCACCGATACGACCATCCGTTCTGTGATAGATTAGGTAACGCATATCAGGCGACCACACTAATGGGCCGATAAGTTCATAGCCGCTCGGAAGCAGCATGGATTCTTTATAAGAGAACAGCACCTGTCTGCTAGTGCCGTCCGGATTGATCACGTAACAGGTCCTCCCGTCCTCATCCAAGAAGGCTATTAATTCCCCATTCCGCGACCAAGAGGGATGCTTTCCGTATTCTATCCTCCTTCGGGTCTTCGTCTCCCGATTTACTATGACGATACCTATCGCGGCGCCTCGTCTTGCTGAGCTACCCATTTGCTCCTGAACTAGCACTTCTTTGCTGTCTGGTGACCAGCAGATCGGTGTACTAGGAGACAGTTTCACCAGAGGCGTTAGGGCTGTAACCTGATGGCTGTCGAGGCTAACTACGTGAAGGCTGAATATCGAGTATCTGTCGTTGTTGTATGCTGCAATGAAAGCGATTTCCTTCCCGTTTGGAGACCAGCCGAGTTCATAGACCGACATATCTACGCGCACTAGATCCTGAATAGTATTGTCCGCAAGGTTGTAAATACTGATCGCTTCATCCTTGTTTGAAGCGCTAAGCCGCCTCACATAAGCGACGTAATTCCCGTCGGAAGATGGGGCCGGTTGCGCTTGATGAAGCACATCCGAGCACCAATGGAGCCCAAGTTCCTTGATCACGTCAGTCTTCGGATAGATCACATCGATCTTTCCGCTATGCACGTAATAAGTCCTATTACAAAACGAAGCATAAGCTAAGAATGCCCAACCCTCTCTCTGTGAGGAGTCGGCGAGTTTCTTCATATTTGGAACATCAGTGCTGCTTACGATCAAACTCAGGATCGCTATGGCAATGCCTTTTCTCAACATCAATATTCTTCTCCTCGTTAAGGAAAAAGGGGAAGTGAATCCTTACGCCATGGACGACCATCCTTGCTCTTGAAATCAGGCGCTAAATCGCGTTGTTCATTTAGGTGCTGAAGCCCAACTCATAATCTCCAGCCGACCACCGGAAAAAATCTCTTCGCTCTTCTTACTTTTCAGATCAAACAGGTAGATTTTTCGTTGGTCACCGATGCTGCCATCCGTTCTGTGATAGATCAGGTAGCGCATATCCGGCGACCAGACTAACGGGCCTATCAGTTCATAGCCGCTCGGAAACAGATTTGATTCTCTATAAGAGAACAGTACCCGCCGGTCAGTACCGTCCGGCTTGATCGTGTAGCAATTCTTCCCGCGCTCATCCAGGTAGGCTATTAGTTCTCCGTTAGGAGACCAGGACGGGTCGCGTCCGAACTCTATTCTTTTCGTGTTCTTTGTCTCTCGATTTACTATAAGCAAGCTCCACGAAGCGTCCCTTCTGGAGGAACTGATCAACTCCTGTTGGCAGGCGATTTCCTTGCCATTTGGAGACCAAGAGAAACTGATGCCTAGAGATGCTTCTCGCACGATGGGGGAGACTTGCCGGTCTTCTAGGTTAATAACACTGAACGTGGACCCCGTGGTGTTATTGTATTGGGCAACGAACGCGATCTCCTTTCCATTTGGAGACCAGGCAAGTCGATAAACAGACATAGGTAGTTGCGCCAAATCCTGGACAGTATTGTCCCGAAGATTGTTAACACTGATCGCTTCATTCGTGTTTGACGCGTTGAGCCGCCTCACATAAGCGACGTAATTCCCGTCGGAAGATAGGGACGGTTGCGCTTGATGAAGCACATCCGAGCACCAATGGAGTCCAAGTTCCTTGATCACGTCAGTCTTCGGATAGATCACATCGATCTTTCCGCTATGCACGTAATAGGTTCGGTTGCAAAAAGAGGCGTAAACCAACAGTGCGCAGCCTTCTCTTTGCGAGAGATCGATTACTTTCTTCAAGTCGGGAACATCACTACTGGTGGCCATCAAACTTAGGATTCCGATGAGAACGCCTTTTCTCAACATCACTACTCCTCTCCTCGCTGGCTAAGGGAAATGCCTCGCTCCTCTTGGTGACCAGTGCTCTGATCAACTAGGGTCTATAGCCTCCTCTGTTATAACCCGGCGCTATCACATCCAAATTAGGGGGCCTGATTCCCGCACATTTGAGCACATCGGAAACGAACGTATTGCTGTTAGGGCCAAGTTTTCGGTACTTGTCGTCGCATCCCCTGCAAGAACTTGGTTGATTGGAACAGGGGGCTATGTACTCCTCGCTGGCCATACTCCACTTTGGAATTCGAACACATTCTTTACTTGAATCCTTGACCCTGTCGCTAGGGTCATTCGGTACGGGTCTTTGGCATCCCTCTGGATCATGCAGTCCATATGTTTTTCTTGTTCCGTCAAGATTACTAGTACCATGCGGATCTGGAGAACCGTCGCCTTGCGTTACGACCAAGATATAGCAGTGCTTAGGTATGCCAAGCGTCAACTTGCCGCGTTTCCCCAATAGTGGACGGCAGCAGACATAGGGTGTCAGCCCGCTAGGGTCTATCGCATTGATCGGATCGTTTTCTACGTATGAATAGAAATTGACGCCGCCGCCAAACCTGATCGGGTCTTCGCTGATGAAGCGCTGCAATGTTGGTGAGTAATACCTCGCCCGGTAGTAGTACATACCGGTACCGTCGTTGTCTCTTCCTGTGTATTGCGAGGGATTGTCGCTTAGCGTTCCGTTGGTCGTGGTCCTTCCAAACGGTTCATAGGTATGTTGAGTCTGAATTGAACCACTTGAGTCCGTTAAAGCCACTGTGCTCCCAAGCGCGTCCGTCAGCAGAGCCCATGTTCCTGATGAGTCAGAGCGAGTGAGAACTTCATCAACCCCGAGCCCAAGGAGCATGTTAGCGCTCACCGAGCCTCCCACCTGTACTTGAACAACGTCACCTCGATCATACAGATAGCTCGTAGTCGTTCCATGGATTGTCTTGCTGATTCGCTTGCCGAAGCCATCGTACTGGAAGGTAGCGTCTAGGCCCGGTCCGGTGATCGATACAAGCTGATTGCGCGCGTTCCAACCATAGCTATTAATTCCATCGCTGGTCAGGTTCCCGTCCACGTCATAGGTCAGGGACTGGCTTCCGAACGCTGTTTGCCGATTAGCTGCATCGTAGCTCGTCGCGCTGACTATCTGGGGCAAGCCCGTGCGCGCTAAGCTGCCGCCAACCCTCGTTCGTCTTCCGCCGGCATCGTATTCATAAGTCAGATTGCCGAGCACGGCCGTCCCCTTTTTGTAGGTGAGCCCAGTCAACTGTGAGGCCGCATCGTAAGCGTATTCGGTGATCACGCCGTTAGGCAGAGCGAGTGTTGTGCGACGGCCTGCATCGTCATAAGCAAGTGTCACGATGGATGTTCCTTGCGTGATCTGGGTTAATCTGTTCGCGTTGTCGTAAGTGTAATTGATCGTTGGCTGACCAGCAACGGTCATACTCGTGCGTCGGCTCGCCGCGTCATACGTGTAGCTGACCGTCCCTTGCGGCGTAGTCTTGCTCATCACCCGATCCAGATTGTCATAACCATAGGTGATCGTACCAGAGATCGAATCCACTACCTGCGTCAGCCGATTGCCAGCGTCATATGAGTAGCTCGTCGTGGACCCATCCGCATAGGTTACCTGCGTTAGGCGGTCGAACGCATCGTATCCGTAACTTGTAACCTGACCTTTACGGTCAGTCACCTGACTCAAATTGCCATTCGCATCGTATTGATAGCTCTCTACTCGCATTAAGGGGTCGGTGCGACTCGAGAGTCGATCCATATTATCGTAAGTGTAGCTAGTAGTCAGTCATGATGCCATTGATCCAAAACGCAATAGGATGTAAATTTGG
>JBBPIH010000029.1:0-87276 GCA_038040455.1 Acidobacteriota bacterium
GCCACGCCGGCAAGGAAGAGCACAACAACTACAAGCGAGGCGAGCACTGGCGCAACGACGTAGCGTGCACCGATTGCCACTCCCCTCACCTCTCTACGAGGCTCGCTGCGAAGCTTGCCGGCTCGCCTCAAGGAAAGGCCGATGCGCCTTCCTCGCTCATTCCGGTAGGTCCCTTCTCGGCGCATTCTAACGACCTGGCGCCGCCAAAGATGCTTGTGAAGAACGAGCCGCAACTGTGTATGACTTGCCACAACGAGACGAAGGCACAGTTCGCGCAGACGTTCCATCACAGGGTGCTGGAAGGCGCGATGAAGTGCAGCGATTGCCACAACCCGCACGGCGGATTCGAATTGAAACAGGCCAGGCTCAACACTGGCGCGGATGCCGCGTGCATGAAGTGCCACGCCGACAAGCAAGGGCCTTTCGTATTCGAGCACGCGCCCGCGAAAGTCGAAGGCTGCGCTATTTGCCACATGCCGCACGGATCAAGCAATCCTAAGATGCTGAAGCGCAATAACGTGAATCAGCTCTGCCTGGAGTGCCACAGCAACGTCGCTCTCAAAGTCGGTGAAATTGGACCCCCTAGCACGCCCAGCTTCCACAACCAGGCGACCGTGCGCTTCCAGAACTGCACGACGTGCCACGCGAAGATCCACGGCTCGAATAACCACCCGTTCTACTTCCGGTGAGGCGTTATGTCCGAAGAATCGAGGAGGACGCTATGAAAGGCAAGATTGGATTTGCGCTGCTGTTTTTGCTCGGCTTCATGCTGGGGCTTGTGCTGTTGACGAATGATGCGCGAGCGCAGCAACCTGCGGTTGACAAGGACAAGCCACAACAGCCGGCCGCAAGCGCACAGAACCGCGTCGAAGGGGCCTACACAATAAACTCGAGGAGGCAAAATACTTGCCTTCGTGTCGATTCTCCTGTTTCCCGTGCTGGCGGCATCAATGGGCGTCGACGAGCATGTGGAGCGCTCGAAGACGACGGCGTTTTGCACGTCCTGCCACGTAATGGAGAACTACGGCAAGAGCCTTCTCGTGGATGATGTCTCCTACCTTCCCGCCGCCCACTTTCAAAACAATCGGGTGCCCCGCGATAAGGCGTGCTATACATGCCACACCGACTACACGCTGTATGGCGGATTCAAGTCGAAGCTTCGCGGCCTGCGGCACGTCTACGTCCAATACCTCGGGAACATCCCGGAGAAGGTCGAGCTTTACAATGCCTACAACAATCGAGAATGCCTGCATTGTCACGGCGGCGCGAGAAGCTTCGAAGAAGGAGCAACCCACAATCTGGAAGACGGCAGACTCGACTCGATCAAATCGAACCAGCTCTCATGCTCGTCGACTGGATGCCACGAGATCGTCCACAATGTTGCTGGTCTGAAAGATGTGAAGTTCTGGTCTGAAAGCAGCAAAGAGAAGAACGAAGGAGATAACGAAAAGTGATCGCTACGAAAATGCAGCGGCGCGTGCGAATTTCGAGCACGCTAGTGCTTTTGGGACTGCTTGTCGAACTGGTCAGTCTGTTATGGTCACACCCGACGGCCTTCATCTTGTTCCTAATGCCGGGCGCGTTGTTGATGGCATCGGGGATTCTTCTCTACCTTGTTTCGCTAGTTTCAGCCGCGGAGCCTTCGATGGAGGCCGAGAACAACCGCCAGCACCTCTGATCCCTATTGGGAAATTTTGAATTGCGTCCCGCGTCGTCTGGTTCATCACGCCATATTGCCAGGAGTGCCACGACAAAGCAGTAAGGGAGCACGCCGATACACCAGATATTTCGTCCTATCAGTCTCGATAGCGCTCTACTCCGATCACCAATCGGGCTGGTTCAAGTAACTTAGCTACCTTAGTCTGATTTCTAATTATTATCGAACTTGTCCAGTATTGGACGGAAAGCCATCCCCCGGGAGCATATCATAGGAAACGTACCTAGCGGACGGCTCGGGCTGGCCGGATGAAGGTGTGGAGATACAGAAGATGATGGAAATTACGGGAATAGGAATGGGCCTGATGATGACTGCAGTGGCAGTTGCGGTCGCTGGACTCATGCTTGAAGCAACGCTCTTGATGATGAGCCGAGCCTTTCGAACTCTTCCCCTCGACGCAGCTTTTGAGCCTGCCGCCATCCATTTGAGTGAGGTGGAAAGAGCGCTCGACTGAACTCTGGCGGAAAAGGCGTCCAGAGAATCCGGACGAATTGAGTAAAGAACTCTTGTTTGGATAGGAGTGTGAACATGAAACTTAAAATAAGACGGGTGATACTAACTACGGCAGCGGTGATTATCTTTGCTATGGCGGCGCCTCCGGCGTTCGCCCAGCAGGACACGCAGGGCAAGCCTACAGCCAAAGGACAGATGAAGGAAGGCGGTAAGCAAGTGGGCAAGGCAGGTAAGAGCCTCGGCCACAACGTCAAGCGCGGCCGCATCCTCCGCGGCGGCAAGCGCTTTGGCAAACGCATTGGCTACGCGGGTAGGCACATAGGCCGCGGCACAAAGCACGCTGTTAAGAAAGCGGTCACGCCATAATTAAACCGTGTTGTTCGGGATGCGCCGCGCTCACCAGTGGCCTCCGGCGCTTCTCGACACCGGCTAAGACGCAGAGCATATGCACGCTCTCGGACTAATCCACGATGGGACATATTGTTGGTGCTTTTGGACGGAGAAACCGGAGTAGAGCATGAACTTGAGCGTGGAAAGTTTAATCATCCTACTGATCGTCGGCGGCCTCGTGGGCGTGATCGCCCAGAAGCTCGCTGGATATTCACGCGGCGGATGCCTGACCTCGATCGCCCTCGGCTTCATCGGCGCCTTTATTGGAACCTGGGCCGTCAAACAGTTTCGATTACCTGAAATCTATGTTTTGAAGATCGGTCACACGAGCTTCCCGATCGTCTGGGCGATTATCGGAGCGGCGGTGTTAGTTGCCATCCTTGGATTGCTGACGAGGCGCCGGTATCTCTGAGCGAGGCGATTGCGGGTGCTCCGTGGAGTTGGGTCACACAAAAAGGAGTATAAGTTCTATGTCAGCCAGAAGTGATGCTTTAGAGCAGCGTGTTTACAAAGAGAGTTATGAGTGAAGGTGTCGACAAGAGCAATGTGTTGTTAGACGAAGAGCGCAGGCTGGCTTCGCATACAAGAAGTCAATATGAACAGAAGCCTTTGACATTACCGTTCATTGAGCGTAGGGTTATGGAGAACCGAGCATAGCTTACTCCCTTCTTCAGCTTCTCTGGAATTCTCCAGTCCATCTGAATCCAATAGCTCACCTACAAAGGAGCTAACAATGATGCATACAGGAACCGGAATCGCCCCGGCACGAAATAGAGTGTCGCAAAACAGGCTAAACCGCCTTTTCGAGGAAACATTCGGACGCTTTGCCACGCAGGCACCTATCAGCGAAGACCCTGGCGCCTTCACAACCTGGACACCGCTGTGTGACATATACGAGACAGATAAGAATATCGTCATAAAGACGGAGATACCGGAAGTGAAGAAAGAGAACATCTCCGTCACGTTTGATAACAACGTGCTCACGATCAGCGGGGAGAGAAAAGCAGAGGATGGAATAGGACAGAGCTATCACCGCCAGGAGCGAATCTATGGCCATTTCTTGCGTAGCTTCACACTTCCTCCGTTTGTCGACACGAAGAATATCACCGCTGAGTCCAAGGAGGGGTTGCTCTTAGTCACCCTGCCCAAGGTCGAGGAAGCCAAGGCCAAGCAAATCGAAGTGAAGGTCGAATAATTCTTTGAGAACGGTTTAAGCTAGACACGCATAAATGCGTAAAAGGCGGCCCGAAGCCGCCTTTTAGTTTTTGGGGCCTCACATTGAAACTGAAGTGCTACCGGAACTCGGGGGCAGTCCTAATTTGCCAGTGTTGCCGATAGTATCAAGAACTCTTCGTATTACAGGAAGGAGTTTTCACGCGCTCAGTCTAGTTTGAGTTACGAACAATACGAAGTTGAACCGGGGCATTTATTCTATTCAACTCATCTCTCAGCTCTTGAGACGCTACGAGTTGATCTTCGTCAACCTCCCATAGAGGTCGCCACTCAGTGGACGTACGAGGATTGTTGACTTCGAAGCGCCATGGCGCATGCTGTTCCATATTCATACCCGAAACCGCTCTATGGTACAGATCAGGCTCTGACGAGTCTGTTCAATATTAGACAGAATTGAAAATAGTTCAGAGGGAACCAGTGACCTTTCCTTTAGAACTCTTTCAATACTGTCGCGGAGCGCGCTCACCGATTGGGCGCTCCGCGATTCTTTCAACTTACTCACCCAAAACACCCGGTTTGCTTCTCAACCTCAGCAGGCCGGTTGTTGTGAAAGATCTCTAGTTCTGTTTCCATAAATGGCAAAGTGGACAATAATTGTCTAATATTGAACAGCGCCGCTTTGATCGGAGGCGTATACTAGGGTAGTCGATAGCTGGCAGGCAGAAAAGACAATCGGCGGAAACGGACGGAAGAAGTATGATTCAACAAGCTCCTCAGTCAGATCAATTCAAAGAACAAATGCAGGGGTCGTTGTTCAACGAGACCAAGAACTCGAGCCCTATCAAGGTCGACAAGCACAATCATGTCTACACGGTTGGGGATGAACGCGAGACTGTATACTTCATCGAAAAAGGGCAGATCAAGCTGGTCATGGGCTCCTCCGAAGGTAAAGAATGCATGCTAGCCATCCACGGCGCGGGAGATGTTTTCGGCGAGCTGTGCCTGTCTGGGCTTGGGGGCCGGCTGGAAACAGCAACCGCAATGGAAGACACTCTCTTGAAAGAGATCCCTTGCGGCAAGTTTCTCGATCGCCTCGCTAAAGACTCTCTCCTCGAAGGCTTCATCAAGTATCTGGCGGTGAGGGTTGCCGACCAACAGCAGGTCATCGCCAATTTGGTAACGGTTGATAGCGAGCAGCGCCTGGGGAAGACGTTGCTGCAAATCGCCAGAAAGCTCGGAAAGAAAGACCCAAGGAGCATACGCATCGAGGTCAAGATTTCTCACGAAGAATTGGCCACAATGGTAGGTACAACGCGGCCGCGGATCAGCGTGTTTATGCAGCGATTTCGAAATCTCGAACTCATTGAGTACAACACAGAGCACCATCTGATTATTAAGGAAAAAAAGCTCACTGCTTACCTCGCATCGATCCTCTAGACTTCAGTCACACAACTGTTCACCGCCAATTCTTCGAAAGGGTCCAATATTGGACGGAAACCCATGGCGAGGTGCGCTTACAATTCAAACTGGGCCGAGGACTCGGAGGCCGGGGTTTGCTACAATATCTCGAAAGTTATCTACCAGGGAATGCATTCGCCGCCTCCTGGGCCGCTCCGATTCAGCCGAGAATGCGAGGACCGGTGTCGCCAGCGAACCTCATAGCCGGTGCGTACAGCTATCGATTGGAAGAACGAGTGAGGGGCGCCGAGGTAAAGGGGGAGAGGTAGGGAAATGACTATGCCGCAACAGAAAGTCTCTCAAGAGAAGGAAGGCCGCACTGGTCACGACTCGCTAGCAGGGCACCTGACCGCGCCGCTTATGGACTTCAACCTGGCCAAAGAGATCGCGCAACTTCATGAAGAAGAGGCATGGCTGCGAACTGGCAGGAACTCGAAGACTCTGGTGAAGCAGCCTGATTTCAGGATCGTGCTGATCGCGTTGCAAAAGGGCGGTCACCTTGAGGAGCACAGCGCCGACGCGAGAATCTCGATCTATACGCTGAGCGGGCACGTGAAGCTCCAACTGCCAGAGCAGACAGTTGATCTGCCGGGCGGTCATCTGCTCGTGCTTGATCGCGCACTCGAGCACGACCTGGAGGCGCTCGAAGAAAGCGCAATCCTGCTGACCATTTCCTGGCCGCATGCCGCAGAGATTGAGTGATCGATCTCTTCGACGCCATCGAGTCAACGGTGTCGGTCCACCGCGTTGCTCCCAAAAAGCGCCGGGCGCGCAGACCACAAAGCAAAACCGTCATCTAAGGCCCGGCGCTGAATTGTGGAGATGGCTGGATGCCACCTACGACAAACCCCCAAGCGATTCAACCGCGCGATGCGGACCAGCCTACAGGATCCGCCGGATATGACAGAAGCTTGAAATTCGCTGGCAATAGTGATTTTCAAGTAAAGCTCCCCCAGAGTATGTGGCGAGTCCTCGGTTTGGGCGCCGGGGGAAGTGTCATTGTGGCTTAATTTCAAGATTGTCCAATATTGGACGGAAGTGGATCCGGTAATGGCGTATGCTCAGATGGACTTAGATAGAAGAGACACTATGAGAAGAAACAACAGACAACTCAGACTCATTGCCGACACTCCTGCCGCATCAACCAAACTGACTGACACGTCCGGCAACCCCAGCGAGAGCTATGACTGGAGACAAATGGCGGCGGTTCGGCGGGAGTGGCAACACGAGTTCTGGCGTCCAGATGTGAACGGGTTTGAACTCACCCCAGCCGAAATCACGAACATTGAAACGCGGGTGAGAAGGGAGCTTTACCCATGAGCGCTCGTGGATTAGAACAGAGCCTTGTGCCTGACCGTCGAGGAAGAAGTCGAGGGGCGTTGACAACTGGAAATAAGGCGATCTATCCGGGTCAGGGCCCCTGCCGTATTGGCCGCGTCGTCAAGAGAGTCGTCGATTCCAGGGTGATAATGTTTTATCACTTGACTGTGCTGGACGACAATCGCGGCGACTTGTTCGTGCCAGTAGAAAAAGCTCGGGCCATTGGTGTCCGGTTGCTGATGAAGAAGTCTGAGATTCCTGGGCTCCTCGCTCATCTAAAGAAGAGCGCCAAGACAGCCGATAACTGGAAGCAGCGCGCAACCGACAATTTGAAACTGTTCACCTCCGGGTCGCCCTACGACCTCGCTGAGGTCGTCGCATCCCTGACTGAGTTAGGCGATACGAGGTCGTTAACAATTGGAGAATCCGGGACGCTCGGGAGGGCGAGAAGGCTGCTGATCTGCGAGATCTCAGAAGTAATGGGAGAGACCAAGGCCGCGGTCGAAGAACAGGTCGACTATGCGCTCAGAGCGCCAAAGACGAATGAAAACTAGCTGGTGACGGGCGAGCTGGCAACCAGCCCACAAGAATGGAATGGATAAACATAGAGGGGCAAGACTTAAGTTGCAGCTTGTCAACTCGACGATGCCAGCGCGGCTTGGCTCGAAGTCAATCTGCAACTGTATAAGGAAAAATCATGAAAAATATTGTAGTTCGAAATATGGTTCTGTCGGCCTTCGCCTTGCTCGCGGTTATCCTGGCCGGCGGCAGTCTGAGCACGGTCCTGGCACAAGACTCGGACGATCGGGCGATTGATCAGGCTCAACGGGCCGTCAGGCAGCGGATTGTCAGTCAAGAGGGCGGGCGCAATCTGACTGTGCTTTTTAACACCGATGCCCAAACCGATTTCAAATCGCGAACGGAAGTTCGCGTCCGTGGAACGGGCACCTTCTCACGAAACAACGATTCACGTTACAGCAATTCACGCGACAACGATCAACGGTACAACGACTCGCGCAACAACGGTGGAAGGTCGAGAGACTTCTCCTACGAAGCAATAGTCAACAACCGCAGCCGCTACGGCAGTGTGTCCGGCGTCAGGTACGACTTGAGAAGCGGCTGGTCCGGCGATGGCCGTGACAACAACGGTCGCGACAACAATGGCCGCGATAACTACGGTCGCGACAACACCGACCGCGACAACAACCGCGGCGGCTTCGGTATTGGCAACCGGCCTAACGGGCGCGTGAGCTACTCTGGACCAATTATGAACCGCCACAGCGATAAAGGCCTGGACGTTACAGAGCGGAGCAATCAAGATGGCGCCAACATCCAGCAGTGGAGCTATGCCGATCAGCCCAATCAAAACTGGGATGTCATAGACCTCGGCAACGGCGAAAGTGCCATAATCAGCCGGCAAAGCGGCAGGGCGCTCACTGTCCAGGGCGGCAGGGACAACAACGGCGCCAACATCATCCAGCAGAGTTGGAGGGGTAGCCCGCAACAGCGCTGGCGCTTCGAGCAGATTGGCAGCGATTACTACCGGATCGTAAGCGTTGACAACGGCAAGTGTCTCGATGTGACCGAGCAGGGGAGGCAGGACGGGGCCAACATCCAACTATGGGATTACGCCAACCAGTCTAATCAACAGTGGAGACTTCGCCGATAGGCAGTCGCCTGATCGGAACCGGTTAGCCCCGCGGTGGTCCGCTCCCCTCCGAGTTCTTATTTGGGAGCGGACGAGCTGGCGCAACAAGCAAAGATGATGCGAAGGAACTTTAGCTACTCTGTTTTGATAAAGAGCTCGATGAGCTATCTGAAGAGCGCCAGGTAGTCGAGCGATTCATCAATCGCGGCCGTGTGGCGCGGATGGAACTAAAGATGATACCCAACCACTTAGAAACGGAACGATTCGATCTTTTAAAGGACGATACAGTGTGTGTAGCCGACTACGGCTTCGGACACAACCGCCACGGCAAGCGCGACGTGTGGATCGAACGCAGCGTCAAGGGTGAAAGGTTCTTGAGCCAGATCACTTTTGAGGGGGAAGCTCTCGCCGTCCGCAAGGAGATTTACACAGGGCGCTGCTACATACTGCGCGAGAAGACCAGCGGCCGTTACTACTTTCTCGATCTGAATGATTGCGGCTTCTGGCTACACAGCGACACCTTCTCGGGCGCGGAGACCTTCTGTGGCGACGAGACGGTGAAAATACAAGAGTGGTTGACGGGTAACGCTAATTGACCCTGGAGCCAACTTACTTAGCCCGGGCCCCACTTCCGGTGTAGTACCTTTTTTGGAGGGTGTGGTGCCTGAAGCCTGATAACGCGGAGCAAGGTCACGCTCAGGCCGAAGGGTAACTTCATAGTAGGATCAGATAAAAGCACCATCACTCTTCAATACAACGCCGGTCGCGCAGAGCCTACGAGGAGCGATGAATTCATCCCGACGGTCGTGTGAGTACGCTCACGCCCTTCCCAGGCATACATCAAGTACACCATTGGAAATCCTCCGGCCCGAAGCGTCAGCCCCGCAGAGTAGCTGTGGAGGAGATGCTTAAATTCCAGATCGCCTCGCGCAGAATGCGACTTTGCCCATCTCGGCCGCGAAGCTCAACCGAGCGGACCGTAGATTGAGTGCTCAATATTGCCCAGCAAAAGCAGAACATTGGGTGCGCGGAAGCGATAGTCCTGATACCTAGGAAGCGAGTGGTGGCCATTTGCCCGGAGACCACAATGGCCCGGACAATTGTTCGGAGGGTGCTACCGACCCTAAACACACCCGGCGTTATGAACTCTGAAAGAAACAGCCGGAGGCCGATGCTGCCTTCCAGATCTCGATTGATGGCAGGGCAGTTGATTCCTTCGCCAAACTGCGCAAATGCCGGCTGGCTCGTCAAGCCTGGCGCCGTTGCTTCTGTGTAGACTTGGTCGAGAGATGGACTTCCCTGTCCATGGCTTCCACGTATATCGACGAATCGCCCCGTTCGCTTCGCCGGTGAGCGAGACATGCAAGGACCTGAAGACAGGCCGGGTAACATTCGTTCCAACAATCGTCTCGCGCATCCCAAAGAAGGAACGATCTTCAGGCGTCGTCGAGGGTCCCGGACCAAAACAGGTGATCTTGTTCAGGGAGATTGCCTGGGCATAAAGATTGAACACCGGATACTGCTGGCTGTTTCTGAGGCGCGCGATTTGATACACGTGTACCGATTCCGATGATGTCGAGAACTTTCTCCGGGCCATCCTTAAACGTCAGACACTATTCCGCTCAACCTGAAAACCGTTTCGTGCCTGCGGCGCGTAGTACTCGGTGTCAACGTAGTAGTGATCACGTCAACGCTACAAGCCTCCACACTGAATTGTGGAGCAGGCCTTGCGCGTTCGCACGTGGATGCATTGAAGCCTAGACGGCTTCGCGAGATATTACCGCCGCTCGTCCAATCAGTGAACAGCGTTTAATACCGAACCGAGCTACTGAGGAAGAAATGTAAAGCGGCTTGCGCGCGGCGCAGTGACCGCAAGGACTATCTATGTTCTGTGCTAATGAATCGCCACACGATAAGGAGAGAGGCTAATGAACGGTTTGCACTCGTATTACGACCTGATCAAAGCCAGATCCTTCACCGTTCCTGATGAAAGAAAAGAAATACCGGTTAAGGTTCGCAGACTGATTCTGATTCTTGTTGTCAGTGTAATTACCGTTGGCGCGCTAGGATGTAGCGCCGCTGTTCCGGTTCCAAACGCCGTTGATGCCTGCTCGCTTACCCTGGCGCCGCACTCGGGCGACGGCCCAATTGACCGCCAAATAATTCGCTTTCAGGAAGCCGCGCGCACCGCAGGCAACCAATCGCGAGCATTAGAGCAGCTTGGGTGGTCATACGTTCAGAAGGCGCGGGTCAGCTACGATACGGGGTTCTACAAGCTCGCCGAGCAGTGCGCGGTCTGTCTCGAGTCACGGCATCCTGATAGCGCAGAAGCCTTGCTGATTCGTGGTCATGTCCTCGACAGCCTTCATCGGTTTTCAGAAGCCGAAGCGATTGCGCGACGACTGGCTGAGACTCGCGGTGCTCCGTTCGATTACGGATTGCTCGGTGACGCATTGATGGAACAGGGCCGCTTGAACGAGGCGGTCGATGCTTACCAGAAAATGATTGATCTAAAGCCCGGCCCATATTCTTACAGCCGCGTTGCGCATGTTCGATGGCTGAAGGGCGACCTCGAAGGAGCGATCGAGATGATGCGGAAGGCAGCGGCTGCGATGAGCCCGCGTGATGCTGAATCCGCAGCTTGGGCTTACACGCGGCTTGCGCTTTATGAGTTGCAGGCTGGCTCCGCGAAGAACGCGGAGCGCGCGTGCGAGGTAGCGCTTCATCTTCAGAACGACTACGCGCCTGCCTTACTTGCGCGCAGCCGCGTGCTGTTGGCGGAGAACCGAAACGCGGAAGCGGTCCGCCTTATGCAGCTCGCGGCGAGGATCAATCCGCTACCGGAGTACAGGTGGCTCCTGGGCGAAGCGCTGCGTGCTGCGGGCCGCGATGACGAGGCTCGCGCAGTTGAAGACGGATTGAAGCAAAGCGGCGCCGCGGAGGATCCGCGAACCTTTGCGCTTTTCCTCGCGACTCGCCGCGAGCAGACCGATACCGCGCTGATGCTTGTCGAGCGGGAGATGAAAGCCCGTGGTGATGTGTTCACGCTCGATGCGCTCGCGTGGGCGCTTGCAGCCGCGGGGAGGTTGAGCGAAGCGCGAGAACCCATGCGGCGAGCGCTCGCCGAAGGAACAAAGGACGCTCGCTTGTTTTACCACGCCGGGAGCATCGCGGCGATGGACGGGCAGAAGCAGAAAGCGCGGCTCATGCTAAACAAAGCCGCGGCGATGAAACAGATGCTCCTGCCGTCGGAGCGAGAAGGGTTATCGAGGACACTTGCGGAATTGTGAACCGATGGCGCGGCATTCTGAAGCGGCTGATGCCGCAAGGGTCGAACCGCATCGCCCTTTCTCAGAGACCGGAGCGCCATTGCCAACGCGTATTGGTCACGGATGTCGAGGTGATCAAGAATAAATCTCACAAGGGGTGAATTTGCAATGAACAAAATGATGAGGTTTTTGCAGCGCGGTATAGCACTGACGCTGATCGCTCTAATACCTGGCTCGGTGTTAGCTTCGAGCCACATGGATGCGCCGCTGATCACACTTGATCCTTCGGCCAATACAACGGACGTTTACGCTTTCGTGCACACCGAGAACGGGGTCAAGACGCTGGTAACTGCACTTGGTGTCTATCCGTTTGAGGAGCCGGGCATCGGGCCGAACAAGTACAACTTCGACGACGATGTTCTCTATGAGATCCACGTAGCGACCGGCAGCGATGTTGCCGCCGGCCGCGCAACTTTCAGCTATCAATTTCAGTTCACGACCAGCTACAAGAACAAGAATACGATTCTGCAGTCTTATCTGGGCGTGATTCAGAACGTGGATGATGCCAATCAGAACCTGACTCAAACCTACACGGTCACCAAGGTTGATCACCGCAGCGGTGGAATCAATGGGAGGAGCACCGTGCTCGGCACGGGTAAGGTTCCACCCAACAATCAGGGCAACGCCACTCCGTTTTACAATCAGGGCGACAGCGGCGAGAATCCCGCCAAGGACGGTGTCGCGAGCGCCGCACAACTTGATAAGTACACAACCCAAACGATCGCGCAGTTGAGCGGCGGATATATCTCCTTCGCCGGTCAACGTGATGATGGTTTCTATGCAGATATTCAGGCTGTATTCGATCTGCTCAAACTTCGCAATCCGGGCAAAGACTCGCAGGGAGGGTTTAACCTTCACCTGATCGCGCTTGCTATTCCAGTGAGCGACATCGGGGGCGATATGCAGATCGTCGGCGTCTATGCGACGACGAGCCGTCAAAGGACCAGAGTGCTTAGAGACGACGGCGCGGACAAGACGAAGGGCGGTATGGTGCAGGTTGGCCGGCAGGGTAACCCGCTGTTCAACGAAGCGCTCGTGGCAATCGCCGATAAGGACCTTTACAGCAGGACCTCGCCGGATAAAGACAGAGACCTGTTTGCCAAGTACGCTTCGACCCCGGAGCTTGCAAAGTTGCTCAATGCTCTCGTCTTCAATTCGCAGGTTGCTCCAGAAACAAACCGAACAGACCTCGTTGGGATCTTTATTCCTGATTTGATCAAGGTTGATCTTTCGACCGGTCCGGCACGGCTTGCGGGCGGCCCCGGTAATCCCGACGACGCGGGGTTCTCGCGGCTTTCAATCTTCGGCGGCGATACTCTAGTCAGCCTGGTTCAACCAGGCTTCGGCAACGGCGTGGTCCCGGGCGGGTGGCCCAACGGCAGGCGATTCGGCGATGATGTCCTCGATATAGCAGTCACCGCTGTCGCCAGCGATCTGCGCACGAGCCCGCCGACGGTGCGAGGTCCATTTGGCGACAACGTGGATCATAACGATAAGGCTTTCAATAAGGTCTTCCCATACGAGTCCTCACCGCAGAACGGCCGCAATCACACTCACCCATAATGAGTCTCGGAACCTAGACCGGGGGCGGTGAAAGTGCCGCCCCGGTCTTGCACTCGGCGATCATAAAGTGATCCCCAGATGATTCTGGCGCTGACATAGAGGACAGTTGTGATTAATTTAATTCGCCGAAGTCGAGGCAGCGTCGTCTTTGTCATCTGCCTTTTGCTTTATACATCCCGCACGGCGTGGGCCCACGACCCTGGACTAAGTGCGGCTGAAGTTCGAATCGGCGGCAAAAGCGTCTCGGTTCATTTGTCGATCGCACGCAGCGACTTAGAAAACGTGCTCGCGGTGGATGTCGATCACGATGGTCGATTCTCGGAGAGTGAGCTGGCCGCGACGCGGCCGCAGCTTGAAGCGTTCGCGCGGGATGCTATTGAGATCTGGTTCGCAGATCACCGCGCGCCGCCCATGGCGGTTGATGTCCGTTTGGACCAGACCACGGCGATTGACTTTCAGATAAGCTTTGTTCGAGAGCCGGGTTCGCCGCTCAGAATCCGGTCGCCGGTAATCAAGTCTTTCGCACGCGGTCACCGGGAGTATGTATCCGTATTTGACGAGCGTGGAAATAAGCTCGGCGAAAAGGTTCTAGACGCCACTAACGACGTGTTTGAACTAAGCACCAATCTGCTTTCTGTGAATCAAGCAAGTTCGTTTCTCGCCTTCGTCGGCCTCGGTATCGAGCACATCCTAACCGGTTACGACCATCTGATCTTCCTTGTCGGTCTGCTCCTGGCAGGGGCGAGTTTCAAAGACGTGGCGAAGATCATCACTTCGTTCACGGCTGCCCATTCGATCACGCTCGCTCTGTCGACGTTTGATTTTGTTCGAATACCGCCCGGGGCGGTTGAACCATTGATTGCAGTCTCGATCGTGTATGTCGGCTTAGAGAATATCTTCCGACGCGAGTTGAAATGGCGATGGCTTCTCACATTTGGATTTGGATTGGTGCACGGGTTCGGTTTTGCATCGGCGCTGCGAGACCTGGCCGTTGGTTCAGGAGCAAGCGCAGCAATGCCGCTCCTTTCTTTCAATCTGGGTGTTGAGTTGGGCCAGATGGGCGTCGCGGCCATTGCGCTGCCCTTGATCTGGAAGCTGCGGAAGCGCCCGGTGTTCGTGGCCCGTTATGCGCCAGTCTGCTCGATACTCATAAGTATTGCCGGCGGGTTCTGGCTGATCGAGCGGACGTTGGGATAATCAACATCCTGCCTGGGATAGAAGGTCCTACGGTTCCAGCCGTGCTCGGGCGCATCAACCCTTCCCTAACGGAGTCGAATCAAACGCTGCGCGAGTCGCGATTCGCTTCGGGCGCGAGATTCGTCACACCGACGACCGCCGCAATCGAGACTTATGGTTCTTCACTGTGAAGCTGACGGTCTCATGTCTGCTCTGGTTCTGACGGGATTGAATACGTAACCGTCGCATGAGCCACCGGCTCCGCATCACCCTCTGAGTACATCGTTACTTCGCCCACCGCGAGGCGCTTGCCGAGTCTCAGCAGCTTGGCGTGGGCGATTACGTCTGCTTGAGCGGGCTTGCGCAGAAAGTTGATGTTCAGGTTCGTAGTGACAGCCAGCGCAACCGGACCAATCATTCCAATCAGCGCGATGTACATGGCAGTGTCAGCCAACGACATCATCGAAGGTCCCGAAATCGTTCCACCGGGACGAAGGTGCGTGGAATCATGCTGCAGTCGCACCTGCGCGAACTTATCAGCGACCCTTTCTACCCGGTAGTAGCGGTGGTCCATGTCCGGGAAGTGTGAATAGAGGAATTGCTCGAGCTCTTCCGCCGACATCCTGGGCATTGAGGACTCTTGTCTCGCTTGGGACACTCTACAGCTTGCGCATCTGATCGATCCGGTCGCGGATCGCTCGAGTGAAGCGCTCAACTTCTTCCGGCGTGGCTCCGCTAGCCTTCAACCCAGCACTGATCTGCTGGTCAGTGATTCGGCCGATGTAGCCCAAGAGCCATTTCACATCCTTGACGCTGATTCCTTCTTTAAAGCCGCTGGTGTGTTGGCCGGAGTATCCGAACTCCACGAATCCGCGCTCGACGCCTTTGATGAAGTCTGAAGTCTGTTTCTCGTAGCCCTTTGCGTCCCACTTCTCCCGGCCCATTACGCCGCCCCATTTGCCCATGCTCCCACCCCAGTCGGTCACCATATAACGCCGCTCGGTTCTGTCCCCTTCGCGAAACTCGAGGATGGCGGTATTCGAACCGCGGTCGAGGTCCCTGACGTCTTTGTTGTCCCAGTTCGAAATCAGCATCATCAATATCTTGAGCCCGTTGAGCTCGGGGGTTCCGACCAGCGGATTCTGATCCCACCGCCAGCCTTTCTTACCATCCAGCACTTTGGCCCCCTTGTCCTCGTTCCGCTCAAACCGCGCGTCGGTGAAGCTGCCATCCGATTTCACGTACTTCTGCGCACGTTTCAACCCGCGGACCCCATCGATTCTGCCGCTAGCGATGAAGTAACTTGGATCTACGAAGTAACCTGCAGCCCACACCAGCCGAGTAGCGAAGACCTCGGCATTGACCTCTGAACCCCACTTCACGCGCCAGGTCGCGCCACTGGCATCCTTGACCTTCATCTTCGGATTTGAGCCGGAGAGCGTCTCTTCAAGGAAGGTGAAGGGCGGGCTGGGTGTCTTCTCGCGACCGCCGGGACCCGCGGCGAAATCCAACTCCTCGACAGCGCCCGGGTCCTGCCAGACTATTGTCACTGTCTCAGGTTCAGCAGTCGCGCGGAGTGGGCTTGCTACATTGACAGATGACGAAAAGGACGGAAAAGCAGGCGCTAGACTGCCCATCGCCAATATTGCAGAGATTCTAAATACAAGCGAAAGTTGCCGCATGTTCCTCTCAACCTCCTGTCTCTTATCCGGGAAAGCGTCCTTTAAGCCATCTTAGCATCAACATCTGATTCGTTAAAGCCGGCCGGTGCTTAAGCAGCCGCATTAGCGGTATGATGAACAGGCCTCACCGATTTCTGTGATTTAGGAATGGCGCGATGCTGGATCGTCACCGCACTTTCTGGGCTCGGGTTCTCGTGGGCTGGTTGATGATCAGCCTGTCGTTCATTCTCAACTACTATTTCTTTGCCGAGCACTACGTGGAATCTTCAAGCAGCTGCCCACGCTCAGCCAGATTCTGGTCTGGGAGCTCCCTTAATGGTTGCTGTGGGCGGGGCTGGCGCCTCTGATCTTCTGGTTCGCCCAGCGGTTCCCAATTGATCGCGAGCGCTGGTTTCGCAACTCGTTCTTTCATATAGCCGCCTGCGTGGCTTTGTCGATTGCTCACCGCGCGATCTATTTGATCATCGGGTGGCTGCTGCACGTGGCTGCGTATCAGGACTTAAGCTCGATACCACAACTCTGCTCATCCGATATTCTTTCAACCGTTCGGCTCCGCGCCGCGGATAAGGTATAGTGTGCCCGAAGCATGAACGCTGTACCCATCCAAAAGAAACAGGAGGCCAATCAATGATTCGTTACATGGCTCGTTACATCGCGCCGGTTCTGTCCGTCATCGTGTGCTGGCCCGCGGGCTTTGCGCGAGCACAAGGCGATCTGTCGAAGGTTGAGATCAAGTCGAGCCCGGTAGCGGGCAGCGTCTACATGCTGCAAGGCGCGGGCGGCAACATCGGGGTTTCAGTTGGAGCCGATGGGATTCTGATAGTCGATGACCAATTCGCGCCGCTGGCGGACAAGATTCGCGCCGCGCTCAAGAAGCTGGGGGAAGGCAAGTTGCGCTACGTGCTCAACACGCACTGGCACGGAGACCACACGGGAGCCAACGCGCAGTTCGGTGTAGAAGCGTCGATCATTGCTCACGACAATGTTCGCAAGCGACTCTCAGGTGAGCTGAAGCCGGCCGGCGGCACCGCGAACCCAGCGCCCAGGGAAGCGCTCCCGGTCATAACGTTCGATCAATCGCTTTCGGTGCATTTCAACGGCGAGGAGATTCGCGCGATCCACTTCCCGCGCGGACATACCGACGGCGACAGCATCATCTTCTTCACCGGCTCGAACGTGGTTCACATGGGCGATGACTTCTTCAACGGGATGTTTCCCTATATCGATCTTGGCAGCGGCGGAGACGTCGAAGGCTACGAGCGCAACGTCGCAAGTGCGATCTCGAAGATCCCGCCCGGCGCAAAGATCATCCCTGGCCACGGTCCGCTCGCGACGATCGACGACCTTAAATCTTTCCACGCGATGCTGGTTGAGACGATCGGGATCGTGCGCCAGCGGATCAAGGCCGGAAAAACCCTTGAGCAACTCCAGGCAGAAGGGCTGCCCGAGAAGTGGAAAAGCTGGGGCGGTGGTTTCATCAATACCAAGACGTGGATAAACATCGTCCACCAGAGTCTTTCTAAAGCCCGCTAATATCGCGCGGCCATAGGTGAGCATATTTCAAATGTGGCGGGACGCGAGCGGTCTGTGCTCGATCCGCCAAGAGGATTTGAAATGCGGAAGAAACCGATGGCCTCGGAAGGGCGTGCAGGTGATTCGCAAAATGCCCGCCCGCTAGCGAAACGCGGCCAGGGAGGCCGAGCGCACAGGGCATCAACTGTTCGCACTAGTGCATGCAATGTCACCCTTAGCTTTCGCTATGGTAATATCTCGATCGGGATAAGAACCAAAGCTGGGCAGAGGGCGACGAGTGCCTCAACGAAACTATCGCGATCCACTTCACAACATCATTTCGCTGGACGAGTCGGTTCCCGAAGACCAATTGATGGTCGATTTGATCGACTCAGCAGAGTTTCAGCGACTGCGTCGCATCAAGCAGCTCGGGCTCGCGATGTTCACGTATCAGGGCGCGGAGCACAGCCGGTTCACTCATTCGATCGGCGTGATGCACGTGATGACTCGCGCGTTGAAACTACTCGGCTCGCATCACACTATTAGCGACGAGGCGCGCGTCGCCGGCCGGGCTGGAGCGTTGCTTCACGACCTCGGGCACGGACCTCTCTCACACGTTGTGGAGAAGGTCTTTCACTTTCACCACGAAGACTGGACTCGGCGCATAGTTCTGGACGGCGCGACTGAAGTCAACCAGATCCTCAGCAGCTTCGATCCGCAACTTCCAGAGAAGCTCGCTTCGTTGTATCAGCACGACTACTCGCCGGGGTTTGTGTCTCAGTTAGTCTCTTCGCAACTTGATTGCGATCGGATGGACTACCTTCTGCGCGACAGTCTAATGACCGGCGCGAAATACGGAATATATGATCTGGAGTGGGTGCTGCACGCGCTTAGGATAGATGAGCTGGACGATCGAATCTATGTTGAGTCGAAGGGCCTTTACGCTGTTGAGGAGTATCTTCAGGCGCGTTACTACATGTTCCGCCAGGTCTACTTTCATCGGACGCTCCGCTCGGCGGAGGCGGTGCTGATCTCGTCGTTGAATCGCGCGCGCACGCTGATCGAGCGCGGCAAGCTGGGGTTTCGCATGGCGGGCTCTGTGTTTGAGAAGATGCTAATGGGGGAACAGGTCAACACACCCGAATACCTCCAACTCGACGATACCGATGTGATGTTTCGCCTTAAGGAGTGGTCGCGCGACGGTGACGAGATCCTCGCGGATTTGGCGACGCGCCTGATACATCGAAGACTGTTCAAAGCAATCGACCTGGCTGCGGATGTACCAGAGAGCTTTTGGGCAAGCGCGAAGGAGATTGTTCGGCGAGGGGGTTTTGATCCACAGTACTACCTCATAACGGATCGCGCCGCCGACGTTCCCTATTACGGCGACTACTCACCCGTCGGCGTTGACCCTAAGAGCCTGATCTACGTTGAAACCGGTCTGCAGGCGTCCATCCAGGAAATAAGCGAAGTGTCGGAAGTGGTTCGAGGAATGCGCGGCTATAGAATCGACCGCGTCTGCGTCCCCGTCGAGATAGCCGACGAAATAACCATGCTCATAATCGAGCACACCCGTCAGGCGTGAGGTGGTGCTCCGAACTTATGCCCTAATTAACAGCGCCGCCGGAGCTTACTTCGGCGGCTTCTGCTATCTATTTTTCTTGTCGGACGAAGCGTTTGGTTAATGGAAGCTTGAGCGCCTGGTTCGATTTCGCTCGTTCGTCACCTCTGCGGTGACGCAAGCAACTATACAGGAGAATTTCGCTCGGTCAATTCCCCACTCAGGTAGCACCGTGCTGGGTTGGTTCGGTCCGGGTGCCTATTCAAATTCCTATTTGTTGGGTCAGTTTGAGTTCAGAGTACAAGCTTTAGCTTGCTCTTTCCGCCGCATGAATCTGAGAGGCAAGCCAAAGCTTGTACTCTGAACCGCAAACTGACCCACTACCCAAATTTCTATTTGTTGGACGGTGAGTAATACTGCTGGTATCGAGCAAGCATTTCGCGTAAGCGCTCAGCGTCTGCGCGCGCGACCTTAAATTTTTGAGAGTTCCCTTGAAAGGTTATAACCATTTCATCTTTTTTGGTTGTACCCGTACCCGCGCCGACAAGACTGGATGTGTAGACGTGCTCTCCGTCGTAACGTACACCCGTCGAGTCGATCGTCAGCTTCCCGCTGCACGAACCTCCAAGCAAGCCGTGAATGTGTTTGACCTGGAGGGTGAGGGGGCTAGGTTCGGCCGCTTTTTCGCGCTGGCGTTTTTCGATTTTCTCTATCTTGTCGTCGAGCGCCGCTACTAAGTATATAGTGCTGCCGCCCAACCGGCGGGCTTCCTTCCACCGCTCGACGGCCGTCGCAGAGTCGCCTCTCTGGAGCGCGATATCGCCCAGGGCCGCTATGGCCGAATGATAGGCATCAGCAGCGCTCTGCGGCACCTTGCGAAAATAAGATTCGGCCTGATCGAGTTTACCGATTCTCATGTACGAACGCGCTAGCGCGAACACGACATCGGGTGTCCCTCCTCCGTTGAAAACAGCGTACTCTAGGTCGTGAATAGCATCCTCGAACTTTTCGTCTCGGTACTCCTCAAGCCCTCGGACCCGGCGTGCATTAGGATCAGCCGCTTTCACCGGTTGAGCGACACGATTAGCCTGCAGCTCTCGCACGCGTGCACGAACTTGCTTGTCCTCGGGAAACAATTGGGTGACCTGCTCGAGTTGTTTGATTCCGGCTTCAACGTCTCCACGCGCATAGGCTTGCTCACCCGCTGTCGCAAGCTTCTCCTTCACCTGGTAACGAATTTGGCGCGCCTTGTCGTTCTGGCGATCGATCGCAAGAGCCTGCTTGGAGTAATAGTAAGCACTTGAACGGGCCGGGTCGGTCAGGTGGCCGGCTTGGAGGGCTTCATCGGCCTTGCGCACCAGATCGCGCGCTTTCGCCGCGCCGAGTTCCGATAGTTGAGTTTCAAGTTTAGCGGCCGCTGCGCGCGCCTCCTCGTCGTTCGGGTAGTTTTGTACCAGAAAGTTGTATATCTCCTGGGCCTCAGCAAGGTCACCACGCGAGATCGCGCTCTGTGCTGACTGGTGCCCTGCTTTGCGAACCCTTTCGCGCATTTCCGCCGCGAAGCGACTGTTCGGATCCAGCGATAAAATGATCTCCGCGTAGTTGAGCGCGCTGCCCTCATAACTCAAGCCGTAGTACCCTCGCGCAAAAGCATCTTCGGCTTGCTGTTGAAATCGTTTTATCTGCTCCTCAGCGGGCAGGTTAACTGTTTCAGATGGCAGCACTGGCTTGAGCTTATATTCGACCGGCCCGGATTCGGCAACGGTTATAGGCTCGACGATCGGCTCAAATCCTTCCTTAGAGATCGTCAGGGTGTATGTCCCAATCGCCAACTGTTCGAGCTTGACTGGCGAATGCCCGTAGTCTTTCGAGTCGAGCCTTATCTCGGCGCCGGACGGCACAGTAAGTATGACCAACGAATCCACGGTCGAAGGTTTTTTCGTGACCAGATAAACACCAGCGGCCGTCAGTGCTGTTAGCAATAGGGCAGAAACCGCCGCTAGCAACCACCATCGTTTGCCCGGAGAAGCGCCTGTCGCGCCAATAGCTGAAACCGCCGTCTCGGTGTTCGAGACAGAGTGATTCGAGGTGGCCGTGCGCCTGACCGCCGCAGCGGACTCAGCTGCGTCAGAAGTAGCCGGCGTATCTGCCGCCCAGCGCTCCGCAACCACCGCGCCGTCATTAACGTCGTGGTCAGCCACTCTGCGTTGAATCGGATTGCTTTCGCCTAACATCGTCCGCTACCACATAAAACCGCCCGGTGAGGTGTCGATCACCGTCTATCGCAACTTACAAGTCTTGGTTTGCTCACCAGATTTTGCTAGCCAGACTTTTCTCGCGCGTCTCAAAAGCTGCCGTTAAGGATACAGTATCAAATTAGAAGGGGCAACTTTCGCATTAGGTTTCGCTTGTCCGGCTTTCCAGCTTCGGGGTGTCGTTGGAAACCGCAGAACCGTTGATGGAGATCAAACTTAGGCCGTCGAACGCGGGGCATCACATCTCTCACGACAATTGGTCGTTGAATTTGTAGCCAATGCCCCAGACAGTTAGAACATATTTCGGTCTCTTAGGGTGCTCTTCGATCTTAGTTCTGAGCCGATTGACGTGGGGGTCTATATTGCGCTTGTAGCCTTCGTAGGCAGTATCCCAGATAGCGTTGAGCAGGTCCTGCCGCGAGTATACATGCCCCGGAGCGGATGCGAGCAGCTTGAGAATGTTGAACTCGATC
This sequence comes from Acidobacteriota bacterium, assembly GCA_038040455.1. Classification (GTDB taxonomy): domain Bacteria; phylum Acidobacteriota; class Blastocatellia; order UBA7656; family UBA7656; genus Onstottus_A. Next base: position 21,711 of record JBBPIH010000029.1, read on the forward strand.
GGCGTTAGGACGACTTCCTTACCGCCAACCCTTACCTTGTGCTTCGTCAGGTCGATCTCAAGCTCGCCGCGATTCAAAACTTCTTGCTCTGGCTGTTGAGCCGCAGATTGCGCTCGCTTTTGCAGCGCCTCGATCCTGAGCTCGAGCTCACGGGCACTGAAAGGTTTCGCGAGATAATCATCGACGCCCACTCCGTAGCCGGCTTCCTTGTCCCGTATGCTCGCCTTTTCGGTAAGCATTATTATAGGTGTCGTCAAACCTTTATCCCTGAGAAGCTGACACAATCTAACTCCGTCCATACCCGGCATCACTACATCAAGTATTATGACATTGGCTTCTGAAGATAGAGCGGAGTCGAGCCCTTTGATCCCATCTGCGGCTTCAATCACATCATAGCCCCTTGAGCCGAGATAGTCCGCGACCATCGTGCGGATCGACTTGTTATCATCGACTATTAGAACTCTCTTGCCAGGGATATTTGGCATAATGGTCGGGACATTTCATTAATACGCCGCACCCGAGAGTCAGAATCAAAGCAGACGCATCGGCATGACCACGTACTTGTAATCCGATTTCCCGTCCCCAGAGGGCCGCAACAAGGCTGGACTCTGTTCGTCCTTGAACTCGAACAACACTTCGTCGGTGCCAACGACGGCGAGAAAATCCAGGACATATTGAGCATTGAACCCGATGCTGAGATTGTCGCCGTTATAGTCCAACGGTATCACTTCCTTGGCCTCCCCAACGTCGGCGCTTTGTGATGTTATGCTCAGTTTGCCGCTAGTAAGATCGACTTTAACACCGTGACTCCGCTCATCGGCCATGAGGGCTGCACGCCTTATTGCCTGAGTTATCTTGTCCACGTTCAACGAGATCGTTTTGTCATTATTCTTTGGCAACACGAGGTCGTAGTTTGGGAACTGCCCGGCCAGCATTCTTGACGTGAGATAGCGGTTCTGTATCTCAAAGTATAGATGGTTTTCGTCTCGAGACACCTCCAGTCCGTCTTCCGCGCCAGCCGTCAGCTTGGCCAGTTCGATAAGGGCCTTCTTTGGGATTATCACCTTCAATTGCTCCGAGCCATCCTCGACGCCGTCCCCAACCTTGTCGACATCGGCAGCCGCCAACGCCAGGCGGTGACCATCAGTCGCTACCATCTGTATTCTCCCTTCGCCGAAAAGCAGAAGAGATCCGTTGAGCGCGTATCGCGACTCCTCCTGAGTAATCGCAAAGACAGTCCGGTTGATCAGGCCGTGCATCACCGCTGCCGGAATTGTTACTCCAGACTTATCCGCTTTTGGGGTCGACGGGAAATGTTCCTTTGCCTGGCCCACTATTCTGAATTCGGAAGAGGCACAATTGATTCTGACCCAGTCGTTGTCTTCTTTCGCGAAATTTATCTCCGCGTCTGGCAGATTTCTAACGATTTCAAACAGTTTTCTCGCCTGCAAAACGATCGCCCCCGAGCGGATGGATTCTGCGACGCATTCCGTCTGAAGAGACACGTCCAGATCTGTGGCAACCAGCGAAATCGTAGCGTCGTTCACCGTTTCGATTAGGACGTTTGATAAGATGGGTATAGTGCTTTTCTTTTCGACTATTCCCTGAAGAAGATTTAGCTCTTTCAAAAGCGCGTTCTTTGAAACGCTGAATTGCATGGCGCACCTCTATTAGGAACTTGGCGATTCAGGATCTGCTACAACAAGAAATCACGGTCTATATTCTTAGTATTAGTAATAGAACCTGTGGAAAAGCGGATGTCTTGATCTATTCCTCTGGAAAGAAGAGCAAAACGCAGGCATAGCAGATGTGGAAAGCCATGAGGAAAAGATATCGAAAACGTGGATAGGGAGTTGATGAGCCGAACTGGCACTGCGGGCTGCGACACATCCTCAGGTAAAGGCATGACGGGGGCTGTGGAAAAAGATAGATAACTCATTTTAAATCCGCAATTAGATTGTTAATAGCCTTGTGGAAATCTGCGTCCTTACCGTAAAGCTGAGCTATTTTGTTCACGCTGTGCAGAACGGTCGTATGGTGTTTGCCACCAAACTCGCGGCCGATCTCCGGAAAACTTGATTTTGTTAGCGTCTTGCATAAGTACATTGCGACCTGCCGGGGGACCGCAATCTTCCTAGAGTTGTTCTTCGACTTTAGATCGGCCACCTTAAGTCCATAGTGCGCAGCAATAGTCTTTTGAATGAGCTCAACTGAAACACCGCTAGACTCTTCGGCAATTATTGACCGAAGAACCTCGTGGGCTAAATCCAGGTCCATCGGCAGACCCTTAAGTGACGCATAAGCAGTGAGTCTGACCAGAGATCCCTCCAACTCCCTGATGTTTGACTTTATTTTGCTGGCAATGAACAGGGCTACGCTATCCGGGAGGTTTATCCCATCCAGGTCGGCCTTCCTCTTCAGAATAGCGACCTTGGTCTCCAGATCAGGAGGTTGGATGTCCGCTATCAGGCCCCATTCGAATCTGGAATGCAGACGCTCTTCCAAGGTCGGAATCTCCCTAGGCGGGCAGTCGCTCGATATCACTATCTGTTTCTGCGCATCATAGAGCGCGTTGAATGTATGAAAGAACTCCTCCTGCGTGCGCTCCTTGCCTGCCAGAAACTGGATATCATCCATGAGGAGCACGTCGATGTTCCGGTACTTGTCTCTGAACTTAATAGTCTTATCGTACCTGATAGCGTTGATCAGTTCATTCATGAAGCGCTCGGACGATAGGTAGGTTAACCGCAGGTTCTGGTTTCTTTGCTTTATTGCATGTCCGATCGCATGCATAAGATGGGTTTTGCCAAGTCCGACACCCCCGTATACATACAGAGGGTTGTAAGTCTTCGAAGGCATGTCAACGACTGCGAGGGATGCAGCGTGCGCAAACTGATTGCACGAGCCGACTACAAACGTATCGAAGGTGTACTTAGAGTTGAGAGAAAGTTCTATGGGCTCGGTCTCCAGGGCTCTTACCACTCCAGCGCCGAACCCCGGGTCATTGACCGGGAGGGTTTTCGATCTGGAGGAAACATCACTCACTGGCTCTACCGAACGAGTCTCCGCCGGCGGGTACTCAGCGATGATGAACCTCAACTGGTAAGCAGCGAGATCAAGTTCTTGAAGGGACTCCTCGATGACATCAAAGTAGTTATTGCTTATCCAGTCCCGAAACACCTCATTCGGAACGCCCAGGTAAATATTTGAATCATCCTTCCGGGCAGAAGAAATGGGCTTGAACCACATATTAAAGCTCTGCTGGTTCACCCGTTTTGAGATCGCGTGGAGTATAGATGAAAGCAAATCAGCGTGCATTGTTGGGGCCAGTTGGGTGGCGAGGCGCGCCAGTTGAAGACTGAAAACGCGGAACCCGCGCCAGAACGAGTTTCAAATATCCCGACTAGCGAAAGCCGCCTCTCCAGGGCTCAACAACACCAAAGCGGTAGCCCCGGCTCTCGCAAGCAAAAGCTCTTTTTGTCTAAGAGTCGATCTCTGAAGATTGAAAGATCCTGATCAGGACGGCGAAGATTAACACAAGGGTCTAAGAGAATTCAACGTCGATAATTTAGTAATGAACCACACTGTATTAGCTAGTGGGCTCTAGTGCGATTTCTCTGCGATTTGCAGCTCTACGGAGGCACGCTCAAGCTCAACGGCTGCCCGGGAGATGTCGGCATCGGGATCGGCCATGGCGCGTTGCATCTGCTGCTCGGCTCGTTCCTTCGTCATCAAGGCACGGGTAAGATCGATATCTTCGGGGCGGGTAGCCTTATTAGCGAGCACCGTTACGCGGTCGGCGCTCACTTCGACAAAACCGTCGCTAATAGCCATCTCACCGGTTTCGTTACCCACATGGTAGGTTAAGAGACCCGCAGGCTTAAGTAACGACACCAGCTCCGCATGACCTGGAAGAATACCGAGCTCGCCGTCGAGACCGGGAACCTCCACGCGCTCGACATCAGCTTCGAAAACCTTGCGCTCTGGAGTTACAACCTCAAGGTGAATTCTTTCCGGCATGCAGATCCTCGCGATAGCCCGATGCTAAGCCGCGATCAAGCAGCTGTGTACGATCCGTCACATTGCGCGCGCGCGTTCAACAACCTCGTCTATGCCGCCAGCCATAAAGAAGGCCTGTTCAGGGAGGTCATCGTACTTACCTGATATCAGTTCTTTGAAGCCGCGGATGGTATCTTCGAGCGCCACGAACTTGCCCTCCAAGCCAGTGAACTGGGCAGCAACGTAGAAAGGCTGGGAAAGAAACCGCTGAATCTTGCGAGCCCGGGCAACCGTCAGCTTGTCTTCCTCAGACAGTTCGTCTATACCAAGAATCGCAATGATATCCTGCAGGTCCTTATAGCGTTGAAGAATTCGCTTGACCTCTTGCGCAACTTCATAGTGGTCCTCGCCAACAATCCTGGGATCGAGAATCCTGGAGGTTGAGGCAAGCGGGTCAACCGCTGGATAAATACCCAGCTCAGCAATCTGTCGAGACAGCGCCGTTACCGCATCGAGATGTGCAAAGGTTGTCGCAGGTGCGGGATCTGTGTAGTCATCAGCCGGAACATAGATCGCCTGTACCGAGGTGATAGACCCGCGCTTTGTTGAAGTGATTCTCTCTTGCAGTTCACCCATCTCCGTGGCGAGCGTTGGCTGGTACCCAACGGCGGAGGGCATCCGGCCGAGCAGAGCAGAGACCTCGGATCCGGCCTGGGTGAAGCGAAAGATATTGTCTATAAACAACAGCACGTCGGTTCCGGCTTCATCGCGGAAGTATTCGGCCACGGTCAGCGCGGTCAATGCCACCCGGAGGCGGGCACCGGGCGGCTCGGTCATTTGGCCGTAAACCAATGCAGCCTTTGACTTTGGAATCGCGCCCATGTCCACGTGCTTGAGGTCGAACTCTCCAGTCTTCTCCATATGCTCGTAGAATGACTCCCCGAAGTTGACCACCCTGGATTCCACCATCTCGCGTATAAGGTCATTTCCTTCGCGGGTTCTTTCACCTACGCCACCAAAGACCGAAAACCCCCCGTGCTTTAAAGCCACGTTGTTTATTAGCTCCATAATTAGGACGGTCTTTCCGACTCCAGCCCCACCGAATAAGCCAATCTTCCCCCCACGGAGGAACGGTTCCAACAGATCGACCACTTTGATACCAGTGACAAACATCTCGAGTTCGGTCGATTGATCCTGAAACGGCGGCGCGTGACGGTGAATGGGATATCGCTGTTCCGATACAACGGGACCCAACTTGTCAACCGGCTCGCCGATAACGTTTAAAACCCTACCCAGGGTCGCAGGTCCGACAGGCACCGTTATAGGGCCGCCGGTATCGACCGCTTTCATGCCTCGTATCAGGCCTTCGGTCGGCTCCATAGCAACGCAGCGGCAACGCCCCTCGCCCAGATGCTGCTGCACTTCAACCGTAATGCTTATCGGCTCCGGAACCTCGAAGCCGTCGCTCACAATTCTTAAAGCCTGATATATAGGGGGTAGTTCAACCTCTTCAAACTCAACGTCTACGACCGGACCGATTACCTGTAAGACTCGTCCCTCTTTCGCCATTCTTCTCTGTTCCCTTCAACCGGCCGGGAGCCGGCAAATTTCCGCCCCCGCAGGAGCTTCCGCGATTCAACAAAGCGAATTAAAATAGCACACGCAGTAGAGCTTTGCCACCTAATTCTACAGATTCCAGCCATTCTCTTTGCCATTCTAACTACCCCCGAGCAAACGCACCAGAGCGCTGAACCTCAACACCAAGAATAGGGGGTACAGTCCCCGACGTTTCACGTGAAACATAGCTCCTCGACGTTGTCACGCCCCGTTTTGCGCAGTTTTCGTTTGGGGCACAAGCGTTTTGTGGTATCGTAACGCTCGATGGGACGCATAATAGCGATTGCGAATCAAAAAGGTGGCGTCGGAAAGACCACTACGACCATTAATCTTGGCGCGACACTCGCCGTCGCTGATATGAAAGTTCTGATCATCGATGCGGACCCTCAAGGCAACAGCACCAGCGGTTTAGGGCTGAGGGGAAGATCCCGAAGAAGCTTTTATCACGCGCTAATAATGAATGAACCGCTCGCTGATATCAGCCTGGACACCGAGTTGCCGAACCTTAAGATTATCCCCTCCGAAAAGACTTTAGTTGCGGCCGAGATCGAGCTCGTAGACCTGCCCGATCGGGAATTCAAGCTCAAGGCGCTCCTACAACCTTTCGCTGTAAACTTCGACTATGTGTTGATCGACTGTCCGCCGAGCTTGGGGCTATTGACCTTGAACGCCCTCGCCGCTGCCGATTCAGTTCTCATACCAATTCAGTGCGAGTACTTCGCCTTGGAAGGCGTCTCCGAGCTTTGGGATACTCTGGTTAGAGTTCGCAGGACCATAAATCCGAGCCTCACCGTCGAGGGCTTTTTGCTCACGATGTTTGACGAGCGGACGAACCTTTCTACCCAAGTGATGTCTGACCTCAGAGATTTTCTTGGGTCTCAGGTCTTCACAACCATTATTCCCAGAAACGTGAGATTGGCGGAAGCCCCAAGCCACGGCAAGCCTATAATCCTTTACGATATCCGGTCGAAGGGAGCGGAGAGCTACGTCAGACTGGCAAAGGAGGTCATAAACAATGTCAAGAAAGGCGCTGGGCAGGGGACTTAACGCGCTGTTCACGCAGGGTTCGCCCCTCGGCCACGACTTGATGGAGTTAGACATCGACCGGATCGATCCGGCGGATGGCCAACCGCGAAGTGTCTTTAAGGAAAGCACGCTTGAGGAGCTAGCTCAATCGATACGAAATAATGGCATCATACAACCTCTCGTTGTGAGACCCATCGGTGACCGGTTTCAAATAATTGCTGGAGAACGGAGATGGCGCGCGGCGCAGAGGGCCGGGCTACACACGGTGCCCTGCATCGTTAAGGAAGTCTCCGAAGAGAATGTTTTGGAGCTTTCTCTGATCGAGAATATCCAACGGGAAGAACTCAATCCGATTGAAGAGGCGAATGCATATAAGAAGCTGTCGGAGCGACGGGATCTCACGCAAGAGGAACTGGCGCAGCGAGTCGGGAAAACTCGTTCTTCGATAACGAACGCCCTCAGGCTCTTGAAGCTACCGCCCGAGATTCAGAAGCTAGTCGAAGATGAAAAGTTGTCGATGGGCCACGCCCGAGCCTTGCTATCGATTGATTCAGTGGAAGAACAAATCTCACTCGCCGGAGAGATCGTAACCAAAACGCTATCCGTAAGGGAAACGGAGCAAATCGTCAAAAGAGCGCAAGGCGCGCCCTCGGCTTCTGCACGAAAACGCCCGACGGTAAGCAATAACACTGAGGAGCCAAATATTGCCGCAGCCGAGACGAAGCTGAGCAAGAGACTCGGGGCGCCCGTCAAGATCAGGCTGGCGAGAACCGGAGGGGTGGTCGAAATAAGATTCTCCTCTAGCGACGACCTCGCGCGATTATTTGATACCTTGATGCAGACCCAGGGAGGTACTTTTCGGAGCTGAGCCGACCGCTTGCGCGGTTTGGCGCAGCCAGCAACCCATGGGGCGTCGCCAAGACCTCAAACAAATAGCCTGTCTAAAGGAGAGAGACGACGTTGATCGAAACAGTAAGAAATATCACGACACGCGAACTCGGCCGAGACGAGGACGGACACGCTCAATCTGGCCGGAGTTTGTAAGCGACGGTCCTCGGATTGATGAAGCCTGAGATGGACGACTCGAGAGTTCCGCGTTCTTTTTTTCACTTCAACCTTTCGCCCGTGCCACTTTTCCTGTATAAATACTCTCCTCAGAACTTTAGTCATTCTGCCAACGTAGATTGGCTTGAGTTTCAGAACCCCAATACCGTATCAGGAGAACCAAAGATGCAGTCACGAAAGCTTATGACTCCCCTGCTCATCGCTGTGCTGATGACCCTGGCCTCGGTCGTGTCAGCAGCCTCGTTTAACAGATCAACTAATCCGGCTCAAACCCAAGACACGCTCTCGGGCAAATACGAAGGCGTGGCCAAGAGCGAACAGATGGGAGACATCCCGCTGACGGTTGAAATCAAGAACGACAACGGTAAGTTGTCTGGCAAGATTGACACTCCGCAAGGTCCGGCGGCAATCACAAGCGGAACCTTTGACAACGGCAAGATAGTGATGAAGTTCGATGCCGGCGGCAACGAAGGCACCGTCACTGCTACGCTTGTTGGCGACAAGATCAGCGGAAAATGGGAGCTTGGCGGCCAGGGCGGCGCGTTAGAGCTGAAGAGGGCGGCTATGGTTGCTGCAGCCCCTCCCGCGAGCCCCGCCGGCGGCGCGGCTAAGACGGAGTCAGCCCCGGCGGCGGCGGGCGATCCTATATCTGGCGATTGGGAAGCGACGGCTGATGCGCAGGGTACATCCATTCCTTTTACACTCAAGCTCAAGCTTGAAGGTGACAAGGTGACCGGCACATCGGATTCTGCTCAAGGCGCGGCGCCCCTTAGCAAGGGCACGTATAGCGCCGGCAAAATCAGCTTTTCGCTCGACACGCCAAACGGCGCGATCGGAATGACCGGGACGGTCAAGGATGGAAAGATCGTCGGCGATTTCGATTTTGCGGGTCAAATGACCGGCAAGTGGGAAGCGAAGAAGAAGTAGGCATGAGCCGTCAGGACTGAGGACTGAGCAGGACGACAGATCGTTTGCTCAGTCCTCGGGTTGGCTCAATTGGCGCCGGCTTCATAAGCCACGTCGCCGCCGATCACTGTCATCACGCACCGCGTCTTCAATATCTGAGGCTCTGCGATCTTCATGATGTCCGCTGACAGAACGGTCATGTCGGCGAGCTTGCCTACTTCAATCGATCCCTTCAACTTCTCCTCGAATGCGGCATACGCGGCCCAGATCGTGAACATCTTCAAAGCCTGCTCGCGCGACACCGCTTGCTCAGGATGCCAGCCCTCACCCGAGTAGCCCTTTTGGTCCTTGCGCGCGACTGCCGCATAAAACTCGATCATCGGCTCTCCGCGTTCCACCGGCGCGTCTGAGCCGCCGGCGATGATCGAGCCGGACTTGATGAAGCTCTGCCACGCATAAGCGCCTTCAAGCCGTTTGATTCCCAGGCGGCTAGGCGCGAAGTGCAAATCTCCGATCGCGTGCGAGGGCTGCATCGAGGGAATTACGCCGAGCTTCGCAAAGCGCGGGATGTCGACGGGACTGACGATCTGGGCGTGCTCGACTCGCCAGCGCGGCTCGCGAATCTTCCTCCGATCGGGCGGCACCGCATTCAACGCCTTCTCGTACCAGTCGAGTATCACGCGGTTCGCGCGGTCGCCGATCGCGTGCACCTCAACCTGGATGCCGTTCTTCAGTGCCTCGACTAACATCGGCAGCACCTCGTCCTCCTTTTGAGTCAGAAAGCCGGCGGTGTCGTAATCGGAATAGGGCTCAAGCAGCGCCGCGCCCTTTGAACCAAGCGCTCCATCCAACGTGACCTTGATGTGGCGCACCGTCAGCCGATTGTCGAAGCCTCCAATCACAGGTCCCTCGCGCAGAAGCCGTTGCGCATCAGCGCCCGGCCCGCGAATGGCCTCATATATCCGCAGCTTGATCTTGCCCTCCCCGTACAGCTTCTTGAGAAGCGCTACTTCGGAGTAAGAACTGCCGGCGTTTTGAATCTCACACCACCCAAGCTCGATGCTTCGCTTTACGCCGAGGAGAATCTCTTGCTCGGAATCTGCGGAGCCCCGTGAGGGTATCCGAGCCCCGATGAGACCCTGAGCGCGATCGAGAAACATACCGTTCGGCTCGCCGGTCTGCTTGTCCTTCATGATTTCGCCGCCGAAGGGATTGGCGGTGTCCCTGGTGACGCCGGCTATCTTGATAGCTGCGCTGTTGGCCACTGTTGCATGACCGTCGGCACGAACCAGCGCGACCGGGTTGCTCGGCGAAATCTTGTCCAGATCCCCGCGGGTTGGAAACACAGGCGGCTTCCAGAAAGTTTCGATCCACCCGCGTCCGGTAACCCATTCCCCCGGCCTCGCTCGATCGACGCGCTCTTTGACCTTCGCGAGAAACTCTTCGAGGCTGGTGATGCCTTCGAGGTTCAGGTTCATCTCGCGCGCGCCAACTCCGGAGAGGTGATAATGCGAGTCGGTCAAGCCAGGCACAACCGTGTTGCCTTTGAGGTCAACGACGCGAGTGCCCTTGCCTTCGTACGCCTTCACATTCTTGTTCGAGCCAACGAAGATGATCTTGCCGGCTTTGACCGCGACGGCTTCGGCGTGCGGCCGGCGTTCGTCGACGGTGTAGATGTTTCCGTTCTTGAACACAACATCCGCCACTTCGGCCTTCGAGTGCGCCGAGGGCAGAATGAGCAACAACGCGATCAGGAACCAGGCAGTCTTTCTCATCTTTTTTCACCTTTGCTTTAGTGAGAGTCGGTGGTTCGAACAAGCAGCACTTTTCCACAGCGGGTCTCCGACGTCAAGCAGGGTCGGTAGCTGACCCGTCGCATACTAAGAGTTGAGCCGATATGATGTTCGACGACCGCGAAGGAAATGATTCCTCTCCCGCGGCATATACAATTTTGCTTCAAACTGCGCCCGTTACAAGCTACTCTTGTTCGTCAGGAGCATCTGACTATGCGACTATTACTCACGTTCATTCTCTTGATCAGCGCTTCACCATCGCTCGCTCAAGACCCCGACCTGCTTCGGCGCTTTGACTATGACAAGAAGGCGCCGCTCGACGTCAAAGAGATCAGAGTTGAGCGCCGCGGCGACGTAGCTATTCACGACATCTCCTACGCCAGTCCAAAAGGCGGCCGCGTTCCGGGCTACCTCGTCGTGCCAGGAGGCAGAGGCCCGTTTGCCGCGGTGATCTGGGGACACTGGTACTGGGAGAATTCACCGATGCGCAACCGCAAAGAATTTCTCGACGAGGCGGTGGTGCTCGCCACTTGCGGTGTTGTGTCATTGCTCACAGATGGACCCGTAGCGCGTCCCGGTCACGTCGAGAACCGCGAACCGCTCAACGACGAGCAGGCCACAGACCTCGTCCAGCAGATCGTAGATATGCGCCGCGGTGTCGACTTGTTAGTGGCCCGCAAAGACGTGGACCCGCAGCGTGTCGCTTACGTAGGCCACAGCTACAACGCGACGGTAGGCGGCTTCCTCAGTGGCATCGATAGGCGCTTCAAAGCGTTCGTGCTGATGGCTGGCGGTCTCTCGGATGAAGTCGACATGAAGACGAAGGAATACGAGGAGTACCGTCAGAAGATAGGTCCGGAACGGTTCGACGCCTTTGTAGCCAGGTACACCTGGCTCGATCCCGGCAAGTTCGTGTCTCACGCGACGCCGGCGGTGGTATTCATGCAGTACGCCACTCAGGAGAAATATCTGACGCCGGCAGGAGCTCGCCAGTACGCAGCAATTGTGAGCGAACCGAAGCGCTTTAAGTTCTACGACGCGCCACATGCTCTCAATGCCGAAGCCCGCCGCGACCGCCTGGCGTTTTTGAGCGAGCAACTCAGAGTGAAGCCGCTCTCTGCTGCGCAAGTGGCCAGCATTCCCGACCTTTATCAGCCACCCGAACCAAATCAGTAGCGGCAGAGTGGAGGCCTTCCCTTTCAAGCAAGCTTCGAGGTGCAAGCGGGCGAGGACTAAACAAGTCGATCTTCGACGACTGATTCTATAGGTCTTCTTCAGCCCCTCACCGTATGTTAATGCGACCCCAGGTGTCGCGGTGGGCCAAGTTCGCCCACGATACTCAAAGCAATATGCATTGGAGTGTCCTTTTCTTGCGTCTATGTGTCATGGGGTAGAGTTACCGACATAAAGGAGGTCGCGAATGGCGGGAACAACAAACGCGTCTTTGCGCAAGACAACGAGCGCGGTCAGCATGCGCCGACTGGCTGCCGCAATCGCAATTCTATTCATCTTCGTTGCCGTCTCGATCGGGGCGCGATCCGTGATGGGACGGCAAAAAGGCATAAGCGAGGCCGTAACCGAAGTCGAAGCGCGGGAAGTCGGGAGCGCGGCTACCTTTCGCAGTTTCGGAAAAACCGGGCGGTTCTTCCGAGTGGCTGGCGTCAAGGTCGGCGCGAGAGTGCCGCTGAAAGCAGCAGACGCTGCGCTGTTGCAGCCGGCATCGATCCGACTGTTTCTCCTGAATTCACGCACGCTGGCAGGTTGTTTCGGGGTCGAAATACGATGCGAAAAGAGAAACCATAACCGCTGCGGTGCTTGGGGCCGGATATTACACCGCCATTGGAGCTTCCCGATTCTCGGAGGTCTTCCAGGCACAAAGGGACCTGTGCGCCCAGCCTGCTCGGGTGGGGGCCAACCTTCCCGAGATATGCAAACGGATAAACTGCCCGGCGGAGGGATTTGCCGAAGCGGCGGAGACCGTCCTTCAAGGCACAAAGCTGCCGATGTCACCTGAGGAGTTGGCAGGGCGAATGGGCGGCATCTGTGAAGAATGCTTTGATAAGCCGGCCGGACCATCCGATTTTCCCGAGTGCCAACTGCCCGGGGTTATAGGCCGACAACCGGTGATCGGGCCTCCGATCATAATACCGTGGCCAATATTCCTGTGCTTTGACGCGACCAATGGCTGTAGGCCGGGGCCCAACAAAGTCGGACAGGTTGACTACGACTTCGAGGACGAATTCACCCTCCCGGGGTACAGCTTAGTCGACGTTCGAGGGACGGTGCGCTATCCGGCGACCGCAAGCGGGGTAAACCAGCCAGTAGCCGGGACAGGCCGCTATCCCCTCATAATCTTCTTGCACGGCAACCACGCGACTTGTCCTTGTTCTTGCAGCCACACCTGCCCCAAGGCGAATCGAGTACCGAACCACCTCGGGTACAACTACCTTTTGGATGTGCTGGCAAGTTGGGGGTTCATTGCGGCGTCGATCGACGGGTTCGACGTTACCTGCGCCGGCAGTCCGGCGATGAGCGACTACGAGGCGCGCGGGCGGCTGGTGTTGCGCCATCTGACAAAGTGGCAGGGATGGGACGCTGCCGCTACCGACCCTTGGAGTGGCCTGTTCCACAACCGGGTGAACATGAATATGATCGGTTTGTCGGGGCACTCGCGCGGAGGCGAAGGAGTGGTCGCGGCGGAAGTCATCAACCGCACTGAAGCGCTGGGCTTTCAGATCAAAGCGGTCAATGCCATTGCCCCGACCGATCAGGATCCCTACATTCGCTACGTCCCGCAGGCGCCCTACTTTCTCCTGCTCGCGGCGAGCGATGGCGATGTGAGCAACCTGCAGGGCCTGCGTACCTATGACCGCACTTCGCCTGCAGCCACGCCTCCCCAATCGGTAAAGGAGATGCTCTGGGTCCATGGCGCCAATCACAACTTTTCCAACAGTGTGTGGACCCCCGCGTTTGGCTTCGCTTGCGCTTCTGATGACGGGAGTGGAGGCGGGCGGATCTCGGATTCGCTGCAGCGCCTTGTAGCCTGTCAGAGCATCGTTCCATTCTTTCGGCTGTTCCTGAGGAACGAGACCGGTTTCCGGAAGCTGTTTCTCGGCGACGTGACAGTGGAGGGTCTCGACGGAGTGAGAATGTTTTGGACGTATCAGGACCCGGTCCGAAAGGAAGTAGACAACTTTGACAGCCCAGGGACGGGAACCAACTCGCTCGGCGGTACTGTAACCACTTCCGGCGCCTTTAGTTCATTCAGCAAGATCGTCGTTGCAGCGAGTCCATTGAACTTCCATTTCACCGGCGGGCTATTGCTCGGATGGGGCGCGACCCAGACTTATACGACGGAGTTGCCTTTGCCTCAGCGTAATGTTTCCACCTTCAGCGCCCTGGCTCTGCGCGTGAGTCAAGTTATCGACCCGCTGAATCCGGTTAACACGCCTCGGACATTCCGCGTGAGTTTGAAGACCACATCGGGTACAATCTCTAACGTGAGCTTCGATGTCGTAGGATTGCAGAGCGTACCGTATCCCTACCCTGACAATGGTGGGAAGACTGTGCTGGGGACTATCCGGATTCCGCTCTCGAGCTTCCGCAACGGCAACGTCGCCCTGCCGCTCAATGACATCCAATCTGTTGTTCTGGAGTTTCGTGGAACCGGGAAGATCGCCGTGGACGACATCCAGTTCACGAAGTAGGAGGTAAACAATGCATCGCATCCTTACTGCATCGCTATTTCTGCCGATGATTCTCTTTTCGGTAGCGTCCGCCGGCCAGAATCCATACACTCAGCCCTTGAAACCCAAAGCCTTCTCGGCCAATGCGATCGCGCTCCCGCCTCGCGCATTAGGAAAAACGGTCATCCGAGCCAAGCACAGTTTGGCAGTTGAGATCCGCGTCGAGGTCGAAGATTACCTGCCGCGCGGTATGGAGCCGACCTTGATGATAGACGGCGTCCCGGTTGTCGGGCCTTCAGGGGTCGCCGGGGTCGAAGGCAAAATCACCACTCTGTTCTTTGTGGTGGAGAAGCCGGAACTGCTGAAAGACAAAGCGCCGCTGACGATTCAAATGGGCGACGACGAGCGGACTCGCGCAGCAGTCCCTGGCACGCTCCAGCGAGATAAGATCAAACCGCTCGACCCAAATGAAGCCAAACGTCTGGAACTACCGGCGCTCACCGAATGGCTCCGACAGAGGTAGTGAAAGACTAGCCGCGTTGCGCCCATACCCTGTGCCTCTTGCTTGCCGTCACGGTCGTCGGGGCTATTCTTTTCAGGGCTCGGCAGTATGCGGCAATCGTAAGTGAGCCGAAGCGCTTCAAGCTCTACGACGCGCCCCACGCTCTCAACGTCGAAGCCCGCCGCGACCGCCTGGCGTTTTTGAGCGAGCAACTCAAAGTGAGGCCACTGACTTCCGCTCAAATCGCGAGCATACCTGATCTGTATCAACCGCCCGCGCCGAAACAATAGCCGGCAGGCACTGGTTTTCCGGCTGCCATCAGTTGCGGTAGAAAAGGTCAGCAGCGCATACTGCGGGAGGATGAGAATAACCGGAATCATCTGGTTGCGAGATGTCATTGATAAGCTGCTATGGAAACACAATGTAGAGACCGATGAAGTCGAAGAAGTCTTCCGCAGATCGCCACGTTACCGGTTCATCGAACGAGGCGACATCGAGGGAGAGGATCTCTATGCAGCTCTTGGGCAAACTGAAGCAGGGCGCTACTTGATAACATACTTTGTTCACAAGACGACCACCGAAGCACTAATCATCACCGCTAGAGACATGACAAGAGTAGAAAGAAGGTCATATGGAAAGAAGTAAACCACGGCGGCGCGACCCAATACCCAAGCACTTCAAGAGCATTGAGGAGGCGGCGGGCTTCTGGGACAATCATGACCTGGGCGATTACTGGGATTTGACTCGCGAGGCTAACTTTAACGTAGATATTCAGCGGCGAATCTATTTGACGGCTTTGGAGCCGGAGCTGGCGAAGAAGCTCACCGATTGCGCCCGCAAGCAAGGTGTATCAACCGAAACGCTGATCAACGTATGGTTGAGTGAGAAGCTGGCAGAGGCCACACAGATCAAGTAACACCCAATCGTGCGGCAGCATGCTCGCGCCTATCCGAGACAATCTGCTGCGGGCTTCAAACTCTAAGTTCTTGGAGGCTCTTTGCGTCTTTGGGTTCCCGAGATCAGTCACACCGTCCCCTGGCGGATCACTTCGGTGACCGTGTTACCGAACGCGCAATTGCAGGTTAGATTCGTTGATGGCACGTCGGGGAAGGTAGATATGCGGGAGTTTCTCAGCGGCCGTAAGGCCGACGGCACAGTCTTCGAGCCGCTACGCGACCCCGAGGTGTTCGCTGGCGCGCAGGTCGTTATGGGCGCGATCCAGTGGCCCGGCGGCGCTGATCTCGCACCCGACGCGATGTACGATGCAATTCGCGAAAGCGGCATCTGCGATATGGATTAGAATTCGTCGCCCGTGGGGCACCACTGCCTAAGAGTTCTCGATGTGCGACGCTACCGCCTCGCTTTTCCGAGCGAGCCATTGAAAGTGAAGCCACTGTCCGAAATGCAGCTCGCGAGCATTCCTGACCTATATCAACCATTAGAGGCGAAACAGTAGCCCGACACAGGGAAGCCGCCAATGGCTTTGGTTCTGGGGTGGGGGCCGAGCATCGCGACGAATGTTATCGGACCAGCAATTGCGGGTGAGATCTGTCGATGACGCTTAATAAGGTCGCCTGATCGGGAATTGCTTTTTGTGAAGCGCTCGCGCTTTGTCGCTAAGAAGCTAGGAATTTACGTAGGCGGTTTTCCAAACGATCAACGTTCTTTGTTTCACATTCCCACACTGTCATTACCTTCCATCCGTCGCGCCGAAGTGCCGTTGAATTTCTTCGGTCTCGGGCGACGTTGGAAAGCCGTTTTGTCTGCCAGAAGGTTGCGTTTGTCGCCGGGACGACGCTTCCGTACTTGCAATGGTGCATATGAAAAAAGCAACCATGCACGTTGATAATCTTGCGGTGTCGCGAAAGGACTAGATCTGGTTTGCCAGCGAGTGACTTCTTATGAAGGCTGTATCTATAACCCATACGGTGAACAATGGAGCGAACGATCAACTCTGGACGCGTATCTTGATTCCGTATACGCGACATATTGAAGCTCCGTTGCTGCGGTGTTAGGACATCGGCCATTCTGAAGCCTGTCGCTTAATGATCAAGAGAGTAAGTCAGCCACGATTTCAGCAAGCTGCCGGGCCAAGAGCGGCGGAACGGCATTTCCAACCTGCTTGTACTGCTCGGTGCGCGGGCCTTCGAAGAAGTAGTTGTCTGGAAAGGTTTGTAGTCTGGCCGCCTCCCGAACCGTTAAGCTTCGGCATTGGCTCGCATCATAGTGAATGAAATAATGACCATCCTTCGAGATGTGCGCGACAACAGTTGTCGAAGGGCGACCGGCGAGTTGCACTCGGAAGCGGTCATTGAACATTTTTCCTTTCAACGCCTCACGAACATTGTCGTGCTTGGGCAGTAAGGCTCTGGGAAAGTCTCCCAGGAGCGGGGAACGACCTCTAGTTTTTGCAAATGCGGTCGCAAAGAGATAGCGATGTAAATCCTCGCGCATATGAGCGCGCGTGGCATGATTAATAGTTCCAGCTAGCCGGGGGTCATGAAACCAATCCTGATGGCACGCTGGCGTAGTCCCGCCATCCAGGTACTCGGCTCCCGTGCTTGAGTATCGGCCGACGCGACGCGCCGCCGAGCCGATCGTCGCACGGACATCATCGGTCACATCGCCATTTGAAAACCACTTGGTGTTTGTAACCCCTCGAACAGCATCGCGCCATGCCGCGGCGGAATCAGTTTCCTTCGACAGACTGCTGCGCAGCCCCGGCAAGTCGCCAATTGCTTCCTCAATCGTTGGACCAGGGGAAGGCGTTAGTACACGCGACTGTTTGGCAATATCTTCGCGGACACCAAGGATGATTACACGATGCCGCGCCTGCGGAATCCCAAAGTCCTCTGTTCGAACAATATAATCTTCGGGCTCGAATTCTCCGAGCAAGTTTCCCGGTGACTTGACTATTGATACCAGCCGATATCGGAGGCTACCGGTTGAGCGTCTTCCTGAGATGGCTGCAATGGGATGAGCTAAGTCACGCAGGATACGTTGAAAAATAGATTGCTGCCTGACGGTCGCAGAGAGAAGACCCTTGACGTTCTCCATCACGAAAACCGGGGGTTTATGTACTGAGAGAATTCGAAGATATTCCATATAGAGAAAGTGCCGCTGATCGTTTTCGTATTTTTCTTTACTCGCACCGCGAATTCGCGAGCGTCCAACGGTTGAATATGCCTGGCAAGGAGGGCCCCCGATCAAAATCCATTTGGTCTGCGTGCCGAGTGCGACTCGAATCCGCTCGTCAACCATGTTGTGGGGCGTGCGAATGCTGCCAAGCTCAGCCCACCAAGCTTCCTTTTGGGCAGTTTCGGCCTGCGCAGGATGCTGAGCGAAAAGTTCATGCCTGCTGATTCCTCCGGCCAGATAATCATAATAGCCTTCCGGCGCTTCCTCCGGGTCGAACTGACGAAAGAACGCCCGAAGCTCCAACGTCCGGTGGGCGTGCTCATCCTTCTCAATGGAGAGCTTTATTCGGAATACCTGCCTCTCATCCGAACGAGTGAACGAAGACAATCCTTCTCCGAGTCCTCCAGGTCCAGCAAATAGGTCTATGCAGGGAATAGCAGTCACGCAGGACTCACTTTCGTAATGATGCGCAGAGATGCATCAGCTAAAACGGAACCGTAACATTGGCCACTGAGCATACGGGTTATTCATGAAACCCCTCCTCTAGTGCGCGCTTCTCTATTTCAATAAGCACCTTGGCCTGCTTCTCTGATGGGATTCTTTTGGGGATGCTCCGGGCCACATCGAGAATTCCTACCTCCCTCGGGCCAAGTTTTTTAGCAGACCGGTTCCAGATATCCAGCTTCGTCCAATACGCCGAGCCTTTTTCAAACACATAGGTCTGCGCTTGGATGCCAGTCTCGATAATTTGGGACTCGGCAGCATCCTTTTCCTGGCTGTAGCTTTCTTCCTTCTGGTGTAAATCCCGGAGTACATCGGGGCTTAGTTTGAGAGTTGCCGATTCGATGACATTCCAGCAGCCCTCCTTCTTACACCACTCCGTTACATTTGAGATACCGTCAGGTGTCTCTTGGATTGACCGATTGACAAACTCGGCGATTGCCAACAGTTGTTTGGCCATCGAGTCGGGAGGTCTCTGTGTCTCCCATATCTTTACAAAATCGATGCGATGGCCTATCTCGCTGACCATTGAGGAGAACTTGGCAAGAGAATAGCTTACGATGTTCGCCTTGTAGCCACCATACCAGTCCTGCTTCATCACTATTTTATCCAGATACCTGAACAGTATGGCTTTTCCGATCAGACGCTTGAACCAAAGTTCATTGAACTGAGCGTTGTCTTTCTCCCAACGCTCCCCGATCCTACCTGCAAACGTAGAGAAGTTCTTCTGTGCCCCCTCGCTGACTTTGTGCGGCAGGCGTTCAAGTGAGTGCTCAAACTTGGCCAAATCTGTTTTAGAGAACATTTGCTGCCGAGGGTTCTTGAGGAGAAACTCCCTCTTGCCGGATGGGGTAAGCATTGCCTGCTGGTTTGCATACTGTCCCCTTGTTCTCTCGTAGAACCAGTGGGTTTCTCTAAGACTCCCTTCCGCCGAGGGGGCCCAAACGCGCCGGGAGATACTCTCGATCCTCAGGTGAAAAGGGTGATTGGAGAAGAAGTCCGCTGCGTTAATTTTGTTCTGCGTGTTGGCGAATTCCGATATGCGCGGTACGACAGTTTCAACGGTTTCTGACGGAACGACGCATAATTTTACTTGCACATAGACGTTTTCAATATCAGCTTTGTGTTTCTTCATAGCAGTAAATATCGAGGCCGTCGTCTGGCCGCCGTTCACGATTTGCAGGTTCTTTATTCGAAGGATTCGATCACCATCTTGACTTGTTTCAACCTCCTCGGCAGTTGCCGACAGCCCATTGTTATAAGCAAAGAACATGCGAGGCTCGTTCTGGATTGTATTTTTAATCCCATTGTTGATCTTGCCTCGGAATTGCAGAAAAGTTCGGACATTTTGCTCTAGAAGTCGATCGCCATATTCATCGTAGATCTTTGCGAGTAGGGGACCCGGCATAACTACGAGGTACGATTCCATGGAGTCTTCACCTGTGTAGGCTGGCAGGCAACGCAGACCGCCTTCGTCAAACTCAGCGAGGTCCAATAGAATATCCTCCCGTGCCCTTCCGGAAGACTCAATACGATGCACTCTGCTCAGGTCCCAGATATCAAAACTGCACCTGATGCCTGCAACGGTTGACTCTGGAACGGCCTCTGCTCGGGAACTCAGTTGCGCATTAGTCAGAAGGTAAAACCGAAGGCGGGAAATGCGGTTGCGCTGACGACGGATCACATCTGCCAGTTCATAAATGGGAGCGCTTTCCTCAAGTAGTTCGGCAAAACTGTCCTTAAGACTCTCAACGAAGAAACGATCGAGCCGCTTGAATCCACGCGAGATTTCCGTCTGGGTGAGCGTCTCCAGCGAGGCTGACGGTCGCAAGTCAACGAGGAAAAGACTCAAGAGAGTCAAGTCTTCGTCATAGTACCAGCCATCGACTGCCAAGCCTTTGGTCGTCTTCTTGAATTCTACGCTGTTGAAGCCGGCTATCAATCCTTGGTCTTCTACTAGGGAAGACATCTGGTCCAAGAAGGCGGATTGGTAGAATGTCTGCTCGCTTCCAGCGCGGGCATAGATCTCCTGCATGTATTCGTTGTGGTACTCAGTCAAACTCACGCTTTGTGCCTCCCCCAGTCTGGTTGACCTTTAAATGGTCGGCAGGCTGAAAGCCTAATAGAGTAGGAAACTCTTTCAACGCCGGGCAGCAGATCACTTGACTGAATCCGGGGAAACCCTGCGCGCACCTCGAAACACTCCTCCGCTATTTGAAGGTAATTGAAGTCCAGATATTCTTCTGAATCCATGTATCCTGCCAATAGAAGAAGGTCATTGAAGCGTTCTAGTGATTTTGAGGATACCGATTCAATCGCCGTACGAAGCTCAGCAACTATCGTCGGCAGATTGGTAGCTGTTTGCTCATGTGCGTCGGCACGAGCGAGAGTTATCACGTGAAGAAAGGTCTGAGGAAGTTGGGAGGCCAACTGGTCCGCTGAGCTGATCCGAACCGTAGGAGTAGAGCCACCCGACTGGCATTTTACCTCAATGGCAATCTTGTTTACATTGAAGTCCTGCGGAAATCCTTCTGGTCCCTTCCAGAACTCGACAGCTGCCGACGCATCGAAGTCTCTTATTAAGTGGTTTCTCAAGAACAAAAGCTCACCAAGTAGCCCCTTGATTTTCTCCTCGGCAAGCATATCCGGCTTTCCACGTTTCAGAAAGTCCTGCCAGCGATGAAGTCTTCTGACGAATGTCGCAATAGCCACATCCTGCGCTTCGCTGTGTCGTGTTGCCTGGACGAGATCTGAGCACAGCGAGTAAAACAATTCCCAGTTTTGCCGATCTCTTAGGGTGAGAATGATCATCCCACCCCCTTCGTCCAATTTTCGAGATTCAAGATCCAGACCGCTCAGCTTTGGAAGTTGCCTGGAACTTGGAAAATCACTGGTTTGGAATTCATAGACTAACAAGTAGTGTCCCGCTTCATTCAGGGCCCAAAACAAATCAAAGGGGTGGCTACTATCCACCCTCAGCGCATTAAAATCGGCGGCAGGCGGGCTGATCGAATTCCACGGATTATTCATCGTCAGCTACCTCATCTTCAGCCGAATCTCCGTAGTTGTCCCTCCACCAAACGGGATTGACAACGTACTCCACCAACTTTCGAGGCCTCGTAGAGTTTGCGTCCCCGGGAAAACTGAGACCCCACGCGGGTACGATACCTTTCCACTTACTTTCTTCAATCTCACAGGAGAGTAAGTGAAGCATTAGCATTGGAGGTCGACCTTCGATCTTCCGATATGCGCTGTCGGGTATGCTCTTGCCCGTGCCCTCATAGTCGCGCTTCACCACCTCGATTTGCTCCTCCGACAAACCGGCTCTTTCGTCGCCACGTGAAGCCACTCTTCTCTTCTTGAACTCGATCCCGTGTCCCGGCCGGTCTTGGGGAATCCAAATAACAGTACGGGTTTGGGGATTTATGCTCATATCGCCGATTGGAATCGGGTCTGCTTCTCCTCGTTTCACACTGCGGAGCAAAACATTCCAGAGCGGATGCCCTGAGTTCTCCAACCACCCGATATAGTTGATCAGTGGCTCAAGCTCTGTTATCAAGCAGGCCGGATGATTGCGATACGTGCTGACAAGCTTTCTGACTACCGAGCAAGGAACTCTTCTCCACAGTGGGCCAAGTTCTGTGCCCTCGTATACACCCAACCGCCCTGCCTGAGCGGCGGCTTCACGGAGACATCCGAGGTTGTGATCGAGCGTTTCCGAATCTACGAGGACAACGCTGGTTTCGGCTAGACGGCCCGCGAGATCAATCTGTTGAGGAACTCCCCGGCCCAGTCTCATCTTATTGCGGGCGGTCACAATCAATGAATCAGGATGGCTTCGTATTCTTAAACCGAAATCCCTTGGCGTCATACCCGCCATCTTCATAGCCCTAAAATCGCTTCGCAGTTCCTCGGTGGCCTCTGCGATATGTCCGTACCATGAAGCAGCATCTGGACTCATGAAAATCCGACATAGGTCAGAATATCCATCACGGTAACCGAACCACCGCCCCATCTGCATTAGAGTGTCGTACATAATGGAGTTCCGCAGAAAATAACTCACTGTCAGGCCTTCCAGAGTAAGGCCACGGGAGAGCCCAAGACCGCCAACAGCGATTAGGTTTCGGCCGTTTGGGTAGTTCTCCTTACTGTAATCCAGTTTCTCAGCGGAGGCCGAGTTAACTGCAATAACTCCGATGGGGGATGCTGCTTCTTTGAGGATGCTTTGTATCTCCGGCCAGGAAAACCCAGCATCTAAAAACTCTTTCGCCCAGATACGTTTCAGATTAGCTATTTCAACATTCTCAAGTGCCTGCTGTTCGGATAGCTGCGCGTAGTTTCGCACCGCCTGTTGGATCTGTTTTAGTCGTTCATCCAATAGTCCGGTGATGTGAAGCTGCAGCTGGGTAAAGCGACTGACATTTACCATCATAGAGCTATGCGTTTTTGCTTGTCCTCGAAGCAAACGGATGGCTCGGGTAAGCACGAAACAACCGACAGCCTCTTTTAGACTCGCTGAAAGGCTATGTGGTCTAAAATCGATCTTGTGCCGCAAAGGCAGCCAGTCCTCGTTGTCTATGACCTCACGTATACAATCAAGATCTGCATCTCGCGTGAAGAGTTTCGAGGGGCCAACGTAGTTATCAGGAGGATCTAAGCTAATAATGAAGTCTCGAGGAAAAAGATCATCTCCCAGCATCTCATTCTCGGTTTCTGGATCGATGAAAATATTGGCAAAAGGTGTCGCTGTATAGCCAAGGTACGAGGAGCGAACAAAAAGCTTAAGGAGCTTTCTAATGCCTCTGTTTATGGCAGTAGCATCTGTCCCTTGGACGTTAGTGTTTATTGATGCATGATCAGCCTCATCGTCAATCAGGAGCATTGGAAAGTCTTTCAGATTGTGAGGGTTGTTGTCGGTTAACCACGTTCTTAAATTCTCCAAAGTCGACTGATTTTTCTTTATGACTAAGATCACAGGTTCCTTAAGCGATTCTATAGAAACGGAGATCTGCGTCGCGATCTGTTTTTTGAAATCTTCGATGCTGGTGGTGAAACACAGCGGTCGCCGAGTATTTCCGAAGACCGCAGAACCGATCTCCGTTTTTAGTTTCGTAGACCATCCCAAGAAACCTTCGTCGATTCGTTCTTGGGTTTGGTTTCTAAGCGAGTTCAGCATTCCGGCGAGAACAATAATTACTCGGTAGCCGCTATCGGCTGCTTTGCATACTAGGCCTGTGTAGTTGGCTGTCTTGCCCGATTGTACGTGGCCCATCACCATTCCTTTGCGCGCCCAACGCCCTTCCTTATTCGGGTTCTCAAGATGATCAAGTACTTGGTCGGTAATGCGGTTGAGAGTGCGAACAACATCAGAAGGAAACCCTTTTTCGATGAGGTATTTTTCATAGCGGCCCCAGTAATACCATTCGATATCTGCTTTGGCTTCGTCTAGCCACGGGGTGTAGTCTTCACCCTCAAACAGCGTCCCCATTCCCATGTGGATGGAGAAGCGCTCCTGAAGGGATTTCACGACAAACAGCAGGTCTTCTTGAGAGAAGGTTTCGCCAGAGCTTAACGTTTGCAATTCCGCGTAACTTCCGACTAGTCTCAACATCTGATCCTCAGTCAGGGGCTCGCTTTTTCTTAGTGCCACTGCGACTGTCGCCATCAAGCCTTCGATTTTTTCAAACATCGGATTCCTCCCACCTTAGTAAAGATCTCATCGACTAGGTCGGGTATCCTCGAAAATGGCTCGATACCTAGAAGCCTCTCAGGGATTTCTTTCTCTGGCGTTCCGCCTTCTGCGAGGGTCTTGGCAATGACCCGTCCGATTGCAAGCAGCCTCTCGCGATCAACTTCGGGGTATTCAAGATCTGTATTGTCGTCCGCTGAATCGTGATAAAGCAGGTCATAAGGCAATGTACTGCTAATAAGGGCGAGGCAGTCTTTGAATCGTTTGCGCGAATCAGGAGGCGAATCCTGCAAAATGGACGTGATAGCGGGATGCTCGTCGTTGACTTCGTAGAAAACAGTGCCTTCGGCAGCCCGTCTAGCCCAGACGGGTACAGCTCGCCCTCTGGCGGTAACCGAACCACGCTGGCGGTACACCTTTTTCCCCGCCGATTCAATTCGCGCTATGATCTGTTTTAGTTCTCTGCGCACACTTTCGGGAGGGGTCGCCTGGGATTTCCTTATATCGATTCTCCAAATGTGGTCCAGGGTGTTAGGAATGTCGACGCGCACCCTTATCAGTTTGTTCAGCTCCTCTTTCTTAATGAGCCGAAACCATGTCCCTTTGATTATCAGGCGTTTGTTCCGATAAACGTAAAAGCCTTGATTATGAAGATAGCTGCCTGGGCCAGCGTATTTCTCATACTCTTCCCTTGATAACTTCGCATGATGAGGGAGAACGACCGGCTGGACAGTAACTGGCTTACCTTCGACGAAAAACGTGTGGGAGGGCAATTCCTGAGTGGCCGAGTGGCTTGAGTTGAAAGGGTTAAATGCCTCAAGTTCACTGCCGTTGAAATCAATTCTGATTTTCCGCTGCCCGCCTTCGGGTGAGAGAAAGCGGTGAAACACCAACTCCAAGTGATGCCGACTGTCGTCGAGTAGTTTGGAGAAGGCTGATTCCGCTTCTGCCTGTCCGAACCTATCGATAAGCTGATCGAGATTGCGCCAAAGTACAATTGTCCCGGATTTTTTGTCACCAAGGCGTTCGGCTGCGAAAGAGCAGAGAAACTCGTCTTCCGACAAAGTCTCGCCAGACAAAAAACCTGCGTACCAGCGATCCGCTTTCTCGCCAAGGACCGAATCCAGGTTCCATTCGCAGCCCGAAAGCTTGCCATTCTTCTTGCTGACTACGGTCAGACGGCGACACTGGGAAATGGACGCCGTTTTCAGGCCCAGACCAAATCTCCCTAGGTCGTTAGGATCTCTCGCTTCCATCGGATTCTTGCTGCCGAAGCGCATGGCATGAACCAACCCCTCCGCTGTCATCCCCTTACCGTCGTCGATAACAGCAAGCCAAGGCTCTCCCTGATTCCAAAGAAATTGCACCGAGATCGAAGTTGCTTGAGCTGTGATACTATTGTCGAAGATATCCGCCAAGGCAGTATCGAGCGTATAGCCGATACTTCGCAGAGCCTCCAGCAACGCAAGAGGCGAAGGTGAGAGATCAATGTAATCTGGCGAACTCACTTATTGTCCTTCGTGTGGTTTTTGAAGCACGCTCCTTGGTGTGGTCGGGTAGCTTAGATCGAGTCCAAGAGCCTACAGTATCATACTGCGCAAAGCGCGTATTGGGAATATCGGTCTCAATCTCCACCGAGATGGTCTGAATCCAATGCACAGTTAAGTCGTGCTGAATGTCCGTGCCCCACCGATATCGGCGTGGGCCAAAACGCTACGCTTTGTTCTCAATTCCTATCAGTGTCTTACAAGACAAGCGAGTTTCGCGGCTTCGAAGAATCCTTTGACGCTTTCTTCAGAACTCTGCATGCAAGCATGCGGCGTCTCTAAGCATCCATTGCGCCTTCGATCAACTCCCGCAGTATCGAGCGATGACAGACAGACTCGTTCTCACAGTAACACCCGATGCTCAACGGAGTAGCTCTGGCTAACTCTGCCAGAAGCTTGATAGCCTGACGAGCGTCGGTCTTCTTCATCTCGGCAACGTAGCGCTCTTTGAACTTCGACCATCTGACTTGCTCGCTCGGCCATTCACGACTCTTCAGCCACTTGAGCAACTCAGAGCTTGGGGCTAGCAGCGGAAACCAGACTGTCGAAATAGTTCAATCGCGCGTAGTCTTCTTTCTTCACCCCGCGTGGCAGAAAGCGCACTGTACCGACTCGCAAGCCCTCGCCCCGTTTGCGAGGCGAGCTTACCTGAAAGGTTCCCAGATATGGTGTCGCACTCATGCTGGATGTGATTCGAAACAACGGTGTCTGCCTGTAACAAACAGTCTTCGTACAAGCCCGCACACACGCACTGCGTCACAAAAGCGTCGAACAAGACGTTGGTATCGAGGATGACTCTCACGAGACGAGCTTGAAGACATCTTCGTCAGCATAGATGCCCCGAGCCCGAGGCTTGGGAACAAACTGCTCGCGTAGCGCGCGGAACGGCTCCAGGGCGATTTGTCGGTGAACCGCTTCGCGCACTACCTGGTTTCGGCTCTTGCCTGTGCCTATAGCGAGACCATCAAACTCTTTGCGAATTGAAGGCGGCAAACTCACGGTAAACGTGTCGCTCATTGCAGTCAAGCCTGAAGGCAACCGGCTATGCGGTCAAGCGGAGCGTCGCAAGAAAACGCTGGCTGTTCGTCCTCTGACCACCACTCCGTAAATAGCGTTATAGCTCTTCTACCAAGAACCGAATCTTGGCAAGTCTGTCTTCGCTAAGCCCAGCGATCTCAGCTTCGGTGAGCCATCCATCCCTAATCAGTCGCGTGAAGACGAAGATCAGGACTGAATAGCGATAGTCATACTTCTCATCAATTGCCCTCCGCTCCCGAGTCAGAAAGTCGTGCAGTTTCCAGATGTCGCTCGGCTCAGCAATACTCTTCGCGCGGCGACGGACCTCGTCCGCAAGTGCCGAGCACTCGCGCGCGGACGCCTGGTCGAACGCGCGGCGCGCGATGGCCTGTTCGCCCTTGGACCAAGTCTCATTTTGCATTTCAGAACTCTGTTCGTCGTCAGTCCTGAACGCCGTCTAAGAGGTCAGCGCAAGAAATAGCTACTTGCGTTAATCACCGCGCCGTCGATGATCTCGGTTGCTGGCATGCCGTCGTTGAGACACTTCAATCTGGTAGGTGAACTCGCGGCTTGGCTTGCGTTCAACACGCAAAACTTGCCCCGCTTCGATAACGCTTTCCCTCAATCGCTCGAACCTTTCTTTACTCACGCAAACACTCCTCTACAAGCGCGCGGAGGTGTTTGATTTCCTCGGAGACTGCCGCGGAAGGAATCAACGCGACGCTTCCGCCAGCGGGCGGACATGCAAGAGCTCGTTGGCGTTGAGTGGCACGATCGCGGACTCGCGGACGGTGACCACGGCGACGCTGTCTCCGACGGCATTAAACACTTCGAGGCTGTAGCCGGGCTCTTGGCCCGGCCGTCCGGGGTGATACTCGACCACTGTTGCGATATCACCGCTGCGGAGTCCGTGTTGCCGCAGATCGGTATTCAGCGCGACCCGGGTGAACAACTCGTATTTCATCTCTTATCCAAGGCGGCCCCCAGTCAGTCCCTGCGTTTTTCGGTCACAAAGGCAGGTGCAATACCGAGTTCTCCAACTCGCCTGCGTCGGAGCACTCGATGGCGGTTGTCAGATCGCCTATCGCTTGCCCAATCGGGAGGTTCTGTGGGACGGCTATCACGCCCGGCATCAGTTGGCCGCCAACTATGCGTTCGTATGCAAACTTCAACAGTGTGTCCACGTCATGCGTGACGACGATCCGGTTCTCCGTCGCGGCCCACTCCAACAACTCCGGGTCTTTTGCCCCCTTCAGTTCTATTTCCTGCGCAATGACAAAGTCAAGATCCGGCAGGCGCAATTGCAAGCCATGTACGATTCTATGATTGAAGTTTTCGTCGAACAGAAAGCGACGAAGCATAGCGGGACTCGCGCGTTACCTGCCGACCATCTGGTCACGCCGGGCCCGTATCCGTTCGCGAAGTGACCTGGTGTCTAAGCGGCTTTCAATGAACAGCCGCGTCTCTTCAGCGCACCGTTCGCGCTGACGGAGGTACTCTTCGACAGCCTCGGTGTTGTTGAGATAATAGAAAATCGCGCCGTAGACCTCGCGCAACGTAACAGACGGGAAGCTGTGGAGGACCTGCTCCGCAGTCGCGCCGAGTTTGAATTCATGAACAATCGAATCGAGCGTTACCCGCGAGCCTGCGACACGAATCGACCCGTCTTCCCAGACGGTCAGAGGGACGGCCTGACTGTTTTCCAGCGTGGTCATAGCTCGCTCATTATACACCGAAGAAGACACTCGGCCAGCTTCTCGTCGCAATGATGGCGTCGCGCGGAAGGTTCATCGTCCCTCAACTGCGAAGCATGCCCGCCACCCGCTCTAAAGCCGACAACGCAGCTTTCATCTCCTCCGCTACCCGATAGAGTACCGACCCGTCTGAATCACCGCGTCGGCGATGCGGCGGCGGGCGGCGATTGATTTCATCGGAGATCGATTTGCAAACTCATCAATCGCTGCTGCGCATTTTTCGTCGTCGACCTCGCTTGCAACGGCGCGAGCTGCTTTCTCAACGCGCGAGGCTGCGTCGCGAGCGAAGACCCGAGTGATGTCTGCTTGCACACCGCAGTTCTCGACGCCGCGATCGGTCAACAGACGCTGAGTTCTTAACAGCGCGCTCTCCATCGCGTACACGTCCATCACCATGTCGGCGATGTGCGCGATCACTTCTTGTTCGTTTCGCGCGCCGTCGCCGTAAGTCCGGTTGCCGGCCCCGATTGACGCGAGTGTCATTGACTTCGCCGCCTTCACCAGCAACAGCTCGTCGCTGAACGCGACATTGGCACGGGTCATGTTCAGCGTCTCGCCTGCCGCGCGGCCGGTTTCGATTGCGTTCGCGGCGGCTTCGAACAACCCCAGCTCGCCGGCCGCAGCTCGACGAAGCAACTGTGAGCCGATGACGATTCGATTGATCTCGTTTGTGCCCTCGTAGATTCGCGCGATGCGGGCGTCACGGTAAGCGCGCTCGGCCGGATAGTCCTTCGAGTAGCCATACCCGCCAAATATCTGGACCTCTTCGTCTACCACATACGCGAGCGCTTCGCTCACCCACACCTTGATGATCGAGCATTCGATGGCGTACTGCTCGAGCACTCTCAGTACTTGAGTGGGATCGTCTTTGTCTGCCTGGTCGAGAGCTTCGTCGATCATTCCAAGCGTGCGGTAAAGGATAGACTCGCTGACATACGCGCGGATCATCATCTCGGCGAGCTTGTGTTTGATCAGTCCGAAGTTCGCGATAGGCTGGCCGAACTGGTGCCGCTCTTTGGCGTATTGAACCGACTGCTGAAGCGAGAGCTTGATGGCGCCAACCGAGCGAGCGCCCAGTTTCAGGCGGCCAATGTTGAGCACGTTGAAGGCGATCTTGTGCCCGCGGCCTATTTCGCCGAGCACATTCTCGACAGGCACGTGACAGTCTTCGAGCATCAGCGCGGTCGTCGACGAGCCCTCGATGCCGAGTTTCTTCTCTTCGTGACCGCTCACCAGCCCCGGCCCTCGCTCGACCAGAAAGGCCGTGAACTTCTCGCCGTCAACTTTCGCAAAGACGGTGAACAGATCGGCAAAGCCACCGTTGGTGATCCACATCTTCTGACCGTTGAGTATGTAGTGACGCCCGTCGGGCGAGAGCACTGCCTTGGTTTTTGCAGCTAGCGCGTCCGAGCCCGACTGTGGTTCGGTGAGCGCGTATGCGCCGATCCATTCGCCGCTCGCGAGCTTCGGCAGATACTTTCGCTTCTGTTCTTCGGTGCCGAAGAAGACGATTGGCAGCGTGCCGATGTTGACGTGCGAGCTTTGCGTTCCTGCGAATGAAGCTTGCAAGGCGAACTGCTCGCCGACCACGGCCGAGCTGACTTTGTGCAAGCCGAGCCCGCCGTACTTCTCGGGTATGTCGATGCTCAAGAGGCCAAGCTCGCCGGCCTTCTGCATCAGCTCGCGATGTACGGAATAGTCTTTGGCATAGATCGCATCTTCACGCGGAATGACTTCTTTTCGCAGAAACTCTTCGGCAGTGCGCGCGAACATGCGTTGCTCTTCGCTGATATCTTCGGGAGTAAAGATGTCTTCAGGGGCGCGGTCCTCAATTAGGAAGCTGCCGCCTTTCGGCGAGGGCGATTGTTTAGGCTGGCTCGTCATGGGTACCTCCTGCTGTTGAGAGGTTATGACAATACCATTCACCAAAACTGGAGGTCTACCCTCTGCGAGGCTGGTTCGCCGCAGTGCGGTTGCCGATAATCCCACCAACGGAGTTGGTGGTACGTTCATACTCAGCCTACAAAAGGACTGGAGCGCGGAATTTCGGAATCCCACCAACGGAGTTGGTGGATTGTTCATATTCAGCCTACAACAGCTTCGTTCTAAGCGGTTCCGGTGTTTCCTCGTTCGCGCGCCCCTCGCGCGCGAGGGGCGCGCGAACGAGGAAACAATAGGGGAATTCGGCCCGGTCTTCCTTGTATGCTGAGTATGAACGAACCACCAACTGCGTTGGTGGGATTGGCCGCGAACATTGTGTGTTACCGGCTTTTTCAGCAGCCTGCTAGTGTGGTGTCCTGAAAGTTCGCTGAATTAATCGACGGTATTGTGGTGCGCTAAGTCTCATGTTTTCAACGACGAGCGAGTCCCGATTTGTTAATAGAACTTCGGAGTCACCACACTAGATGCAATGAAGTTGTCTGGCGTGCCCGATTGGTCGCCTCAATTCTAGCCTGGCGGGATTGAGTATGTTTTAGACAAGATCAGCGAACAGCCGGTCCACTGATACGGACCAGCCGGTGAGCACGCGCGACTCCGCTGATTCCCCCGCGCGGTACCCGACCACTTCCCATCTAGGCAGTCCACCGTCTGTGGCCGGCGCGGTCCAATGCCGCACCTCTATCGTTCGCGTGGTGGGATCAATCAACCAGAGTTCCCGAACGCCCAGCGCAAGGTAGGTATCCGCCTTGGTGGTGCGATCATAGACCGCCGTGCTTTTAGACAAGTACTCGAACACGATGTCGGCTGACGTTCGCCGCCGGCCCATTCGAGAAGCGAGTTCGCTAGAGACGTACATCATGTCCGGCTCGACGTTGGTGCTGTCGATGTAGATAGCTTCACGCGGATGGTAGACTCTGCCCTTGTTGCCGTTCGCTTCAAGAAAGAGGATGAGCGAGTGATTCAACCGAGAATCGAGATCGCCGTGCGGAGGATCAGGCGGTGGGACCATATAGAGAACTCCTCCGATCAGATCGTAGTGCCAACGGTCGGGCGGTTCGGGCAACTCCCAAAACTCGCCGAGGGTGTAGTGACGCAGCAACGGTGAGAACGCTATCTGCGAGTCGACTAGTTCAGCGGTGGACATGGTCTTAATTCCTCGATGTGCCGCCATCGTAGCACAGGGCCGTGATCAGCCTCAATTGTTACACGGCCGCGTCGTTGATCCCGGGGTGATTAAAAGTGGACTTGGTATCCGTAATGACGATGCGGCTCTCATCAACCTCGATTCATCGAGGTGTTGGAGGGGGCGGCCGTGACTGTAACTGTTTCACCAGTTTTGGGGTCCCCCTGGTAAACCGTTGAAACGGTTCGCGTGGAGCAGCACCCGCACACCCAACTGAAGTTGGGTTAATGAGAACATCATCCGTGACGACTGAGCGATCCGATGTCAAAAGTGCTCCTTCGGAGAGGTCCAGTTTTAATCACTGCCGTTGATCCGGGCGGGAATTGACTGCGCGGGCGAAGAGCAACACCAGCCGCCGAATCGGGAGGGCGCCGACCCCCTCAGCGGTCTGCTCTGGCGGCGATGCCGAAGTACAGGAAGTACTTCTCACAAAAACTTGCAAAGACATCGCCCTCTACGTCACTCACTGCAGAGCTTCTTAGCCACTACGAAGATTTTCGTTGACACTACGAAGCTCTTCGTAGTAGGATGGCCGCCTCAGTTAAGTCGCGGAGGATCGATGACGATGCCAAAGAAGGGACCGCCCCGGCCGACCGACGCCGAGCTTCAGATATTGAGAGTGCTATGGCAGCGCGGCGCAAGCACGGTCCGCGAGGTCCAGGAAGCCCTCAATGAAACCAAGCCGACCGGGTACACTACTGTGCTCAAAATGCTCCAGATAATGACTGAAAAGGGACTGGTGCGCCGGGATGAAGAGCAGCGGGCGCACGTCTACGAGGCCCGACTCGCTCAGCATCAGACCCAGCGACAAATGGTCGGGGATCTGCTCAATCGAGTCTTTGATGGCTCGGCTTCAAACCTAATGATGCACGCCCTGGCCACTAAGAAGGCCGCGACAAGAGAAGAACTCTCGCAGATCAGAGCAATGCTCGACGAGCTTGACCGAGGTGAACAATGAACGGCTTAGAGACGCTGCTCGCCAAACCCGTTTTTCAATCGCTTGGTTGGACTTTGATCCATTTCATCTGGGAAGGCGCGCTCATCGCTATTATCTATGCCGGCGTGAGCGTTCTGCTTCGCCGGTCAACAGCGAATGCTCGGTATGCGGCCGCTTGCATCGCAATGCTGATGATGCTGATCGCGCCGGCAGTTACCATGTTCGTAGTAAGCCGCGCACAGGAACCCGCGCTTTTCGGAGAGTCCACAGCAACAATAACCAGATCTCAACCATCCACTGTGAGCTCGCGACCGCAAAAGGATCGGGTGGTGACCGTATTCAGCGGATCGGAGGTCGAACCCGCTTCTTCCAATGCTTCGGCAGTGAAGCAGTGGGCGCTCGACCGACTCCCGCGCGCGATGCCGTGGCTCCTGGCGCTATGGTTCTTGGGAGTGCTCCTTCTGTCGCTCAGATTCGCTGGTGGGTTGGTGACAGCCCAACGGCTAAGGCGAGTTGAAACCAGCCCAACGGTACAGTTTTGGCAGGAAAAACTCCGCGATCTTTGTAGTAGGCTGCGGGTCTCGCGGCCTGTTCGCTTGTGCGAGTCGGCGCTGGTCGAAGTGCCCACGGTTATTGGCTGGCTTCGACCGGTGATTCTCATCCCCATGAGCGCAATCTCAGGACTGAGCGCGGAGCAGTTAGAAGCTTTGCTGGCCCATGAGCTTGCTCATATCCGCCGGTGCGATTATCTCGTTAATCTTATTCAAACAACCGTCGAGACCCTGCTCTTCTATCACCCCGCGGTCTGGTGGGTGTCACGGCAGATCCGGCACGAGCGCGAGCACTGCTGCGACGACCTCGCCGTTGCGGCCTGCGGAGACGTATTGACTTATGCCCGGGCCCTTGCGGCGCTCGAACAGATGCGAGTCGTCACTCCCCAACTCGCAGTCGCGGCTAGTGGCGGGTCGCTGCTCGACAGGATTCAGCGCCTCCTTCGAGATCGCGCGCCAGCTCGCTCGGGATTTCAGAATTGGCTGGCCGGATTCCTCGCTCTAGCGACTGTGATCGGCTTGTTGGCAGGTGCCGAAACCGCCCTCCTCTCGCGCGAAGCGAAAGCAGCAGTTAAGGACGCGTTTACGGTGACAGTACTGCCGTCTGCGCCGAGCGTTTCAGAACAACGCGCGGATTCGCCCTCGCGAATCGCTGAACAGAGTGCACCAGACCGACCGGCGACTCAGGCGAAGGATGCTTCCCCCGTCGATACGTCCGATACACCACCCGATACATCAATCGAGGTTCAGCCAACAAACGACGAGAAACCGGCGGTTGCCGTCCAATCAGAAATCTCCGCGCAGGAGCCCGGCTCCGCAGCGCAGGATTTCATTTCCGAGATGACCGCCGCGGGTCTAACAAACCTGAAGATCGACGAACTGATCGCACTCAAGACCCATGGTGTGACTTCGCAATTCGTCCGCGAGATGACTGCGACCCTCACCAAGAAGCTGACGGCCGACGTCGTCGTTGCGATGAAGATTCATGGCGTCTCATCGGCATATGCTGAGCAGTTCAAAGCGATGGGACTGAACGGGCTCGACGCGGATCGGCTTATCGCTTTTGCAATACACGGGGTCACTCCTAAATTCATCAACGAGCTCAAGTCAGCCGGCGTTGGGAACCTGGATCCTGACTCGCTCATCGCGTTCCGAATCCATGGCGTTACTCCAAAGTTCATACAGGAGTTGAAGGACCTCGGCTTCACCGGTATGTCTGGAGATGAGCTCACCGCTTTCAAGATACATGGCGTTACCCCTGCGTTCATCCAATCGATGAGATCCATTATTCGAGGCAATCTCTCGGCAGACGATCTAACCGGCCTGAGGATTCACGGAGTCAGTCCCGAATACATCAAGGGGCTCGAGGCGATCGGATACACGAACTTGAACGCGGAACAATTGATGGGGTTTAGAATTCACGGAGTCACCCCTGGGTTCATCAGCGCCGTTAAAGAGGCCGGTTATCCGCGCGTAACCGCCGGTCAGCTTACTGAACTCCGGATACACGGGGTCACATCGGAATTCATTCAGACGGTGAAGAGCCGCGGATTCACCGATGTGACCATCGACCAACTGGTAGCACTGCGACGGTTGAACATTATCCCGTCGTCCCGAAAGAAATAACCGAGGCGAAACAAGAGTTGGCTTATCAACTCAAATTGCCGGGATTCTCTCGGCACAGGATAGGTGTGTGCTTAGGAGGTGAAATGAACATCAAGAATGATCTCTTCAAAAACAGCGTCAGAGCGGCGATTGTCGTGCTGATCGCGCTGGTGTGTTACGCATCCGTCGCTTCTACGAAGGCCCAGGAGTCGATGAGCGGACAGTGGATGCTCGAGGCGAAGCCTGGAGCCGACCGAATATATTTGACGATCCACCGCAGAAGTGAAAGAGGCAGCCAGCACTCCTCTTCGTCCGATATTCGAGCGGACGCGTTGCGAGGTCTGAACATCGCACAAGCCACCGGAAGTGGTTCCGCCGTCAACTTTCAGATTGTGCGGGACGCTGGAACTCTAAACTGCGAGGGCTGGTTCAGGAATGGCAGCGGCTCGGGGCATTTCACCTTTACGCCAAATCAGAACTTCGCCTCTGAAATGAGAAGTCTCGGCTACCAAAACATGACAGACGAGACATTGTTTTCGATGGCGGTGCACGACATAGGACTCCCGTTCATACGCGATCTCAATGCGTTGGGCTACGACCGCCTCTCGACAGATCAGCTTTTTGCCATGCGAATTCACGGAGCTACACCCGAGTTCATAAAAGGGTTGAAAGAGGACGGCTACAACAGGGTGCCGGTTGATGACCTCGTAGCAATGCGAATCCATGGCGTCAAACCCGAGTTCATTCGGGAACTCAAAACGCTCGGGTATGACCACCCGCCTCTCGATCAGCTTGTAGCGATGCGCATACACGGTGTGAGCACCGACTTCATCAAGGGCTTACAAGACGCAGGCTATAGGTTGCCGCCCATAGATCAACTGGTGGCGATGAGAATCCATGGCGTCAAGAATGAATTCATCAAGGAGTTGAAGGACCTTGGTTACCAGCGCATATCGATCGATCAACTCGTCGCTATGCGCATCCACGGCGTGAGCATCGAGTTCATAAAAGAGATCAAGGCGCTGGGCTATGAGCGCGTGTCGCCGGACCAGCTTGTAGCCATGCGAATACACGGTGTCAGCCCGGCGTTCATTCAGAAAATGAAGTCGCGCGGATTCAACGACGCTACGATCGATCAACTGGTCGAGTTGAAAATCCACGGCTTCGACAAATAGGTGATGACTGAATTCGAGTCTTCTTTGCGACCTCTGCGTCCTCTGCGCCTCTGCGGTGAAAGGAAACGCGGAAAATCACTCACCGCAGAGACGCAGAGTGCGCAGAGATGGCGCAGAGAATCGGAGTCAGGACACTAATCTCAAATGATCCACATTCGGAGGTATGACAATGAGAGACAAACCTGTTTCGATCCTTACCCTGCTGGGGGTGATCGCGGTCTCGAGCTTCCTGATCGGTTCGTTCGCGACTTGTGAGACGAGCGCTCAAGATTCCTACACTGGACAGTGGATAATTGCACCGGCTCGTACGGCGGACCGCTACCAGGTCACTTTCACGTACCGATCGGCGAGAATGGGGCGCGGCCACAGCATGTCGGGTTTCACGATTGAGCCCGATCGTCTTCAGGGACTCACGCAAGCCCAGGTGATGTCCGCCGGGTCCCGGGTTCAGTTCCAACTGGTTCGCGATGCAGGGACGCTGAACTGTGAAGGCTGGTTCAAGGACGGGAAGGGCTCGGGACACTTTGTTTTTGCCGCGAGTCCAACGTTCGCAGCGGAGCTTCAACGACGAGGTTATCAGGCTCCCACCGAACCGCAGCAGTTTTCGATGACCTTGAGCGATCTCAGTCTTGTGTTAATCGACGAGCTGAAGACACAAGGTTATGAACGTCCTTCGCTCGATCAACTTGTTAGAATGGGAGAGCACGGCGTGACTTCCGAATACATTCGTGAGTTGAAGGGGCTAGGTTACAGCGTCCAGTCTGTCGACCTGCTAACCAAGATGGTTGATCACGGTGTGAGCCCGAGATTCATAAGGGAGCTGGATGCGCTAGGGTTTAAGCAACTTCCTGTCGAGACGCTCGTCAGAACGGTTGATCACGGAGTCACGCCGCGTTTCATCACCGAACTTGCGGCCGCAGGTTACACGGGCCTGTCACTCGATCAATTGATAAGAACGGTGGATCACGGAGTCACTCCTAAGTTCATCGTAGAGCTCAAAGAAATTGGTTACGACAAGCTACCGATCGAGCAACTGGTCCGCATGCAAGATCACGGCGTGACGGTAAAGTTCATTCAGAAGATGCGGTCGCGAGGATTCAATGACGCGTCGATTGATGAGCTGATAAGGCTTGCAGATCACGGGATGAACAATTGATTCGATCATAAGTCGCGCGATCAACTGCGTTCGAAATCGGTGCGAATCCGTCAAACCCGTTTCATCCGTGGTCTATGAGTTCATAAGAGCCGCATAGACCACGGATGACACTGATTCGGCCGATTTACGCGGATACCCTCTTTCACTATTGAAGCGCATGTTACAGGACATTAGTCGGGTCACTCGCCGAAACCACCGTCATCGCAAGTGATTCAACAATCCTCTAACCTCATCAAACACTGCTGCGTCGTCTTCGGCGCTAACGCCGAGCTTCAACACGCCGCTCGGGGCGAAGCTCGCCGAGCCGCTCGACACCAATGCGATCAGCTTGTCGGGGTCGATCTTCGCTTGCTCGTTGAACTTCACCGCAAGGCGATCCCCTTCGCGGTCGATTGAGATGATACCCAACTTCGACGCTTCGCGGCGGAGACGTGAATACTCGAACAGGTTCTCGATAGTTTCTGGAATCGGGCCGTAGCGGTCGGCGATCTCCGCGTGTACGTCGGCCAACTCTCCTTCGCTCTCTGCCGATGAGATCCGTTTATACGTCCGCAGCCGCTGGCTCATGTCGTAGATGTAGTCCTCGGGTATTCGAATGTCTATTCCCAGGTTGATCGCGCTCGACACTTCGTCTTCGACAGGCTCGCCCTTAAGCTCCCTCACCGTGCGTTCGAGCATCTGCGTGTAGAGATCAAACCCGATCGCATCGATCTGTCCCGATTGCTGTGCGCCTAACAAATTGCCCGCGCCGCGAAGCTCCAGATCGAGTGCGGCTATGCGAAAACCCGCGCCCAGATCAGAGAACTCTCGAATAGCAGCCAGCCGCCGCCGAGCGATGTCGGTCAAACTGTCTTCCGTTGGGATTAGCAGATACGAATAAGCTCGCCGGTTCGAGCGCCCGACTCTGCCGCGCAGTTGATAGAGCTGAGCCAGGCCGTACATATCCGCGCGGTTGATGATGATCGTGTTCGCCAGCGGGATGTCTATTCCGTTCTCGATGATCGTCGTACAAACCAGAACATCAAGGTCGTGACGAACGAATTTCATGATGACTTCTTCAAGATCCTTCTCGCCCATCTGCCCGTGACCGACGCCGATCCGCGCTTGAGGAACGAGCCTCGAGAGCAGCTCGGCTATCGTGTTTATCGTCTCGACACGGTTGTGAACGAAGAAGACTTGCCCGCTGCGTTGAAGCTCGAGCTCGATAGCTGATCGAACGACGGATTCTGAGAACTGAACTACGTGAGTTTGAATAGCAAGCCGGTCGCGCGGCGGCGTTTCGATCACCGACATATCGCGCAGCCCGGCGAGCGACATGTTCAGCGTCCTTGGAATCGGCGTGGCCGACATCGCAATCACGTCGACTTTCTTGCGTATCCGTTTGATTCGCTCTTTGTGGGCGACTCCGAAGCGCTGTTCTTCATCGACGACCAGGAGTCCCAGGTCTTTGAAGCGAATATCTTTCGACAGAAGCCTGTGCGTGCCGATAACGACGTCGACCGTGCCTGCTTCAAGCGCCTTCACGACATCCTTTTGTTCCTTGTTGCTTCGAAAGCGCGAAAGCATTTCGATGCGCGCGCGGAACGGGCTGAACCGCTGCTGAAACGTCTTGAAGTGTTGATAGACCAGCACGGTGGTAGGCGCGAGCACGGCGACCTGCTTGGCTTCCATCACCGCCTTGAACGCGGCTCTCATAGCCACTTCTGTCTTGCCGTATCCGACGTCGCCGACGATCAAACGGTCCATCGGCTGCGGGCTCTTCATCCCTTCCTTGACATCTTCGATGGCGGCCTCTTGATCGGGGGTGAGTTGATACTCGAACGCGTCTTCGAACTCGTGCTGCCACGGAGTATCGTCTCCGTAAGCGTGGCCGGTCACAAGCCGCCGCTCAGCGTAGAGCTTCAACAGCTCTTCGGCCATGTCGCGCATTGCGCGGCGCGCTCGCGTTTTGGCCTTTTGCCATCCCAGCCCGCCTAGTTTGTCGAGTTGAGGACGATGCCCTTCGCTGCCCGAATATCGTTGGACAAGATCCAAACGCTCGACCGGAACATATAGCCGCGAGCCTTCGGCGTAGGTTAAGAGCATGAACTCACGCATGTCGCCGCGAGCGCGCTCGAGTCCGGCGGCGACGTTGCCGGTTGGACCGCCGGCCGTCGCGATCTGAACAAGCCCTTGAAACTGACCGACGCCGTGGTCTACGTGAACGACATAATCGTTGACTTTCAGGTCCCCGAGGTCGGAGAGAAACGCGGCGGCGGTTCGCTTTTTGCGCGCCTTCTTTGGAACGGATCTTTGCTGAGCTACGCGTTCGATCTCGCCGAACACATCGCTCTCGGTGAGCACCGATAGAGCGGCTGCGGGAAGCGCGAATCCATTCGCAAGCTTGCCGACGGTGACAATTCGATGGCTGGCGAGCGCGCTCTCCCGCTGCTTCCAGTTGAGCGACGGCAACAGCTCCGCGGTGATCGCGTACTCCGCAAGCATCTCCGTCACGCGCTCTGCTAATCCGAGGCTCGGCAGAGCGAACAACGTGGTGCGAGTTTCTGTTTCGAGGTCGCGCGCCAGATCCGCGATGCGGCCGTGATACCGCCTCGGTGATTGCGATATCGCTGATATGTCCGGAGTGGACGGCGAGATCGGAAACAAGAAGAGTGGCGCAGGCTGCCGGCTCGCCAGGCTCGTGAAGGTACTAAAGGATGCACTCTCGGGACTCGCAAGCTGGAAACTTGCGGTACTGAACTGGTCGTCGGTAGCGGCGGCGTCCCGGCCGAGCAGTCGAAGTTCAATTCGCGTCGCGGCTTCAAAGCGCGATCGCAGCTCCTCCACGGTCAAGAACAACTTGTCGGGAGGCAGGGACAGCTCCCCTGCGTCATCGGCGAGCGCGAAGCGGTCTCCGAGATATCGATAAAGATCCGACGCGCGCTTTTCAATCTCGACCGGCTCATCGATAACAAGGACCGCGTCCTTGAAATAATCGAACGCCGACGATGTCAGCGGCCGCGTGAGCGGTATCAGGTACTCCCACCCCGGAAAAGGCTCGCCACGTTCTGCGTGAGCCAGTCGAGCTCGGAGGTCGCGGCGGAAGCGCTCGTCTTCCCAGTGACGCTCAGCCGCTTCAGCCCAGGACATGAACTCTTCACGCCGCACCGAAAGCTCGCGCATTGGAACGATGGTGGACTCCGAAGCTCGGCCGACTGAACGCTGAGTGTCGGGGTCGAACTCACGAATCGATTCGACCGAGTCACCGAAGAACTCGATTCGGTGCGGGGCGTCGTGCGCGGGCGAGAACACATCGAGTATGCCTCCGCGAAGGCTGAACTCTCCGACCGAACCCACGGGCTCCTGGCGCACGTAGCCGGCGGCGATCAGCAGGTCCACGATCAACTCGGGGGGCATGTCCTCGCCGAGACGCATCGTGATGCTCGATGCTTTGAGCAGATCGGGCGAGATCGTTCGCTCGGCAAGAGCGCCCAGCGATGTGAGCACGATTCGAGCTTCGCCCCTGGTAGCCCGATAGAGCGCGAGCGCGCGTTGTTCGAGCACTTCGAGGTGAGGCGATGTGCCGTCGTAAGGATCGGCTTCAACGGCGGGTATTGTTAGCACGCTCGACTCGCTGGTGTTGACGCCGTTCAACGCGCAGTAGAAGAAGCTGACGTCGGAATGGAACTCTTCGACCTCGCGATTGGAGCGGGCGACAAATACGACGCGGCGGCCGAGTTTCTTTTCGAGGGAAGTTAAGACCAGCGCGCGAGCGCTTCCCGCGAGACCCGACACCACGACGACGCGACGGCCCGCCTTGATTTCAGACGCGAGGCGGTCAAGCTCGCCGCTTTGGAAGAGGCTACCGAAGATTTCAGCGTAGTAACTGTCAGTTGTAATGTTGATGCTTAAACCGCTCCGTTTTCTCGAAGCAAAATTCTAGCACGACTCTTCTCGGCGAATCTCTGCGTAAGCTCTGCGCCTCGGCGGTGAAGAACCTGCTCTGGCCGCGGAGACGCCGAGGACGCGGAGCTTTGCATAAAGAAGCAGTGAACTCAGGTACCGTTCTTACGGAGCCCCTGGGCAATTATCAGCTGATCGAGCCGAAGAGATCCCCGATGCTTTACAAACTGAGGGCAAAGGCGATAACTTTCGCACCTGAGCTATCGAAATTATGGTAACAAGCACTCCTCCGGTCCCAACTCCGGTGCTCAACAAGCCGAAGCTTGACAATCTCGCGAACGAAATCTGGAAGTCCGCTGAGCGCCTGCGCGGGAAGTTCAAGGCATACGAATACCAGAGCGTCATCTTGCCCATCATCGTCATCCGACGGCTGGAGTGCGTGCTTCTCAAATGGCGCGAAGACAAAAAGGCCGAGATCCGTGCAAGGCAGCCGAAGCGCAGCGATGAGGAACTAGACGCGCTGGTGAAGAGTCTGGAACTGAATCCCAAACAGATCCGGTTTTCGAACAAGACGGACTGGACGCTGCGAAAGGTCTATGAAGAGGACCACATGCTTCTCGAAGACAACTTTCGCGCGTACATAAACGGCTTCTCGAAGAATGTGGACGACATCATCGAGCATTTCAACTACCGAAACGTCATCGGCCAGATGGTCAAGAACAATCGGCTCGCCCCGATTCTGAACCAATACAAGGAACAGCCGCTCGGCCCTGATCAACTCTCGAATCTGGAGATGGGCTACGTATATGAAGAACTCCTTCGGCGCTTCTCTGAACAAAGCGGCGAAGAGGCCGGAGAACATTTCACGCCGCGCGAGGTGATCCGGCTGATGGTCGAGTTGCTCGAGATTCCAATCCCGGAGCGGCACATCTCCATCTATGATCCCGCCTGTGGAACCGGCGGTATGCTGTCGGTAGCGAAAGAGCACTTGCTGGACCGTGCGGCCACCGAAATAAAGAAGATCAATGTAGAGAAGTACGTTACTATCCGAGGTCAGGAGCTATCGCCCACAAACTACGCGATCTGCCAGGCTGATTTGTTGATCAAGAACGATCGAGAGGCGAAGGTATTCCTCGGCAACTCCCTGATTCCACATGATCCGCACAGCAAGGAGGCGGGAGATCAGCTACCGGAGCCAAAGTTCCATTTCGATTTCATGCTCAGCAATCCGCCGTTCGGCGTCA
Organism: Acidobacteriota bacterium; assembly: GCA_038040455.1. Taxonomy (GTDB): domain Bacteria; phylum Acidobacteriota; class Blastocatellia; order UBA7656; family UBA7656; genus Onstottus_A. The sequence goes on from JBBPIH010000029.1 coordinate 63,625, forward strand.
CCTGGGGTGGCAAAGACGGCTATGAGACGGAAGCGCGAAAGCTGAAGAAGACGCGCTACTCCGCCGGAATGCCGCGAACGAACGATGGCGCTCTGCTCTTCCTGCAAACCATGCTGGCGAAGATGCAGCCGCCCCAAAACGGCGGCAGCCGCATCGCCATCATCTTCAACGGCTCTCCGCTGTCGAACGGCGATTGCGGTCAGGGCGAGAGCGAGATACGCCGTTGGATTCTGGAGAACGATTGGCTCGACGCCATAGTGATGTTGCCCGATCAACTCTTCTACAACACTGGGATCTTCACTTTACATCTGGCTGCTGCGGAATGAAAAGCCGAAAAGTCATCGCGGGCGCGTGATGCTGATCGACGCGCGAAAACAGTTCGAGAAAGAGCCGAAGTCGTTCGGAAACAAACGCAATCGCATCACCGACGCCCACCGCACGTGGATCGAGCAGCCCTACCGCGAGGGTTGGGCCGAAGGCTATGCCGACGACGATGTGAAGCTATTCAAGACCACCGACTTCGCCTATCACAAGGTCAGCGTCGTCTTCTGGCAGACCGGTGAGAATGATGAGCCGGCGATCATCACCGAACGTTATGAGAAGTCATTCACCGCCGCGAATATCGCTAGAGAGCAGGCTTTCTACGATAGCGAATTGAAGTTCGTCGTCCGTCTGACCGAGTCCGAAAGTGGGCGCACCGCAACCGCCAGTTTCGCGCTCGCGCCGGACGACAGCGTTGCGAAGGTCTTTGAAACGGCAGCGCGCGAGGCGTTGGCCCCGGAACTGGAGGCGCGAACGAAGAAGCTAACCAACGCGGGTGACAAGAAGAGGGCAGTTAAACGCTTCCTCGATTCACTCGATGCCGAGGTCGAATGGACGCATCGCCATTATGTGAAGGATGACGAGTACATCCCGTTCGGCGAGGACATTGAAGAGTTTTTGAACCGTGAAATTGCAAAGCCGATCATTCGCTGGGAAGAAAGCCCGGAGCTCGGCTACGAGATTTTGCCGAACAAATACTTCTACCGCTACAAGCCACCGACGCCTGCGAAAGATCTTTTGGAAGAGTTCTGGCAGTTAGAGAAGCAGACTGAAAAGATGTTGGAGGAACTGGCAAGGTGAAGCTTGCCGAATCCAGCGAGCGCTGGCTGGGCAAAGTCCCAGCCGAATGGAGACGAAGCCGGATTCGTAACGTCGCGAGTCTATCGCCCGGTTACTCTGCGAGCGTGCCAACAGCGGATGAGGTCTGCACAGTTGTGCCGATGGAATTGCTTTCGGAAGACGGCAACATCGACGTTTCAAACCGGCAACTGTTCGAGGATGTGCAGCTAGGGCTGACGCTCTTTGAAGAAGGTGATGTGCTCTTCGCCAAAATCACGCCGTGCATGGAAAATGGCAAAGGCGCTGTCGTGAGGAAACTCCGCACGCGCTACGCCTTTGGAAGTACCGAGTTTCATGTATTACGTCCCTCACGCATCATTGACGGCCAGTTCTTATATTACGCTACGTTCAATCCCGTCTTCCGAGCTTACGCAGCCGAGAATATGAGCGGGGCTGCTGGTCAAAAACGGGTTTCGTCTCGCTTCCTAAAGGATACGCGTTTGTTCCTTCCGCCGCTGCGGGAGCAAGAGTGCATCGCGGCGTATCTGGATGCGAGTTGTGCGGCGGTTGATGCGGCGCTGGAAGCCAAACGCCGCCAGCTCAAAACGCTCGATGAGCTACGCAAGTCCACTATTCAGCGCGCGGTGACAAAGGGACTGAATCCCGCAGCTCAAATGCGACGAACCAATGTGGAGTGGATTCCTGAGATGCCACACCATTGGCGTTTAGTGCGTGTCAAAGATGCCTTGGATTTTTTCAATACCGTCCGCGTCCCGCTTAGCGCGGCCGAACGTGGTGTGATGACGGAGAGAATCTACGACTACTATGGTGCGTCCGGCGTGATTGATAAGGTTGAGAACTATCTGTTCGATGGGACTTACATCCTCCTCGCCGAAGATGGTGCGAATCTGCTCACTCGCTCGAAGCCGTTGGCTTTTCTGGCAACAGGTAAGTTTTGGGTGAACAACCACGCACACATTCTCAAGCCGCGGTATGGTGATGACAGTTTCTTCGTGAACTTACTTGAGTGCCAGGACTATTCCCTCTTCGTGAGCGGTGCCGCGCAACCGAAGCTGACTATGGAGAACCTCGGTCGCTACAAACTGGCTGTGCCACCGCTAGCAGAGCAACAAGCGATAGCGGCCTTCATCCGCCAGAAGGACGCTGAGTTTAGCCCGCTATTTGCCCAGATTCAGCGGCAAATCGAAACCCTCGTCGCCTACCGAAAGTCGCTCATTCACGAATGTGTGACGGGCCAGCGGCGGGTAACCGAACAAGAACTAGCGCGCGTGTTGCGCCACGACTAGGCGATCATAGCACGCCTAACTGGAACACCGGACCTGACCATGCCGCGAAAGAAGCCGCCAGAGCTAACCTTTCAAGATCACATTGCGAACTTCCTGGTTCGCGAGCATGGCCATGGTGTGTTGGAGCAGGGCGAGATCACTGACACCGAGCATTGCATCGCCGAGGATCATCTTTGGGCTTTCCTCAACGACACGCAGTCTGAGACGCTGAAGCGGCTGGCGGAAGATTACGGCACCGACGCCCGCGATGAAATCTTCCGGTCGTTGCGCGCCGAGTTGCAACTAGGGACGCCGCTTTGGCTGCTGCTCCGCCACGGTCTGAAAGTGCGAGGACTGGAGTTCCGGCTGTACTACCCGAAGCCGCGCTCGAGCGAAAGCGTCGCGGTCAAGCTCTACGACAAGAACCGCATAACGTTTCGTCCGCATTTCTATTTCGGCGAAACGTTTAAGGAAGTTGATTTCGTTTTGTTCCTCAACGGCCTACCAATCGTCGCTCTGGAGCTGAAGCACGAAAAGAATCAGAACGTGCACGACGCGGTCGCGCAGTTCACGAAGCGGGATCACACGCGCAAGGTTTTCCGCCATCCGTTCCTCTATCTTGCCGCGGACACGTGCGACGTGATGGCCGCAACCGATCCGAGCCGGGAGCAGAACTTCCGGTGGCACAATACGGGACTCACGAACACGCCGCAGACTGAGGGCGAGTACCCCGTTGAGTTTCTTTACCGCGAGGTGCTCTCGAAAGAACGCCTGCTGGAAGCTCTGGCCTTTTTCCTGGTCTATGTGCCGAAGCGTGACGCTGAGGAAGACCGCACGGAGCGCCCCGCGTTCACGCTGTTCCCCCGCTACCACCAAAGCCGCGTGGTTCGCAAAGTCGCGGATGCTGCAGCGGAGCACTTCGCCGCCACTGGCGAGACAGGATGCAAGTATCTCATCAACCATTCGGCGGGGAGCGGCAAGACGCTTTCGATCTGCTGGCTCGCGGACCGGCTACACAGCCTGTTCAAGCCCGGCACGAGCGAGAAGATGGTAGACCTGGTGGTGATCCTGACTGACCGAAAGTCGCTCGATAAGAATATTCGCGACGAGGTAGAGAACTTCGCGCACCTCAAGGAGGTCGTGGGCCTTGCCCGCAAAGCAGAAGACTTGCCGCGCTTCCTGAAAGAGCGGAAGCCAATCATCGTCACGACGCAGCAGAAGTTCGCATGGATTTTGGAGAAGATCGAAAGCGATCCGGAATTGAAGACTCGGCGCGTGGCGTTTCTGATCGATGAGGCCCACCGCTCGCAGGAGGGCAAAATGGGTGCGGCCATCCGTGTGCCCTTCCGCAGTGCTGAGGACCCCGATGAAGTTGACGCGCAAGAGGACACGCAGGATGAAGAAGAACAAATTGCGAAGATCATCCGCGAGCACGACCGCAACCAGCTTTTCGTAGCCTTCACGGCCACACCGGCGCCCGCCACGGTCACGCTGTTCGGCGAGCCTTTTGACACTTACTCTGAAGCCGAGGCGATTGCAGAAGGCTACATCGTAGACGTGGCCGCGAGCATCATCTCCTACAAGACTCTCTACCACCTCCATTGCCCGATCGTACCGAAGCCGGATGAGGAGAAACTCTATCCGGCTGGAGTTGTGGCGAAGGCGCTGAAGAACGTCGCGTATCAGCACGACGAGCTAATTCAATACAAGGCTGAGGTGATGCTGCGCGTCTTCGAGCAGAACGTGAAGCCACTGATCGGAGGGCGGGCGAAGGCCATGATCGTGACCACTTCGCGCGTTGCCGGGCTACGGTACTTTGAAGTGATCAAAGAAAAGCTCCGAGAGCGGGGAGCTGACTACAAGGCGCTCTATGCGTTCTCGGATTTCGTCCACCCTAAGACTAATCAATCACTAAGCGAGCACGCGGTAAACGAGTTGAAAGATGGAGAGCTGATAGAGGACCGCTTCGAAGGCGAAGACTATCGGCTCATGGTTGTCGCGAACAAGTTCCAGACTGGGTTTGACGAGCCGTTGCTTGCGGGAATGTTTCTGGACAAGCCGGTATTCGAACGAAACGCAGTACAAACAGTCTCGCGCCTCAACCGCTGTCACGACGGCAAGCAGGACGTGGTCGTGGTGGACTTCACTAACAACGCGAGGAACATTCTCAAGGCCTTCGCGAAGTATCGAAAAGGAAAGTTGCCGTTCGAGTCGGAAGAACCTGACCAGGAGCAATGCGTCCGGTTGCATCGAGAGATTTTGGAGACGGGCGTGTTCACGCAGGAAGACGCACGACGGGTCGTTAGTCTGCTCGCCGGAAACAACGACGCTCGTGTGCAGTTCACCGTCAATGGGCTGCGGGTGAAATTTCAGAACGCGATCGCGGACTTCGAGGAACGGAAGGCCTTTGTCTATCTGCTGGCGCGCTTCGTGAAGAGCTACCACTTCCTCCGATGCTTCTTCACCTACTCCAGGGAGATTCAGGAGTTTGCCGCGTTCTCGGAATATGTAGGACCACAGTTGATTAAACAAGGCAGTGTGTCCGAGTTGATGAAGCAAATCCGGCAGACCGACGTCGTAAAGGCATCTGTGCAGTATCAGGGCGAGGTGCGCAGTGGCGGCCCGGTGAAGCTCAAGGTAGGCAAGGGAAGAAAAAAAGCTGGTCCGCCGCCGAAAAAGGTGAGCGTGCAGGAGATGATCGCGCAGATCCGGCAGCAGTTCGATATCACGGACGAGCAGGCGCTCTACATCAAGGAAGTGACCGATGAGAAAATGCAGGATGCGGACATCAAGCAAACGGTTGTAGCGCACAAAGCCGACCTCATCTATCTGGAGGAGGTTTTCAAAGGTCAAGTGAACCAGGGCATCCAAGTCGCTTACGAAGAACGCGACCGCTATGAAGAGTTGGCGGACGCGAAGTACACCGACCCCGGAGCTATTTTTGACATAATGGCTTTTACAGTGATTCAGAAGAACCTCGACGAATCGCAGGCGGCTTAATCCACGATGAGCAGGCCGATAGATCAAATCCCGAAAGACGATCGACCAAGAGAGAAACTTCTGCGCAAGGGCGCTCCCGCGCTAACCGATCAAGAGTTACTCGCGGTCCTTCTTGGGAAGGGCACACCGGGCATGGACGTGATGACGCTTGCGGGTAAGCTTGCGCGAGTGATCGATGAGAAAGGACTCAGCGTTAAGCCAGAAGACCTGACGCAGTTTGAAGGCGTGGGTGATGCGAAGGCCACCTTGATTCTGGCCGCGATTGAGTTTGCTCGGCGCCGCATCAAACCGGAAGGCTCGAAGATTGAAACGCCGGCAGACCTCCTTCCTCACATCCGTCACTATGGTGACCGAAAGCAAGAACACTTTCTTTGCGCGACGATAAACGGCGCGAACGAGGTTCTAAACATTCGCGTCGTGTCGATTGGTTTGATCGATCGCAGTCCCGTCCACCCGCGCGAAGTTTTTGCCGATGCGCTGTCTGATCGCGCTATGGCGATCATCGTAGCCCATAACCATCCTAGCGGCGGTCTGGAGCCGTCACCAAACGACGTTGAGATCACGGCGCAACTCAAGGCTGCGGGGTCGATCATGGGGATCGACTTGCTGGATCACATCATTTTCAACCGGACGGGATACTTCAGCTTTCTTGAGGAGGGAAAGTTGTAGCGTCTTGTCAGAATCCGTCGCGGCCCTCAGCACACGATTGAGTCTGAGTCGGGGGCGCGGAGGATTTGACCGAGCTGTGCGACTCGATTACTTTCGCAAGCGCACCTGCTTCACCGTCGATTGAGAGAAGGCATTGATGCTACGTCTGCCATATCAACCGGAGCAATTCGGTCGCCATCTGGGCCCGGCACTAACTCTCGGAAGCGAGATTCGGTTCTCGTGGTCTGCAGTCTGCCGGGCTGCGCTTACGGTAGGTCGAAGGAATTGGCCAGATGTTTTGGCCTTTGGCACGTACTCGGTTCTCGAGTGTCTCTGGCGTCTCGCGATGGTGCGGGCCAATCTTGTTGAGGAAGCCAGCGGTCGCCTTCGCAAGTCAACAGCGTTCGTGGCACTTGATAGGTCGGAGAAGAGCGCCGTGTCGTATTTCTTGGGACTCGTATTCACAAAACTGATTGCCGAGAGGCTCTTCGGCGTTTCGTGGCTTTTGCATCTTGATGTTTATCGCCAATACCTAGATCCTACGTTGGCGTTCAACGAACGACCGGACTTTGTTGGTACGGACACTTCGGGATATTGGATAGTCATCGAATCAAAGGGTCGCAGTGGCGGAGCCCCCAACGACTTATTGACGAAAGCAAAACGCCAGACGCGTTCGCTCCGCCGGGTTGCTGGGGAACTACCCATACTCCGGGTTGCGGTTGCCACTTACTTCTCTCGTAACGACCTGTGCGCCCGCATTCGCGACCCTGAGGACTTCGATGAGGGCGCACCGGATGTTGACATCGGGCCGGAAACATTCGGCCGGGCATATTATCGCCCTCTTGTAGAGCTTCTGGGGAATCTCCAGCACGAGCGTAAGAAAGACCCTCGAAATGGTAGAAGCTATATTCACGCCCAACTCCCAGGCCTTGACGCTGCTGTAGCGCTAGATGAAGAAGTTCTCAAGTGGTATCGATCGCCAGAAGCGACTTGGCAGCAATTACTGAACGAACTCCCGGCGTCGCCGTCTGTTTTGGCCGAGCTTGAACACAGGCTCGCGCTAAACGATGAGGAACGACAAAGACCCGGTATGTTCCTTGATGATTTCAGGCATCGGTCACTTGGTACGGAGCGCCTTTGGGAAGACCTAACGATCGGCCACGACGGCGTCTTCATTGAGCTCGGTACGTCGTGGACCACCGAGTACATGCGCCGCGAGCCGAGCGAGCGACTTCACTGAGCTATTTGTACCGTAGCGTATCATGGCGTACCGATTCTATGATCTCGCCCACGGACAGCAGGTCTGCTCCACCCCCTGGCTGGATGAGTTAACCGTTCGCCTCGATCGCAAAGAACAGTACCTTCGTTTTTCACGCGGTTAAGATTTTCGTTCGAGGTCAGGATCGAAGCCTGCGATTCTACCTCGACCAGCTTGGATTCAATTCGGTCTATGATGCCAGCCTGCCGTGAGCTGTACGGCCTGACCGAAGAGGAGATCGCGATCGTCGAGAGAGGTCAGCAGGGTGAAGCAGCGACCGCGCCACAAAGACGAGTCCCTTAACAGCAGCTTTTGAACATCGCACTAAGCAAAAACCGCAGTAAGAGGACTGTATCGATCAGACCAAACCATGAAGCAAAAGACGCAGAATGGAAAAAGCTGGAAGGCGTTGCGGCAGGCGCTCACCCGCCGGACTTCTATTTCACAGGCCGAGATATCGGCCCTCGTTAAGAAGCATGCTGATGTTGCCGTGGACCATGCGATAGGCGGCTACGCTAGATGGAGATCAGAGGCTATAATCTGAGAGGTGCTTTATTGGACGATGAAGCCAAACACAATGAGCCAATCTCCACAGGGAAGGTTCTGTCGAGACCATGAATCAATCGGACTTCGAAGCGTTGCTTAGCGATACGACTAAGCGTATCCTCACCGACATTAGCTGGGGCGAAGATGAAGACCATTCACCCGCTGTGGAGTTTCGCGTTGAAGTCGAGTCGGACCCGGGTTATCCCATATTTGTGAGAGGAAGCTATAACGCTTTGATAGGGACTCTCAGCTATACATTCATACACAGAGGCAGTGGCCGAGTATATGCGCTTGATCTTGGCAAGGACCACCACAATCCGGATTGCAACCACGTTGGTGAGAAGCACAAGCATAGATGGAACGAGCCAGTTCGAGATAAGGAAGCATACGTTCCGGCCGACATTACAGCAGCCGTGACTGACCCTGTTGACGTCTGGCGGCAGTTTTGCGCGGAAGCGAACATTTCACATCAAGGCACCATGCACAACCCGCCACCGGTCCAATTGGAGATGATATGAGCGCTTCATCTTGTGACGCCATTGCGCAGAGCTTAGGGGCTCTGTTTACTTGCGGAGAAGTCAACGGCTACACGCGCGTACGAACGCCTTTTCTCTACCCGGACGGGGACGTGATCGATTTGTTCATATCCGATAAGGCCGGTGCTGTTACCATCACCGACTTTGGAGAGACACTGCGCTGGCTGAGAATGCAGAGCCTCTCACCTCGTCGTTCGGCGCGCCAGCAGAAGCTTGTCGAAGATGTCTGTCTGAACCACGGCTTGGAACTCTATCGCGGAATGCTGATGGCGCGAGTAAAGCCAGACGAATCTATGGCTGCAGTTGTCGTGCGCGTGGCGCAGGGCGCTCTACGGGTTGCTGATGTTTGGTTTACGATGCGGACCCGGTCGGTTGAATCCGTAACCGAAGAAGTCGAGATGTACCTGGCGGAAAAGCGTGTGCCCTTCGAACGGAACCAGCCTCTCGTTGGAAGATCGGGCCGCACTTGGCGTCCGGATTTTCACACGAGGATGGCGCAGCGAAGTTCGCTTGTTTACGTACTAAGCACCGGGAGTCGCGCGGCGGCTCGCGGCGTGACTGAGCACGTTCACACGGCGTGGTATGACTTAAACAACCTGACAATCGGCCCCGAAGCCTTGCAGTTCGTGTCGCTATTTGATGATACGATGGACGTGTGGAGCATTGAAGATTTCAGCCTACTAAGCCAACTGTCACTCATTGCTCGATGGTCTCAGCCCGAGGGATTCGCAACTACACTCGCCGCCGCAGCGTGACTAAGGGTGGTTTACCCCCGCTCTTGTCTTTCAACTTCGGTAGAGGAGACTATGCAGGGAGCGGGGGTAAACCACCTTTCCCAATCTGTGATCCTTCCCTAGATCCTGGCCAAACAATTTCATGCATCATGCTTCGCGTATCACGTTTGACGATCTATCTATCGCGACACAGTAGCTCGATCGCGCTTTGTATACTTCAGGCGTCCTTCAGCAGCGGACCAGTCAATGTTAGAGAAGAACGCCTCAATGTACTTTGGACGTTCTGCCGGCTTGTAGTCCAAAAGGTACGCATGCTCCCAGACATCCATCACCAGCACTGGATTGAAGCCGGCGACCTCGCCCGTCTGATGCAAACTGATCCAGTGGTTCGACAGCCGACCCGTCCCGGGTTGCTCGTAACACATCGCCCAGCCGACGCCCCGCATCTTTCCAGTGCCAACGAAGTCCGCTTTCCAAACCTCATAGCTCCCAAAGCTCGCCTCCGCGGCTTCATAAAAGGACGAGCCGCGAGCGGGATCGCCGCCTCCGCCGTTCTTGAGATTCTCGAAATAATACTCGTGCAGAATCATGCCGTTGAACTCGAAGCCAAGCCGACGCTTCAACTCAGAGTAGAGAGGCATTTCTTCCTGGTCGACCTTGCCGTTCTGCAGGAACTCGGCGATCTTCTCAGTAAGCTTGTTGGTCTCTGTGACATATCCTTCGTAGAGCTTGAAGTGCATCTCAAGTGTTCGGTCGGAAATGCCGTTGAGCCCGCTCAGGTTGAACTGTTTCGGTTTGTACAGTTCGCTTGCAATCATGTGGCCCTCCTTGTCTCGAACGGAATAACAGACACTGACATCCAGGCAATTTAGATGAGATCTGACAAGCGCCGTGCCAAGATTGTATCCTACGTACTATGCAGAAGATAGTGAATCAATCGAAAACGCCGGCTCAGTTGCCAAAGCGTCCCGCGCGGGGAGTGTCCGGCAATGAACGGCCGGACACTCCGCGCGCTTTCGTTCACTGTCGCGCAAGAAACTCAGTGATCTTCTGAGCAATGTCTTGAGCAGCCGGCGGATCGTAGTTTCCCATCACAACCACCGTGTAGCTTCCGTCCCAAAATATCTTCAGGTCCGAATTGATGCCCGGCGCGCCGCCCCCGTGACCGCGCACGCTGTGGCCTGACATCTGGGCCTCCATAAATCCGTAGCCATACTTCGTGTCGGAACTGAAACGGGTGTCGACTTTTGCGCTGGTGACCTTCTCCGTTAGTTCCTTGCTTAGCAGCTTGTAGCCTTTCAAAGCCTGGGCGAACTTGAGAAGGTCCGGAGCCGTCGAGTAACCGCCGCCGGCCGAGCTTCCTCTAAGCGGCAGCTCCATCCAGTTGATCTTGCGCGGTTCGATTCCAAGCGGATCGTTGCCGCTGAAACGCGTGTACCCGTACGAGAGATTCGGAACGACTTCATCTCGCCTGAACGAATCGCTGTCCGTCATGCCCGCCGGTTTGAAGATGTGCTCGCGCACGTAGTCGAAGTAGTCCTGGCCCGAGACCTTCTCGACTACAACCCCGAGCACAATGAACGCTGCGTTGCTGTACGACCAGCCCTTGCCTGGCTCGAACTGTAGCGGATCGTTCGCAAAGATCGGGAAGTATGCTTGAAGCGCGACGTACTTCTCGCGGTTCTTGAAGAACTCCTGCTTGAAGAAGTCGCCGAGTCCAGACGTGTGGGTCAACAGATGATGAATGGTGATCTTCTCAGCGATCTGTTTGTTAGGATACTCGGGCAGTGCCTTTGCGAGCGTGTCTTCATAGGAGAGCTTGCCCGCCTGCACCAACTGCGCGATCGCGACGCTGGTGAACATCTTGTTCATCGAGCCGAGATTGAACTTGGTATCAAGCTTGTTTGGCCCGCAAAAGTTTTTCTCCGCGTCGCCGTACGCCTTATGGAAAACGACGCGGTCACCTTTGGCAACAAGCACCACTCCCGAGAATTGATCTCGCGAGGCAGCGCTGGCCGCGTGCCGTTCGATCTCCTTGACGGCGTCGGCTTCGGAAACTTTGCCTTCGGGCCATGCTTCAGCTTTCTCAGTCGCGGGATCCAGTATTGGACGCAGGCCCCAGCCGTCGAGCTTGCTGGGCTGATCTTTGTCCAGGCGAGTCATGAACCTCGCCCAGTGGTTGCCCCGCTTGCTGCGAAGCTTAAACCTGATTGTATTTGGTTCCTTACTCGGGATGATCTCTATCACGTCGAGCCCGCCGGTCTGCCGGTAAAGGGCTTGCAGATCGTTGGACAGCCCTTCGGGTGAGTCCTCCCTTAGGAAGTTCTGTGACACGTTGGCGGTGATGAAGCTCTTGATCTTCTCTTTGTCGCCGGTGTTGAACGTCGCTATCAGTGTGCCGGCCAGCTTGCCAAGAGGCGTGTCCGGAACGCCGCTGTTCGGATTTTGGGCCGGCGCGGGCATAACGAGCATGGCGGCCATAGCTACTACCAAAGCCCGCGCGGTCAGCATCATTGAAAGGGTCTTAATTCTTGATTTCATAAATCCTCTCCAAAGTCGTAATTCGTTCTCCACAAGTCTAACGCTCGCGGCGCGAATTCGTTTTATGGATTATGATAATATCCTGTATTCACGTTATGAATCTACAATCATTCGATCTGAACCTGCTTCTTGCGTTCGAATCGCTGATGATCGAACGCAACGTGACGCGAGCGGCCAAGCGAATCGGTTTAAGCCAGCCGGCGATGAGCAATGCGCTTGCGCGGCTGCGGCGCACGTTTGACGATCCGCTGATGGTGCGAACACCGGAAGGGATGTCGCCGACCGCGGCCGCTCATTCGTTGATTGTCCCGGTGCGCGCGGCTTTGGCCCAGCTTCGCGCCGCATTGGAGGAAAAGCCTGCTTTTGATTCTACTGCGTCGAAGCGCACCTTTCATCTATCGACCAGCGATCACGTAGAGATGACCCTCATCGCGCCGCTGGTAACAAGACTTTTGGCCAAGGCCACCCGCGTAAGCCTGCGGCTCACCCGGCCGAGGTCTCTCTTTCAGCCGCCAGCTGCGCAAGCATTGGCAGATTCCATAGACCTCGCCATCGGTTTCTTTCCGGATGTGACGGCTCTCGACGCAAGCATTCATTCCGAAGTGCTGTGGGAAGAGGGCAGCGTAGTGTTCGCGCGCAAGGCTCATCCGCGCATCAGAGGCAAGCTCTCGCTTCGGCAGTTCGCCGCGGAGCATCACGCTGCAGTGTTCTACAAGACGGAAGGTCAGGGTTTTATTGATACGCTACTCGAGCAAAAGGGGCTTGCGCGGCGTGCGGCGGTGATCGTTCCGCACTTCGCAAGCATTCCGTTTGTTGTAGCCGCGTCGGATTTGATCGCAACCGTGCCCGCCCGAACAGCCGGCCTCTTTGCTAAGCCGTTAAGGCTTCAAGTGCTGCCAGTGCCGATTGCGATTCCGCCGTTTCGAATGACTATGCTCTGGCACGAACGGATGGAAGCGGACCCCGCTCATGCATGGTTGCGAGGGTTGATTGTCGAAACTGCTGTGGGAGCGAAGGCTTAGACGCAGGGGCGTCCTGGGAGCGCAGGCATCCCTGCCTGCTGCCTTTCTTCTTCCGGGGATTTGTCGGCAGCCGGTAACGCACGCAGGCAAGATGCCCGCGCTCCCAGGATCACTTCTTCTTTAGGCCTTCCAAGACTTCCGCGACTCGCCGGCGGTGTTCATCCGACTCGACCAACCGGCGAAATGAGTTCCCTATTTCATCGAGCGCTGAGTTGGAGTCCAAATCGATAAGCTCGCGAGTGAGCCGCTTGGTTTCAAACAACGCGCCCCGCGGCTTCGATGCCAACACCTTGGCCATTTCAATTGCCCGCGGCATCAGTTCTTCGCGCGGATAGACGTGGTTGCCCAACCCGATGCGAAACGCTTCGTCGGCGGATATGTTCTGCCCGGTCATCGCCAACTCCTTCGCTCGCGCAAGTCCGATCGATTTGTACAGCGGGTGAATGATCTGAGTAAGACCGATGTTGATCTCTGCCTGTCCGAAGATTGCTTCTTTAGCTGCCAGCCGGATATCGCAGAATGCGGCGAGGTCAAATCCACCGGCGATGGCTGGACCGTTCACCGCCGCGATCACCGGCTGAGGCAATGACCACAGTCGGCGAAAAATCCGGGTCACAGTCTCCAGGTAAGCAAGCTTCTGATCGGTGGTCCAGCTCAACAACAGGGCGAGGTCAAGACCGGCGCAGAAGCTGCGACCGGCGCCAGTGATAACAACGACGCTCAGCGACGCGTCGGCCTCGGCGCTTTTCAACGCGGCCGATAGCTGCTCGCACATGTCCGGGTGAAGCGAGTTGCTTTTGTCGGGGCGATTGAGCGTGAGCGTCAGAATGGCCCCTTGACGATGGTCCACTACAAGCTGTTCAGCATTAGTGCCTGTCATTAACGCAGCCTCCTGGGAGCGCAGGCATCCATGCCTGCCTTTTTCAAGCTATGGTCGACATTTTGCAAGCGCCTCTTAGCAACGCAGGCAGGGATGCCTGCGCTCCCAGGAGCAGCCAAATGATAAAGGAGCAAGTCACAAGTTGACAGCCCAACGGGTGCGCCCTAGCATTCGTTAGCGCACGACTGACGAGATACTCGATCGCGACATCGCGACTCTGGGGGGGAGACTTTAAAGATGGCAACCATTCGGGCTTTTAAAGCGCTGCGTCCCGCAGCTGCAAAAGCAGCGGCGGTATCGGCAGTGCCTTATGATGTCGTTAATACTCAAGAGGCTCGCGAGCTTGCAGCCGGGAATCCGCTCAGCTTCCTGCACGTCTCGCGGCCAGAGATAGATTTGCCCGACGGCATAGACGTCTACTCCGATGCGGTCTATAGCAAAGCCGCCGAGAACTTCGAAAAGCTGAAAGCCGAAGCACCGCTGTTCATCGAAGAAACTCCGAGCCTGTATGTCTATCGCCTTGGCATGGGAGAGCATATTCAGACTGGAATTGCTGCGTGCTGCTCGGTAGATGAGTACGACGCGGATATAGTTCGAAAGCACGAGCGTACGCGCAACGACAAGGAAGATGATCGCACTCGTCACATGCTTACGCTTCGCGCCCAGACCGGCCCTGTGTTTCTGACCTATCGTGGCCGGGACGAGATCAATGATCTTGCTATTCGCGCGCAGCAGAAAGAACCGCTCTACGACTTCGCGGCAGACGGTGTCACTCACACTATATGGCGAGTAAGCTCGGCCGATACCGATCTTCTGATCGAAGGCTTTCAGGCGATCCCGCTCGTTTACATAGCGGACGGTCACCATCGCGCTGCCAGCGCAAGCCGCGCTCGCGCGGAACTAAGAGCAAAGAACTCCGGCGACAGCGGAAACGAAGAGTACAATTACTTCCTCGCGGTTTTGTTCCCTGCGGATCAGCTTCAGATACTGCCCTACAATCGAGCGGTGAAGGACCTAAACGGGATGTCGGCAAGCGCGTTTCTGACCGCGCTGTCCAAGAGCTTCGTCATCGCCGACGCACCCTCTCCCTCGCCGAAGGAAAAGTGCGAGATATGCATGTACCTGGAAGGCCGCTGGTATAGTCTGACGGCCCCGCCGGGCACCACGATCCCCATCGATCCGATCTCGACGCTTGATGTGAGCGTGCTTCAGGAGAGAGTGCTCGAGCCGGTGCTGGGCATCAAAGACGTTCGCACCGATAAACGCATCGACTTTGTCGGCGGGCTTCGGGGAACAGGGTCCCTCGAGCAGATGGTCAACGATGGGCGCGCAGCAGTAGCGTTCTCGATGTGCCCGGTAACCGTGGACGAGTTGATGGCCATCGCCGACCGCAACGACATCATGCCACCCAAATCGACCTGGTTCGAACCAAAGCTGCGCGATGGGTTGTTGAGCCATTTGATCTGAAAGTAGCAAGCTCGAAGGAGCGTTTTTGATGTACCGTAGACTCTCCAGTCTGCGGAGAACCCAACCGCAAGCTGGACAGTCTACGGCACATCACGCCTTCCAATCCTCCTGATTTCTACCCGCCGACATCTTGTGGCATGTACCGATAGAGTCTAAGATTTCAGGCGGCTTCAAAGTACACAGAGCACAGTCATGAAAATACTCATCGCAGACAAGTTCCCCGAAAGCGGCCAGTCGGAATTGCGCGAGGCCGGTTTTGAGATAGTGTATGACCCGGATTTGAAAGACGACGCACTTGCGACGGCGATCAAGTCGAGTGGCGCCGACGTACTGGTTGTGCGCGGAACAAAAGTCACAGGCGAGATGCTCGAAGCTGGCCGCTTGAGCCTGATCGTTCGCGCGGGGGCTGGCTACAACACGATCGACGTTGAGACCGCTTCGTCGCGCGGCATCTACGTTACGAACTGCCCCGGCAAAAACTCGGTTGCAGTGGCTGAGCTGGCGTTCGGATTGATACTCGCGCTGGATCGGCGCATACCTGACAACGCTCTCGATCTAAGGCAAGGCCGCTGGAACAAGAAAGAGTACAGCAAGGCGCGGGGCATCTTCGGCCGTACACTCGGATTAGTCGGCTTGGGAAAGATCGGACAGGAAATGATACCGCGAGCGAAAGCGTTCGGGATGCCGGTTGGGGCGTGGAGCCGTTCATTGACGCTTGAACGCGCGGAGCGACTCGGTATCGATATGAAACAATCGCCGCTCGAGGTCGCCTCGGCTTCGGATATTGTCAGCGTGCATGTTGCTCTCAACGCCGAAACGCGGAACCTCATCGACGAGAAGTTTCTCAACGCTATGAAGCCCGGCTCGTACTTCATCAACACCTCGCGCGCTGAAGTGGTCGATCAGGCGGCGCTCGCGCAAGCAGTTAACGAGCGCGGTATTCGCGCCGGGCTCGACGTCTTCGCGGGCGAGCCTGCGGGCGGAGTCGGAACGGTCGAAGACGCCATCTTCAAACTCGACGGCGTGATCGGCACCCATCACATCGGCGCATCAACCGATCAAGCCCAACAGGCCATCGCCGAAGAGACCGTGCGTATCATCCACGACTACAAAGAAGCGGGCCGGACGCCGAACGTTGTCAACCTGGCGAAGAAATCACCGGCTACGCACTTGCTCGTCGTTCGGCACTACGATCGCGTCGGCGTGCTGGCAAGCGTTTTCGACCAGCTCAAACGGGCGGGCATCAATGTGCAGGAAACCGAGAACATAGTGTTCGACGGCGCGATCGCGGCGATCGCTCGCATACATTTGGACTCGGCGCCTTCCGATGAAGTCCTCGACGCGATCAAGGCGAACTCGCAAGATATAATTGAGATGAGCTTGCTTAAGCTCTAGTCGGGGCCAGGGGCCGGGACTTAGGGGGTGGGCTAACCCCCGACCCCATCCCCTGTTCCGGAGGTATCATGACACAAAGAATCTACAACTTCTCAGCAGGGCCGGCTGTGCTGCCACTCGAGGTGCTCGAAGAAGTTCAGCGAAACCTCATCGCGCTCCCGGGCGTCGGGATGTCGGTGCTCGAGATCAGCCATCGCTCAAAAGCATTCGATGAAATCATCCAGGGTTGCGAAGCCGACATTCGCAAGCTCGCGGGCATTCCCGATAACTACCACGTGCTTTTCCTGCAGGGCGGCGCGTCGCTCCAGTTCTCGATGGTGCCGATGAACCTGTTGCCCGCCGGCGGAAAAGCTGACTACATCAGCACCGGCTCGTGGTCGAAGAAAGCAGTCAAGGAAGCCCAGAGAGCGGGCCAGGTGAACATAGCCGCTTCGACTGAATCGGATAACTTCACGCGCGTTCCCAGGCAGGAGGAACTCAAGCTCGATACTGAAGCTGCGTACGTTCACATCACCACCAACGAAACAATTCACGGAGTCGAGTGGAAGTACGATCCTGAGGTTGGCGATGTGCCGCTCGTGGCTGATGCTTCTTCGGACATATTCGGCCGTCCGATCAACGTGAGCAAGTACGCGCTGATTTATGCGGGCGCTCAGAAAAACCTCGCACCGGCGGGCGTCACGCTTGTTTTCATTCGCGACGATATGCTCGCCCGAAGCCCGCAGGGCATGCACACGATGCTGGACTACAACACGCACGTGAAGAACAAGTCGCTCTACAACACGCCGCCCGTATTCACGATCTACGTCATGCGGCTGGTGATGAAATGGCTGCTCGACCAGGGTGGACTTGAAGCGACCGAGCGGCGCAATGACGAGAAGGCCAGACTACTCTACGACGCAATTGACGCGGGCACCTTCTATCGCGGCCACGCGCAAGCCGGCAGCCGCTCGCTGATGAACGTGACCTTCCGGCTGCCGAGCGAAGATCTCGAAAAACAATTCGTCAGCGAAGCCACTAAAGCGGGACTTGACGGTTTGAAAGGCCATCGTTCGGTCGGTGGCATTCGCGCGTCGATATACAATGCATTCCCACATGAAGGCGTCGAGGCACTGGTTTCGTTCATGAAGGAATTCGAGCGCACACACGGATGATGTACGGTAGGTTGTCAAACCTGGTTGGGGCGGAGGTCAACCGCAGGTTGGACAGCCTACTGTACACAGGAGGATTGAATGCTGGGACTCCGATTCATAAAGATGCAGCCGACTAAAAGCCTAGTTGAACTACGGCCAGAAACTCTACGCGGTGAACGATCACCGTCGCCGAGAAGAATGGGCATCTCGTGATTTGAGTAATCGAACAGGGAAACCAACGGGATTGAACCGAGAACCTGCCCGCCCGTTGCGTTATTTCTCGTATCCCCTTGAAGCAACCGGGCGTATTGATCTCTCTAGCCTAATCAACGCAAAGGAGCGAACATGCCATGTCTACGCAGTATCACCGTCATCATCACACAACTGGCTCTGGTGGCCACTTTCACGTTCTCATCCGTCACGGCAAAGAACAATGGCCGAGATGCCATCACCCAGGAAGACCTGAAGGTATGGCTGACCTACCTTGCTTCCGACGAGCTTGAAGGCCGCAACACTTACACCGAAGGGCTCGGCCTCGCGGCTGCTTACATCGCCGAACGTCTCAGGTCCTGGGGCGTGAAGCCCGGCGGCCCGAACGGTTCGTACTTTCAGCGAGTCGCGGTGCTCGGCGTCAAGAGCGAAAACAACTCGTCGATCACCGTCGAAGCGAACGGCCAGACTCGCACGTTCAAGAACAGGGAAGGCATTAACTTTCCGTCGAACGTTGGCGGTAAACGCACCGTGACATCGGATCAGATCGAGTTCGTGGGCTACGGTTTGAACGCGCCACTCGCGAAACATAACGACTACGCGGGCAAGAACGTAAAGGGCAAGACGGTGGTGTGGCTCGGCAGCACTCCGCCCAAGGGGCTTGAGGCGCCACAGTACCGTCGTGCCCTAACCGGTCGCGCACGCTACGCGACGGAGCAGGAGGGCGCAGTCGCAACCATCGGTGTCCCCGGTAACTTTCGACGCGGCCAGGGTGGCGCTCAGGGGCAGGGTCAAGCTCAAGGCGGCCAGGGACAAGGTGGTCAAGGTCAAGCCGGCGGCCCTCCTGGAGGCAATCAGTTTGGCGGAGGTCAAGCCGACGGCTCTGACTTCACAACCGTCCAGCGGCTGGACAATCTGATTCCACCGGCAGTTACTGCTCAGGATGACTTCTTCGAGTTTCTGTTCAGCGGCGCGGATGTGAAGTACGCCGAGCTGAAAGAAAAAGCCGCAAAAGGAGAACCGCTTCCGGGCTTTGCCCTGAAAAACGTTCGCACCACCTTCAACATCGATGCGAGCTATCAGCCGGTGCGAACCCAGTACACCCGCAACGTCGTCGGCATAGTAGAAGGCTCTGACGCGAAACTAAAAGACACCTACGTTGCGTTCGGCGCGCACTACGATCACGTTGGTTACTTCGAGGGAGACGCGACTCAAGCCGCAACCGCGACGAGGAGCATTAGACCGCCAGGGCGAGTGACTGAGGGCGCGAGGGACGATCGAGTATGGAACGGCGCCGACGATGACGGCTCGGGGACCGTTGCGATGATGGGCATCGCGAAAGCTTTCGCCACGGGGCCGAAGCCTCGGCGGTCGCTCGTTTTCGTTTGGCACTCGGGCGAGGAAAGAGGACTGTGGGGCTCGCGCTACTTCGCGGACTATCCGACGGTGCCGATGGACAAGTTAGTCGCAGAGGTAAACATGGACATGGTCGGGCGCAACCGCGACAACAAAGCCGAAGAAGCCAGCACGGTTTATGTCGTCGGTTCGGACCGCATCAGCACCGAGTTTCACAACATCACGGTTGATGCGAACGGCGCGCTTGCGAAGCCCTTAAAGCTCGACTACGAGATGAACGATCCTACAGACCTCGAACAGATTTACTATCGAAGCGATCACTACAGCTACGCGGCGAAGGGCGTGCCGATCGTGTTCCTGACGACGGGTCTGCATCCTGACTATCACACGAATACGGACAGCGTTGAAAAGATCAACTTCGAGAAGATGGCCCGCATTGGGCAATACGCTTACGAAATCGGCGTGCGCACCGCAAATCTGGATCATCCGCCCGGTCGTGATAATCGCGGCCCGCGCGTAGGGAAGGGCAGCGCCGGCAAGTTGAAGCTGTAGGAATAACCCCCCAGTAAAATGGACGCCAAGGTGCAAGGAGATCTCCGCCCCAGCGTCCTTACCGATACGACACTTCTGTGATGCCCGCAATAAAGCTCGCTGCTTAGTTATCACACCTGACAGTGAGAACAGAAGTGCGCAGTGCGGCCGCCGATCCTCTTTTTCTCAATCGGCTGGTAGCAGACTCGACACAATGCGCCGCGCGCCTCACGCGAGACTAAAAACTCCGAGGGGAAGTCGTCGTCGCCGGATGTTCGGATCGAGCGCCTCAGCACGCGCCGCGTTGCGCGGTGAATTCGCTTGATCTCGTCTTCATTCAAGCTCAACCCGCGGCGGTCGGGTCGGACTCCCGCTTCAAACAAGATCTCGTCCGCATAGATGTTGCCCACTCCTGCAATCATCTTCTGGTCCAGCAGCAGCGGTTTGATCTGACGGCGCGGCCGTTCTTCAATCAAGCGCTCGAGAAAGGCGAGGCTGAACCCAACGCTTAATGGCTCGGGTCCCATCTCTCGAAGAGCGGGAACGTGCGCGGTCTCATCGACCAGCATCACTCGGCAGATCTTCCGAGGGCAGGTGAAGGCTAGCCGCCAACCATTGGCGAGAATAAACTCGATGCGCGTGTAATCGGGCCGCTCCCCGGGGAGTTTATAGTAGCCGAGGTCGCCGCCCATCCCGAAATGCAGAATCAGCTTGCGGCCATCGTCGAGAGCAATGATCAAATACTTCCCGCGTCTTGATGCATCTACGAAACATCGCCCCCTCAACCGGCGAGCGAATGCCTGGCCGCCGGGGCTCTTTATCATGTTGGGAGCAGTGATGATTACACGTTCGATGCACTGGCCGAGAGCGGTGCGTCGAAAATAAAGAAGCCGCGTTTCTACTTCAGGAAGTTCGGGCATAGAAAAGGAGCATAGATTTTAGTCTGCGCGCCGATGACTGCCAAGCCTTAGTCAGCGCAAGCGCACAGACTAAAGTCTATGCTACTCGCGCCACATATTCTCGAACCTGGTGAACTCCTTGAGGAAGGCCAGTTGGACAACGCCAGTGGGACCGTTGCGCTGTTTGCCAATGATCAACTCGGCCATGCCTTGGTTCTCATCAGTCGGGTTGTACAGCTCTTCGCGGTATATAAAGCACACAACGTCGCTGTCCTGTTCGATCGCGCCGCTCTCTCTCAAGTCGCTTAACTGCGGCTTGTGCTCGCTGCGGGTTTCGGGCGCGCGTGAAAGCTGCGAGAGCGCAATTACCGGGATGTCCAACTCCTTTGCAAGCCCCTTCAGGTCGCGTGAAATCTGAGACACTTCCTGCTGGCGTGATTCGATGCGCCCTCGGCCAGCCATCAGTTGAAGATAGTCAACAATGAGAAGATCAAGCCCATGCTCGGCCTTCAGCCGCCGGCACTTCGCTCGCATCTCCATTACTCCGACCGCCGCGGTGTCGTCGATAAAGACTTTGGTCTCGCAGAGCCGCCGCAGTGCGTCCGCAAGTCTCGCCCATTCCTCGCGATTCAGATAGCCCGTCCTCAGCCGGTGAGCATCGACCCGCGCTTCCGAGCAAAGCAATCGCGACACGAGTTGTTCGGCCGACATCTCGAGACTGAATATCCCAACAACGTTTGCGTTCTTGGATGCGTACTGGGCCATGTTCAATGCCAGTGCGGTCTTTCCCATCGACGGGCGAGCCGCGATCACGATCAGCTCCTGGCGCTGCAGGCCCGACGTCATTCGATCGAAGTCCGTGAAGCCCGTCGGCACCCCGGTGATCATCTCCGGGCGGCCGGCCATCTGCTCGATCTGCTCGAGCCTGCGATGCGCGACATCGCCGATGTATTGAAAACCCTGCCGCACCCGGTCCTCGGCTATCCGAAAGATCATCTGCTCGGCTTTGTCGATGATCACGTCCGCGTCGTCTTCTTCGTCGAATGCGAGCGAGACGATCTGTTGGGAAGCTGTGATCAGCTTGCGCAGCATCGACTTCTGTTTGACGAGTTTGGCGTAAGGCTCGATGGTGTCGGTGCGCGGGACGCCGTCGATGAGCGAAGCGATGTAGGTAGCGCCGCCGATCTGTTCGAACTCACCAGCGCGGCGCAGCTCATCGCTAAGAGTGATTAAGTCGATGGGCATGAGGCGCTCGGTGATCGCTACCATCTTGTCGAAGATCCGGCGGTGGGAGTCGAGGAAGAAGTCGTCGCGGCGCAGCAGTTCGATTGCCTGGTTGCACACGGCGTTGTCAAGCAGGATTGCGCCAAGTATAGAGCGCTCTGCCTCGACGTTGGATGGGAGGCCTTTATCAAAAAAAGGGTCACCCGTTGCCGCTCGCGTCATAAGTGAGTTTCACCTGCGCTAGTTTGCGAACGCTGCTGCTACTCCTCGGCCGTTGCCGCTTCGGGTTCGGGAGCCTCAGTCGCACCCATCGATGCCTCTACGTCGACAGGTTCGGCCGGCAGGGCATCGGCTGCTGGAGCCGCTGCTGCGGTCTGCGCCTCCGCAACCGCGCCCTCCTTGCGGACAATCACCTTAATCAAAGGGCTAACGTCGCGGTGCAGTTTGATCACGACATCGTAGTCGCCAACTTCTTTGATGTGCTCGCGCAAACCGATTCTGCGGCGCTCGACGGCGAGGCCGCGTTCCTTGAGAGCCTCTGCAATATCGAGCGCGGTTACCGATCCGAACAGTATCCCGTGTTCGCCGACGCGCCGGTCAAAGCGCAGCTCAAGCCCCTGCAATTTGTCTGCTTCGGTTTGAGCCGATACGCGTTCGCGCGTTTCACGTTTTGCAAGCAGGCGACGTTGATCATCGAGCATTTTCTTGTTGCCCGCGCTGGCTTTGATCGCCAGCTTCTGCGGGAGCAAGTAGTTTCGGCCGTAACCCGCGCGCACGCGCACCACCTGCCCGCGCTGTCCCAGGTTATCTACGTCTTCACAAAGCAGTACATCCATGTGTGCCATTTGATAAGTCCTCGCTAACGGTCAGTAGTCCGTAGTCCGTAGTCCGTAGCCGACTTTGCCACGGACTACGGACCAGGGACTACGGACTAATCCAAAGTGAACGGCAGAATCGCGGCGTTGCGAGCCCGCTTGATCGCGGTGGCAAGCATGCGCTGATGAGGCGCGCACGTGCCAGATATGCGCCGGGGCAATATCTTGCCGCGCTCGGGGATGTAGCTCCCAAGCAGCCGGCCGTCCTTGTAATCTATGTAATCCACCTTGTCGGCGCAGAACCTGCACGATTTGCGCGCGCGTATGAAGCGCCGCCCGCCTTGTCCCCCGCCCTGCCGCCCGCCTCTGTCGTCGCGGCGGCCGTGGTCTCTCTGTTCACTGCTCATAAGTCTGCTCCCTCCTCTTCACCCTCTTCCTCGTCGTCACCTATGGGAAGAACAGGCTCGGCCACACGGCGGCCGCGTCGACTGCCCGCGCTTGCCGCGGCGCGTGCGGCGCGGCGGACACGAAACTTCTCGGCGCGCTTCAAGTCTTCGTCTATCCGGATGGTGATATAGCGGATAACTGCATCGGTAACGCGCATGCGCCGCTCGAGCTCGGCGATCTCCGCGCCGCTTCCCTCGACGGTAAACACTATGTAGTGGCCGTCGTTGAATTTGCCGATGGGATAGGCTAGCTTGCGGCGGCCCATTCGGTCGATCTTCGCGATGTGGGCCCCCTGGTTGGTTACGACGTCACTCAATTGAGTGACAAGGGTCTCGATGTCGCTCTCCTCGGTGTTTGGAGCTACGATAAACAGCACTTCATAAACTCTCATCAGAGAGATATCCTCCTTTTGGATTACTTCGCTCGCCGCCGCATCCAGATTCCAATATCAAATCTGAGATTTGATATTGAGGTAATTCCGTCGCAGCGCGCGACGCTTCGGTGAAGCCCTGGCCTCTTGTGCCAGAGCAAGGAGATTCACTTTAGAACCTCTTGAGAAAGAACATAGAGTGAGGCGTAGCGAGTTCAGAGTACAAGCGAGTTCAGAGTACAAGCTTTAGCTT
>JBBPIH010000002.1:0-95996 GCA_038040455.1 Acidobacteriota bacterium
CACGGCGACAGCAAAGACCGTTTGAATGTAGATCTGTGAGAATGTGTTTGCCCTTTGCGACCTCCAGGGTTTATATGGTGCTAAAACGTACCTGAGTATAATCGATGACCAGTGCAGGCGAGGGAAAAATGAGCTGGGCAAGCAAACATGGCCCTCCTGACGGAGGGCGGGCGCGCCTCCTCACCTAGTCTATAAACATGGCCCTCCTGACGGAGGGCGGGCGCGCCTCCTCACCTAGTCTATAAACATGGCCCTCCTGACGGAGGGCGGGCGCGCCTCCTCACCTGGTCTATAAACATGGCCCTCCTAACGGAGGGCGACCACCACCTGCGTTGGCGGATTCGGGAGGGACGGTCCGTGTCGTAAGACGGGGTGTATTGGTCAGCGTTTTTGCAAGACGAGCTTTCGGGACCGGCCGCTCTGCCGCGTGATCGCAGTCATTCTGCCTTGAGCGGCTTGATGAGTGGCTGATAGCCCACCAGCCCCCGCTGCACCTCTTCGAGCGCGACGCGCGTTGTCTTCTTCGCGGCAGCATATATGCGCGGCTTTGCCCCTCTCTGAAGCTGCTTGCTGCGTTTTGCAGCAAGCAACACAAGCCGGTACTTGCTATCGATCTCCGTTATCCAATCCGCTTCGTTGTCTAGCTCAGCCATGAAACGATTCACCTCCAAAGGTGGCTATTATCGATTCGATGCGATTTCTGTGGCGTTCAGGACGGCAACGCTCTGCGATTATTATAGACTCAAGCCGCGCCAGCGCGCGATCAAGATCGTCGTTCAAAACAGCATAGTCGAATCGCTCGTAGAGCTGTACCTCTATCGCCGCGTTTCGCAGTCTTTGCGCGGCGTCAGCAGGTTCATTCAGGTTTCTCGCGCGCAGTCGCGCTTCGAGGACCTCGCGCGAGGGCGGCAGTATAAAAATCAAAATCGCCTCCGGCACACGCCGCCGCACTTGCTCAGCGCCTTGCACGTCTATATCGAGCATCACATCGAAGCCCTGCGAGAGCATCTCTTCAACCGGCTTCTCGTGAGTCCCATATAGATGGCCGTGCACTTCGGCGCATTCGAGGAACTCGTCGCGGTCACGCATCGCGTCAAATTCTTCCTCGCTCACAAAGTAGTAATCAACCCCGTGCTGCTCAGCGCCCCGAAGCTCGCGCGTGGTGTAGGAAATCGAGAATCGCAGGCCCTCGACACGTTTCAAGACTCGCTCTGCCAGCGATGACTTTCCCGCCCCCGATGGCGCCGACACTACTATCAAATTGCCGCGCTCGGCGGGACTGGCCTCAACCCGCTCCGCTTGAGGGTCCACATGTGAAGGGGTATCACTCGACATTCTGACCCTGTTCCCTGAGCTTCTCTACCTCGGTCTTGATTACTATAGCCGCGTCGCTTATGGCGAGGTCGTTCGACTTCGAGAGTATCGTGTTTGCCTCGCGATTCATTTCCTGCAAGATAAAGTCAAGCCGCTTACCTGCCTCATCCGTGGTAAGAAGCAAGTCGCGCATCTGTGCGACGTGACTCTTGAGGCGCGCGATTTCTTCGCTTATATCGGACCGGTCTGCTAACATAACGGCTTCCTGAGCAATCCGCGTTTCATCCACCTGTCCACCGGCCACAACTTCCTGTAACCGTTTCATCAGCTTTTCACGATAGACGGCCGGCAAGCGCGCGGCTTCGTTTTCGATAGCCGGCATTTGCCGTTCGATGTTGTCGAGCCTCGAGGTGAGCTCCGAGGCAAGCCCCTGCCCTTCAACCGCTCGCATCTCGCTCAGTGACACAAGAGCCTGGGTCACGGCGGCCTCCGCGCCTGAGACAAGCTTTTCATCGAGCGAACCCGAGTCCTGCGAAACCTGCAACGCGCCGGGTAGTTTCGCGATCAGCTCGAGCGAGGGGTCGCCCTCGAGTCCGAATTCGCGCTTCAGCTCGGACAATGCCGTCAGATAGCCTGATACCAGCGGGCGATTGATCTCGAAAGTGGCGGGCTTCAACTGCTCGACGGACACTGTCAGGTCGACGCGTCCACGTTTTAGCACCGCTTGAACCTGCTTCTTAAAACTAACCTCAAGGCTTGAGAGCTCCTGGGGCAGCCGCGTGTGCACGTCGAGCGCGCGATTGTTCACCGAGCGAATGTCCACTCGTACTCTGAAATTGTCACCCTCTGCGCTTCCCTGTCCGAATCCAGTCATGCTTTTGATCATCTCTAGTACCATTTTCCATTTTCCATTTTCCATTTGTCATATTTCATTTGTCCCCCGGTCAATGACAAATGTTAAATGCTAAATGAAAAATGGAAAATGAAGCTCTCTTATTGCTCATTCTTCGTTGCCATCACTACGGTCTCATCTTCGCCTATAAGGTCGTCAGAAAACTGAAGCTCATATAGGTCGCGATAAATCCCCCCGCGGGACATCAACTGATCGTGCGTCCCTGCATCCACCACTCGGCCGCGATCGAGCACGACGATTTTGTCTGCCCGGTGAATCGTCGTCAGCCGGTGCGCTATCACGATAGTCGTTCGGCCTTGCATCAGGTTCGCAAGCGCGCGCTGAACCCAGCGCTCTGATTGCGTGTCGAGCGCAGAAGTCGCCTCGTCGAGCACCAGGATCGGCGCGTCCTTCAAGATGGCGCGGGCTATCGCAAGCCGCTGACGCTCGCCGCCCGAGAGCTTCACGCCTCGCTCCCCTATCAGTGTGTCGTAGCCGCCGCGCTCGATTATAAAGTCGTGCGCGTAGGCGGCGCGAGCAGCGGCTTCGATCTTCGCTCGATCAGAGTCCCCGCCGCCATATGCGATGTTGTTGACAATCGAGTCGTTGAACAGAATAACTTCCTGGGTAACAAGAGCGATCTGCGCGCGGAGGCTCGCGAGTCTTGCGTCTCGGATGTCCGCGCCATCGATCAATATCTCGCCGCTCGTGGGATCATAGAACCTCATCAGCACACTTGTCAGAGTAGACTTGCCGGCGCCCGACAGACCGACCAGCGCAACGACTTCACCTCTGTTCACTTCGAGGTTCACATTCCTCAAAATCCAGTCGTTCGAATCTTGATACTTGAACGAAACGCCGCGAAACTCGACCCGTTCTCGCAGCGGCGGCAAATCTATCGAATCAGGCCGGTCGCGCTTTTCGGTGTGGGTGTTCAGCAGCGTGTATATCCGCGATGTCGCCGCAAATGATTGCTGGAAGTGGTTCTGAATTCGCGACAGCCGCCGCAACGGGTCGTACATGCCGAGCATTGCGACGATATACGCCGCAAAGATTCCAATCGTCATAGTCCCCGCTTCGATCTCCCGCTTGGCATAAAGAACGAACCCGGCGGCCATTACCACGCCGACCAGCTCCAGAATCGGCGACGACAAATAGACAACTCTAGCTGCGCGAACCTGATGACTTGCCAGCCGGTGGAGCGCATCGCGGAAGCGGCGCTGCTCGAAGCCCTCCATTCCGAATGCCTTCACAATACGGTGCCCGGCTATGGTCTCCTGCGAGACGTCGAGGACTTCTTCGGTTCCTTCCTGAGTCGAGTGTGCGATCCTTCTGAGCTTTTTGCCAAACCTGGATGTCAGCAGATACACGAGCGGTCCCACAATCAATACCACCAGAGTAAGCTTCCATTCTAGAATGAAGACCAGGGCGAGCAGCGACAGAAAGGTCAGCCCCTCACGCAGCATATCGGCCAGCAGCGTCGAAACAGACACTTGCACCTTCTCGGCATCGCTTATGATATGAGTCGTCAGTTGGTTGGTCGAATGCTCGGTGAAAAACTCGCTCGACTGTTGAAGGATATGATCGTACAGCCTCTGCCGAAGGTCGACCACCGCGCTAACGCCAATGCGCCACATCAAGACGCTCGAGAGATATTCCGACGCAGCGCGAATGACGGTAAAACCCACGAGCAGAATCGCGATGATAGGCAACGCTTCTACGCTCTGTGGCAAGTACCTGCGTGCATCGACAAACGAGGCGAGACCGGTGGTTGGACCCTTCGAGGTGCCGGGCAATTCGTCAATGATGGATTTGAGAAGGGCAGTGCGTCCGGCCTCGAACAGGCCGACGAACGTCATCAGGACAAAAGCTACCGCAAACAGCCCGGCGTAAGGTCTGACGTTCTTGAAGAGTATGCGGAAGTCTTTCATTACAGCATGTCAGCGGAGGCCTTAGCTGGTTAAACGAATGATTATACGCGGGAGACCCTTCGCGTCAAGCTCAGCGTCACCTTCACCGCGCAGTACATTCAGCAATGTGCTAATTGGTGCGGTGGTCCGGTGGATTGATCAATTCGAATAATTCATTTGGCTTGTCCATTCCACCTGTCCATTCCACCTTGCGCGGTTTTTTGTTTGCTGCTAGAAATTCTCTAGCTCAATTGAACCGGTTGCTCCTTCGAAGTTCCTAATCACGATTGGATAAACCGATGCGTCTGCCGCAAGGCTTTGCCGACGACGTAAAAAATCAGGGCGACATAGTTCGGGTCGTATCCGACTATGTCAGCCTCAAGAAGCGCGGCGCGAACTATCTCGCGTGTTGCCCCTTTCATTCTGAAAAGACACCCTCGTTTACTGTTCACGCGGGCAAGGGGCTCTTCAAATGTTTCGGCTGCGGCGTCGGCGGCAGCATTTTTGATTTCGTGATGCGAATCGAAGGCTGTGGCTTTCCAGAGTCCGTGCGAATAGTCGCGCAGAAGAGCGGCATTCCAATTCCAGTTGTCGAGGAGACCGAAGACCACAAGAAGATCGCTCGCGACCGAGAGAGCATTCTCCGCTTGAATGAGTGGGCCGCCGAGTTCTTTGAGCTTCAATTGAGCAGCACCGAAGAAGGCGCAAGCGCTCGAGAGTACGTTCGCTCGCGAGGAATCCAGGAAGAAACGTCGAAGTTGTTTCGTCTTGGTTATGCTCCTGATAGTTGGGACGCGCTGACGAATCATCTCAAAGAACGCGGCGCCACGACCGACGAGATTCACAACAGCGGTTTAGCTGTGTTGAAAGACGCCGGCGGTTTCTACGATCGGTTTCGCGCGCGACTGATATTTCCAATCACCGACCCTCAGGGCCGTGTGATTGCATTCGGCGGGAGAGTGATGGGAGAGGGGGAGCCAAAGTATCTGAACTCGCCCGAGACAAGCGTGTACACAAAAGGTCGCAACCTGTTCGGGCTGGCGCACGCGAAGAATGAGATTCGCAGTCTTGGTTTTGCAATTCTTGTTGAAGGCTACCTTGACCTCATCATTCCGTTTCAAGAAGGCGTTCACAATATTGTAGCGAGCCTCGGCACTGCGTTGACTGATAGTCAGGCCAGACTTCTGCGCCGTTACATGGAAAAGCCTCAAATTGTTGTGAACTTCGATCCTGACTCGGCGGGTCAAGCGGCGACAATGCGATCAATTGACACTCTGTGGATCGAAGGATTCAGAGTGAACATATTGAAGATGCCAACCGCCGAGGACCCTGACGAGTTCGTACGATCGCACGGCGGCGAGGAATTTCGCTCTTTGCTAAAGAAGACAACGCCATTCTTGGACTATATGATTCAGACCATCGCGTCACAGCATGACATATCGCGTTCTTCGGGCAAGCAGGAGGCCCTTAATGCGATCTTGCCCCATTTGAATAAGCTGAGGTTTATTGAAGAGCGCTACGACCAGGCGGCCCAGATAGCGAAGCTACTCGGTATTGACGACCGGCTAATAATACACGAACTCAAAAAGGCGGCCGCGCGGCGTCAGCCGACCATTGATCTCAAGCGCTTCTTAGACCCGGAGAGAATTACTGAGGCGGAGCGCCAATTGCTCGAGCTGATGCTTGCGAACGAAGAATTGCGCCGCGCGATGATCTCGGTTCTGACGGACGATGATTACGCAGAGCTGGCCACTGGAGCCATTTTCGCAGCGGTCATTGCCATGGATAACCAGGGGGTTGAGTTTCACTTTGACAATCTCATCGAGCGCGTCGAAGCGGAGTCAGAACGTGAGTTGCTGCCGGCCTTGTTGATGAGCGACCTGGCGTGGGCAGGCGGGGACGACTTCGACACACTGTTCAAGAAAGCGACCGAGGCCTTGTCCTCCCTGCGAAGGAGACGATTCGAACGAATGCTTGATGCAATTCAGATCGAGATAGGCCAGGCGGAACGAGAGCAAGACGTCGAACGAGTGCTGCTCCTCTATCAGCAGAAGACGGAACTCCAGAAGCGAAGACTTGCGCTGACTGTTGCGTAAGTCACTTGAGGAAGAGATGAGATCATCCCAACACAAAGACAGTAAGACACAGAGCCGCTGTGAGCTTCTCTTCCCGGTTCCCTTCGTGTCTTTGTGTCTTTGTGTTTGATCGGAGATGTTAAGAAAGTCTTACAATGCTCCAGCCGGCATGCCATATGTGTAATTGCACGAATTGTATCTTGACAGATTTTCTCAATGAGGGTACGAATTCACAGTGGTTTTGAAAGCGTCTCCGTGAATTGTAGTCCCCACAGGAGTGCGAGAGTTGTCCGATATCAATGAAAAGTATTCCGACGAGGTAGAGAAACTTCTTGAAGTAGGAAAAGAGAAGGAGTATCTCACTTACGACGACATAAATCGCTTATTGCCGCCGGACATGAATTCCGCCGACGAGATCGAGGCTATTCTCGATGTCATCGGCGCCGAAGGAATTTCAATCTCTGATTCAGACGAGAAGTTCATCGAAGCCGCAGCCGCGGCGATCGGAAGCAACGGTAACGGAAAGATCGAAGACGTGCTCGACGAGGAGCTCGACCTTGACCTCACCCCGGGCACGCTCGACAAGACCAATGATCCTGTGCGGCTGTACCTCCGCGAGATGGCCGTCGTTCCCCTGTTGACCCGCGACGGCGAAGTTTCGATTGCAAGGCGAATAGAGCGAGGCCGCCAGCGCGTGCTCAAGTCCATATCGCGCTCGCCCATCTGCATTGAAGAGATGCTCCAGATCGGCGAGCGGCTTCGCCGCGGCGAGCTGCACATCCGCGAAGTCGTTACGTTCAGC
Source organism: Acidobacteriota bacterium (assembly GCA_038040455.1). Taxonomy (GTDB): domain Bacteria; phylum Acidobacteriota; class Blastocatellia; order UBA7656; family UBA7656; genus Onstottus_A. The sequence goes on from JBBPIH010000002.1 coordinate 6,994, forward strand.
GAACAGGAACCCATCACCGAAGAGCGAATCGAGGAGTATCAGAACTCAACGCTTGAATCCTTAACCGAGCTGAAAAAAAGCTACACCCGAATGCTCAAGGTGCACGACCGCGGGCTGGAAGAGCCAAAGAAATCGCCTAAAGTTCCGAGGCTAAGACGCAAGCTGGCGGTCGCGCGTGTGGAGCTTAGCCGTCAGGCTCGCGCGCTCGATCTGGTGCTCCAACAACAAGATCACTTCACCGGGCTGATCCGCGAGGGAGTCAACAGAGCACGCGAGGCGCGAGCCGCCATCGAAAGGGCTCGCCGCGCACTCGAAAAGAAGAAGTGGAACGAGGACGAGCGCGAGTTGAGACGATATCTTCGCGATGCCGAGCGCCAGCTCGCTGAGATGGAAGCGCGGTGGCACGCTTCGGCGCTCGAACTCGAGCGCTCGCTTGCGTCGATCAACACCGGCGAGCATGAAGCCGACCTTGCCAAACAAGAGCTGATCGAAGCAAATCTCAGACTGGTTGTCTCGATCGCTAAGAAATACACCAATCGCGGTCTGCAGTTCCTGGATTTGATCCAGGAAGGCAACATCGGATTGATGAAGGCGGTTGACAAGTTTGAGTGGCGGCGCGGCTATAAGTTCTCGACCTACGCGACGTGGTGGATCCGACAGGCGATCACCCGCGCAATAGCGGATCAGGCTCGGACGATTCGAATTCCTGTCCACATGATCGAGACGATCAACAAGCTGATCCGCACTTCTCGCGCACTGGTTCAAGAACTCGGCCGCGAGCCTAGCTCGGAAGAGATCGCCAGGAAGATGGACATACCCGTTTCAAAGGTGCGAAAGGTTTTGAAGATCGCACAAGAGCCCATCTCCCTGGAGACTCCTATTGGTGAGGAAGAAGACTCGCACCTGGGCGACTTCATCGAAGACCGAACGATCACCAATCCAGCCGACGCGGTAATCACCTCCAACCTGCGCGAAATCACAGAAGAAGTTTTAAAGTCGCTCACACCTCGTGAAGAAAAAGTCATCAAGATGCGTTTCGGGCTTGGACCCAACGGCAGCGAACACACGCTTGAAGAGGTCGGCCAGCATTTTGCCGTGACTCGCGAGCGCATTCGCCAAATCGAGGCGAAAGCATTGCGCAAGCTACGGCATCCTTCCCGATCAAGAAAGCTAAAAGCATTTCTCGAGTCCGCCGCGCGTCCTTAAGTTGTATCGGTACGCACCTGCCAGCGAGTAAAGCACACCTCAGTCCGACTAAACCCGCCACAAATCAACCCGCTATCGTTCAAACGTCGATCCGGTCATCTAGAGTAGCTGCCATGAGAAAAAGAACAGCGCTGGAAGCATCGAAGGATTCGACATATGCCTAAGGTAGGAAGCGGCGCACATTCGCGCTCCCAGGTTCCCTACTCGCCGAGAAGAACAGAGTATGTTCCTTACATGCCCGACTTAGATTCTAAACTCAGCCACTCTCATATTCCTGCGCTTGATGGGCTACGCGCTGTAGCCGTCTTCCTGGTCCGAACTCTTTACCGCGCCAGAATCTGACTGTTTCCAGCAACTTTCTTTACATTAGTCGCCTTGACAAGAAACTGGGCCGGACTATAATAGCAGCGTCCGCAATTTGACAAGAACGTGCAAGGGTCAGCAAACCTCACAATCTAATCACCTCGCGCTTGTCCTTTGCGCGCTATGTCCGTGTAACGAAAACAAGACGAGCAAAACAGGCCAGCTTAGTTGGCCGAAGATTTCTCTTGCCTCGACGACTAGACCTGGGAGGAGGGTGTCATGCGAATTTCAAGGCATCGGAAAGTTAGCGCGCGACGGCAGCAGCCGAATTCGTGGAAATCTGTTGCTTATTACGTGGCATTCATTCGGCCGGTCTTGAGTGCCGCGATCCGCGTAGCCCCGAGAAGTGCACATGTCAAGCTTTTGGTGGCTTTCTTTGTGGTCGGCATTTCGGCCGCGGTATTTATTGCTCGACCTCGCCCGGTCGCACGAGCTGCAGCGCAAGCAGGACCGGTGCATGTTCTCTCATTTCCTTATTACTCGATCAAAGGTGGTTGGGATTCTTCATTGACATTGAATAACTCGTCAGTCACCGAACTCCTGGCAACCGTTACTCTGTACTCACTGGACGGCGAAGCATTAAGGCTGCCCGGTGTGTACTTGAAGCCCAACAGCAACATCGCCGTTTCCTTAAGCGAGCTAATCAGCCCAAGCCCGCGGAGGGGTCAGTTTCAGGAGGGAAGCATCGACGTGCGCTTCAACAGCAACGATTCGATGGCGATCGCTCCGCAGTTGACAGTTTCGGACTCACAACACGGACTTTCGTTCGACATGGAGCCGCCTATGATGCTCATGTCGTCGACGCTGGAGGGTCTCTGGTGGTCGCCGGACAAAAAGACGAGCGGACAAGTTATGATCTCTAATACTACAAATCAGAATTTGGAAGTGCTGGTAAACGTGCAATGGCGAGGCGCTGTGATTCCAGCTCCACTTGTCTCACTTTCAGCGCATCAAACGACTGTGCTGGAAATCGAGAAGCTGTTGAAGAGTATCCGCATCGAAGTTCAGGACATTGAACGCGGCGGGCTCTCGTTAACTCACAACAGCTCGCCCGGCGCGCTTTGCGCGCATGGTGTGATTCAAAACAAGGAGGCTCGCTTCGCTTCGAATCTCCCTTTTATCGATCCGGCGATACAAAAGAATTCGGTGCTCAATGGCACCGGGCTTACCCTTGGGCACCCCGCTCCGGGGACTGTTTTTTCCGAAGCGTCCTTCTTCACGCCACACCTAGCCTTGAAGAACGCCTTGAAAATACCACAGACTGCGACCATAAGTGTTAGATATCTGGTGCAGGAGGCATTGCGCACGAAAACGCTCCCTATCGTCAATCTCGCGCCATCGGAGGTCCGGATGGCAGACTTCTCCGCCTTGATGTCTGAGTTGCGCAATGTGTCGGTCACCGCCGCTGAGTTGAGAATAGAATCGTCGGGCGCGCCCGGGTCGCTGATCGCTGCGCTTTCCAGTGTTGACGGGTCACAGAGTGTTGAGGTTGACGTTCCTTTGGTGAGCAGATCAGAGCGTTCTGGAGAGGGAGGCAATCACCCTTTTCGAGTCGGTGAGGAATTCAGGTCAGTCGCATACCTGACGAACATCACTCAAAAGCCGACGAAGGTTGCGGTGATCATCTTTCACGAAGGAGGCATGTACACTCCAGAGTTGATGAGCGTCTCAGCAGGAGCAACGCTCGCGATTGACTTGCTCCAACTAAGGGATAGCCAAGCGAAAGACATACAGGGAAGAACGCTGCCAATGAATCTAACTCAGGGGCAGTTCTTTTGGCATCCTCACCAGGCAGAAGCATTGATTGGCCGAATTGTGACATTCGACAAGGCCAGTAGTACCGCGAGCAATTTCAGTTGCCCTAACTGTTGTCAGCTGGAACCTGGTAGAATTGACATTCTACCGAGCCCCATCACCGGTGCTATCGGGGATTTCTGTCAACTGACCGTCTACGAGTGGGACACCTACTGTGGGCAATTTCAGGTTGGCCCGTACAACTACACGAACTCTGTCAATTACTCCTGCGATGACACCTCGATAGCCACCGTGAATTCTAGCGGCGGCGTAAGCTGCATAGGCGTGGGGTATGCGACAATTACGGTGTCCTTTGATTATTACCACTCTGACTATATCAGTGCGGAGGACTGCGGCCTATTTCTAGCCACCGCTACGGCTACCGCTCCGGTGGCGGTAACACCCAGGATCAGCGGACCAACTGACCTATGGTGGTTTAACGGTCTAACTCCCGCTGGCTACGACACACAGATAACTCTGACCGCGACACCTGCAACTGCTAGTTCCTATCAATGGACGGTTGTTGCCGGTACAGATAAGGTAAACTTTTCGAACGCTGCGGACAGCATTACAACTGGAACAAATCAAGCAACAGTTGTTAGCACCGGAGCCAGTGCTTTCCACGAAGTCAAAATACGGGTGACGGTTAACGGCATCTCTTCTGCGAAGTTCATGCTTTCTGTACGCGCCCCATACCGCCTTGTCCTCAACCAAGACTTCATTCACGGTTTCGACCAGACCTATGGTTATATGACCGAGATCCACTACCACATTGAAGATCAATTCATGGATTTTCTGCCTTCCGATGTTCCGATCAACGAACAATTCGGTGCAGTGGTAAACGACTACAGTGGAACAAATTGGCGCGTGGGCATCCCAAGAGGCGTGCTAGTCGGACCAATGGACTGGGCTGACATAATACAGGGAGAGGACAACATAACAGCGGGAATCCCATTGTCAACCGCTCCGTGTAGCCCCTCGCTTTGCAATACGAAGGTGCACCACTGGTCGCAAGATTGGCGAGTAGGCAGCACGTCTATTGGTGTTGGCGTCCGAGTGCAAACCGACACCCTACAGAAATACACAGATCATGGGTCGCATCAAAACAGAGTTTCGCCGGCCCCTTAAGTCATCTCTAACCGAATCGCGATTGAGGAGGAACCTATGCGTCACATATGGCTGATAGTAATCGTTGTGCTCACCACGGTGTTTCTGAATTTGCCGCTGGCCGTGGCCGGTCCCATTCCTGCGCTCAATTTACAAGATCTAGTACGCGATTCAGACCTCATCGCGGTGGGTCGTGTAGCGGCTGTTCAGGAAGCGGAGCGCGCTAACATTGATGCTGACGGCCAATCCATTTCAGCGCGTCAGATGATCGCTACGGTGGAAATATACCGGGTCGTGAAAGGGCGACCTGACGAGACTTCAATTCGTGTAGGATTCCTTGTTCCCGAAATACCCTTGGGATACGCAGGGATCGCGGCCCCTCAGTTTGGAATGTTCTTCCTCCGCAGGTCAGCCAAGCGGGAATATGTTGTCGTCAATCCTTATTATCCGTTCGTTGTCGCTTCGACCAATGCGCCACTTGGCAAGGGTAGTGATTTAGATCGCGTCACTGCCGAGGTAGCGCAAGTTCTGGTGGTCCCAGGAGCGTCGCCTGACGAACGGCGGCGCGCTATTGATGTACTAGCCAGGGTGAATACCAACCTCGCAACGGTCGCACTGCGGAGTGCTGCAAAGGACCGCAATGCGCCTGTACGGCTGAAGGCTGCCGCCGTCCTGCTGAGACGAGATGATGCCTCAATACTTAGTTCTGTGGAGGATGTGCTGGTCAATCCTCCGCAGGGTATTGACCCTGGACTGTTAAGGAGCCTGGCCTTTGCAATTCAGGACGGTATCAAGAATCACGAATCAATTCCCGTATTGGTCCGGCTGCTCCGCGCGCGGGACGTGCAAACGCGCCGCGCCGCTGCAGCAGCGCTTCGGCATACCGAAGCTGATGCCGCAATTGCCCCGCTGTCTGAGGCGTTAGAGGACGCTGACCGTGAGGTACGCTACCATGCCGTTCTCGGTCTCGCAATAATCACGGGACAAACAGAATGGGGGCCCGCGATCGATCAATTTGAAAGGGACGAACACCGTTATATGACCTATTGGCGAGAGTGGGTAAGAAGGAGATAGGGGACGTTGTCGGCGAGCAGATGCCGATCCCCGACGATGCGAGGATCAAGGTTCGCCAGTCTAAGGCAGAACTTCAATGGTAACCCAATTGGAGCAAACGGGAGCCGCGGATTTCTCTGCACTAGTAATGCGAAAGCGATAGATTCCAGAAACGAGGTTCGCGTAGCATACGCGAATAGTCATAAAACTGTCAGACTTGCCGGGCGGGATCGCAACCGCGCTGCGGATTCCGTCAGGTTGTGGCGGACTCGGTCCTTCTTGCTCCAACACCCACCCTGCGCTCCAGGGGATGGCCCGGGCGGAGGCGTTGAAGACATCAAGACGCAGATCTGTACAGTCACCTGGACCAAGCTCAGTTCGATCTGACTTCAACTCTAGCTGGAGTTCTTCGGTTCGAGGCTCTTCAGCCCGTTCATTCTTGGCCATGTTCTGGTTCGTAGACTGTACATCATCAGCACGTCGCTGGCTCCGATTACAGCTCATTTGACAGAATGCTAGCATAAGAACCCAAATAAGGACCACCCTCCCTTGCGCGCGGAACCAGAGTACTAGGATTACTTTCAGTAGGCGTTCCATAACCGCCCTCGCTAAATTGACAGAGCAAAGGTTCGGCTCGTGGCGCTGTGCGGTTGGCTCAACGTGCCGGTACTTCGTCTTTTGGGACTCACAAGACCTAAACACGCAGTATTCATAACCGGAGCGCCCGCTTCGTTAAAGCGAATTGGCCAATCAACTCCATAATTTCACCAAGCATCCGCCTTTGATAGGATCAGCCAACGAATGTTGGCCCGATCCGATCTTTCCGCACGAGGTTCGGTTCGAAAGCTCACTCAACAAACTGATACTAACGCGATGAGTTGGCATGGATCAATCTTCGTCACCAACTGCTTCGGTGAATACTGTATTGAGCAGTCAGCTTCGCGGCAATGGAGGCGATAAAAAACCATCCGCGATTATCCCCGATATAGGATACGGCAGTATTAGTTTGCCGGCTTCGTGGTGATAGGAGACGGTGGTAGATAGGACCCGAGAATTGCTGGAGAATGGATAGCCAGGGCCGGGATGTTCTTCGGTGGAGGAATGGGAGGCATCGGCGGGGGAAGCGGTTTCGCAGGCTCTGGTCAAACCCATCAACATAAATCCGAATCCTTTTCGCGGCCCGTTCATAGATCACCGGACGACAGATTTGATGAGCGGGAGTTTATTACGTCCTTCAGGGCAGATGTCGGCAAAGAGATCATCGCGATAGCGCGGCGGTAATCACCAACCAGGGCAATAAAAAGTTCACTTCTTGAATGAGGCCGCTATAAAAATGTATAGAGAAGGTGGAATTGCACTTAATGTGTTGAAGAAAGTTTCGAGCGCCGAAATGCTAAAAGGATGTACGCGTAGTCTCAGAGGTCCATACATTCCCAAATGATCCACGTTGTCGTCAGTCCGACTAAACCTGCCACTAATCAAGGGTAACTGTTAGTCGATTGGGCGGACGGGTCCATCGGTGCGGCCAAGCGTCTTTGATTGGCCCGGCTCTGAGTCATCAGGCTTTGCTGGTGGAGAGCTAGTCTCAGGCTGCGCGGCCGGAGTGGTTTGCGATGGGGCGGCTTCAGTCCTTGAAGGTTGGCCACCGGTGACGCCTTGCTTGTATTGCGAAAGGATATCTTCAACTCGCGCGCGAGCTCGTTCCGCTTCAAGCTCGCGCTCCGCCTCGGCCACTCGAGCATCCGTCGAGAAACCTGAACTCTTTATTCGTCCCCGCATCTCTTCGATAGTCCCGGCCGCATCTGTGCTGTCAAATGGCCTCTGGATGGAGGACAGGTTCTCGCGCATCGCAGTCAGTTGAGACTCGGTCGCGAGATCTTCTCCGAGATGCCGACGCTCTTCGCGCAAAGCGCGTGCGCGTTCGGCAGCAGAATTAGCTTCTCCGATCTGTTGCTTGATCAGGTCACGCTCAGCGGCGAGCGTGACAAGCTGTCGCCCGGCAACCGCGGCCGAAGCCTCATCGCCTCGCTCTCGTGCCATTCGCTCGCGCTCAGCTACTCCTAAAATCTTCAGCCCGACCTCGGCCAATTCCTTCTCGAGCATTTTAGCCGAGGCGCGGGTTTGAACTTCGAGCTCGTTCAGGCGCGCGAGCTCCGCGCGCGTTACGCCACGAGCCTCGCGGTCGGGACCTGTGGCTCGCTCGATCAGGTCATCGAGATAAGAATTGATGAGGCGCTTCGTACGGTGCCACATTGTTCGTCTTTGGAGTGCCGCTGCGAAATGGAACCCGATGCGAGATCTCAGACTTCTCCGGCACAGGCGATTGCGCCGCGGCTGGCGGCGCAGTCAATATTCGCGTGTGCTATTGGCTAGGAGGCTTCCGGTCGAAACGTGGAGTAGGCTTCGGGTCATCTTGCTGGATCGAACGAGGCGCCGAGCCCGGCTGCTGAACGACGGGCAACGTAACAGGCTTCACGAACTTCACGCGGAAGATCGCTCCGGGCGCCACCACGACTTCCCCGCCCTTTGTCAGCAACAGGCCCCCGAGCAGGCCTCCTCCGAGCGAGGCCGCGCCAGCGCCCAGTCCGCCGCCCGAGAGAATCACCACGCCTGCGCCTGCGCCGCCGATCACGCCACCGCGTTCAACGTTGCGCGCTGTATTCTCGCCTTTATGTCCGCCTTTGACTTTGCCTTCGCTGTCGGCGTTCAGCTTCTCGTTTTTGTCCCAGTCATCAACCGATGTTACGACGACCGACACCGGCTCTTCGCCCCAGGACATCGCGATTCTCTCGAATGCTATGGCGATGCTCCCCTGCTTCTGGGGGCGCCTGGCAGCCGTGACTTGCGTAACGCGGCCTAAAAATTCAGTTCCTCGCGGCAGCACAATCTGGTCATTGACGTAGAGCGGTTCGTCCAATACAGCTCTCACCGGATCGCCTGGCTCGCTCAATTTGGAGCTGAGTCGAGTTTGAAGAACTATCTTGGCCTTGGTTTCGGGTTCGATGGTCGCCTCGCGTGCTGCCTGCGATTGCGCCGGCACAACACCGAGCGCCATCACAGCGCATAGAGCGATCGAACAGATATACCTTTTCATATTGTACCTCCTGGCTGGCCCCTTGTAGCGATCAACATCGATGTTAGTTCACCGGTGGGAGCATGGTCAAGAAAAAGCGCGAGCATCTATTCGCCGATCGCTTTCCGTATGACTTCCGCGAGCCGGTTTGCTTGTTCGGTGATCTCACGCTCGTTCTCGCCTTCGATCATAACGCGCGCCAGATTCTCCGTGCCGGAATACCGAACCAGCAGGCGCCCTCGATCTCGCAGATCGCATTCTAATCGTTCCATCTCGGCTTTGACTTCGCGAAGTGTCTCAAACGGCGGCTTGCCGGCAACGCGTACGTTGATGAGGATCTGCGGGTAGCGGGTCATCTGAGATGCGAGCCGGCCAAGCGCAACGCCCTCATCGCGCACAGCACGAAGCAGCTCGATGGCCGTAATCATCCCGTCTCCTGCAAGCGAGATATCCGGGAAGATGATGTGGCCCGACTGCTCGCCGCCGAGCTTCGCGTGGCGCGCCAGGAGTTCTTCGAGCACGTAGCGGTCGCCTACCTGCGCTCGGACCAACTCTATTCCTCGCTCGCGCAGCGCTATCTCGAGGCCGACGTTGCTCATTACCGTGGCGACCACCAGATTACCTGCAAGCCGCCCGCGCTTCGCAAGGTCATTCGCCAGAATCAACAGCGTCGCGTCGCCGTCAACCAGGTTTCCGCCTTCATCGACAAAGAGCGCGCGATCGGCATCGCCGTCGAAAGCGATTCCCAGATCGAGCCGTCGATCGACGACCAGGCGCTGCAGGCCTTCCAGGTGAAGCGATCCACAGCCTTCGTTAATATTCCGTCCGTCGGGCTCAGCGGAAATGACTTCAACCTGCGCGCCAAGGCGAGCAAATAACTCCGGAGCAATCGCCGACGCTGCTCCGTTGGCGCAGTCTAGCCCAATCCTTAATTCATTGAATCTCGCGCCTTGAGCCACTTCAGTAGCGAGGTAGTTGATGTAACTCTCCTGATATTCTTTTTCCCACCTGGCATCGTGTAGAGAGTCGAGCTCGTTCTTCGGCTGATCGAACGCGCCGCTAACCTTGGCGCCGCGGGCGATATCCGCTTCTATTTTGCGTTCCATCTCGTCGGCGAGTTTCTTGCCGGACGGGGAAAACACCTTTATGCCATTGTCTTGATACGGATTGTGGGATGCCGATATTACGATGCCGGCATCAAACGGCGCTGTTCGAGTGATATAAGCAACACCCGGTGTCGTGATGACTCCTGCTGATCGGACAGTCGCTCCGGAAGCCGCAGCGCTGCGTGCGAGCGCGTGCTCGATCTGCGGCCCTGATGCCCTGGTGTCACGGCCGATCAATATGCGGGGCGCACGTCGAAGCTCGCGGGAAAGGTTCAAAACAAGCGACCTGCCAATCCTGGCCACCGTTGTTTCATCGAGCGGAAATCGGCCTGCCACCCCGCGAATCCCGTCTGTCCCGAATAGTTTTTGTTCCCCGCCTTCCGGCATCGACGAATGCTCCTGGAAAAAATGTACCGTAGGTTGTCTAACCTGCGGTTGGGTTCGCAGTACTGTCGCAGATTAGACAATCTACGGTACATCGGTTCGAGCTACCTGCCGCGATTACCTGACACGGACCGTCTGGGGCTCGACCGAACGCACTACCACCCGGTCCGTGAACCCCGGTGAAAGAGTCACTCTGGGAGTGAACGCACCCGACCCGCCTCGATACTCGACAGCCACGCTTACATCGGACGCGGTCATTTCATCGAGCGCCGAGCGCGCGCCGTAAAGTGTTACTTTGACGAACCTCGGCATCGGTCGCGCACGCCCAGACGCGCCGAATAGTGCAACCGGAACGTTATTGATGACACGCTCCTTTCGAACCTCGCCGACGTTCACGGTGAGCATAACCTTGCGGCCGCTGTCCTCTCTGATGGTCAGGTTGGGCGACCCGATGTCGATGGCCACCGTCGCGCTGAATGTTCCGATTTTGTCTGTGAGCCTGACGGTTTCGGTCGACACTTCGGTGATCTCCCGCATCTGGCTTTCCGCTCCGCTGATTTTGACGGTGTAGGGAGTGATTTGCCAATCGAGCACCTCATAGCCCGCGGGAGGCTCGCCTTCCCATCTGGGAATGATAGGCACTTCCTTTTCAATCACACGCTCAACTGTAACTCGAATCGTTCGCGGTTCGATCTCCTTCACAATGACGTTTGAAGGCAGGCGGTTGGGCTCGATCTTTAGCGGGATCACGCGAACGCCAGCCTCAATGTCCGACAGATCTGCTGTTACGCTGAACTGTCCTGCTCGCAGAGTCTCCAGCACCTCGCGCGGCCCCTCCAGGTAAACTCGGGCCGTCAGCGTATCGTACTTCGACACAATCAGGTTAGGAGACTCCGGGTTGTAGATCTCAATCGGCACGCTGTTCAATGAGATCTGGCTGACAGGCCGCGACGCCACCGAGAGCCACAAAACGGCGGTGATCAAGAGGGCCAGCACTTTTAGGCCGGGGTTCTCGAGCACGTAGTCCCTGGCGTACTCTTTCAGCGCTTTCAAGTAGTCATTCATCCAGTGCATCGCTACGCTCTCACTTGATGTAAGTCTCGCTGACTTGCTCTCTTGAGGCATCAGCGGCCGCGTCGGCCTTGCGGCGCGCGCGGCGGGCTGGGCGGACGGCTTCAACAAAGCCCCGTTGCGGTTCCAGTGCGTTGCGAATCAACGCGCGAAGCGAAGTGCTGTTGAGATAGCGGGTGATCTCGCCGTTCTGAACAAATGAGATCACGCCAGTCTCCTCGCTCACAACTATGGCTGCCGCATCGGTGTCTTCAGTGACGCCGATGGCAGCTCGATGTCGCGTGCCCAACTCCTTGGACAACCGCGGATTAAGGGTGAGCGGAAGAAAGCAGCTTGCCGCTTCGACCTTGTAGTTGCGAATGATCACCGCGCCGTCGTGAAGCGGGGTATGCGGATCGAAGATTGTCACCAGCAAGTCGTAGGAAAGCGCAGCTCCCAACGCCACACCTGTGTCAATGTAGTTCTGGAGCCCAACGTTTCGCTCGAGTACGACCAGCGCGCCTACTTTTGTAGATGAAAGCGTCATCGCGGCAAGCACAATGTCATCGTATGCTTCGTGGCTCGCCTTTGAGTGCCCGAACCGAAACGGGCCAAGGTTCGATCCGACTCGCATCAACGCCGAGCGGATCTCCGGCGCGAAGATCACCAATATCGCGAAGCCGAAATACAGCAACGTATTTCGCATAACGAACTGAAGCGTATCGAGCCCCAGTATTACAGAAATTTGGTACAACAGACCTACGCCGAGTAATCCAACTGCCATCTGCACGGCTCGCGTGCCACGCACGAGTTTGAGAAGGCCGTAGACGATCGCCCAGACGATGACGAAGTCAATCAGATCGGTAAGTCGAAGTTGCCCTAAAAATCTGAGTAGCTCTGCGGAACGGCTCATATCAATAATCGCTGCTCTCGCGCTCGTAAACAAGGAACGACACTAGCCGGAGATCCTCGAAGGGCTTCCTCTCGAGTATCGAACCGGCGCTCCTGCTCAAACTCTACGGTGGCACTGATCTGAACCCAGAGGGCGCTACGCGAAACGGGGGAGGAGCGCATCGACGCAACGCCTGCCGTTCTATCGTCTATCACAGCAGCTTGCTTCGAATGATCCGAAGATCCAGGCAAGTCTGCCCCACATTCCTGCGTGTGGAACCGTCCAGCTTATGTAGCGGCGCCTGACGATAGACTCTCTTTGTATGGTATCCGCCGCGCCCCGCAGAATCAAGCGTCACATCTACGAATAGAAGTTGGAAACAACCATCTACTAGAATACCAAACGAGAGGAAGGCTCTGGCATGCAGGTTGCTCGGCAATACCTGACCGTACCCTAAGCATTCACATTGGAGATCATGTATGACGGTAAGACTAATCAAACGAAAAGAACTCGATGCATCGGATGAGAAGCAATTACAGCGGCCTTCGCGCACCCAACTGATATTGACGACTCAAGGCTGGGTTGAAGAGTTCAAGGAGCGCAAAGCGAGAAGCGACCAATCGCTCGGCAGAATGATCAGACGAGCGTGAACGACAACGCTTGGTTACTCGATGTTCGTATCGGCCAGTGGTCCGCCGAACGGCCACTCACGACGCCGCCACGACCTTACCAGGTAGATCGCGCTTCCTACAATCACCAGCATCACCGCAAGCCAGATCGGTTGCATCGATTTCGGCCGCATCACGAGTACATAGACAAACCCGAGGAACGCAAGCACGGACGGTAGTGGATATAGCCACATTCGAAACGGGCGCGGCATATCGGGCCGCCTTACGCGGAGTACGATGACGCCTATTATCTGCGCCAGAAATTGAACCATGATTCTTATGACGACCAGCGCGGTGATTACATCTTTGAGCTTCAGCAGGCAAAATGCCGCCGCAACCCCGCCCATCGCCAGAAGGGAGACGTAGGGGAACCTATGCTTCGGATGAACTCGCGCGAATGACTTGAAGTAGTTTCCGTCCACCGCTGCCGCGTACGGCACGCGCGAGTACCCCAGCATCAGCGAGAAGACCGATGCGAACGCAGTCCACATTATCAACGCGCTCGCAAGAACTCCCGCCCAGTTGCCGTAAAGCCGTTCCATCAGCGTCGAGATGATGTGGCTGCGCACGGCTTCGTTCTCGGGCTTGGCTGTCTCGTTCAGCTCCTGCCAGGGGATCACGCCAAGGATGCTGATGTTCATCACGATGTAGATCGCCGCTACGGCAACTATCGAGTAGATGATCGCCCGAGGAATCACGCGGCCCGGGTCTTTCACCTCACCGCCGAAAAAACAAACGTTGTAGTAGCCCCAATAATCGTAGACCGCCACGAGCATCGCCGCCCCCAGACCTTGAAAGAACCCGAGCGACGGAGTGAACGCGTCGGGCGGATAGTCGAAGGCGCGGGCCTTGTCGAAGTTCGAGATGCCCGCTACGATAACCCACAATACAGTCGCCAGCACGCCTACCCACAAGAACTTGGAGAGACGGCCGATGATCGTGATCTTGCGGTAAAGCAGGAACACCGCGATCCCGACGGTGCCCATCGCTACCAGCGTTCCGGCGGTCATCGCTAAGCTTACGTCGAGTGTTCCGATCAGGGGGATCTGTAAGTGCGCGGCTCGGGCAAAGAAGCTCGTGTGCAAACCAGGCCAGATGAATGCCGCGTACTGCGACAGGCCTATGCAGCCCGAAGCGATCGAAAGCGGGGCGCTGAACGTGAGCTGCCAGATGAACAAGAACGAGATCATCCGGCCCAGTTTGTTCGGGTTGTAGATCTCTTTCAGATAGCGATAGGATCCCCCGGAGCGTGGCATCGCCGCTCCAAGCTCCGCCCACACCAGTCCATCACACATCACAAGCAGCGCGCCGAATATCCACCCGAGCATCGCTTGAGGTCCGCCCATCGCCGCGACGATTAGCGGTATGGTGATGAACGGACCGACGCCGATCATGTCGATCATGTTCAGCGTTGTGGCGCTTGCAAGGCCGACGCCGCGAATCAATTGAGGTTCACGGTCTTCGCCCTTAACAACTTCTGGACTCAGTTCAGAGATACCGTGATTGGGATCTTGCGGGTCCTCGCTGGTCGCCATTTCGAATCCGTTCGCCTGCGATCTGCTCTCACCATCGGGCTGAAGCGCCAGACGAATACGAAGTTGGCGCCCGTTCGCTGCTCATTCTGAGGATGGCGAAAAGAGTTTAAACCAAATCCGGGTGAGCGAAAAACCGATTTGCGGACTCTGCTACTGGCTGGGTCGAGTCGGCCTGGCCGGAATGTTCCTCGGAATGTAAATGAAGATCCAGTCTTCGTAGTTGTCTAGCCCGAAGTACGACTTCGTCGACTTGCCCTTCTTTTTTGGCGCGACACCAACAATCGGAGGGGTGGTGAGGCCCGAAGCGCCGGATTCAAAAAGCCGGGCGAGCGGATCGTTGATCTCCTCGTCTTCCTCATCCTCTTCTTCTTCGTCAGTTGTCTGTCCCGGTGGCCTGACTGGCGGGTTACCCGGATTCGCAGGATTTTGAGGAGTCGGCTGCCCCGGAACCACAGGCCCGGGCGCTGGAGTCGGGGGGGGCGGATCAGGGTCGAAAGCACTTTTCTGCGGCGGAGCGGCAATGAGAAAGTAGTCACGGTACGCGTTAGTATCTACTGTTTGCGTGTCAACCAACCATGCTTGCAGGAATTTCATGATCCTGGGATCCCGCACCCTTATGGGCTCCCAATCGGAACTGTTCATCGGATCTATCATCGCCGATGGCCTTACGAACTTTATTTCCCTGACGCCCAGAGTGACCCCTTCACGCAGCTTCGCGAGATTCGTGAGTGGGCCGTACGGAGATGTCAGGAGGAGCTGAATCTGGAGCGGCGCAAGGCTGCCGCGGGCGTAGTAGCGGGCTATCCCCCGCGCCATCTGGTCGCCCCGATAAAGCATCTCCGCTTCTTTGTCCCGCTGTACCTGCATCTGCACGTTGGGAACTACTGCGGAAGTAAGCACGATGCTCATCACGCCGAGCGCGAGCAGCAACCCGAGCAGCGCCCAGCCCTGCTCGTTTGATCGAGAGGGCTCGCGGCTAGCCAGAAATCTTGAAACTGCGAATAGCACTATCTCACCCTGTCCTGTAGAGGTAAGCGACGTTTTATCTCGTACTGCGTATGAGTGAGATCGACGCTGTCGGCCGATATCGCATCCACGCGCCATACTCCCGTGATCGTGTCGCCCACCTTCGCCCGCTTAATCTCTCTCGTCGCACTGATCTCGAACACTCCGTAGTTATACTGTGGCTGATTGAGCGTACCGAGTCTTCCTTTGTAGATGAACTGCGGTTCAGGCGCCGGCTGGGCGATGAACGGTATCGAGTTCGAGTACTCCTTGGCCGGGTTGCTCTGGGACTTTACTTCCACATTGATTTGGCGCGCAAGAACGTAGTCGTCAGCCGCCATTTCAGTGGAAAGCTGTGTGTCGCTGACCCGCTTGGTGACCCGCGGTGCGCCGTCAAATAGTATGTGAGCGTCAGCGGGAATCTTGTTGCCGCTGACTACCAACGTGAAAGCTCGAGGAACTCCCGCCACTGCCGACTGAGGCTGCAGCGATACCAGTTGAATCGGCGGCGGCGGTGGTGGTGGCGGAGGTGGCTGTGGCGGCTCAATATAGTAAGCGAAGATATTCCCACGGCTGCCCGGCTTATCGTCGCGGCCTCCGCCGCTCGAGATCAGTCTCAGGTTGAGCGGCGTCATGTCGGAGAGCAATTGCTGCATCAGGGCGTCTTGTTGCGCCGCCGCGCCTAATTGCCGCGTTTGCGGGACCGCCGGCGCGGATGTCCTCGATGGAGGCGGCGCCCCCTGCGGGTTAGCTCCAGCTTGAGGGCCCCGCTTTGGCCTGGCCGTAGGACCGCTGAGGAAAAGTTGATAGATGAAGACGGCCGCGAGAACGATCCCCAGCGCAGCCAGGAGAATACGCTTTGTCTTTTCTGATGATGAACTTCGTTTGGCCATTCTTCTTCCGGTCCGGCTTGGAGTTCAGGCTTAGGACTGGTTCGCGCTGCGAATCAGAACCCAGGCTGAATCCCGACTGGATGCTTTGGCCTACATCGGCTGAAAATATGCAGTCATCTCGATCGTCAGCATGATTCCCGACGCTCCCTCTCCCCGCGAGCGCCGGCTGGCCGTCCTCGCCTCCTGATTTGCAAGGTTGATCGAGTTGATCACCAGAAACTGTTTCTCGTGCTCGAACTGGTTGATGAACGTTCGTAGATTCGAGTACGGGCCGAATACAGCGAATCGAAAAGTCACGCTGGGAATCACGCTAAGTATCTCGTCGGCTTTCTTGCGTCTTGAAGCGCTCTTCTGCCCGTTCGCACCTGTGTTTTCGCCTTCAGGGCTAGACTCGCCCATGCTTGAGCCCATGTCTATGCCGCTCGTCAATGCTACGTTGTTCTTTTTCGCCAGCGCGTTGATCTCCTTTATGAGAGCTATGCGCCCGGATGAAAACGATTTCAGGTGGTTGCTCTTGAACGCCTCCAGCGTCTCCAGCGCATTCTTGGTCAAGTCAACAACAGGCGTATCCGTCCCGCTCGTGCTTGCGTTGGCGATGATGTTCTTTTGCTGCTCGGCAAGTTCCGCTTCCAATATGAGCAGGCGGTCCTGCTCGGGTCTCAGCGAAGAGAAATAGTAGGCCACGACACACCCGAGAAGCACGACCGCAAGCAAAGCCGCAATCGCCTCGCCGATGCTGAGCCCGAACGGCATCCTTGTCACCCGCAGCGAGCGAACCTCGGAGCGCGACACTCTTTCTCGCACTTGTGCGCTCATTGCGAGTCACCCCTCGAAGGCTTGTAAGTCAGGTTGAGAGTGAACGGCGTTTCCCCGCTCTCTGTCGCCGCGTCCTGACCGGTCTCTCCGACCGTGAACAATCCCCCCGACTTGTCGAGGCTCATCATCATCTCGGTCATTTCGGCCGGCGTCGTGCCGAGCGCCTTTACCTGGACTCTCGCCATCACTTGTTCTGCGTCGCTCGTAATCTCCTCGACCTTAATGCTCAGGATGCGAGTGTTCTTTGGTACATACTCTTCGATGTCGCCAATCATTTTATTCCACGAGAATCCCTTGCGTTGAATCAACTGGCGGGCGGCCGCGAGCTGCAGCGCCTGGTGCTCGGTCGCGACGATCGTCTGCTGCGCCTGGTTGCGGCGCTCCTGTTCGCGCTTTGCCTCATCAGCAGCTTGCTTCTGCCCGTCGATGCGCAGTTTCAGCTCGGTTTCCTTCGCAATCACACGATCCTTCTCCGTCGCGATCCACAGAAAGAGCCAGAAGCTTGTGAAATAGACCGCCACCAGAACAATCCACAACAGGCGGCGATTAGTGAAAGGCTGCCTCGAAAGGTTTATGTGTGTTCGCATTCCGTTTAAGAATAACCGACAACCTGACGCGTTTGCCAGCTTTCAATGGCTGGTTCGACGCGGGATTAACGCTCCCGGCGCCGGCCATCCCTTGTTTCAAGGGGCTTGCAATCAGGTGTTACAGGCAACTCCTGTCGAGGGCTAACGCATCTGGTGATGAGAAGTTCCAGTTGTTGAACATCCGACAGAGAACAATGTTTTGATCCGGTTCGCCCCGGGAGGAAGAGATGAAGACCTGCCCAGTTTGCGCGCTCGATGTGCAAGACACATATTTGTTTTGCCCGGATGACGGCTCGAGCCTTGGGACCTTCAGCGGATCGTCGGTGAATGGACCCACGAGTGCTTCCAAAGTCGTTGTTGAGACCGCCGAAGCAGTCGTGTTGTACTGTCCGGCTTGCGCTGCTGAATACCCGCTCACGTTTTCTGAATGCCCTATGCATGGCGTGAAGCTCACAAAGCACAATATATCCCGACCGTCGATTAAACAGGCTGCCACTGAGACTGAATCACAGTTGAAACAACCCGAGTCGACGATCTCAAATCAGCTCACTAGTCTCGATCTTATGCGGTCGCACAAAGAAAGACCGGGACGCATGGCCGAGGTCGCGAATGCCACAAGCGCTATTGGATTCGATTATCCACGCTTTTCCGTCGACTTCTCTCAAGAGCCCCGCACCGAATCGGGCTACTCGGAACCCCTGACAGAGGTTGAAGAGCGAGGGTTCGAACGACCGGGCTTTCGTGTCGCCGCCATCGCAACCGTGATAGCCCTGGCCGTGTTCGCACTCGTCGCTATGTACGCGTTCCTTTCAAATCTGTCGAGGCGGCCGCCTGCACCGCCTGCGCGAGTCGCGAGTGTGACGGAAGCAGCGCCCCAGCCCTTCGTTCCCACACCTCAAGAGGCTCAGGATTATAAGGAGGAGCCCGCACCTGTTGCTTTGCCGACACCGGAGCCGCGATCTGATCGCCCGGTCTCCACTTCAAGGACGGAGCGTAGTGTACGCAGCGTTCAATCCGCGGCAAAGGCCCCAGGAGCGCGGCCATCAGAAACGCCGAACCCTATGACAAAGGCTTCAACCTCCCCTATGCCCGCTTTGCCGCGCGGAAACTCCGGCGGATTTGACGCACGGCTGGTCCGTGCGCGATCGAGGAAGACGCCCTCGGGATTTCGCTACGATCTCACGTTTAATATGCAAGAGCAGGCGGGACGTTCAGCTCAGTGGCAAAGAGTGTTGGTCACCACCAGGTCCGCAAGCGGAGTGAATCACTCGCAAGCTATCCCGTTCGCGCACCGCCTGGGGGCGACGGGCGCGCTCACGTTTACGATCAGTGTTGAGCTGACCGGCCGTTCGGACGCTGATTGGCACGGCCGCGTGGTGTGCACGACATTGGGCTGGGATAATAAGGGCGCCCCACTTCAGGCAAGCTTCGGCGCAAACCTCACGCCTTGAGAGGTCGCCAGTTTCTGGTTTCTGGTCTCTCGTTGTGGTTCGGCGAAGGAACAGTCCTCAAACTCAGAGCACAAACCATAAACCTATTCATATCTTGATCACGAGTTTGCCCTGGTTGGAACCATCGAATAGTTTGTTCACGGCCCGCGGCGCTTGCTCCAGACCCTCGACGACATCGACGCGGTACTTGATCTTCCCTTCCATCAACCAGCGCCCGAGTTGGGTCATAGCCTCCTGGGCGCGGTCCGTGTAGTCCGTAACCAGGAAGCCCTCGATACGAGCGCGCCTTATGATTAGCATCGCGAGGTTGTACGGCCCCGGCACCCGCTCCGCCGCGTTGTACTGAGATATCAAGCCGCACAGCGAAATTCGCGCTCCGATGTTTATCAACGCCAGCACCGCGTCGAGGATCTCGCCGCCGACATTCTCGAAGTCTACGTCGATACCCGTTGGACATGCGCGCTTCAAGGCTTCGAGCACCTTCTCTTTCTTGTAGTTGATCGCTGCGTCAAACCCCAGCTCGTCAGTGAGCCAGCGACACTTCTCATCTGAGCCCGCGATGCCGACGACTCGGCATCCCACGATCTTTCCTATCTGCCCGACCAGCGACCCGACGGCGCCGGCGGCCGCTGATACAACCAGAGTCTCGCCAGCTTTTGGTTTGCCGACGTCAAGCAACCCGTAGTAAGCCGTCAGCCCTATGTGGCCGAACAATCCCATGTATGCGGTCAAAGGAATCTCAGGATTAACAGGCAGCTTCGTGAGACCGGCTCCGTTTGTGATGGCGTACTCCTGCCAGCCTAGCAATCCTGAAACGTGCTCGCCCGCTTTGAAGTTTGGATCGCGCGACTCTTCTACAACTCCGATCGCGCCGCCTCGCATGACATCGCCAAGTTTGACCGCGGGCAGGTATGTGTCGACCTCATTCGCCCAGCCGCGGTTGGTTGGATCGAGAGAGAGGTACTGGTTGTGAACCAACAGCTCGCCGTCATTCAACGCGGGCACCGGCTCTTGACCCCATTCAAAATCGCTCTCCTTGAACGTACCCACGGGTCTCGCCGCGAGCCTCCACTGCCGATTCATTCTCGATGTCATAGTCTTCTCCTGGTACTCAGTCAAGGTAACGAGGAATGAACCTGAGTTGTTCTTACTCAACCGGGCCGGAATGATACCAGAGATAGATCGCGTCAGGCCAACGTGCGACCCCGCGAAAGATGCGAGGTGAAGCTGATGCTGGAGAAAGCTTGCCCGCGCCGATTCGCCGGTTGCTTCTTCCCTGAGTGGAGTAACCACGAGATCCGGGGAAGCTCTCGTCTTTCGAGACCGCGGGTCGTGTCCTAATTCGATTGTTTTCTCTGCGTGACCTTTGCGTCCTCTGCGTCTCTGCGGTGAACCCCAACGCCGAGAATCATTAACCGCAGAGACGCAGAGGACGCAGAGATGGCGCAGAGAATTGAAGTTAGGACACTACCAGACCGCGAAATGAGTCTCGTATCCGCGAACGATATGCTAAAGTACAAAACTGAAAATTCACTCAATTTCATTAGAGAGGAGCCCTCGCATGCTAAAGTTTATTCGTGGCAGAACCATCTGATGACTTGATCAGGATACCTTCCGACAACTCATCGCCCCGTACCGGCGAGGGAATAGTGATCGACATCGGGACTGGAGACGGTCTCTTTGTATACCAGTGCGCTCGCCAAAACCCAAAGAAGTTCTACATAGGAATAGACGCGAACCCTCGGCCTCTGGAGAAGGTATCCGAGAAGATACATCGGAAGCCTGCTAAGGGAGGTCTACCAAACGTCCTCTTCCTGCAGGCCGCAATAGAGGATCTACCTGACGAACTTGATGGAATCGCCGACGAAGTACACGTTCATTTTCCCTGGGGAAGCTTGCTTCGAGTTGTAGCCACCGGAAATGAACAGTGGCTGCGCAATCTGAGAAGAGTATGCGCGTCCGAAGCCATATTGGAGATCCTGATTGGACTCGATCCTGAACGGGACCGCTCTGAAATAGAGCGCTTAGAATTGAACCTCTTATCTCCCGACTATATCGACGTGACACTCATACCGCGCTATCAAGCTGCCGGATTCGACGTGTTGGAAAGCGGCGTTGTCCCTCAATCAGAATGGTCAAAGCTTCAGACTTCGTGGGCAAAGCGCCTTCGAGGAAATGTAGATCGAGTGTTGATCTACATTATCGCGCGAGCGACGCAAGTAAGAACCTAGCAGGCTGCTGAGCTGAAAAACTAATCTATCGCCACTAAGGCACGAGGACACTAAGGAGCACGAAGCCCACAACATACTGCATTCACTGACTTGGTGCAGCTTCGTGTCTTTGTGTCTTAGTGGCGAGCGCCCTTTTTCCGCAGCCTGCTAGGCCTCCAGAACTGGGCTGCGGGCTTGATGAGCCGCGAACTTGACCAATAGCCACTGTCACGATTATGCGACATCAGTTCACAGGGCTCTGGCGACATCGCGACTTCGCGAAGCTTTTGGCTGGACAGACCGTCTCAATCTTCGGAACGATGCTCACCCGCATCGCGCTTCCCCTCACAGCTCTCCTCGCGCTCGACTCCAGCCCGCTAGAGCAGGGGTACTTGCAAGCTATCCAGGCGGCCCCGGTCCTAGTAGTGGGGCTGTTCGCCGGCGTGTGGGTCGACCGGTTGAGGCGGCGGCCCGTGATGATCACAGCCGATCTCGCTCGCGCGGTGCTGCTCCTATCAATACCGGCGGCGGCGTTGGCGGGCGCGCTTACGATGGGCCAGCTCTACATCGTGGCCGCGTCGACGGCAGTCTTCACTACGCTGTTCGATGCGGCTTATCCCGCCTACCTGCCGACGCTCGTCGGACGTGAGCACGTTGTCGAGGGCAATGCCAAGCTGGCCGCGAGCGCGTCCGTCGCCGAGATGGGTGGGTTTGCGGCGGCCGGCGCGCTGGTGCAGTTCTTGAGCGGACCTCTCGCGATGCTTGTTGACGCGATGACGTTCATTATCTCGGCGTTCTCGCTCAAGTCAATCCGCACGCCGGAACCGGATCCGCAATCGCGAGAGCTGCGTGAGAGCGCGATACGTGAGGCTGCGGAGGGGCTTCGCGGCGTGTGGCACGACCAGACATTGCGGGCGCTCGTCGCATGCTCGACTACGATCCGTCTTGCCGGTGGTGCTTTCGGGGCGATGTACATGCTCTTCGCTGTGCGCGACCTCGGCCTCTCGCCCTCGGCGGCCGGAGTGATCGCGGGCTGCGGAGGTCTGGGTTCGCTCGCCGGCTCGGTACTTGCCGGTCCCGCGCTCCGCCGGCTCGGCGCGAAGGCGACGCTCATCGTCGGGTTCGCGCTGGGCGGCGCATTTCAGGGTCTCGTCCCGCTAGCCCACGGGACGGCGCTCGCAGCGGGACTCTTCCTACTAGGCGCGCAGGTTATCGGCGACGGGCTAATGACGATGGCGTTCATCAACGATGTGAGCCTTCGCCAAGCGCTCGTGCCGGACCGGCTTCTCGGACGCGTGAGCGCAACAGCGGAGGTGCTTGGCGTGGTAGCAATGCCAGTGGGAGCACTCGCGGGTGGGATCATCGGCCAGTTAGCGAGCCCGCGCGCGGCCCTCGGCGCGGCCGCAGTTTGCTTTTCGCTCGCGGCGCTGTGGTGGTTGTGTCGCCAATCCGTACGGTTAATATAGAATAGACAGCTCTTGAAAAAGAGAAGACAGTAAAAAGACACCATGACAAAGAAACAGATTCTTTATCTCATACTTTGCTTTGCGGGAACGATTCTGCCTTGTTCTCAGCTTATTCCCTTTTTTCGAGAGCACGGGCTGGATATGCCGCTATTTTTCCAGCAGCTTTTCGCAAACAAGGTCTCGGCCTTCTTTGGTTTGGACGTAATCGTTTCGTCGCTAGTGCTTTGGGTCTTTGTTTACTCCGAAGGCGCTCGCCTGAAGATGCGACGCCTCTGGATCTACATTGCCTGTAATCTGCTGGTGGGCGTCTCGCTTGGGCTGCCGTTGTTTCTGTTGATGAGGGAATCAAAACTCGATCAATCAACGGTAGGAAGAATTTGAAGGAGAGACAATGTGCTAAAGGGGAAAAACGTCATGCAACGAGTTCTTTCAACCGCGACCGTCGTATTGTTGCTGGCGGTCGGCGTCTGGGCCCAGACTGCGCCGGATGCCCCCGAGTTGACCCGACTGCTGAAAGAGTTCTTAGCCGGGGCCTCGCGCAGTGACGCAGCGATTCACGACCGTTTCTGGGCCGAGGACCTGATCTACACCGGCTCAGCCGGGCGGCGGAGAGGCAAGGCCGACGTCATGCGCGACACGCGTTCGGCCCCAGCCCCTAAGCCTGGAGGCGCCACCACCACTTACGCTGCCGAAGACATTCGCATTCAGCAATACGGCAACACCGCGATCGTCGCCTTTCGATTGGTGGGCACAACCGAGCAAGGCGGGAAGATTGAGGTCTCGAAATTCCTAAACACGGGAACCTTCCTCAAGCGCAACGGTAAGTGGCAGGCCGTGAGCTGGCAGGCCACCAGAATACCTCGCCCTGAAGAAGAGTCCGGGAAAGAAGTAGCTGCAACCGAAACGGCTTTCCACCAGGCGATGCTCGTTTCCGATGTCAGGAAACTTGAATCGTTGGTAGATGAAAGCTTCATCTGGACGCATAGTACTGGCGAGCAGATGACGCGAAAGCAATTGCTCGACGATCTGGCATCCGGGCGGTTGAAGTACTCGAAGCTGGAGACAAACAATATGACAGTCTCGCTGCATGGTGACACGGCTGTCGTGCGCGGTGTTTCGCCGCGGCAACGCAGTTCGATTCCTGGCTCTCCGGGCACTGGTGACGCCAGTCTCTTCAATGTTTTTTATACATTGACCTTTGTCAACAAAGGTGGCACCTGGAAAGCCGTGGCGATGCATTCGAGCCGGCCCTAACGGCCGAGGGGTCGGGCTAAGAAGGGTAATAATATAGTTGAACTTACCTTGCCCTAGGGAAGTACATAATCCTGCGTTCCGTCCATCAATGGATTTGGGTTCATAGGAGACTAAGACAATGGCAATTCCAACGTGTAGTCAGTGTGAAGAGACGAAGTTCGAGTTAGTTTTGCAACAGCCAAAAGATACAAAATACACATTCAATTTTGTACAATGCGAGTCGTGTGGCACCGTTGTTGGAGTGCTTGAAGAAAGAAACACAATTGAAGCCATACTGCGGAGAATTGCAGAGAAAGTCGGCGCTGACCTAACTGGGATTTGATTTTAGATTCCGCTTTGCCGCCCTTTTGGTCTTCTGATACTCAGCTTCCCGCTTGTCGATTTCTTCTTTCGGGACGCTGAGCATCTTCTTGACTGCCTTCTGAAGCGGCCAAATGAGTTGCCCGGTTTTCAACAAAGGTTTTCTTAGGTGCTCCCATTCTAATCGACCTCGTTTAGTGATAATAGAAAGTAGTCAACCGTATCGGCCTCGCCATCCTCAGGAATGATCTTCTTTGAGCGATATGCATGTTCCTGGCCTTGCCGCCGATGAACGTCTCGTCAGCTTCGACGTGACCGCTCAACTTCTCAAACGTTCCTTGCTGCATCGCGAGTCTGATTCTGTGAAGCAGGATCAGTCGCAGCAAATCCTGTAGACTGTTTTCCAGAAAAGTCGCTATCGGAAAATTTCTCTCTGGTTGCAATCGAGAAACTCATATGATGAATCGTAGAAGTTCGATCACCCTGCTGCTCATTCTGGTCTTTAGTGCCTTTAATGTCGACGGAGCGTCTCATCAAATCGTCCCTGCTGCGAAGAAGGCGGACCAACCCGTACCTGTTGTGGTTCCCTTCGAGCTGGTTACCCGGCACATTCTGATAAAAGTCAGAATCAACAATTCCGATCCGCTTTGGTTCATACTAGATACCGGAGACAAAGTCGCAATTGTGGATTTAGGGCGAGCTCGAGCACTCGGGTTGAATCTGCAAGGAGAAGTTAATGTGGGCGGCGCCGGCGCGGGAACGCTGAAAGGTTCGACCGTTCGAGACGCTTTTCTCAATGTGATCGGGGTCGAGGGAAATCCGCAACCAGTCGTATTGGCTATCCCTCTGGATGGCCTGGAACCAAGATTCGGGCACGAGGTAGATGGAATAATCGGAGCTGATTTCATCAAGCAGTTTGTCGTAGAGGTTGATTATCCGGCTCGAGTGCTGCGGCTGCATGATAAGAACAAGTTCGTCTATTCGGGCTCGGGTGAAATACTCCCACTCACTTTCATCAACGGGGGCCACCCGATCATCGATGCCGAAATCATCGTGACCGGACGGCCGGCGATCAAGGGTAGGTTTGTGCTCGATATCGGCTCCGGGGCCTCGCTCGCGCTTCATCGACCATTCGTGGAGCGGGAAAATCTTCCGGGACCTTCGCAAAAGACTATAGGGTTTATCGGCGGGGGCGGCGTCGGCGGGAAGATAGCCGGACGCAGCGGCCGCATAGCCGAGCTGAGGATCGGCAAGTTCCAAATCGATAATCCGCTCACACTCTTTTCAGAAGATAGGAGTGGGGCCTTTGCCAGCTCGGAAATACAGGGCAACATAGGCGCGCAGATACTATCCAAGTTCAAGATCCTACTCGATTATGGTCGCGATCGGATCATCCTCGAGCCGAATGCCAGCTTTAAGGACCCGATCGCGCCCGCTTCAAGTGGCGTGAGATTTATCGCCGAGGGGTCGGATTACAAGACGTTCCGCGTCGACGAGTTGCTCGAGGATTCTCCGGCGACGGAGGCAGGATTTCAAAAGGACGATGTGCTCGTGGCAGTCGACGGACGCCCCGCCGCTGAGTTGACCCTCACAGAGTTGGTCGAGCAGTTTGAACGGGCGGTTCCTTATAAGCTGACCATCCGCCGCGGTGAGCAAACCCTTCGAGTGACATTGACGCCAAGAAGGCTGGTGTGAAGGACTATGCTTAAGCACACTTCGCAGGCCGAGGGTCTCCTAAGCAGCGTTGGAACTTGGATCTCTGTCTGCCCTAGAGGCGCCAGCATCTCAGACTTCTGCTGATCACTGTGGTTGCGCGCCTTGGTTTGTAACCGTGGTCTTGCTATTCCTGTCCACAATTGCCACCTCGACTTTGAAAGCGTACGGACAGATCTGGCTCACCCGTACCAGATGCCCGCGCAGCATACCGCGAATGGGCTTTTTCGGAAAGAAAAGAACGCGCGAGATATCAGAGCCAAAGGGGACTTCTTCAAAGGGTTTCATTGTTTGCGAGACGATGTTTTGCCGGTGTGGTTCTTTCAAACTAGGCCAAAGTTTTTCAAGGCCCGGAATAAAGAGATTGGAGTATTTCTCAAGACCAATCGGCAAGTCGCTATTCGCTCCCGGCTGTGCAACCGCGGTGACGAATGAAAAAGCCGTCCCGAATGCGCTCAGCCCTTTGAATACACGGCTGCGGAAGCTTCTGTCGTCGCGGCGATCGACGGTATTGACCATCATCTCGAACGTTAGCGGGCGGTAGGTAATCAGGCTGCGGCAGGGGAAATCTTCAAGTTCCTGCTTTTCCTCCTGCAACAACTTGCCATTGTCTGAACGTGGCGCTTCGGCCTGTCGCCCGCGCGGCATGGGGTCAACCATCGAGTTGAGGTCCTCATCGTTGACGGGATGCCACTTCTTGTCGTCCACTTTATTGTCGCTGCTGGACCCGGCGCTAGCTGTGCTTCTTGATTGCACAAAGCTGTTTGAATCTTTGTCATATTTCTTTTCCAAGCCCACTCCGACTTCGATGGAGGCGCTGAAGGCCAGAATTGAAGCGCCCAAGTACTTCCCGCTCTTCTCGTCTTTGAGATTGTTGTAAAGGCGAACTTGCGCGACGTAGTACTCGTTTGCGGTGATCCTCCCGTACAAGTCCGAGGCCGTATTTTCGTCCATAATATTGAGCTTTACCTTAAGGGGCGAGAAAGTCGTCGGCTCGACGAGCCGGACCAGAAACTCATTCGTAATAACGCTCGCTCCTTGAGTCCCCGGCACCGTATAGCTTGCTTTCACCTTGAAGGAGTTGGGATGACGCACGGGCTTTCCATCGCTAGGGTCTTCCGGCTTGTTGAGAGAGGTCACGGTGACCGTATTTCCTTGTGGGCTGAGGGCGATGTACTTGCTGGCGGTGTCCCTATCATTAAGGTCCCAGGAAACGATGGCACTACGAATCTCAGTGCCGTCCTCTTGATGCACAATGGCAGTCACCGTGTCAGACTGGCCGCCAAAAGTTAGAACAAGGCTTGGCCGGCTGAAGGTGATAAAGGCACCGCGCGGATAAACAGTGACGGTTATGGGATTGCTTTGAACCTCTTTAGCGCCGACCCCTTCCGGATTGAAATATGTGACTTTGACCTGTTCGGCCCTTTCAAGTTTTTGCGGGCCGAAAACGGCACTTAGTTTGCCTTTGTCATCAACCAGTACAAGTGGCTTGTCAGGGACGCCTTTGATCTGCCTTTCTGAGACTTCAAAGTCTTTTCCGCTCGTGCCCTTCAATTTGATGTTCGGCGTGAATTCATCGCCCTGTTTGATGGCGATGTTCTCTGGAGTTACGGTGATGCTCTGAATCGCCTCTTTCACTTCAACCTGAAGCTGCTTCTCGACCTTTGGCAACAGATCGAAGGAGGCGTTCTGCTTGTCAGTGGCCTGTATCGTGACTGTGGCGGTCCCTGGCTGTTTGGCCAGCAGAACGTCTTGATTGCCGTCCTTCTCGATTTTCACGACATCCTGCTTATCGCTCGAAAGTTTTATCCCGCCATCCGTTATGTCCTTTCCATCGTTGCCCTTGAGCGCCACGGTTACGTTCCTCTTCTCGCCTTGAATCAGGACCAACTTCTCATCGGTTGCTAGAGCGGGCGAGGTCAACACAATCTCTTTGACTCGGCGCTGTACGGTTACGGTCACGGTTGTTGTTTTTTCTGCAGCACTGGGCGTTGGCTTGTATGCAATCTCGATCTTCGTCGTTCCAGCGGCAAGCCCTTTGAGAGTGAGAGTGTCTTTGTCGAAGCTGGCAATACTTGGGGCCGAGTTGTTCTTCATTTGAATATTGAACCCGGCTCTCACAGTGCTGTCGGTTACGGCAGTTTTCGGCTCAACTTCAAGCGGCGCTTCTTGCTGATCCGTATTGAGCACGAGCGTATACTCAGTCTTCGTTATTTTGAACTCGTTTACATCCTCCGTTGGACCATTCGAGAGATCACCCGAAGACTCCGCGTACAAAGCGGCAGCCGGCAAC
Organism: Acidobacteriota bacterium; assembly: GCA_038040455.1. Taxonomy (GTDB): domain Bacteria; phylum Acidobacteriota; class Blastocatellia; order UBA7656; family UBA7656; genus Onstottus_A. Next base: position 35,213 of record JBBPIH010000002.1, read on the forward strand.
GATATGGCTAACGCGGAAACGTAGACGATGCTTCTCAATCGCAAGGCAGCGACCCATAGAGGAATTCGCATACTTAGTTGCTCCTAATTCGGTATCTAACCTAACCTGCCCGATCCGAGAGGCCTACAACAATCTGGCAGCGAGCTCGCTCTCACTCCGTAATGACAAACCCTTAGAAAACATTTCGAGCTGAGAGCGCGAGTGTCAGTGAATGACCTTCAATCTGTAGGAGCATCGCAACCAGCCTTCCGCTCCATAGGACTGACGGTCGAGAAGCACTCACACGTTTCTCTCGACTTTCGCGATCGGCTTGGCGGAACCTTAGGGAGTTTGTTGCAGTCTTTTTCCATCCACCGGGCACTGATCTTACGTGCTGACGCCGACCGGACTCTGCTCATAAACCTCGTTGTTACTGGCAGGCAAGTTGTCGAGCAAGTATAGTGACGTTTGACCAAGAGACCGGATCGAGGACGAGATGACCATACCCAGCCACACCAACAGACTGATCGACGAGACTAGTCCGTACCTTCTCCAACACGCGCACAATCCAGTCGATTGGTATCCGTGGGGGCCTGAGGCTCTCGAACGCGCGAAGGCCGAGGACAAACCGATCCTTCTTTCCATCGGCTACTCCGCGTGTCACTGGTGCCACGTGATGGAGCACGAGTCGTTCGAGAACGAAGAGATCGCGCAAATCATGAATTCCAACTTCGTCTGCATAAAGGTCGATCGTGAGGAGCGGCCCGATCTCGATTCGATTTATATGAACGCCGTTCAGATGTTGACCGGCCACGGCGGATGGCCTATGACGATGTTTCTCACCCCCGATCTGAAACCGTTCTACGGGGGCACCTACTATCCGCCGGAGGACCGCCGCGGTATGGCCGGCTTTCCGCGAGTGCTGACCGCGATCGCCGACTCTTACAAGAATCGCAGAGAGGAGATACTCGCAAGCGCAGACGGCATAACTGCTGAGCTGAAGAAGACCGATCGCTTCATTGCATCAAACGAAATGCTGACAAGCGAGGTGTTGAACCAGGCGTTCTCCGCGCTGGCTGGAACCTTCGATCAAGCTCACGGCGGCTTCGGCGGGGCGCCCAAGTTCCCTCCTTCGATGACGTTGATGTTTTTGCTGCGGCATCACAGGCGCACGAACTCGCCGCAGGCGCTGAACATAGTCGAGAAGACGCTTCAGAAGATGGCAGCCGGTGGAATGTACGATCAACTCGGCGGAGGCTTCGCACGATACTCGGTCGATGCCCGTTGGCTGGTGCCTCACTTCGAAAAGATGCTCTACGACAATGCGCTGCTGACGCGAATCTACGTGTACGCGTATCAGCAAACGAAGAATCCGCTTTACCGGCGAGTCGTGGAAGAGACGCTCGAATACATTATCCGCGATATGACCGATCGCAGCGGCGGGTTCTATTCGTCGGAAGATGCGGACAGCGAAGGCGTAGAGGGAAAGTTCTACGTTTGGACCAGGGCTGAAGTGTTGAGCATTCTCGGCGAACAGGACGGGGAAGTCTTCTGCGATTTCTTTGACGTTACCGAGGAGGGCAACTTCGAGCACGGGAATTCTATCCTCAATACGCCTCGTTCGCTTGAAGAGTTCGCGACGGAAAAAGGCAAAAGCGTCGACGAGATAGGCAGGATAATCACCGCGTGCAAGCGAAGGCTCTTCTATGCGCGCGAACAGCGCGTGAGACCGGGTCGCGATGACAAGACGCTTGCCGCGTGGAACGGGCTTATGCTGACGGCCTTCGCTGAAGCGGCGAACATCCTTGGACGCGACGACTATCGAGAGGTCGCCGTTCGCAACGCCGAGTTCATAACAACCCAGTTGATGAAAGAGGGGCGGTTGCTGCGCACTTACAAGGCGGGTCAGGCGAAGCTGAACGGCTACCTCGAGGACTACGCTTATGTGATAGAAGGTCTGCTGGCGGTCTACGAAGCAACTTTCGAGTTGAAGTTTTTCACACAAGCGCGCGAGTTGGCGGACACGATGATAGCCAGGTTCTGGGATGAACAGGACGGCGGGTTCTATTTCACTTCATCGGACCACGAAGAGCTGATCACCCGAACGAAGGACTACTTTGACAACGCGACGCCTTCGGGGAACTCGGTTAGCGCTATGGCGCTTTTGAAACTCGGGCTGCTTACTCAGGACCAGGAATACTCGCGCTGCGCGGTTACGATCCTGCGCGCGCTGCGCCCGGCGATGAGCCGCTACCCGAGCGCGTTCGGGTACATGCTGAGCGCCCTGGATTTCTACCTGTCAGAGCCTAAAGAAATCGCCATCATAGGCAAGGTCGATTCGCACGAGGTCAGGTCGTTCACCGAAGAGATCTACTCACGGTATCTTCCCAACAAAGTAGTCGCCTCAAGCGAGCCCGGCGACCAGGCTGCTGCCTCAGAGATCAAGCTGCTGGTAGGAAGATCGGCAATTGACGGGAAAGCAACGGCGTACGTATGCCGCAACTACACGTGCCTTGCTCCGGCGACTTCAACGGAGGAACTGGGCATCCGACTCGAAGAATGACTATTGGCCATCTCTCACGTCATAACTTCACTTTGATCTCGAATACTCGCGGCCAGAGCTTGCCGGTGACGAAGATTCGCTTGTGCTCGGCGTCGTAAGCTATCCCGTTCAGTACAGCGTCGCTTCCCTTCCTGTCCGAAGGCGCGAGAAGTCCTTTAAGGTTCAAAAATGATGTGACCTGTCCCGTCGAAGGGTCGATACGTAAGATCAGGTCCGTCTGCCAAACGTTCGACCATATTTCCCCGTCGATGAACTCCAATTCGTTCAACTCGGGAACCGGTTGGCCGTTCATCCTGACGGGGAGCTTTCTAACGGGCTTGAAGGTTTGAGGGTCGAGATAAAACAGATCGCTGCTCCCGTCACTCAAAATCAAGTGCTTCCCGTCGTAAGTTAGTCCCCACCCCTCGGTGTCATAGGTGAATTCTTGGAGCAGCCGGAAGCTATCCACGTCATATGCAAATCCGCGATGCGATTTCCATGTGAGCTGGATCAGCCGGTTGTCAACCAGAGCGAGACCTTCGCCAAAGAGTTCGGGCGCGAGGCTGATTTGCTTAAGCACTTTTCCCGATGGGAATTCCAACCTCCTCAGCCTCGATTGACCGTATGTCCCGGTGCTTTCATAGAAGCCGCCGTCCATCCACAGGAGACCCTGCGTGAACGCGGCCGGATCGTGAGGGTAGCTGTTGACGACTTCATAAGATGCTTGCCGCGCTCGTCCATCCGAGGCGGGGGGTGGCGGATTGCTAATCGCTCCGGTAGTTTGACCTTTTGGGTCCGAGCCCATCGATGCGATTATGAGAAGCGCGGCCCCCACGGCTACGCCAAGCGCAGCGACGGCGATCACGGCCTTTGAAGGCCTTCGTTTGGAACTCGGCTTCTCGCCTCGGCCCCTCGCCGGCTTCGTCGCCATTTATTGTTTCTCCCGCGGAAACTCCTCTACGTAAACCGAAATCGATTATACGCTCGGACGTCCCAAAGTCATGACCTATCCTACAGCTCCTCTGAATCAAGCAACGTTGGAAAAGGCAGAAACCCCGTCTATACTCGCCTCAATGACGTCTAACATAGTTCAGGCGGATCCCATTTTGATTATTCTTTCCAGGAGCTCACAAGAATGAAAACATTGAGACGCACATTCGCTGGAATCACTGAGCTGTTTTTGGTCTTCTTTTTCAGCGCGGTCTGCGCGGCAAGTCCGCTCACCGACCCGCCGGGATCGCGCGAGATCAAAGTCACCGCAAGCCGCTTCGACTTGAGCCCTAAGACAATCAACGTGAACAAGGGCGAGCACATCAAACTCGTCGTCACCTCTCAGGATGTCGATCACGCGTTCGCGATAAAACAGTTCGACATCGAGCAGGAAATCAAAGCAAAGCAGACCCGGGTCATCGAGCTGACTCCCAACAAGGAAGGCCGATTCGAGTTCTCCTGCTCGCCTTTTCGCGTAGACGGGCACACCGACCTGGTCGGCGAATTGGTCGTGAAAGAGGCATCCGACGAAGGGGTTTCAAAGATGAAGGTGACATTCGACTCGACAGCTCGAGGCGTTGTGATAGTCGAATCCGCAGGCGAGCGCTTGAGGATCGATACGTCAAACAACACCGTCGAGCGCCTCTACGAGCCTGAAGCGGCGAAGGGTCAGAAGCCGGCGCAGGAACCAACCCAGGCGGTCGCGCCCAGGGAACGCGAGAGCAGCAAGGCCTCTGAGCCGTATGATTACCACATCGTAAACATTCCCACGCCGAAGGCCGTACGGCGACACAGTCTGAACATGCACTTTACCCACCGGTTTCAGGAAACGATCACGCCATTTGATCAAGAGGATGCCAGTGAACACATAGCGCGAATCTCCAAGGACCTCTTGGGACTCGACAGCTCTTCGGTTTCATCGTTCGGCGTAACCTACGGATTAACTGACCGGCTTTACGCGAACGTTTACCGCTCTCCACTCTGTCAGCCTGGGCTTTGCAAGACGATAGAGCTCGGACTCGGATATCACTTTCTCGACGAAGCCGGCCGCTCTCCGATTGCTCTGTCGGCTTATTCGAGCATCGAGGGGGATTATAATTTTACCGAGCGGTTCACCTACAACTTCCAGGCAATGATGGGGCGCAGCGTGACCGAGTACGTGAACGTATTTTTCTCGCCCGCTGTGCACATCAATTCCAACGGCAGCGATCGGTTCAAGGAGTTTCTGTCATCTCAGCCGCTGGCCGCGAAGCTCAGGCTCGGGCAGCATTCAGGGTCCTTCGGATTCGGCGTTAATGCGCGCGTCCGTCCCACAACTTCCCTGCTCTTCGAATACACTCCGAGAGTCGGCTTCAAGATGGGTCAGATAACTCCCGACTTCGATCCGACGATTGGGCAGATCACAGGATTCAGAAACAAGTCGGAAGCCGCGATAGGATTTGGAATTGAAAAGCGAATCGGCCGTCACGTTTTCTCTCTGACGTTTTCAAACACCCAGGCGACCACAACCGCACGCTACAACTCAAGCAATCAAGCTCTGCCGCCAAGCAAATTCAGCATCGGGTTCAATCTATTCAGGCGGCTTCTTTGACATCATTGGTGGTCAGCCCGGCGCCGAGAATCCCATTTCATCCGGGGTTGAGGATCTTCAGGTTCAGCAGTATCGTGGCAATGCCAAGGAACGAGAAGAATCCCGTCACATCTGTACATGTGGTCACGAAAACCGATGAGGCCACCGCAGGGTCAACATTCAATCGTTTAAGCAAGACGGGGATAAGCGTGCCCGCTATGCCCGCAACGACCATGTTGATTATCATCGCCACGGCTATTATCACGCCGAGCCACACGCTTTGAGTGAACGCCGCAACCACCGCCGCGCAGACCAGACCGTTTATTAAACCGTTGCCTAAGCCCACTATTGATTGCTTGAGGGTGACTCGCGTTGTGTTGACAAGCTCGTGCAGGGCCATCCCTCGAATGATGACGGTCACCGTTTGAGTGGCAGCGTTGCCGCCCATTCCCGCCACAATCGGCATAAGCGTCGCAAGTTGAGGCAATTGTTTTATTGAACCCTCAAAGCGGGACACGACATAGGAGGCAAGGAAAGCAGTGGCGAGATTCAACAATAGCCACGGCGCTCGCAAACGGAGCGAGCGCTGCGGGCGCGTATCTACTCGCTCTTCAGCCGAGACCCCAGCCAGCGCGAGCAAGTCTTCTTCAGCTTCCTCCTGTAGAACGTCTATGACGTCGTCTACCGTAACAATCCCAACTAACTTGTCTTCATCATCCACAATGGGAACGGCGAGCAGATTGTATTCAGCCACCAGCCTCGCTACTTCCTCCTGATCAGCGCTTGCCTTCGCACTGATTACGTCCTGCACCATTATTCGCTTCAACTGAGTCGCCGGATGAGTAGTCAGCAACTTCCTCAAGCTGACGACCCCAACGAGGTGATCTCGTTTGTCGACTACAAAGACGTAGAAGACCATCTCGAACTCTTCAGAGCGTTTCTGAAGCGCCGCTACCGCCTCGGCTATAGTCACGTCCTCGTCAAGAGCGAAGTAGTTCCGCGTCATTATGCGGCCGGCGGTCCGCTCTTCGTGTTCCAACAACTCGCGAACCTCTGCGGCCGGTTCCGCTTCCATCAACGCCAGGACCTGAGCGGCTAAAGGGTCGCGTAAGCGCGAGGCGAGATTGGTTGCATCATCTGCCGGCATCTCGCTCAAGTACGCGGCAATTTGCCCCGGTTTGAGCTGCTCGAGCAGCGGGAGACTATCGCTCAGCGACATTTCACTGATCACATTAGCGATGTGCTGCACGTCGCTTTCGTCGAGCAGAATCTTAAATGCCTGCGCGCGTTCCGAACCCTTCAATGCAGACAACAGCCGCGCAACCTCGACCGGATACGCTTTGGTGAGTATGCGCGCCAATCGCGAGCGGGCGCCTCGATGCAGTAGTTTTCGAACTACCGGCACCGTTATCGCAGAGTGCAGCGCTGGTTTGCTACGTGTTTCCATCATAGATCACCGTCCAATGTGTATGGATTTGCTCTAATGCGTAGAGCACTGCCGGTAAACGACTCCCCGGAACAGTAACGAGTTTGCGGACCAGGAAAGTTCTTCATCATATTGCACCGTCGTTCAGTCCGCAACGATTTCCTTAGCAGCGTTGAGACAAACCCGCTTGGATCATTCCTCAAGCCGAACCTCACCGCTTGATTTGACGTAATGAAATTACGACAATGAACGTAAGGAGGTATTGGGAAATGGCAGAACAGAGGAATTCGTCAGGTGATGTAGTCATCGAAGAGAAGTCCCCCGACTACGACGATATCGTGGTCACCAACATTCAAAACGATGAACCCCGGCAGAAGTCGGGGTTTGACGAAATAGCTTCGTCGGTCAAGGAGGTTGCTCAGAAAACAGGTGAGGCCTTCAACAAAGCTACCGAGTCTATAGGCAAGGCGATAGACTCGGCTCTCGCAGCCAGAGATCATGTCGTGATGGTGCGGGTCAACGACGACTCATTGAAGAGCCTCGACGCGCTGGTGCAGACGGGTATCTTCAAGAGCAGATCGGAGGCGGCGGCCTTCTTGATCAGCGAGGGAGTCAAAGCGCAAGCCGCGTTGTTCGAACGAATCTCTGAACGCATCATGGAGATTGACCGGTTGCGCGCCGAACTCAAAGGCATCGTCAACCCCACGGGGAACCCGTAAGCAATTTCGTTGATTTCTCGCCGCTACACCCCGGCACATAAATCGACCGTCCAACGACAAATCCCGAGCGCGCCTGAGAGGGCGCGCTTTTTCCTTGTCAACGTGAGCTGGATTTGGTGACGCCGTGGATTATTTGTATAATCTCACTGGCGTACTCGAGGTGAGACCGTTGATGGAGGCACTGATGCGCGCGACTTCCCTACCAACAGAGTTGACGGAAATTGGTGAAAAGGTTGAAAGCCAGGAGCGCCTTTCATTCGAAGACGGAATGACATTGTTCCAAAGCGACGACCTGCTCGCGGTCGGCGCGCTGGCGAACCAGGTACGTGAGCGAATCAACGGCGACCTCACCTACTACAATGTAAACCGTCACATGAATTATACGAACGTCTGCATCTCCGATTGCGCGTTCTGCGGCTTCTATCGACGAGTGCGCCATCCCGAGGCATACGAGTGGTCGGTTGACGAGTGCATTGAGATCGCCCGGAAGGCCTATAAGGAAGGGGCGCGTGAGCTTCACATTGTCGGAGGACTACACCCCCGGCTCCAATTCGACTACTACTCCTCGCTGCTTAGCGAGCTCAAGCGAAACTTCCCAGACCTGCACTTAAAGGCTTTCACTATGGTGGAACTGGATCACCTGACTCGCGTTTGCAGAATGACCGACGAAGAGGTGATTGAGGGGCTGATAGCCGCCGGGTTGGACAGTTGCCCGGGTGGCGGCGCTGAGATATTCCGCGACCCAACTCGCAGTCGCATCTGCGCGCATAAGACCTCGGGCGAACGATGGCTCGAACTGGCTGAGAAAGTTCACCGGAGCGGAATCCACACTAACGCGACGATGTTGTATGGACACATCGAGTCTTACGAAGATCGTATCGACCATATGGTCAAGCTACGCGAACTGCAAGACAAAACCAGCGGGTTCATGTGTTTCATCCCTCTCGCATTTCATCCGAAAGGCACCGACCTTTCGCACCTCCCTGGGCCTAGTGGCATCGACAGCCTAAAGACCATCGCCGTCTCCAGATTGATGCTCGACAACATTCCGCACATAAAAGCGTACTGGGTCATGCTTGGCAAAGACCTCGCGCAGATCGCGTTGCGTTTTGGCGCTGACGATCTCGACGGAACCATCAACGAGGGAGGCTCGCTGATGGAATCGTACCTGGCCGAAGGAAATGAGAACCAGTTGACCAAGCTAGGTATGGAGGAGATGGTCCGAGGTGCGGGCCGCAAACCGGTTGAGCGTGACACACTCTATAATCCGATCCAAAGCCCTGAAGCCTCACCCGAAACCGCAAAGCCGCGATCCACTCTTAATGTTTTGGGTTAAGTGTCGGGCCTTATCTAGGTCAGCATTACATCACGGTACCAATACAACTTTTCCAAACTGAGCGCGATCTTCAATAGCTCTGTGCGCCTCCGCTGCCTTTTCGAGTGGCAGCACACGATCGACCACGGGCTTTAACCTCCCGTCTTCAAAGAATCTCAACACTTCCAGCAACTCCGTCTTCGCTCCCATGTATGAGCCGTGGAGACTTATCTGCCGAGAGAATAAGTACCTGATATCCAGATTGCCCTTAAACCCTGAAGTGGCGCCGCAGGTTACGAGCCTGCCGCTTCGAGCAAGACTGCGGATGCTCTTCTCCCAGGTCGCCTCTCCAGTGTGCTCAAAGACGACGTCAACGCCGCGCTTACCGGTTAGCCGTTTGACTGCGTCGAGGAAATCTTCTTGTTGATAGTTGATCGTTTCGTCAGCGCCCAGGGACTTTGCCTTGGCAAGCTTCGCATCGGTGCTCGCAGTCGCAAACACGCGAGCGCCTAAAAGCTTTCCAATTTGGATAGCCGCTGAGCCGACCCCGCTGCCGGCGGCATGGACCAGCAGTGTCTCACCCGGCTTCAGCCTGACCCTTTCGCCGAGCATGTGCCAGGCCGTCAGGAACACCAGTGGGATCGTCGATGCTTCCTCGAAGCTAAGCTTCTCGGGTTTAGGAATCACATTAAAAGACGGGACTTTCACGTACTCTGCGTACCCGCCGTCCGCGCGAGAGCCCAAGATATCGTACGACGCGCACAAATTATCGCGGCCCGACAGACAATACTCGCAGTGCATGCACGACACACCCGGCGAAAGTAGAACTGCCTGGTCGGGCTTCACGTTCTTAACCAGACGGCCAACTTGCGCGACGACGCCCGCGATGTCCGCACCCAAAACGTGGGGCATGCGAAATTCGAAGCCTGGCATGCCACGTCTTATCCAAACGTCAAGATGATTAAGGGAGCACGCCTTCACGCGGATCAGCACTTCATTGTCATCAATAGCCGGGTCGGGAAGCTCGGTGACTTCGAGGACCTCAGGACCGCCGTGCGCGTTTATTGCCACCGCTTTCATAAGAGACTCCTTAGGTTGAAGATCAGGCTTGTGTTGAAGATCAGAAGAATATCATCGAGCTTATGGGCGAGCAAACAGAAGCCGATTCCGCCATGAAGGAGGTTAACCTCGTTCTACGGTATCGCTTGAGTCTGATTTCGTGTAGGCGGTTATTATTTTGAGGGCGGCATCACGGGCTGGTATAATGCGTCACGAAACAATGTAACAGCAGGTTTTGCAGGAGTCACGGAGGAGTCAAATGGATGAGTCAATAGTGCTGGGCGTACCGGCAAATCCAAAGCAGGCGCGCAGCAAGAAGACGAAGGAAAAGATCGTTCAAGCAGCTATTCAGTTGTTCCAGGAGCGCGGATACGAGAAGACCACATCCAACGACATAGCATCTGAAGCAGGCGTGAGTGTGGGATCTTTCTACGTCTATTTCACTGACAAACGACAACTACTGCTCATCATTTTCGATCGGCTCGCTGACGAATTATATAAGAACGTTTTTGCCAGCCTCAAACCAGAACACCTTTTCGATTCGAACTTAAGACGACGGATAAGGCAAGCAATAGCCAATACCATCACCGACAAGCAAAAGCATTCCGGGCTTCATCGAGTGGTAAGCGAGCTTCTAATTAAGGACGCCGACTTTGCCGCGCGACACAAGGCTGTGATGGCGCGATCGATCGCAAAGCTACGCGAGTTGATATCGCTCGCCAACAAAGCCGGTTTAACCTGGGAAATCGATGTCGAGGCGGCGGCCTTCGTAGTGCACAGAGTGGTCTTTGACGTGTCTCAGGATTACGTCATGGGCAGCTGTGAATTCGACAAGGAACGTGCGATAGACGGCTTGGCCGATATGATCCATCGGTACGTGTTTAAGCCCAGGTAGTGGCGCAGACTTTAGTCTGTGAGCTAGGTCATAGCTTAGCCACTTCGCAGAGACTAAATTAGTCTGTGAGCTAGGTCATAGCTTAGCCACTTCGCACAGACTAAAGTCTGTGAGCTAGGTCATAGCTTAGCCACTTCGCACAGACTAAAGTCTGCGCCACCTCGAACAGGGGACTGATTTGCGATTCTAGTCTGTCAAATCGATTCTCAAGTTTGGGCTCAAGCCCGTGATAACCATTCCCGGCCGCACGTATAATCGACACGCCAGGCCCGACTTGATCTCACCATCCTCCGCTCGGTACCAGATCTGACAGTTGGTGCAGTCGCCGTTCCAGCAATAGTCACCAACCGAGACCGCATCCATCTTTATGTACTGAAAGCACCGCAGCAGCTTGTTGTTCTCGGGGACCATCGCGCGATGGCGACACACCTCTATCTCTACTAGCTCGCTAAAGCTCTCAAAGAGACCTTCTCTGGCATTTAAACAATTCAAAGGTACCTCCGAAAGAGGCAGGGAAGATGGCGGGGCTTCGGTGATATTACAGGAACTCGGCAGTCAGGCAAAGAAAATCATGCGGTTCGTTCTCTGATCTCGACTCTGTCATCGAACCCGATAACCAGAATGTCGGCAATTCCGATGAACAAGCCGCACTCGATTACTCCCGGCAGGCCCTTGATTCTGTTCTCCAAAGCGGCCGCATCTTCAATAGGACCAAAGTCGCAGTCTAGGATGTGGTTGCCGTTATCGGTTACAAACGGTTTTTCATCTTGCTGACGAAGACTTATGACGCAACCCAAATCGCTCAGCAGGCGCGCCGACAAGGTCCAGGCGAACGGCAAGACCTCGACGGGCAGCAAGCGCGACTGGCCGAGCTTTGCAACAAGCTTACTCTCGTCAACTAATATGACTCGCTTTACCGAGGCAAGCGCGACAAGCTTTTCACGTGTAAGCGCACCGCCGCCACCCTTGATCATATTGAAATCCGGATCGACCTCGTCCGCGCCATCCAGTGTCACATCGATCACGCCTGCTTCATTCAGGTCTAAAAGCGGGATCCCTAGCTCCCTTGCCATTCGCTCAGTAGAAACCGACGTCGGGACACCTTTGATCGATAGCCCAGCTCTAACAAGCCGCCCTATTCCTTCGATTGCGAACTTTGCCGTGGAGCCAGTGCCCAGGCCGATAACTTGACCGGCACGAACTAATTCGAGCGCGCGCTCCGATGCTCGTTGTTTTGGTACATCCAGATCTCTCATCGGGTCCTCGCTCGTCCCTTTTAGATCGACCCAACTACGCTATCGCGGGAACGATACCATTTGTGCGAACCCTAATCAAATTTGTAGACAGCGCTTGGCAGCCGTTAAACCACTTTGTTACACTACCGGCGTTGGCCGCTTCATAACTGGTGACCAGGTTAGGGAGGAAGTTTAGTTGGAAGTCAGAATATACACGAAGCCCGGCTGTCCCTATTGTGAGAAAGCTCGCGAGTCTTACACCGCTCGGGGCATCGCCTTCGAGGAGCGTAACGCGCAAGACAACCTGAAATTCCGAGAGGAGATGCTGTCAATAACCGACGGAGACCCAACCGTGCCCGTCATAGTCGAGAACGGCCGGCTGAAGCAGATAGGTTGGGAAGGCCGCGGCTGAACTGTCCACTAAGGCCGGGCGGTCGTCCGGCTGAAAAAGGAATCAGAGTTCTGACATGACACGAACTGCCACAGAGCGAAATTTCGAAGGTCCCTACGGGGATTTGCTGGTTGAGCTCGCGAGTTTAATTGACTGGCTGCAGACCGAGCACGACAAGTCGTACGTCAAAGCTGGCGACGACAAGATCTACGCATATGGTGGAGACGGCTTCGTGCTTGTCATGGACGAATCGGTATGGAACGGGCTGATCGAATTGATTACGCCTAAGGGAGCGCTTTCCATAAAGCCGGGAGACGACGGAAAGATCACCGTAACATCGGCTGAGGGTGAAGCAACTGTGAAAGAGATCCTCCGAGAGGCCATCGATGGACTGCGAAGGTACTACGAGAACCGCTATTGGAGCACACCGTCCACATCCGCGTGAATCCTTCCTCGCAGTGCGGATTTCGCCTCCCCCCAAAGTACTGCTCCCAGGCCGTTCAGTTACGCCCGCTTAGCACTTGCAGACAAGTATCGATGAGGGCGTCTGGACTCGATTCGAATACTAACTGTGATCGGACTCGTTTACCTGATACCGCCGCGATTTCCTTAATTCTATCGGCTATACCACCCGTGCCCACGAGCACACCGACTACCTTCCCCTCGTCGTAGGCAATGGTGAACTCGTTCAACGTGCCGATGCCTCCTCCGAAGATGATAACAACGTCAGAAGTTCGCACGTTGATCACGTTCCGTCCCTTTAAGCCGAAGCCGGTGTAGATGATTACATCGACCCCATCATCCGGAAGCGCATATCGGGACACATGCTCTTCCCTGGAGGAAGCCGGCGAGATGCCGATGGTCCAGCCTCCATGTTGCCGCGCCGCTCGAGAAACAACGTTAGGAAAACCGGTGGTTGCACCCGTCACCAACACACAGCCACGCTCAGCTATTACTTTACCTAGCCGTTCCGCTAGGGATGTCAGGCGCTGCCCCTCGGCTTCGTTCGGGGCTTTGCCGGATGAACCCATTACGCCTATTTTGGGTTTCAGATACACATCGCTCATACAACGAGTATTTCCTCGCTTCAATTGCTATGGAGGTTTGGAGTTTATGCTGCGGGTTTAGGCGAACAATTTAAACAGGTCCCTGATATTCCGCATGAAATAATGCGAAGTAGCATCTCATCATCTCCCAATTAAACTCCTCTATGAAAAGGCAGTTCTACAACCAGGGCTGAAAGTACTCCGGCCTCAGTTTTAACCTCGACGGTATTGCCAGGTTGAAAGAATCCATACTTCAAATAAGCTAGCGCGATTGTTGATCCGACGCTCAATGACCGCCCTGTGCTCGTGATGAGTCCGATTTCTTTTCCATCCTTCCTCACAATATCCCCGCGGTCAGGCACCGTATCCCCTTCTATCGTCAGACCTGAGAGTTTCTTACTTACGTGCCCTCGATAGGTTGCCATCGCGACTGCCTCCTGCCCGGTATAGCAACCCTTATTGAAGCTAACCGCATCTTCAAGCCCTGTCTCAAGCATCATGTTTGTTTCGTCTATGTCGACGCCGTATACGGGAATGCCGGCCTCTATTCTCAGCGATTCAAGAGCCCAAAGTCCGAACGGAACCAGGGAGTGAAAGTGACCCTTGAGCAAAATGAAATCCCACACATCCTTAAGTGCCGAGGCCGGCACTAAGATGTCGAATCCAAGCTCCCCCGTATGTGATACTCGCGAGAGCAGCGCGCGATGGCCGGCGATTAGCGTCTCGATCCAATCGTACTCTGAAAGCGAAGGCACCGGCTCAAAGCAGACCTCCTTCATGATGAGGTGCGACTTAGGACCCTGCACCGATAGTGTTAGATACTGCTCTGAAACATCTTCGGCCTTAAAGTCTCCAGCATACGAAAACGGTGATACGTATTTGAAGACCTTGTCATGTGTCTGAGGATTGTTGATAACCAGAAACTCCTTGCCCAGGTTGAGAACCCGGCAAAGCGCTCTTACTTTGCCATGGCCCGTCAAGAAAGCCGCGCGCATTCCCTTTCCGGCCGGTAGACTCTTTACATCGTTAGTGACCAGGCCGTTGAGAAACTGAACGGCCTCGCCTCCCCAAATCTTTAGCGCGCCGTAATGGCAAAGATCGATCAGACCAGCATTCGTGCGGACCGCTAGGTGCTCTTCCGCAGTGCCGGAATACGATTGCGCCATCTCCCAACCGTCGAACAAACCGAATCGCGCACCGAGTGCCTTTTGGTCCTCGTATAAAGGAGATCGCTTAGTCATCTGTTCCCCTGCTTCAACCATTACCTCGTTATGCGCAGCAGAGCAACGCCGCAACTGTTAAGGCTGCATCTTACGGGTCGAGGGGTCGACCTCTGAAGGAACTTCTTTCAGGTAAAAGTGCAGCTCGAAGGTCCGCTTGCCTTTGATCTCGATGCCGCGCCGGTTCCCGCTGCTTCACTTCGAAGGCGGTTCTTGAAGCTTCATGAGCTCTACACGCAGGGCATCATAATCTTCTTTAGCAGTGGCGCGAAACTTCAAGTTGCGATAGCGGATTATCCCATTCTTATCGATCAAGTAAATTGTTCGCTTTGCGAGCCCTTGCAACTGGGGAGAAAAGCTTGCATAGGCCTTCGCAACGGCGTGGTCGTGATCTTGCAGCAGGGGAATTGTTAAGCGGTGAGCCTTTGCCCATTCATGATGTGTGAAAACATAGTCACCGCTGATGCCGAAGAGTTTTGCGTTGAGCTTTGCGAGGTCGGTCCATCCGTCCCGGAAGGAGCACATCTCGGTCGTTCAGCCCCCTGTCCAGTCAGCGACGTAGAATGCCAGGATTACATTTGAGCCGCGCAGGCTCGACAGCTTGACCCACTCATTCTTAGCAGTGTGAACAGCCGTCTGGTCCGCCCAAGGCACCTCAAAGTTTGGAGCCGGCTGACCAACCTGAGGACCCTCGGAACTATCGGAGGGCGTCGCATCCTTTTTCTCTTGCCCCTGAGCCGAAACCAGAACCAGTCCGGCACAGAACAGGAAGCCCATTAGAAGTCTCTTCATCTTGTCTCCTCCGCATTCACTTTTTCAACCGTCTCCTTAGCTTATTGCTTCATAACACCACCAGGGCGACCCATCATTGATGTCTCTCACAGCTTATTGACACCGAGGAATCCGCCGAAATGCGACGAAGCAGCCATTAGAAACAACATCGGTACGGAGAGCCAGGTATTGGTGCGCGACGCCAGGAATGCCACGCGGGCTAACCCCGCGGATTCTGCGGGAATAGCGGTGCCGTTTTCCGCATTGTCTGCCGTCCAGGAGATAATCCGCTTTTGATTCGGCCAAATGATGCCCCATACGTTGAACAGCATGACGGCGCCGAGCGCTCCGCCTATTCCAATAGAGAACGTAGGTGTGCTGACGACCATTGGAAGGGACGAGGCCAGCCAGCAGATGATTGCGATCGTCATGAGCGTCACGAGCACTGCAACAATCACCGCCAGCACCCAGCCGTTATTTACTTTCTTAACCAGAGCCATTTCAATCGCGAATGTTATCACCGGAATAAGCAGCCACACGATTAAGATTACCCAAACATTCCTGCTGCCGGCAGCAACGTTCGCAGGGTTCTTCGCATCGGGTGATAACATGTACATAGCGTAATAGGCCAGGCCGACTAAGACAGTAATCAGCGCTCCCCATCGAAACCACCAAAGCGCCCTGGGCATCAATTGAGGAATCACCTTCCCTTTTGTCGGTCCATCTAGGGCTTTCATCAAGTTAACGTTAACAAGGTTGAAATAATAGAGGTGCCCTATCCAGACTATTCCCGCCAAGAGGTGGAGCCATCGGAGAATTATCTGGACGTAGGCCGCAGTATCCGTTGGCGGATGAAAGATTGTGTCCGTGAAAAAAAAACCTGGCTGCAATTGAGGCAGAATAATTGGCAGGTGAAGAATCGAAGCCGGTAGCATACGTCCTCCTTAGTCGTTTACGATTAGTTTGGCCTGAGCCTTTCCTCAAGTTCGAAGACCAACAAGGCGTTAGCACGTGAGAGCGTCCCACTATAAACATCGCTCCTTTGCGTGTCAACCAAATGTCGACCGCGAAGCACGCCGCGCGGCGCTGCCGCACAATTGTGTCTGTGGATTATGTAAGAGTAGTAATCCTACTCCAATACCGCGATACAGTTGCGATGTTTGACACCCCAGAGGCCGCAATCTAGAATCCACCTTGCAGGTAACAACCAAGGAGAACCAGGATTGACGATAGCTGTTGGGTTCGCACTCTCTTTGATCCAGTCAACACAAGCTCAAACCAGCACCTTCATCGAACTTCTCTTGGGAGCCAGCCCAATCGCAAAAGGAGTCCTGATTCTGCTGTTGATTTTCTCGATTTACTCCTGGGCGATAATCATCACGAAATGGCTGTGGCTTCGCGACGCAGAGAAGCAAACGAAAGAATTCCTTTCTCGATTTCAGAGAGGGGGGAAGCTGTCCGAGCTCTATCAAGGGACTGATCTCGATGGCCGTAGTCCGCTGGTGCGAGTGTTCGTCTCAGGTTACGACGAGATAAAGAACCAGATTGGTGATGGCGACGGCCACATTCGAAGCATCGACGCGCTCAGTCGAGTCCTCCAGTCGGCTACCATCGCCGAAGTCTCGCAGATGGAGCGCCGCCTGACATGGCTGGCGACTACAGCAAACGCTTCCCCGTTCATCGGACTGTTTGGGACAGTCGTCGGAATCATCATCGCGTTTCGTGGGTTGAGCACCGCGTCGGCTTCTTCTATTCAGGCTGTAGCCCCAGGTATAGCCGAGGCGCTGATTGCAACCGCGGCCGGAATCGCCGCTGCCGTGCCGGCCGCGATCTTCTACAATCATTTCTTGAACAGGATCAAAGCACTAACAACAATCATCGACCGGTTTTCTCTGGAACTGATCAACCTTGTGGAGCGGCATTACGTCAAAGCGATTAGATAGGTTGAGTGAAGCGTGATGCGTGATTCGTAACCGACAGTTTCTGATCACGCATCACTCATCACGCACAACGTACCAAGTTAGAAGAGACACTAACTACTATGGCTTTCACAGATCAACGCGGGCGCACTCAAACTTCTCTCTCCGAGATTAATGTCACGCCGCTGGTAGACGTGATGCTGGTTCTCCTGGTCATATTCATGGTGACGGCGCCGATTCTTCAGACCGGAATTGAAGTCAATTTGCCCAAGACCCAGGAGACCCGCTCGGAGCAGCCCAGGCCGAAAGCGGTCGTGGTCAGCATCGATAAGGACGGCAACGTGTACCTCAGCACACAGGCGGAAGCGAAGCAGGTCAACGTGAACGATCTGCCGGCGTTGCTCTTAGAGAAGCTGGGGCAATCGGGTGAGCGCAAAGTCTATGTGCGCGGTGATGGGGAGACTCCTTATCGCATAATCGCTTACGTGCTGGATATCGCAAAGCAAGTCGGCGCAGACGTCAGCCTTGTGACTGAACCGACGCTGAAGAAGAGGTGAACCGATGAAGCTCGTGGTCCGCATTAATGCGGAAGTTTGTAAAGAGATCGGAAACACTGCCCGGTGATGTTACGAACTTCCGCCTGAAGGCGGTACTACGAACATACCTATGGAAACGATAGTCACATTAAAGAAGGAATCCGTAGGAGGCGAAAAGGCGCCGCGCCTGGGCGTTGCTCTGTCCATAGCGCTGCACCTGATTGTCTTTGCCGCGTTGTTCGTGGCTTTCAATCGCGTCGTTTCCTCTGAGATCGTAGCTGCGGGGCCCGGCGAAGGCGGTGAAGGTGGAGGCGGCTCAATCGAAGTCGGAGTGGCCGATGAGTCAGCCATACTTGGGTTCGCAAAGCCTCAGCCTGTCTCCTACGTTGGCGACACAGATGATGCGATCAACAATACGCGGGTTGAAACGGGCCGCCGCCCGGATCCGAGTTCAGAGACGCTTCTTCCGCCTACGGAAAAGGTTATCCCGGACCCCAAAGCGCTCAAGACCGATCGGCCCGTAGTTAATCAACAGGAAAGAATCTTTACTGGCAAAGATAAGCGCGGACGCTCGGAGACGCAAACCGCACAGGTCGGCCGCAGCTTCGGTAGCCCTACACCTGCAGCGCTGATCGGAGGCGTTGGAATAGGCGCGGGGGGCGGGGTTGGCGGCGGCACGGGTTTACCCGGAGGCTCTGAATATGGCCGCAGGATTCAAGCGATACTCGGTCGAAACTATTCGCCGCCGGCAATCGATTCAGGCGGAATCCAGTACGTTGTGATACGTATCAGGATCTCGCGAGACGGACGGATACTCTCTCTTTCGGGGGGCCGAGTGGCGCCGGCCTACATCAGACAGCGCTCCGCGAATGCGCAGGTGAACTACGCAGCCGAGCGAGCGGTTATCGCATCGGATCCGCTGCCGCCGTTTCCGTCCGGGTTTCTGGCGAGCGCGGAAGAAGCGACCGCAGAAGTTTGGTTCCGGTATCCGAAGTGATATTGTTGAAGTGGCTCAAGGCAGTAGCATAGACTTTAGTCCGTGTCGGTAACTCCGCTACAAGAACAATTACCAGATACAGACTAAAATCTATGCTACTGCGGTGAAAAGGCCGCGTTCGGTTCTGAGTTATGAAGATAAGAGCAGCAAACGCCCTCGCAACGCTTCTTACATTGATTTTGCCAAGCGTGGCCGTAGTTGCAGCACGTCAAGAGGCTCAGCCGCCTCAAGAAGACCTGCGAAAACAAATCGGCACGATCATCGTCACGCCGGGGAATGGCCCAAACCTGGCGCTCGCCGATTTCATCGCGCGCTCGGCCGGACTTGAAGCGGCTACCAACACATTCAACCAGGTCTTGTGGACCGATCTTGACTTCGCGGCGGTATCCGGCCTCGTCGGCAAGAGCCTTTATCCCAAGACGCTTGTTCCCGATCCGGCTTCACTTAAGTTCGACGACTGGAGCGCCGATCCGGTCAAGGCGGACTATGTTGCGTTTGGCAATCTTCAGAACACGGGCGGCGCAATCTCTGCCGACACATATCTGTATGACGTGAAGACGAAGCAACAGCTTATCGCGTCGCGTCACACCGGCGATCCGCGGCGCATTGCGCACGAGTTTGCCGACGAGATAGTCAAATTGCTTACGGGCCGTGATGGTATTGCTACTTCGAAGATGGCATACGTTTCGGGCGACTCTATCAAATTGATGGACTACGACGGCTTCAATCAGCGCATCTTTGCGAGTGACGGCCCGATAGTTCGTTTCCCACAGTTCTCGCCCGATGGGCGTTATCTGGCCTATGTGAGCTTCAAGACCGGCGTTCCCAATATCGTAGTCCGCTCGGGGGAAGGCGGTAGGATCGGCGGAACCAGTTTCAATTCGACCACTACCTCGCCGACAATTTCTCCGAACGGGCAGCTCGCTTTCAGCTCGGCGATCGGCGGCGATGGATCGATGGAAATCTACGTTTCAAACCTTGACGGCTCGAACGCGCGAAGATTGACGCGAACCGCCAGAGGGATCAACATCTCGCCGCGATGGAACCCGCAAACCGGGCGCGAGATTGCTTTCATATCTGATCGCGCGGGCGCGCCCCAAGTATACGTGATGGACTCGAGCGGCGGGAATCAGCGGCCCCTGATCGCGAGGGGCGGACAGGCAGATTCACCTTCGTGGTCGCCCGATGGGCGCTACCTCGCGTTTACTTATGGCGGCGCGGGGAGCTTTCAAGTTTTCGTCGCGGATGTGGCATCCGCCCAGCTTATTCAGCTAACATCTCAGGGGCGAAACGAGAGCCCGACCTGGTCGCCCGATAGCCGGCACATTTCGTTTCAATCAAATCGTTCGGGCCGATGGGAAGTTTGGCAAGCGCACATCGACGGCAGCGGCCAACGCCAGCTCACGCGCGGCGGCGGCCGTTCGCCCACGTGGGCAAAATGATTTCAGTAGCGCCGAGGGTTCGAGACCTCGCTGTCGAAACTTGGGTTTCGCTCGATACTGATCGCGCGCAAAAGGAGCTTGTAATGGAGAGAAAGTTTTCGCGAATAGCTGCGATCATCTTTACTACTTCCGTTCTGATTGGCGTAGTGGGATGCGCAAAGCCGAAAGTTCAATTGCAGGTCTCGCGCGATCGCCTTCAGCAAGGCGAGGACGTCCGCGTGAGCTGGACCTCCAAGGATGCAAAGCAGGTTCAACTCAACGGACAAACAGTGGAAAAGACCGGCGCGCAGGTTTTTACGCCGGACAACACGACAACATACCTGGCTGTCGCGAAACGCGGCAATAAAGAAGCTCGGGACAGCAAGGTTGTCGCGGTTACGGCGCGACCCGCCAAACCGAGCATTCGCATATCCGCCGACCAGGACGCCATCGTGCGGGGACAAAGCACCACCCTGCGATGGACTTCGAACAACGCGGACCGGGTGACTATCAGCGATCTTGGAACCGTGCCCAGCTCCGGATCGCGCGTCGTAAGCCCCTCGACATCCACGACCTACAATGCAAGCGCGACTGGGCCCGGGGGAACCGACAACGCTTCAGCTCGCGTGACGGTGACAGAAGACTCTACTACTGTCGGAGGCGACCGGCCTAGAAGTAACCCACCCAATCCGACTATTGCTGCGCTGTTTAACCAGTGGGTGCAGTCTGTTTATTTTGATTTAGACAAAGCCGACTTGCTCCCGCAGTCGAAGGACAAACTGCGGCGCGCGGCGGAGTGGCTGACCCAGGGCCCGAACCGGTCGATAGTGTTTCGCATTGAAGGAAACTGCGACCCGCGTGGGACCGAGGAGTACAACATCGGATTGGGCGAGCGTCGCGCGCAAGCCGCAAAGGAATTCTTGACATCGCTGGGAGTCGAAGCATCGAGAATTCAAACGGTGAGCTACGGTAAGGAGCGCGCCTCAGGCGCAAGCGAAGGATCGCCGGAGACTCGGCCTTCGTGGGCACACGACCGCCGCGATGATTTCGTGTACGTGAGCGGCGGAACGCCACGCAATCCGTAGCCGGTAGTCGTCCCTGGGAGCGCAGGCATCCCTGCCTGCCTCTTCTCGCGACACGCCCAAGCAGGCAGGGATGCCTGCGCTCCCAGGGACATTTGGGAATCGAATCAATAGGAGAGTTCTATGTCGTTCAAGTTCATCACCGCCGCCGCGCTTGGCCTGGTATTGCTGTCGTCGCTGGGTGGAATCGGACTCGCGGGTCAGAGAGATCGTGACGCACAACTGAAGCTCGCGTTCGACGAGTTAAAGGCCGAAGTGATCGTGCTCGAGCGCCAGGTCCGGAGTATGCAAGAGACAATGGACAAGAACAGTGGCCAGTTGAATACTCTCGTGACTCAAATCGCCGACAAGGTGAACGCGATCAGCCTGGCGCAGAGCCGGGTGACCGAAGGCAGTTCGAGCGCTATTCAATCAGTCAGCGGGTTGAGCGAACAACTTAGCTCCACGAATCAGCGCATAGATCGTGTGTCGGAGCAATTGGCTCAACTCAGGAGGCTAGTCGAGAACCTGCCGAAACTTCCGACTTTCACTCAGATCACGCCGGGCAATCCCGATCAGCTATTCGCTGCTGCCTATGGCGACTACAGCCGCGGCAACTACGATCTCGCGATCAGCGAGTTCCGCCAATACGTCGAAACCTATCCTTCAAGCGAGATGGCCGACAACGCGCAGTACTGGATAGGCGAGTGCTATTACGGTAAGAAGCAGTTCAATGAAGCGATCGCTGAATTCGACAAGGTGTCCCTGTTGTTCCCAAAGGGCGACAAGGTCCCTGGTGCTCGGTTCAAGAAGGCTATGGCGTTGATCGACCTTGGCCAGACAGACGCAGGACGAGCCGAGCTTCAAGCGATAGTCAGGCTCTATCCCCGGAGCAACGAAGCAGTGCTCGCCAGGCAACAGCTTGAGAGGTGAGTACCGCTACTGGCACCTGATTTGGCTGACATTATTATTGACTCATCCGTCAAAATGACTTAGATTTGCCGCACTCCTAAAGACCCCGGCTTCTGCCCCTCGATCCGGTTTCTCATAGCCCCAAATCAGTGCAGGCGCTCGTATGTCTAGCCCTAACGGGTTATCCGGCCGCATCCTCATTCTCGGAGACGAAACGAAGTCAGCGCTGGCTATGCAGCGGTTGCTGGCCGCCGCAGGCTATGATGCTGTCTCGCTCGCTTCCGCAGAGGCCGCTCGCGAGGAATTGCAGGCCCACGAAGCCTCGCTGATCATCATCGAATCTTCCGCTTCCCGCTTGACAGGCTCTTCTTTACTGCCTTCCAACGACGACTCGGGTGAGAGCCTGCGGCGACTCCACTGGGCTCATCTTGCGTTGACCTTTTGCGAGGACGTTCGGGCTGACGATGCGTCGGCCGATCTGCCGATCCTGTTCATCTCCAAGAGCCATCGCCCACACGATAAAGTTGCCTGCTTGAATCAGGGCGCGACCGATTACATCACCAGGCCTTATCAGAGAGCCGAGCTGCTCTCACGAGTCAAAGCGCATCTACGTTCGTCGCGCTACGAGCGCGAAAGGGCCGAGAGATTCGAGCAACTGAACGTGCTTCACACCGTGTCGTCGGTGCTGGCCAGTTCGCTTGAGCCTGAGGTGCTGTTACAAGGTACTCTCGCTGCGCTGATCAAGTACCTTCGAGCGGACGCGGGCGTGGTCTTTCTGCGCGAAGCCGATGAGCAGCCGATTAGCGTCGCGGCCACGGCAGGCCTGACGATGGATGAAAGCGCACGGACTGGCTTGCTCGAGTGGTACTCGCGGATCGTCCCGCTGATGGACGGGAAGCCGCTGGTGCTCGAACCGCTGCCAGAGTCCGCGCGAAGAGGAGCGGCGAGCGAACTCTTGAAGGACGTGCGGGACCTGGCCTGCGCGCAACTGACGCTGAAAGGGAAAGTGCTTGGCGCCGTATGCTTGTTTTCAAACGTTGGAACGCCATTTCCAAGCCACCAGACAGAGCTGTTATCGACTATCTGCAATCAACTGACAGTCGCGCTTGAAAACGCGCGGCTCTATCTGGAAACCAAGAAGAGCGCGGCGCAGCTAACATTCGTCTACAACCTCGGAAATAACCTGATGACTTCGCTCGAGATGGACGAGCTATTGGGCTACGCGGTGTTCACCATAGGCAAGAGCCTTGAATGCGACGCGTGCGCAGTGGTGGTTAGAAGCTCGACTGACTCAAACGACCTGGCGTCGGCGATTTGCTCGCGCTCGCAGGAAAACCAACCGGCCGGCGACGAGTGGTTTCACAATGAGCGTGTCGGCAGCTTTCTCACCTCAGCAGACTGGCGCTCGCAGCCCGCAATTCAGATAAGAACCGCGGAACGCTTCTTGCGCGATCCAAAGATATTGCTCGAGACCGTAGTTCCTCTGATGTTCGATGACCGAATTCTGGGAATCCTTATCTGCGGCAGCTACGTGCCGCGCCCGATCAGCGCGGACGATCAAAAACTGATTGGCGCGGTCGCACAGCAACTGAGCCTGGCTATAAGAAATACCGAGCTGTACCGGCGGACAAAGGACACTTCGATCAATCTTGCAGTCGAGGTCTCCCACCGCACCCGCGAAGCAGAAGAACAGAAGCGGTTCACTGAGAAGATCATCGATTCCCTTCCCGTCTCGCTCTACGTAGTGGATCGCGATATGCGCATTGTGGCGTGGAACCGCAATCGCGAAGTAGGCGGGCTCGGCATCAATCGCGAACAGGTGCTCGGACGCAACGTGTTTCAAGTGCTGGTTCGCCAACCGCGCCGTAAGCTCGAAGAAGAGTTCGTCGATGTGTTCCGGAGCGGTGAAATGGTTCACATGGAGCAGGAGTCAAAATTCGACGGTCAGAAAAAAACCTGGAAAATCAGCAAGATTCCTATGCGTGTTGATAATGCCGAGGTCACGCACGTCATCACCGTCGGCGAAGACATAACCGAGCAGAAGAAAATGAACGAGGCGGTCATCCACGCCGAGAAGCTCGCTTCGATTGGGAGGCTCGCCGCCGGCGTCGTTCACGAGATCAACAATCCGCTGGCAACGATTGCAGCTTGCTCCGAGGCATTGACCGCGCGCGTCGAAGATTTGCAGGACGCCGCTCTGCATCAGGACTTCGGCGAGTATCTCCAGATCATTCGCGACGAAGCGTTCAGGTGCAAGACGATCACAAACAGCTTGCTTGAATTCTCACACCAGCGAATGTCCGATAAGCTTGCGGGCGATATTAACCAGATCATCGAGCAGACGCTTCAGCTCATCAAGCATCATCCGAAACTTGGCAAGATGCGGATAATCAGAGAGCTCGATAACTCGCTGCCGCCGGTTTACGTGAACGAAGGCCAGATGAAGCAAATCTTCATCGCGCTGATGTCTAATGCGTTTGACGCACTGGATGCCGGCGGCAGTGTGACGATTCGAACACACTGGAACGAATCGGAGACAGAACGCCTCGTCTGTGTCGAGCTCAGCGACACCGGCTGCGGAATCCCAGCCCAGCATTTGCCAAGAATATTTGACCCCTTCTTTACGACCAAACCGCTCGGCCGCGGGACCGGGCTGGGCCTGTCGGTCTGTTACGGAATCGTCTCCGAACATGGCGGACGAATCGAGGTCGATTCGGCCGAGGGTGTTGGAACGACCTTCCGCCTGTTGCTCCCGCCGTACCAGGAGATCGGCGCGTCAGCCGGAGCGCAATCATTCGAAGCAATACTTGAAATGGAGGGAGTGTTGTGAGTTCAAATCCAAACATTAGACTGTTGATTGCCGAGGACGAAAAGAATCTCGGCATTGTTCTCCAAAAGGAGCTGTCCAGGGTCGGCCATCAGGTTACGCTTGTCCACGATGCGGAGGCTGCTATCAAGACGGCGAGCGAAGCTGAGTTCGACGTAGCGCTGCTCGACATAATGATGCCGGGCCGCAGCGGGCTCGAAGTTCTACGCGAGCTGAGGCAGCAAGAGCAGCCGCCAGAAGTGCTGATGATGACCGGCCACGCGACGGTGGAGACGGCGCTCCAGGCGATGAAGCTTGGCGCGTACGACTATCTCACCAAGCCGTGCCACATCCGCGAGCTTGAGGCGATAATCAACAAGGCCTATGAGAAGCGCCAGCTCAGGCTTGAAAACATGATTCTGCAGTCGCGGCTCACCTATAAAGAAAAGGCGCCGGACATCGTCGTACGCAGTCAGAAGATGAACGATGTGATGGCGCTTGTTCGCAAGATCGCGGCTTCGAACGCGACAGTGCTGGTGACCGGTGATTCGGGCACGGGGAAGGAACTGGTCGCCAACACGGTTCACTGCTTCTCGCCGCGGAACGGGGGACCGTTCATCGACATAAGCTGCGCCGCTATCCAAGAGACGCTGCTTGAATCAGAGCTTTTCGGCTACGAGCCGGGCGCATTCACAGGCGCGCGAAAACGAAAGCTTGGGCTTTTGGAGCTTGCTCACGGCGGGACGCTGTTTCTGGATGAGATCGGCGAGATGAGTTTGACGCTTCAGTCGAAACTGCTGCGTGTGCTCGAGACCCAGTCGTTCTATCGAGTGGGCGGCACAAAGAAAGTCGAAGTCGATGTACGATTCATCGCAGCCACCAACCGCGACCTGACTCAAGACGTAGCCCAGGGTAAGTTCAGAAGCGACCTTCTCTTTCGCATAAACAACTTCACCATCAAGCTGCCGGCGCTGAGCGAAAGACCCGAAGACATTCCAGCGCTCGCCGAGCACTTCCTTGGACTCGTTAGCGGGGGCGATCGCGTGCACTTGAGCGACGACGCGATGCAGGTGCTGATGAACTACGCGTGGCCCGGCAATGTACGCGAGTTGAGAAACGTGATCGAGCGCGCAGTGATACTTTCAACAGGCGCTGAGCTCGGAGCCGAGGATTTGCCGATCGAGCTTCGCACACACCGCATGATCAGCGTCGACTTGGACGATGGCGACGAGTCCAGAGCCGGCAACCTCGACGAGTTGCGCCGCAAGCAGATACTCACGGTGCTCGAGCAGACGGGCTGGCACCAGGGCAGGGCTTCAGAGATTCTCGGTATTTCGCCGAGCACCCTGTACCGTCAGCTCAAGTCGTATGGCCTAACGCGATCAAGAAGGGCCCGCGAACATGCGTTCTGATCCGTTTGCACAAAGACTCGCCGCTAAGGCACTTTCGGGCGCTAACAATGTCAGCGAGGTTTTCGGGAGGCAATACCAACGGGATTGCAGCTCAGAGTCCAAGGTTGACTTAGGCAAACGGCCCAAGCTCAACTCAAGGTAGTCGGCGGGTACAAAAACTTGGGACTGTTGACAGAACCTCGTTGAGGCTTGACTCAAGGCTGATCCGACTCGCGCGTTCAACGACCTGACGCACACCTGCGTACCCACTCAGTTGCGCAGACGCACACACCTTCGCTAAGCTTGATTCGTTAATCTCGCGACCGTGAGGATAAAACAAATGAACGACACTGCCAATGAAAGCGGGCCCGTCGGGCAAAAGAGTCCCGAGGATCCTTGGAAGCAACGGCGAGGTTCAGGTGGCGCGTGGATAGCTATCACTTTTCTGGTGGCTGCGCTGGTAGTCACCGTAGCCATCATTCAAGGCGCGTATCATCGCTCGTCCAGAAACGTGCCTGTGCTCCCCGAGCCGCGGCAGGTCGCGTCCACAAATGCGCCTTCCGCCGTAGAGCTTTCAAACACGTTTCGTGAGGTAGTCAAGGTTGTCAAGCCTGCCGTCGTTTATGTTGACGTAGTCGAGCGCACGGAGGCCGATCCAAGCCAACAAGATCCGCTTGGCTTCCCAGAGCCGAGGGGACCGCGGCGTGAAGGAGCAGGCTCTGGGTTCATAGTGACTGAGGACGGCTACATCTTCACCAACAATCACGTCGTGGGCAACGCCAGCAAGATCAATGTCACTCTCGCCAATGGCCGCAAGTTCAAGGCGACAGTCATCGGAAAAGACGTGGGCACCGATCTCGCCGTCATCAAGATTGAGGCTGCGGGTTTGCCGGTCGCAGTGCTTGCCCGCGATTCGGACGAGGTCGAGCAGGGCGATTGGGTGCTCGCGCTGGGCAGTCCGTTTGGGCTTCAGCAAACTTTGACCGCCGGCATCGTGAGTGCTACCGGTCGTGAGCTTCGCGATGGACGGAACAACCGGATGTTCAGCCGGTTTATTCAGACCGATGCTTCGATCAACCCCGGGAACTCGGGCGGACCGCTCGTGAATCTGAAAGGCGAAGTCATCGGGATCAATACGATGATCCTCACCGGCGGACCTTTCAGTCAGGGCAACATCGGCATTGGATTCGCCATTGCGTCGAACGTCGCTCGAAATGTGTTTCCCAGCCTTGTCAAAAACGGCAGGGTCAGTCGTGGTTATCTAGGCGTGCTGGTGACCGACCTGGACCAGGCATACGCCCGTGCCGTTGGATTGGAACCGAACACAGGGGTCTTCGTCAGCGACGTTCCCGATCCTAACAGTCCGGCTGGCAAAGCGGGACTCCAGGCCAAGGACGTGATAACTGCTTTCAACGGCAAGCCTGTGAAAGCTGGGGAACAGTTGACTGACGCAGTTGCATCTACGCCGGTCGGTCAGCAGGCGCGGGTGGACTTCATCCGAAAGGGCCAGCCTCAGTCGGTTACAGTTGAGCTTGCTGAACGGCCTGCGGACACGAGCGCTCGCGCAATACCAGAAGGGCAAGGGGATGACCACCCGAACGCCGTTCAGCAAAGCCGCCTCGGTATACAAGGACGAACCGTAACGCCCGAGATTGCCGACCAGATAAAGCCAAAGCTAAAGACGCCTGGCGGCGCGTTGGTCGTCGCTGTTCAGCCGAACAGTGCCGCGGCCGATGCGGGCGTACAGCACGGCGACGTGATCCACACCTTCGATCAAACCGAGATCAAGACCTTCGAAGATCTGGTGAATGCCGTGAAGTCGATTCAGTCAGGTGAGTACCTCATCGAAGTGGAACGAAGGGGCCAGACTCTCTTCTTGAAGGTCACGATCGAGTAGCGTCGGTCATCGAGCGAGTTAAAGTAGTGAAGGCGGGCTTGTCACCCGCCTTCACTATTTCTGCGCTGAATGCCAGATCTCGTTGTTCACATTGCGAGACCACCATCGGCCTGGATCACTTGTCCGGTAATGTATCGCGCGTCGTCCGATAGCAGAAACGCAGCAACTCGCGCGACCTCTTCGACGGTCCCGTAACGGCCAAGCGGAATCTGCTCGAGCATCTTTTGCTTGTACTCATCCCGTAACGCAGCAGTCATGTCGGTATCGATCAACCCGAGCGCGAGAGCGTTCACTGTAATGTTGCGTCGACCAACTTCCTTGGCGAGCGCCTTCGTGAAACCAATGAGCCCGGCCTTCGAAGCAGAATAATTAGTCTGACCCGCCATTCCCACAATCCCACTGATGGACGCGATATTAAGAATCGAACCACGTCTCTGCCGGACCATCACCGAGACCGCCTGCCTGGTCACGTTGAACACCCCCTTGAGGTTTGTATCGATGACGGCATTCCAGTCTTCTTCGCTCATCATCATTATCAACTTGTCACGAGTGATGCCCGCGTTGTTTACCAGATAGTCGATCGATCCGAATTCGCTCTTTACAGCCTTCACCATCGTTTCAGAGGCCGCGTAGTCAGTTACATCAGCCTGAAATGCGATCGCGCGCCGACCTGTGCCTTGAAGTTCCGCGACAAGCTCATCCGACATCTCGCGATTCTTGGTGAAGGTGAAAGCCACGTTCGCGCCTCGCGAGGCAAGCTCTTTCGCTATTGCTCGGCCGATGCCTCGCGAGCCGCCGGTCACTATCACTGTCCTTCCCTCAAATTCCGACATAGTTCTCCTGGATGTGGCGCAGACTTTAGTCTGTGGGGAGTGGCTAAGCTATACTCTCGCCCACAGACTGAAGTCTGCGCCACATCGCTAGGTCATTTGCGCAGACTTTAGTCTGTGGGAAGTGGCTAAGCTATGACCTACCTCACAGACTAAAGTCTGCGCCACTTCGCTACGTCAGTGCGCGTACTTCGGTCCACGCTCGGCGAACTCGTTCCCGCGCCGAAGTCCACTGCCAGTCCTCCGGTCTAGTCGCCAATCCAGCTTTCACCGGATTGTTTTCTATGTACGCTATTACTCGGTAAAACTCCATTTCGTCGCGAACCCAGTGGTCATAGCTCTCGTCCTGCCAGAACGACTGACCTGTTCGATTCAGGAATTGATTTGCCGCGCGGGCCGTTGAGCCTTTTAACCTTTTGGTGATCTCTTCCATAAGTACGTAGCCATCACCAGAAGCCTTTTTCGGTTGCAACAAGACGTGGATATGATTCGCCATTACCACGTAAGCCCAAAGACGGTACAGGTGTTGGTAGCGGCGCAAAAGCGCATCCTCCACCAGATCGGCGATGGATGGCTCCTTTAGCCACACTGGACCGTGTTCTGCCTTATCTAGAATGTCATCCATAAAGGCGAAGACTTTCTTGCTATGCCGAATGCCCCGCTCTCGCGCTGTCTCGCTATTCCGAGCAGCTTCTCGTTCGAGCAAGAGACGACGGGCTTTTATGCGCTCGATCGCGGAGAGTGGCAGGGAACCCCACAACCGGGAGGTGAGGAAAATGTTCGAACCTTCAGGGTGCCAATGAGGCAGCCTTCGCTCGTAATACCTTTTCGAGATTGTTTCCATACGCGTAAACGGTTTGGAGAGATTCTAGATTTACTGAAAGGTCTCTGCTCCTACACCAGCACAGGCTAAAGCCTGCACCACTACAGCAGTACATCCTCACGCCTCCTCACCAGCGATTCGACCCGACTCTCGTTCACCTCGTACCCAATCCCCACGCCACCTTGGACGGTGATCGTTCCGCGAGGACTCACAGTGACCGGAGGCTCGATGATGTCTTCTTCCCAGTAGCGCGCTGAAGCAGATACGTCACCAGGCAAAGTGAAGCCTTCAAGCGTCGACATCGCGATGTTGTGCGCGCGGCCGACCCCTGATTCAAGCATGCCTCCGCACCACACGGGAGTTCCGCGTCTGACGCAGAACTCCTGAATCGCCCGGGCTTCGGCGTGACCGCCGACGCGTCCGAGCTTGATGTTTATTATCCTGCACGAGCCAAGCTCATGAGCGTGCTTCGCGTCGGCAACCGTGAGTATGGATTCATCCAAACAGATCGGGGTGTTGATCTCGCGCTGCAGTTTTGCGTGATCGACCAGATCCCCGGGAGCGAGCGGCTGCTCGATCATCATCAGGCTGTACTGGTCCAATCTCTTCAATAGCTCGATGTTCGCAAGCGAGTAGGCCGAATTCGCATCGACTGTAAGTCTGATGTCAGTGAATTTCGATCGAACTGCTTCCACCAGGGCAACATCTTGTTGCGGTTTGATCTTGATCTTGACCCGCTGATAGCCGGCTTCCACTTCACGAGCGACTTTTTCGAGAAGTTCAGCGGTGCTCGGTTGCAAGCCGATGGAAACGCCGCAAGCGATCTCGCTATGCGTTCCGCCGATGTGCTGCCACAGAGGCTTCCCCGCAAGCCTCGCTTCGAGGTCCCATACCGCTGCTTCGACTCCGCCCTTCGCCATGCGATTGCCACGAATGCGCGCCAGAGCGTCGTTCACCTGGTCGGCGCTTTCGATCCGCGCAGCCGCGAGAATCGGGCCAACAAAATCGGTCACGATAGTCCACGCAGTATCGATCGTCTCATGGTTATAGAACGGGTCTTCGGGCGCAGTACACTCGCCGTAACCGTAGGCTCCAGACTTATCGAAAGCGCGTACGATCATGATCCGTCGCCGCGTGGTGCGTCCGAAGCTGGTTTCGAACGGCCACTTCAGAGGCAACTCGATTTCTCGGAGCTCGATTCGTTCAAGTTCTAGTTTCATGCTTGATAACGTGGCGCAGGCTTCAGCCTGTGCAATCTTCGATGCGCAGGCTAAAGCCTGCCCCACCTAGGCTTCGAAGTGAAACTGCGGATCATCGACCCCGAGCAGGTACCTGCTTGTATCACCCTCGCGCTCAAAGCCGCGGACGATAAGGCCGTCGGCGAGCTTGTGTTGAAAATCCTCGCGGACGCGCAACCGCCATTGTAGATGTTCTTCAACGGACCGGGCCCGCACTTTGTTGATGTCCTCGGGGATTAGGACAGACTCAGGAACCTCAACTCGGGGGCGATTACCGGCAAGCGCCGACTCGACGTGTGGGGACGACACCCACCATTCCGCGAATATCCGATCGCTCGGCACTTCTGAATCGAAAACAGTTGATATCCCTTCACTGTAGTAATTGACCTCGTAACGGCGAATGACTGCGCCGAGCTTGTTGACGTTCAAATGGGCGTTGCGTGACTGGAGGGGATCGAAGGTCCAGACTATCAGAGGCGCCCCGGCCTGGATCGCGTGCTGACGTTGTGCGAGCTTCATCTTGTAGCCGATATCTTTGTGACGCAAGTCTTCGCGAACTGCCGCCAGGTGCGAGTGATACACAACGTGCTTATCCATCAGCGCGATCATTGTGTGGACGAATCCCACGAGCCGGCCCGACGATTCAAACGCGCCGATGGTGGGCGCGTTGCAGGCTTTGGAAATCATGTAAAGCCTGATCGGCATTATTCCGAGGTCATCATCTTTCCAGACAGCTCGCTCGAGCTCGATGCACTGCTGGAAGTCTTCGATTGAAGAACACTCTCTGATAGCGACCTCGGCCCCAGCCATAGTCGAGCAGTATAGTTAGCGGGGCTTTCACATTCAAGTTGGCGTCATTCGTTTTGAATTCTCCTTAAGACAACATGGTTTGTGTAACTATACCGCCCGTCCTGGTATTTCGCCCTGCGTGGGCCGAGGGTCTGAGGGATAAATTTAACAAACCTTCTTACGGTAGGAAAAATTTCCTTGCAGTCGTCTGCAACCCGTAGTACAATCCGCGCGCTTCATTTTGTAGCCCACACCTCGCGGCAGCGCGGAGTGATCAAGTAGAAACAAAAGTTTGCGATTCAAGACTTTCGCGCGAACTTTTGTGTTCGTTTCACGACGTAAACGATAACGCTTCCTCCGGGACATCGGGATTCACAGCAGGAGTGGTTTTCCCATGCGTTCCGAAGATTTCAATAAAATAACACTTTCGAGATACGAGCTTCGCCTGCTTGCGCGGGAGGAGTGCAGACTACCGTCGTTCCTGGGCTCGACTTTGCGCGGGGCGTTTGGCCATGCGCTGAGAGAGGCGGTGCGCGCAATCGATCACGGTGACTGCTGCGGCTGTTCTGCGGCCGATCCCTGCGCATACCACTACTTGTTCGAGACTCCGGTCCCGCCTGGCGTCACTCAATTGCGCGGACAACGAGAAGCTCCGGTTCCGTTCATCCTCTCGCCTCCGATTGTTCAGAATCCAGTCAGGCGAGTGTGGAGAGTCCCTGCTGTTAAGGCCGCCGGCGCTCTTAGCGGCTCTGCGGAACTTGGCGGCTTTGCGCGAAACCCTTCAAATCCGCAATCCGAAACCCGCAATCCGAAATTAGGAGATCCGCGATCCTCGATCCCCAATTCGCAATTCTCAATTACATCGGTGGAGTTTCCTGACCGCCCCAGGCGATTCGCGGCAGGCGACACTTTGTCGTTTGATCTCGTCTTGATCGGCCGAGCAACTGAGTATCTACGATATGTGGTACTTGCGTTCGCTGAGATGGCTCACGCGGGTTTAGGCGCGAATCGGGCGAAGTTCGAGTTGCGAGAAGTCTGGCTACGAGATTCGGCGCAACGGCTCGAGTTAATCTACGAGAACGGCGTCCTGGAAGCGCCGGCGTCCCGCCTGCCAGGTGCTAAAGCGGAAAGGTCCCGCTTGTTCCAAATTGCCCGCCCGCTCAGTGAGTTGATCCGCGAGCGGCTTGCCGAACTGAAAGGTGCGCGGTCAGAAGAGCCTTCATCCGCCTCGCCATCGCTTGAAGGGTTGATTGCCGAAGCGATTGGCGAACTTAGATGTTCCGATCCC
Organism: Acidobacteriota bacterium; assembly: GCA_038040455.1. GTDB lineage: Bacteria > Acidobacteriota > Blastocatellia > UBA7656 > UBA7656 > Onstottus_A. The sequence goes on from JBBPIH010000002.1 coordinate 68,279, forward strand.
CAACCGCCAACCCCTGACCCCTCTACGCGGCGCGTGCGTTTCCTGACGCCGGCTCGAATAAGGGTGAACGGCGATTTGCAGACCGACCTCAGCTTCGAGCTGCTGGTGCGGAACCTATTGCGGCGGGTCTCGACATTAGCCGCGGTGCACGGTCGCGGGGCTATTGAGTTGGACTACCGAGGCCTGATCGACCGCGCAGCTTCAGTGAAGACCCGCTCATCGAGGCTCGTGTGGTGGGACTTGGATCGCTATTCCAACCGCCAGCAGACGAAAATGAAGTTAGGGGGTTTCATCGGCGAGGTCGAATACGAGGGCGAAGCGGTAGAAGAGTTCTTGCCGCTGTTGGTTGCCGGCGAGTTATTGAACATCGGCACAGGCACGAGCTTCGGCTTAGGATGCTATCGGATTTTGGAGTGCGAGTAGAAGGAAGAGGTTTCGTAGTACCGCCTTTAGGCGGAGTGTTTCCAATCTCGATTCTTCCGCCTAAAGGCGGTACTACGAAGCGCGCGGGTTCTTATGAGCGAAGTCAGGCTTAACATCATAGCCAGTAACGACGCGATTCACGGCACGACCCACGGCTCTGTGGCAGGCGCAGTAGTCGCCGCCCTGTCCGCAGAGCCCGAGACAATCGCCGAACTCGAGGCCGCTTTGCAACGCTTTATCAAGCCGGTTGATGATCACCGTCCATTCGCTTCGTTTCACGCGGGCGCAAACGAGGAGGCTTGGGACGCGGGGATCGTGATTGTAGATCTGGCAGCGCGCATTGTCGCCGCCGAGTCTTCCTACTCAAGCCCCCGAGCTCAAGGAGAGATCCAATACCACGACGGCACACAAGCGACTGATGTATGGCTGCTCTATCGCGTCCCGGACGACTGGCTGTTCGTCTACTCGCTCGATGAATACAAATCGGCCCGAGGTGGCGCAGGCTTCAGCCTGTGTATGAGTAGACTTGAGCCTACGGAGGCACAGACTGAAGTCTGCGCCACGCCTCTTGACGTGCGGCAAGTTCTCTATGGCGCGGCGATGATCGAATTCATCGTCTTGGGGTGCGCCGCCATTGGCGGCGCTTTGGATTCGTTCCCGTCACGCAAAGCGAAAAGCGATAGCGCCGTTGATTGTTCGTCAGTCAATCCGAAATCCGCAATCCGCAATCCATACACGCCAGGTGGCTCATGACGCCGCGCGCGGATTTGCGTGGCCAGACGCCTCGCGAAGTGATGCTGGCAAAGCTGGATTTCATCGACTTTGATTTGCACACTCGTGAGTTGCAGTGGTCGTCGCTTGGCGAAGGCCCGCCGCCGCTAGCGCGCGACAGCTTTGCCTATCGCTTCGCGGGTTTTGGCACGCATGAGTACGTGCTCTATTACGACTTGCTGCGTCATTTGCTGAGCGAGTGTTGGCAGCGGGTGCAGAGTGAAGAGCGAGTTGACGTGTCCGCCGAGTCGTCACGCCTAAACGAAGTGAAAGAAGCTTGGCTGAACGAACCGCAGCGCGAGCTTGAGGGCAGGATTCCAAGTGCGATCATCGAGAGCGAGCGCCGCCGCATCCCGATGGTGATGTCTGGGAAGGCGATGATGATTGATGAGAACTGCGATGTTTGTCGGATGCTGGCGGGCGAGACAGGCGAAGAATTCGGCCCGGGGTTTTGGCATCTAGACGGCTGCAACATGGATGAAGGTTTTGAGTTTTCGTTCCATCGCACTCGTGAGGAATGGGAAGAGGCAGAACGCCGCCGCAGAGAGTTTGACGAAGAGTTCAATCGCAAGTGGGCGCAGGAGCATGGCGATGAGGCGATTAAGAAGTGGGAATAGGGTTCTGATGACTGCTGATCTAGAAAAACCAATTGTGGCAGAAGCCTACTCCGAATTCTTGCAAGACCTGAAGGCGCGGATTCGGCAGGCGCAAGTCCGAGCCGCCTTGTCGGTCAATCGCGGCGCGAGATCTTGCAAAGACAACAGACGGCGGGGTGGGGTGCAAAGGTGATCGACCGGTTGGCGAAAGACCTGCGTAGCGAGTTTCCCGAGATGAAGGGCTTGTCGCCGCGAAACCTGAAGTACATGCGCGCTTTTGCCGAAGTTTACCCTGACGAGCAATTTGTGCAACAGCTTGTTGCACAAATTACGTAGTGATTGATCTGAGAGTGGGTGAGTTCGCGCCTGAAGACGGCGGCAAGATGAATTTCTATCTCTCAGCGGTTGACGACGTGCTCAGACACGAAAAGGACGCTCCGAGCATCGGGTTGATACTGTGCAAGATTGGGATCGGCTGATTTCCGAATATGCATTGCGTGACATGAAAAAGCCGATTGGCGTATCGGCCTATGAGTTGACTCGCGCCTTGCCAGAAGAGCTTAAGGGGAGTCTGCCGACGATTGAAGAGATCGAAGGCGAATTGAGCGGACGGATTGAAGCAGCGGGAGGAGAGAACTGAGTCGCCAAGTCTCCGCGTCGCCGAGTCTCCCCGTCGAGTTTGCGCCTCTGGCATCTGGATGGGTCCAATATGGACGAGGGTTTTGAGTTTTCGTTCAATCGCACTCGGGCTGAATGGGAAGAGGCAGAACGCCGCCGTAAGGAGTTCGATGAAGAGTTCAATCGCAAGTGGGCAGAGCGGGGCAGTCAGAGTGTGGCGGACGGGCCGCTGAGCGCGGATCGCTACGGTTGGGATGAGAATGAAGTGTGATCGGGATAGTGCGTGGCTGTTGCGCGAAGGCGCTAGTTGGACTCGGCTAATCGAGCGAGCCGCGTCGATAGCAACGGTGAGGTCAGACCTCCAGTAGTGGGATTGGAATCGATATTCGAACTGCCGACAGACGAAGATCACACTCGGCCGTTTCGTAGCGAGATCAAGTATGTAGGCAAAGCCCTTGAAGAATTCGCGCCGCTGATTGTCGCAGGCGAGTTACTTGCACGTCGGAACCGGCACTAGCTTCGACTTGGGAAGGTACGAGATAGTGACGTGAAGTCGGCGACTCATTCAGATGGAATTGCCGAACGGGGACTTTGTTATGTGAGCGAGTTCCATTGAAGAGACTTCGTTATGACCGTTGCGGGTTGCTTTCTGAAACTATTATCTGGGATTAGGCCGCTATCGGGCGAGGTTGCGCAAGCACTAAAACATGCCTCTTCGATCAGAGCGCGGCTAGGGAGCTCGTTTCGGCTAAGGAAATTCCTGCTTGTCGGAAGCCACGCTCGCCAAACTGCCATTCGTCGATATAGCGATGTCGATTATTTCGCTGTCTTCTCCCGAGACGACTTCCGATGGGGAGATGGGTACAAGAGTTCGAACACCGTACTTGACAATCTTCGAACCGATCTTGGGAACCGCTTCCGACAAACATCCGTCTATCGGGATGGTCCCGCCGTGGTCGCAAGTTTCCGCCAGGGCGACTACGGCGTTGACGTTGTGCCAGCCATCTTTTGGGAAATGAATCAACGAAAATGGCCGATCTATTACATGCCGGACGGAAATGGAGGTTGGATACGAACTAGCCCGGAATATCACAACAAATTCATTCGGGATGCGGATGGTCGCAGCGGAGGAAAGCTCAAACGCACAGTTCAGTTCGTTAAGTACTGGCGAGAATGCCGAACGCCACGCACACCAATCTCATCGTTTCACCTCGACCTACTCGTTGCTGATCAAGGAGTATGTTTGGGTGCGAAGAGCTACGCGCAGTGCCTCGCTGAGGTATTTCACCTGCTTGCGAGACGCGAGTGTCGCGCCTACCAGGATCCCCTGAACGTTTCAGGCTACGTCAACGCCGTTAAGATGGGCGCGCAACGCGAGATGGCCTTACAGGCAGTGAATTATGCCTACGAGCATGCAGCGAAGGCGCTTGAAGCGGAGGCGCGTGGAAATCAGCAAGAAGCCTGTCGGCAGTGGGACATTGTGTTCAACGGCAGCTTCCCTGGTTGAAAGGTACAGTGAAACTCTCAAGGAGAATCCATGGCGTATGACGAACAGCACTTTGAGCGTGTTATTAAAGAAGTGCAAAGGCACCTCGAAGATACCGAAGTATCTAAGCTGGCGCATTGGCACGCGGCCGCCGTGTATCACAAGCGGCATAAATTCTACGTCGGGCTGCCCGCGAGTTGCCTTTCGATTATCGTTACTTGGTTACTGTCTATTCGCTTGGATACGGCCCTCCTCAGCGGACAGGGCTTAGCGCTTTTCGCAACGCAGGCCTCCATCACGCTGAGCTTGATCGTATCAATTTTGACCGGACTGGGTACTTTTTTGAATTTCAACGATCTCGCAACGAGACATCGAACCGCCGCGGAAAACTTGCACGCGCTATGGCGAGATTGTAAGAACTGGGAAACGGATTTCCCGGACCATTCATTCTGTGAGAAGGCTGTCCAAGCAGTGCAACAGTGCAGAAAGCGCCTCAATGACATAAACCGGGATTCGCCTCAAATACCTAAGTGGGCATGGAAGAGTGTCAGAGTTCAACAAGAGGAAGGATCAACATCATACAAGGTCGACGAAGCAACGGGGAATTAGTGGGACCGGGATCGTCGGGCCAACGACTCAAACTAGTAACGTGCGAGCAGCGCGGCATTTCGCACGACCTTGAGAATTGCACAATGTCTTCAGTGAACCCAATACCCGAGCTTGAAAACCAGGAGGAACACCTCAAGCAACTCGCTGCGCAAAGGCAGTTGTACTCCGAAGCAAAGACCACACTTGCTTGGCAGATCATCCTCGTCGTCCCAGTTGCCATCGGTTTCTCGCTCGCCGCGATCTTCTTCAGCGCTTTTCAGCCCTGGGCAGCCGCTTTTGGCCTGGTGGCGTCACTTTTTGATGTGCTCTGGCTCGAGAAACGGCAGGGCAGATTGTCACAGCGAGCGGCAACGATTCAGGAGATGTTTGACTGCGAGGTGCTTTGCTTGCCGTGGCCAGATGCGAAGATCGAAGATCGGCCCCAGCCCGAGGAAGTAATTGCACCCGCCGCGAGGTATTCTCGAAGGAAGCCCAACTACTCGGGTCTAAGGAACTGGTATCCCTCCAGAACTGGCGACGTCCCTTTGGCGGCAGCGCGCATTATTTGCCAGAGATCAAACCTTCGATGGGATTCGGATTTGCGCAAGCGCTTTTCGGCCGGTGTTTGTTTTGGACTCGTGGCGCTCGCCGTCGTACTTCTCATCATCGGGCTTCTGGTGGGAATGACTCTAGAAAAGTTCGTCTATGGCATTCTGGCCCCCTTACAACCGGCATTCCTGTGGGGTATTCGAGAGTACGGACGGGAACGGCAGACTGCGGATAGGCTCGACCGTATGATGACCCAAGCGACCGATCTACTTGAAAAGGCCTGTGCTAGAACATTATCTGATAACGAGATGGAACAAGCTTCGCGTGTACTTCAAAGCGAAATATACGATCACCGCCGTACGGCACGGACCTTATTCGACTGGGTATACAACCGTTGGCGGAAACAAAGTGAGGACGAAATGACTAAGGCGGTTGAAGCGTTGGTCAGCGATTGTCTCAAGAAGGGGGCAGGAAAATGAACACATACTATCTGCGTGTGGAAGCGGTCAATCTCGGCCACTTCGTTTACGACACCAAAGACCTGAGCACGATCAGGGGTGGCGGGCTGCTGCTCCTCAACGCCGTAGAGCACCTTGCTGCCTATATGGGCGCAGTCAAATTGACGCCGCTGATGACGGCAGCTTCGGCTGGGATCTATCAATTCGAGGCTGATGATGAGAAACAGGCTGATAGCGTGCGCCGCGATGTGGATGGCCAGTTAGCGGCCCACCCACAGTTACAGCACGCAACGTTCGTAGTCGACGTACAGTCAGCACGCACTGAGACTGACTTCAACGCTGATCACGAGATGTTGATCGCAAGAAACCGCTGGCGGCAGATGCAATCGCCGTCGGTTGCCGTGCCCGCGCAAAATGACGACAGCGCAATCGAGGCCTGCAAGATTGACGGCGTGCGTCCGGGCAGGGCGACGATCTGGGGACCGGAGAACAAAGTCGTGCCAGTCAGTTCGTCGGTTGCGGTGCGTTGCGATTACGGGCGCGAACAGAAGAAGCAAGACTTCTATCGCGAACAAGCGGGGAAGGAAGAAGTAGGCCTGTTTACGCGCGACTTTGACGATCTGACCGGCGATCCGGCACAGGGAAATCTACACCACAAGATGGCAGTGATCTACCTCGACGGCAACGGGTTCGGCGCGAAGAAAAAGGGAAACGGCGGGGAACTCGCCAGGCAGCGGAAGTTCGACGACACAGTGAAGGCTTACCGTAGGAAGTTTCTCAACGCGCTGCTCGATCGCATCGAGAAAGGCGAGCATTGGAGGACGTCGGACAAGGAGCCCAGTAACCGCCTTGAGACGCTGTTGTGGGGCGGTGATGAAATCATCTGGGTTGTGCCCGCCTGGAAGGGGTGGGAGACGCTCGGCTTCTTCTATGAGGAATCGAAGGCGTGGGAGTTTGAGAAAGAGCCGCTGTACCACGCCGGCGGGATGGTTTTGTGTCATCACAACGCCCCGATCCATCGCATTACGGAGTTGGCGAAGCGACTCGCCGATCTCGCGAAGAATAAGGATCGCCAGCAAAGTCTGTTCGCTTACGAGGTGCTGGAGTCCTTCGATCACATTGGACGTAATCTCGATGCGTACCGGACGGAACGGAGCCCGCACGCTCTCGACCCTTCGGCTAAGATCGATTCAAACGTGTTGATTCTCGCGGGCGACGGGATGTCCGATGTGCTTGCGGAGGCCGTAGCGCTCAAGCAGAAACTCACCCGGCGTAAGTTGCACGCGATGGTGGACGAGCTGCTGACAAGAGTGGAGTCGCCCGAAGAGATCACGGGGCGGCAAAGGCTGAGAAAAGAACTGGCCGAGGAATTGAATGCAAGTTTGGACGATCAAGCTTCGAGGAACGCGCTCGCAGCGCTGACGCCGAAACTGAACGGAGAGTGGGCGCGCTGGCTGCACCTGTGCGCTTTGTGGGACTACCTGGTCTGATCGTGAAAGAGAGGTGAGCGATGCCGGACGTGACGTTGACGGTTACATTGACTTTGAACGGCCCAATCCTGACCCAGTCCACGGCTGCCGGTGCCTACGGCATTGACAGTCCCGTGGCGCGGAACGCGGACAAAAAATGCTATCTCGCAGGCACGCTGGTCAAAGGCCGCTTGCGGCAAGCCTGGGAAGAACTCTTGCCCGCGCTCGGCCCTGGCTTCGACCAAAAGATGAATGATTGGCTGGGACAGAAGACGGGCAACGCTGAGCCTGATGGCAAAGACAAGCCGATTGCGCCGTCGCGTGGGCGCTTGCACTTCGAGGATTTCGTGGACGACGTCGAACGGCGCAGTGGGACGCTTTACCGCATTAGCCTGGACGATCAACTCGGCGCGGTGCGCAAGGGAGCGTATCAAGTGATCGAGGCCCCTTACGCTGCCGGACAAGAGATTAGCTTCAGCGGCAAGATTCGTTACTTCGTGGCGACCGAGCCGGAGGCGACCGAGATTAAGCGCTGCGTCGAGGTGGGATTGCGCTGGATCACAAGCCTGGGGGCGGAGCGTACGGTTGGCTTTGGACGAATGGTCAAGGTTGAAGTCTCTGAAGACCCGAATCCGCCTCAGGCGCCGGAAACCGCCGTCACGGGTGCGCTGATGCTGGATTTCGCACTTACGCCAGAAACGCCTTTCTGCATCGCGCGCCGCCGGGTGAACAACAACCTCTTCGAGTCGGAGGAGGTAATCCCCGGCGGCGTGCTCAAGGGCAGCATCGCCTCTTCCTGGCGTGCGCGTCTCGGCCAACAGGGTGATGGTGCCATCACCCCGGGGATGGATACTGCTAGGCCGGAGTTGTGTCGACACTTCGAGAAGTTGCGCATCACTCACGCTTTTCCGGCATCGGCTGCTCAGCCAGTGCGGCCCGTCGTCGCCCCACTCTCGCAGGTCAAGTTTAAGATTAAGGATCAGCCAGAAGTCCGCGATATCGCGTTGTGCGACGGACCGATGTTGCTGGGTAACCCACCTGTTGCTCCCAGCTTCGCTGTGGATTGGAAAGACGATGACGATGTGCGGCACGACTTCGGCTGGCCTGATTTGGAGCACGAATTACGCGTGCGGACAGCAATTGATCGAGACTTGCGAAAGGCAAAGGAGGAACAGCTATTTGCCTATGAAATGATCGCGCCCCGCGGACGTATCGAGTGGTATGGGCTAATAGATCTCAGCCAGGTTCCCGAAGCCGAGCGGGCTGCGGTGGAAGCGCAGCTGCGAGACTTGCTGAGCCAGGGATTGCATGGTTTGGGGAAGACCAAGGCGCGGGCCAGAATCGTCTGGCTGACGCCAGGCACCGTTGCCCCCAAGCGCCAATCGCAGGCCGCACCGATTAACGGTCAGTGGGTCGTGGTCCTGCAAACACCTGCACTCCTATGCGACCCATCGCGGCTCAACGAAGCGAGCGGGGACGAGGAGCTATGCAAAGCGTACAATGAAGTTTGGGATCAACTCTCCAATCATTCACTGCAAGTTGTACGCTTCTTCGCGCGGCAATCGCTGGCGGGCGGCTACTATTTGCACCGTCGATTTCAAGCCGGAAAAGCCTACAACCCGTATCTGCTGACCGACGCCGGCAGCGCGTTCGTGCTGAAAGGCAAGAACGGGCAAACTCCGTTAGCGCAGCAGAGCATCGACGACTGGCTCGCATACGGGTTGCCGCTGCCCTCGTGGGCCGTCAAGCATTACAAGCGCAATGATCAGCGGGGCACGCTCCTGCTCGGCGATCACTGGATGAACTGCCCGTACCTCCCGGCCAACGGCTACGGCGAGATCGTGGTAAATCTAGACGTGCACACCAACCGGCAGCCGCAGAAAGGAGAGTTCCATGTCATTTGAACAACGTTGGTTGATCGAGGGTAGCTTGACTACACATACCTCGCTGCGGATCGGCAACGGTGACACCACGACTCGTGAAAAGTTGAGGCAGAAGGACAGCGAAGGCCGCCTCGCCGGCGAGAAGATCAAGATCTCAGCTTTCACCACCGACGCTCAGGGCCGCGCCTACCTGCCTGGAACAAGCATCAAGGGCCGGCTGCGCGCTTGGGCTAGGGCCAACCGCATCCCTAAGTTTGAAGACTTGTTCGGCAGCGAAATGATCGAGAAGAGCAGACACTTGAACGCGGGTGGCGAAGACGCCAAGTCCAAAGAGGTCGGGGGCAAGGCCGAGTTTTGGGATGCCTTCGCTATTGAAGCGCCTGCTTCGTTACAGTTGCCATACTGGGATGCCTCGCGGCTCACCGCCGTAACCACCGCCGTGTCGATCAACCGGCGGACGCGCACGGCGAGCGAGAAGCGGCTTTTCCATCAGGAATATGTCCCGCCCGGTGTTGGCTTCAACGTGACCGTGAGCGGCGATTTCAATGATGAAGAGCTTGATGATCTGCTTTTCGTGCTGGAGGGTTTCAATCAACCGACGCGAGCCGTCACACTTGGTGCATCCACCGGCGATGGCTGGGGGCGTGTGCGATGGGAGTTGACCGGCATCAAGCGCCTGCAGGCCTCGGAGGTCGCGGCGTGGATGCAAAGCGGAGGCGCCGGCTATGCTGCACTCAAAGAGTTGACGCCAGGCCAGCGGCGAGCATTGGCGGCGAAAGCGCAACAACGTGCGGTTGCGGCGGCATCGCGCGCCTGCGTCAGGCTCAAAGTCAGACTCCACTTTGACAGCCACTTTCTGGTCAATGATCCGAGCCAGACCGGAACTGAGGAAGAAGGGAAGCCGACGCATGCCCCGCTGCTCGACCGCGGCGGGAAGGTTTACCTCCCTGCCAGTTCCATACGCGGCGCATTGCGCAGTCAGGCAGAGAAGATTTTGCGTACGCTAGGCGGCGACGGCGCGGCCTGCTACCTAGATGGACGCGGTCTGAGAAAGCCGTGCGATCCAGTGGATAAGGTAGAAGAGCTAGGTGAATTATGCCCCGCCTGCCAGGTCTTCGGCGCTCCCGGTTGGCGCTCTCCAGTGGAGTTCTCTGATTTTGTTCCTGCGCAACTGCTCGTACTCCTCCCTCAGGAGTTCGTAGCGGTAGACCGCTTCACTGGCGGTGGCGCAAAGGGCCTGAAGTTCAACGCAACGGCCGCGTACCATCCAACGCTCACTGGGTACGTCAGCCTCGATCTGACGGCGCTTCAACGCGCCGTGACGGGCGCGTGGGCGCTTGGTTTGCTCGCGCTGACGTTGCGCGATCTACTGGAGGGCGACGTTCGCCTAGGTTTTGGCGCGGCCAAGGGATATGGCGCACTGCGAGCGAGCGTTGAAAGTGTCAGTGTTCCCGAGTGGAGCGATTGTCCGAGGGTTTTCAAGCGAAACATAGATGAGGATTTATGGCAGACTCTGGATGCTGGAGGCCCGCTCGACGATCGACTCAAGATTGCTATGCAAGACTGGGTAAACGCCATTCAAAAGCGAGTTGAAGGAGAAAAGCAATGACCGAATACCGCAACCCATATCATTTCGTACCTGTGAAGCGAGGCTCCCGTGTTGATGATTTGCCAAGGAAACAACTAACGGGTGAATCGAAGCATGTAACACACGACCGATACTACCCAGGCGCCTATTCAGGACGTATCATCTGTCGCCTCACGACCGAGACACCGATCTTCGTTGGCGCGAAACGAATCGAGATCGCGACTGAACACAAGCCGGCGAAAGTCACTCCCTTCGAACTCGACAATAAGCCTGCCGTTCCCGGTTCGACGCTGCGCGGGCTAGTCTCTAGCATCGCGGAGGCAGCGAGCAATTCGGCTTTGCGAGTCCTTGATGACGCCCCCTTCTCGTACCGCAAGACGATGGAAAGAGGGAAAGGCGTGCAGCCGAAGGATAAGCCTCTATCGGCGATCGGAATGATATTAGTGCGAACTGACACACAGGGGAAAGAGCAATTCCTTTTGCGTCCACTCACCCTGCCGACGGTTGAGGGTGGGCCAGGAAAGCCTCTGAGGCTGCCCCCTGAATTTCGGGGTCTATACCCAGTGCCGAATCTCAAAGTTTATGTCGGAGACAAAGACTCAATTCAGAAACTTGATTATGGCTACCAAACATTTTCCCTGTGGAAATACGATCAAGGTAGCGATGCTCCCTCCGCAGCTGGCCAGGAGGATCAGTTCTATGGGCTAAAGCTTCATCGGCGAAGTTGGCATGGTCGTGACGAATTACTGGTTGATGACCACATGCACAGCAAGGAGATTAGAACCAGGGACAGAGGGCTGATCTTTCTACTGGCGCAGCGAACGAAAGCGAAAGCAGAGCCAAAGCGCTGGAAAGACATTCCCGAAGATCAGCGAGGCGAATATACGCGTGGGATTCTGCGGGTCCTCGGGTGTACCGGACGAGAGGATATTCCGGACACGAAGCGCCATGAAATCTTTATCCCTTATCCCGAAGATGTTAGGTGGAAAGAAGTCCCAATCCCTCCTTCGGTGATTGAGCGATTCTATGATCTAGCGGATCAGCGTACTGAGGCGAGCGATGAAGATGCCGAATGGCCATGGCCTTATGAACCGAAGGGCACGTTGCGTAATCTGGAGGCAAAGGAGACGAAGGATCGTAGACTTGGCCTGAAGGAGGGCGACCTGCTTTACTTTCGGCCAACGGATGACGGTAAGGCAGTGGCTGAGATTTCGTTGTCTTCCATCTGGCGTGGACGAGTTGAATATGAATCAAACGGCGAAGTGCGTAGAACGACCGCCCGCACATTTTTTGAGCATGTAGATCCTGAGCTGGTGCCCTTCGATTCGATCCGAACGGTCATTACTCTCGCTGAGCAACTCTTCGGGTTCGTAGCCGAGGACAGGGCGAATGATGAAGAGGCGGCGCTGGCGCTCGCCGGTCGAGTCTACTTCTCGAATGGCCTCCTTCAGGGTATCAAGCAAGAGGCTTCCGAGGAGTGGGAGCCTCACGAGCGCGGCTTGAATGAGCCCTACTTACCGGCGGTCACTTTGAGAGTTCTCGATAGCCCCAAGCCGCCTTGCCCTCCGCTCTACTTCAAGCTCCAGCGCGGGGAAAACCAACACATCGCCAAGCGGAGGTTGAACCTGAATGAGCATCATCCGCAGGGCCGCAAGTTCTATCTGCACCATGGCGAGCAAGACGGCCCAGAGCCGTGGCGATCGAAGCCACAGAGGCACCCGAAAGACAATCGATTCAAACAGAAAGTTGAAGTGACTCCAATCAAACCCCGCGCCGTCTTCTACTTTCACGTAGATTTCGACAACCTAAGTCCGCGTGAACTTGGGTTGCTTGTCTATGCGTTGAAGCCGACAACTGAGTTCCGCCACAAGATCGGAATGGGAAAGCCCATCGGTCTCGGAGCCGTCAACATCGAACCCGTGGGTCTCTGCCGCGTTAACCGTGAACTTAGATACAGGACCAGCGGTCTCTTCGCACAGCGTTATTGCGAACGATGGATCGCTGCTCCGACCGAACCAGATTCATGGCCGGATACATATCTGACCGAGAAGAATGCCGAAGGTCCTACGCTGGATTTGAGCGAGATACGCGAGAGCTTTACCGGCACGATGGATCGTGACATCAAGAAAGCGTTGGAACTGATCGGCGCACCTGATGCGCCTGCGGCACGTGTCCATACGCCACTTGTGATCGGGGGCGAAGCTGATGACGAGCTAGAGACTTTCCGATGGTTCGTTGCCAACGACCTCGGTTCGGGCCGCAAGGAAACCAGGATCGATCCAGCAAGGCGTTGTCTTAAGCCTCTCAACGAGAACACAACGAGGCTACCGACATTGCCTGCGCTTAAGTGGAATGACTAGACGCGCGCTTCTCTACGTAGAATACGATGTTGCAATACAAAGGGCACGCACCTAAGCAAATCGAAAGTTGGAGAACGACCCGGCAGTTGCAATGGAGCCGTGACCAACCGAGTTGGAACTGAAGATGCGGCTATCAGCGGACCTATAATCAAGGAGCGCACACAGCATGCACTCCTTGAAGTCTCGGTTATTTGCCAAGCAATCTCAAGACTGCCTCGATTATCGACGTCACATCGAGAATCAGTCGGAGGGCCTCAGCGATGTCCTCGGTCTTTAATCGGAAGCCAGGCTCTTGGCGCGAGGCTCTCTTCTTCTTTTTCATAATTCCTCCAGTGCTGTTGAAGTTAGAAGCGTGATTGGCGCGGCCTGAAACCGCTGCCAGAAGACTCGACTTAAGCGGATTGAAACACTTGGTCAGTCCAACGAGCTTTCGCACTGCCGCTCGGCGGACAATCCGAGACGCGACTCTTAGCGGATTGAAACGTACCAGCCTGTTATCCCCGGAGTAGCTTTTTCTCCAGGCTGAAGGGAAGGCGCGAACCTTAGCGGATTGAAACAGGCTCGCGCCGCAGGGGAATCGGAAGAAGAGACTCTTAGCGGATTGAAACCTAGATAAGGTCCTATGTCTTCTTCCAAGCCATCCGGTGGGAATCGAAGACGCGACTCTTAGCGGATTGAGACCGAGTTTCTTTTCCTCTATTAAATTTTTAAAATTCAGGTGGGAATCGAAGACGCGACTCTGAGTGGGTTGAAACGAGGGAGGACCGACCGCGACCAGCGACCTTCTCCCGCACCACCGCTGCGTGTCTTATGTTTCTGTGCGAGCCGAGACTCAGGCTACCGTAGTTCACGTACGAACGCGCGTGGCCCATTGAAGCACTAGCCTGACGCCCGGCTGCCCGGGTGCTTGCGTTCGGCCCCCACCTGCGAACTCGTCTACCCTCATCGGATGCGGAAGTTGCGATGAAACGATCGGTTACTGTAGATCCGTTTTCACGGGCGAACGCTTGTGGCCCCATTGAAGTTCGTTCGAACTCGGACCGGTCACTTAGCGGATTGAAACAGCAAGACCCATTGCCTTTGCCTCCCTGATCGCTGCGGGGGAATCGAAGACGCGACTCTTAGCGGATTGAAACCAAAACTATGCACTTGAGGGTTGAATTTCGGTTCTCGTGGCAATCGAAGACGCGACGCTTAGCGTATTGAGACTCGCCTGACTGTGCGCAACATCGCACCCCGGCGCGGCTTGATTGTCCTGGTCAGCCAAGGCAAGGTCGAAGCTTCCCCCGCAGCGGCGGCCATCAAGTATCACCTTCTCGCCCTCGATCATTGCTGGCTAATAACTTCAACCGAAGCGCAGACGCAGCTCGAACCGCCGTTTCAATCGTCCTGGAAGAATGCCGGACTACTCAAAGCGCAATGCCAGGACCACGCCAGAGTACACATCAAAGTCATCGATCCCGAAGACCCTCAAAGCATCTTCCAAAGCGTCGAGCAAGTTTACGCCGAGGCGAAGTCATACGGGCTCACTTCGAAAGATGTTGTGGCCGATTTCACCGGCGGCGCCAAGATGATGACGGCCGGGATGGTGCTGGCCTGCACTCCGGCTGACCGCGACGTGCAGTATATGAAACCGCTAGCGTTCTTGCCTGACGGTCAGCCCGATCGCAGTGCAGGTTCAGAGACCGAGATGGGTAGACCTGAACTTCTTCCTCGGCAAAGACGAGTCGTAGCGCGATCAGTAGCGCGAAGGACGAAGCTTCCCGTGAAAAGAAGAAAGAAGCTTTCCGTAACGGGCCTGCCTGAGCAGTACATAATCTACGTGAGCTAACAGCGGGAGCAGCAGCTTACTACTGGCGTGTAACGGTGAAATAGCGGTTCGCTAAAGCTGCAACCACACGCGCTCCTTTCTGATTAACACCCATCTTCAGATGGGTGACTTTGGAGTACGTGAACTCCCGAACCGTTTCAACGGTTTTGGCGTCTCTGGGAAACCGTTGAAACGGTTCCAGCCAGTGACCGCCGCCTTCTGAACACCCAGCTGAAGCAGGGTGTTAATGATAGGCTGCTAGTGGATTCACCATTACACGCCACTAGTGGCTGCCCTCTCGGCACTCGCCGCGCTACGCGATCTTTCCGCATTGCGTACTTCGCGGTATGATAGCCAGCAGCGTGATAAGAGGTGAATAATATGACGCTCACAATAAATCTTCCTCCTGAAGAAGAGGCGAAGCTGTCGAATGCGGCCGCCCGTCAGGGATTAGGAGCTTCCGAATACGCCCATCGCCTGCTCATGGAGCGATTGGGACTGGTAGATGCAACGCCGAGCGATCAGGCGGGCGGAGATAGACAACCATTCTACGTTCGGGCGACGGCCGAAGAATGGAAGTGTGAGTTTGAAGTCTGGTCGCAAAGTCACGACCGGACCACTCCATTGCTTTCAGACGAGGCGCTCAGGCGAGAAAGTTTGTATGAGGACCGAGGCCTCTAGTGGCTTACCTGATAGACACGAATCTGCTGCTTCGCCGGGCGCAGCCTCATCATCCACTGAATGCGGTCGCGCGAGCGGCTCTTGACGGGTTGCGCGAGCGCGGTGAGGAGATGTGCATCACGCCTCAGAACCTGATCGAGTTCTGGAGCGTGGCCACGCGGCCTGTAGCCAGCCTCAACGGGCTAGGTTTGACGCCGCAACAAACCGACAAGGAAGTTACTCAACTAGAAGGCTTCTTCCGTCTGCTGCCTGATCTGCCTGACATTTACATGCATTGGCGTCGGCTGGTCGTGGCCGCTGGCGTCTCTGGACGACAAGTGCACGATGCCCGTCTCGTAGCAGTGATGCTGACCCACAACATCTCGCATCTGCTCACGTTTAATCCTGATGATTTCAGGCGCTATGGGGGAATCACCATCGTGCGTCCGCATGACTTATTGCCTTCGGGTTCAGTCGGCGACCCTCAGCCCGACTGATCGGCAGTTGTGGACAATTCCACGACAAGCGATTACCAGTTGGCATCACTCTGAGCGCGGAGACTACTAAGGGGCAATGGATAACTTCAACCGAACCGCGGACGCCGCCAGAACCGCCGTTTCAGTACGCCTGGAAAAGGTCTCCGCGTATCGGACAATTTTCCGCATTATACGACTTCGCTAACTGGACGAACTGATATTTCCGCATCATGCTGCCCGACCGCGACATAAAACTCGCGTGTCTGACAAGCGGCGCCAGATTCAACACACGCCCGAGGTATTTGGCAAAGGGTCGAAAGCAATAAAGCCGTGCGATCCGGTCGAGATCGTTCTCGATTGGAGTCATGTCCGTCTGCCCGGTACTGCGAACCCTTTCGTGGATCTTTGCCTCCTGTCGTATCGGCTTTCCATTGTATGATCTGAAAGTGTCTATGTCATCGCCGAAAGTTTCATACTCCGATCTCGAAGACGCATTTCTCTTCGCAAGCGAGGAGCGATACTACTGGCTCGATAAGCACACCGGAAGAGTCCTTTCGTACGGCTGGGAGGTTGCGCGCGCACTCGAAGAAGGGGAGGACCTCTCGGACCTCCCCGATTGGCAACGCGAGGAAGCGGAAGCGGCGCGACAGGTGCTGTCGGCTTTCGGCGAACTGCCGGAAGAATACTCACAGTGTTCAGTGGTCAGTGGTCAGTGGTCAGTCGCTGATCCATCGCCGGGGAGCGACGAGAGCACCAGCGAAGCGAGCGCCGAAGAATGCGAACGCAACAACCGGACGCCTAAATCGAATCGCTATGTGCCAATAGAGCAGATTCCCTCCAACGAAGCTTTTCAGTTCATGTCCGATTTCGCCGATGAGCTAGCTGAGTCGCCAATTCGAGATGTCCTTCAGCGGGCCTTGCGAGGCAAGCGCCCATTTCACCGATTCAAAGCGTCCCTCAGCAATTTCCCAAAAGAACGAGAACGATGGTTCCAGTTCGAGAGCCTCCACAGGCGTGACTACATCCAGGAGTGGGCGCGCGATGAAGGCATAGAGATAGACTTCAGCGGGGAACGAGGATGAGATTCCAAAACCTGCGGGACACTAACGAGAACTGCCAGGGATGCTTTGATTCTCACCGGTCTGAAGGTATCAGCGGTCGACCACACCCACTGGAAACAATAGCGCGCAGCCCACGTTTATTTCTGGAATCGTCGCCTTGAGCGCGGTACAATGCAGGAGTCAATGAAGATGAACGAAGGCGTACTCGGGAAGTCATTACAGGCGCATTCCATTGTCGAAACCTACCAGGAAGGCTTGCGGCTCTTTATGGGACAGGGGGAGCTAAATCAGACTCTTGTGCGACTGGTGCGGAACCTCGAACAGCACGGTATCGACTATATGGTTGTCGGTGCTATCGCCCTGATAGCGCACGGGTACAAGCGATTCACTGAGGACATTGACCTCGTGATGACCGCTGAAGCGTTGGACACTTTCCATCGCGAGTTGATCGGCCTCGGATACGCACCACAATTCCCCGGAGCCAGGAAGAGGCTTCGCTCAACCGTGGACGGAGTGAGCATTGATGTCATTACGAGCGGCGAATTTCCCGGTGACGGCAAGCCCAAGCCGGTGTCTATTCCGCGACCCGAACAGGCCTCAATCGAGATAGACGGTATTCGAATAGTGACTCTCGAGAAGCTGATCGAGTTGAAGCTTGCATCAGGCATGACCGCGCCGCATCGATTGCGCGATCTCGCCGACGTTCAGGAGCTGATCAAGATCCGGCCACTGCCCGCAGACTTTGCCCAGCGCCTCGATCCTTACGTCAGGGACAAGTACCTCGAGCTATGGAATGCTGTCGCAAGCGCCGCTACCCTCGAAGAACCGGGGAGCGAGAGCAGGGCCGATCAATGAACACTCACGCAGAAGCCGACAGTGCTCGCAGCCGCGCGTGCTGCTGACACGGTCAGCCGCCGCCTCCTCTATTTTACCCCTCTTAGCTGCTGGTTGATCCAATCCAACTTGAATGCTTCGGGATCGAAGCGCGCTCCGATCCATTCAGTCATACTCTCGTGCTCGGGGTGCTTCGGATCGCTTATCGCCTCCAGGAAGTTCTGGTATCCCCAGATCCCGCCACAGTCTTCAGGCGGACACGACCTTTTGCCCGCAACGCAAACCGGATAGTACTTGCCTTCCTCTTTCGGTGCTATCTTCTCCACAAGGATCTGATGCGACCAACCATCGCCGAAATCATACTCGTAAAGAAACCGGTCCTTCTCACCGTGAACGACCTCCACCAGTTTCACTCTTCTCTCATCTTCGGTTTCATTCCCGAATTCAGGGTCAGGCACGCCGTAGTAACGCCGATCAATCATAAATTGATGGAGATGAGAATCCGTCCATCCCATGACGGTCTGCAGAATCCGGTGGAGCTTTGCCAGAGAAGTATCGCCGGCGACGAGTATCCTTCGCCAGATCGGCGGGCTGCTGTCTTTTAGGGTTATCTTCAACTGCCAGACTGGAGCATCCGATGGCTTCTTCTTTGAACTCATCATTACCTCTCGTTAAGTGAGATTCTTATAAGCGTGCATCGCGGCGCCGTGAATTATAGTCTGAGGTTGCGCGATTCAGAAGGCCGAAGTCGCTGCGAGGCTGCGATTGGCGTGGAATAGTCGAAGCCTTGCAACCTCAATCCAATCCCGGAGCCCAGGAAGAGCCGATTGCGTGTCAGGACTTCGCGCATACCCACATGCGCCAGCGGTGGGTCCGTGATGTTAAAGCCTACTGCTGCAAATCGCGCGCGCAGCGATGCCCACACACGTGACGCCAGGGGTCGGTTTTCCATTAGCCGAGGCGTTCACGCCTGGGTTGGGTTTCCATTAGCCCAGGCGTTCACGCCTGGGTTGGGTTTCCATTAGCCCAGGCGTTCACGCCTGGGTCACGCGTGCCGGCCGATCAGATAGCCCGGTTCACCGGGCTTTGGTTTCGCCTTCAGGCAACTCTTCGTGTCAGGAATTCGACATTCCAAAAGCTAAAGCTGCGTGGGAAGCCCCGTGAACGGACTAACCTAATCCATCTCCACCCGCAACCCAGGCGTAAACGCCTGGGCTAGTGGAAAACCGCCCCACGTGCGCCGAGCGGTGGGTTGCTCACGCTCCGGCCTTCCATTTTGTCCCGAGTTTGCAAATGAGCTCGTCTAGTCGTAGGAATTATTGATAGGCCACAGCGTGAAACCTCCCACTGCTGACGCACGTGGGCATCCGAACTCCGCTGATATTGGGAGTAGGCCGCAGCATCGTCGACCCCACTTCTAGGAAAGTGGGTATGAATGCTTTTCAGTCGGGGCGCGAAAATCTGGCGGGCGCGCGGACCTGAAACGCCCACTCGACAGCCCCCCTTCTCTCGCGCCCGCCTCTCTGCTATTCTCTGATAGTCAACTTGCCGAACAACATGATTCGAGTTCAGGTTGATTTCTACTACGGATGATCTTTTCACTTCAGCGCTTCACTCGAACGCTGCGGCCGGTCCCTTCCGGCGGTTCGCGCGAAGCCTGTCAGTCTCCGAAGCCGCGGCGCGTCTAATGCGTCGTTCGCTTCAAACCATGAACATCGGCTTCATTAGCTGAAGCCGATATTCCGGCGGAGATGTTCTCCGCCGGATCGCAAGAAAAACGGTTCACAACCAGGCTGTGCTGCGCAGTGTCGCGGGCTATCCCGCGTGCGAAGCATACCCAGCAACAAGCGGTGAGACTTTCGGCGGGTCGTCCCTCGCCGGACGCCGCTCGCTGGTGAACCGAATGCGACATGGAGGTGAAGCGAATGGCTGAAGAGACTCCTGCCAAACGCCGCCGGGGCGGACAGCCCGGCAATCGAAACGCAAAAGGCAAGGGCGGTAATCGCTCCGAGCGCCGGCATCGCTTCGCCCGCGGCAATCGGCTGGGCGGCGCGCTTGCTGGAAACCAGAACGCGCGAAAGAAGCGCCATGCCGCGCACATCGCTCTCCGGAAAAAATTCGAGCACGATCCCGAAGCAGTAGCCTGGATCGAAGCGAATGCAAGTGTGCTCGATGAGGCGGGCTTCAAGGAAGATGATGAGCGCGATCGCGCCCTGTTCGATGGCTATCGTGGCCTGACGCCTGACGCGCTGGCAGAGTCGGGGCAAGAGTACCGTCGCGGCTTGTACTCTGTCATCGCGACAAACGCCGCTGATGACGATGACGAGCAGGAAGATGGCCTTGCGAATGCGGGAATTGCAGCATGATGCGGAAACAGATTGCGTTTCGTTTAACCAATCGTTGATCATGGTGGCGCCGGCGGAAACCTCTGGCCGGCTAAGTTCTCTGACAAACCCGTCACCGGCTCCATTGAGCCTGACACGACCGATCGGTGATCCGCCGGCAGCAGTAGGCGGATCTCGATTCGATCAACGCCGCCGCGTCGAACGCGATGCGGGGGCGTAACCCATAAGTGGCATCGCGAGCAGAGCGTCTGTTGTGCTCGCGGCCTTGAGTTAACTGAATAGCTGAGCCGCAGTCTGCTGCGGTCCGATCGAGTTTCAATCCGCTAAGAATCACGTCTCGATTCCACACGGTATTGGCTCCGCTCGCGAGAGCGCATTCAGTTTGGGTTGGTGTCAGGAGGGCTTATGGAGCGTCTCGATTCAGGTCCCAACAAATTCGTTACTGCCAATTCGCTGCGGTTCTGCCAGGCCCGGATGGACGAGGGCTGCAAGAAGGGTGATGGCCGCATAGAACCTGAGCGCGCCAAGACAGCACGCTATTGTGCCGCTTGCGCGACCCTGGTTCGGCGAGATCAGAGCGCGAAGTACAAGCGAGACCTCCGGAAGAAACTCGGCTCGCGCGGTTACCGCGCCGCCTATCTCTCGAGTTCCGAGGAGGACGAGCGCGCTCGCCACCGCATCCGGGTCCGGCGTTGGCGCGAACGCATGAGTGGACGCAAATTGCTTCGCCGGCGCCGCCGCACGGAAAACTCTGAATCCGCAAACACGGCGCTAGGCCGTTCGACGATGAACGATTGACAAGCAGGAAGCGGCTCACAAAAGGGAGGGAACCATGACTGGCAAGAAGACAATTCACATTGAAGCCGAAGGCTTCTGCGATGGAACCCAAGGTGTCAGCTCCGACAACCGTCTCGTCGAGATCGACGGGCATTTCGCGAAAGAGCGGCAGACTGTTCGCCACTCCGCTGCGCGACCGCAAAAGCGCCTAGAAGCTCTCATCGACACACTGAAAGCCCGCGTCGCAGACGCCGAAAAGTTATGGCGCAAGCTCGAGGCCCTGACGGACGGCGTGCCGCCTCAAATCGCGCTACCTCTGCTCGCGGTTCTCTCGGCTGCGGCTGTTGTTCCTGCCGAAGCTGTCTTCGTCGCACCCGTCCTTGACGGCCTTGGCGTCAGCGACCCGGTCGAACAACTTGTGTTTGCCGGAGTCCTGGTTTTGGCTTCGAGCGGTCTGCTAAAGATCGCGATCCACCAGCTTCGCAACTTGCAGCACCATAGTGTGGGCCGTCCGACTGTTAGGGAAGAGACCACCCAACGCGATGCAGAGACTAACGCCACCGCTGCACGCCCGCTTTCTGAACCTGGCGCTTCGTCCTTCGCGCGAGGCTTCAAGATCGCTACCTCCACCTTGATGATTCTGTTTGCGGTCTCACTCGTCTCCTTTCTTGGCTGGTGGCGGGCGGAGGAGTTGATCTTCGCGGGTTCGGTTGGCGGCGATGAGCTGGGCGAGTTCCTCGGCGAGAACCCGACTCTGACACGCGTAGTCATCACGCTTCTAACTATCGGCCTTCCGGTATTCGCCGCCATCGCCTTCGAGCATGGCTTCGACAGCCTGCACGCTGCGTGGCAGTGGCGCAAGGCTCGTCGCGCGCACCGCCGTCATGCGAAAGCGCTCAATGACGCGCAGAAACAACTAGAGGCTCGCGACGCGGAAGTCGAGCATCAAGTCGCCGCCCTCGATGAGCAGCGCAAGGAGTGGAGAGGCTCCTACCTGCACAATCACGAGCTCGGAACCATCGTGGGCGCCCACCGCCGGCCGCTGAGACAGGTTGTGCTGAAGATCGCGGCCGTGGCGGTGTTGATCTTTGCTATATGGCTGCTGCTTGATCCGCTCGTGTCAGCCTATATCGAGTCGCCGGTCAATCGCGCGATGCTGGCGGTACTGCTCACCTTCAGTCTCGGCGGCCTCTACGCCGCGCGGGCAATCAAATCGTGGGATCGCCCAAGCCCGGAGGAACTGTACAAGCATCGCCGCGTGATCTGGCGCAACGAAACCGGCGAACAGAAGCGCCCGCCAATTCCACCTGAGCAACTCAACAGTAGCGGAAACGGCGCCCAAGCCGGCGCCCCCCTCAAAGCAACAACGGCGGTTCCGAGTTGGACGGTGAAACAGACGGCAGAGCGCCAGCGCTCAGGTCTCACAACTCAATACTCGTAACGGAGGTACTTATGCTCAGCAAACTCGTCGCCCTCATCACGATCATCGTCATCATCTCTCTGCAGGCTTGCAGTCATTCGGCTCCGCTGTACCTGATTTGCCTGCTCGACATGAGCGGCAGCGTTGAGACTGGCGCGCAAGTCAACCAGTTCGAAGCGCTTGAGCCGCTCTTCAAGCAACTCAAACGCGGCGATACGATCATCATCATTCCCATCACCGGCGATGCGCTGATCGAAGCACAAGGAAACATCTTGAGATTCCGGCTCAGCACCAAGCGATCTGCGTACGACGGCGACTTGCGGCGCTTGCGGCGGGAGGCCCAAGAGAGACTGCGTGCGTTGAAGGAAGCTGCTGAGGTTAAACCGTTCACGCGCACCGACCTGCTTGGCGCGGTCGACGTGTGCGCCGAAGAGTTGCAGGCTGCCCCGGCCGGAGCTCGAAAAACCGTCGTAGTCCTGAGCGACTTCCTTCAGGACGACCGTCAGTTCAAGTTCACTCGCGAACCGCGTCTTTCTACAACTACCCGGTCGGCGGACTTCGCGAAGGAGTTGGCGCGGTCTCGCGCTGCTCTCTTTAACTCCGCATCGGTCTATCTGGGCTTTCTTCGCAGCGAAGATCTGAAGCGTCTGCCGGAAGCCAGACGCGCGGCGGTGCGAACCTTTTGGATCGAGTACCTGCGAGCGCGAGGCGCAGCTAGTGTATCGGTTTCAACTGACGGAACGGGTCAGCTCGCGCGGTTTCTTGAACGCGCACAATCGGACGAGGCCCGCAAGGCGGCGTCCGCCCGCGAAGAAGCTGGCGAATGAGGTGACCAATGCTAGTGAGTGCGAAAGAACAAAGTGTGGCCGTCAATCAACGGTCGGTTCGCTGTGAATGTGGCGCGCGATTGATGACGGGTGCGCGGTTCTGCCCGCGTTGCGGCGCTGCTGCCCACATCATCCGTCCCACGGCGGTCGCGACCGAGTCCCGTGCGCTCACACGCCGCATACTGGCGGAAGTCGTCGATCGCCTTGCGCCGCTGCCTTTCATTGCTTATCTGTTCCCGCCCTGGGTGCTGGTTGTCGTAGCCTATCACCTGATTTGCGACGGTGCGCCTTCGGGCCGCAGTCCCGGCAAGTGGATCTTCCGTCTGCGAGTCGTTTCGATCTCATCGAACGAACCTTGTGGCGTCGGGCGATCGATCTTACGCCGCTTGCCGACGGCGCTAGGCCAGGCTGCCTATTGCTCGTGGGTGTTCGTGCCACTGGTTATCGCCTACGAGCTTGTGTCGCTCGCTTTCGTCTGGCTCAACCCAACGGGACGCCGATTCGAGGATTATTTCGCCAGAACGCAAGTCATCAGCGAAGGGCAATATCAAAAATTGCGCCCTCTATGCGGCGAATGTGGTTTACGGATCGCCGTGGCGGCGCAGTATTGCCCTCACTGCGGAATGAGGAGGGCGTGATATGCAGGTATCCCCTGAATACCCCCGAGGGCAGAGACCGAGTCAAAACCTGAATGATACCGACGGCAGTTTTTCCATTAGCCCAGGCGTTCACGCCTGGGTTGCGTGTGGGGATGGATTAGGTTAGCCCCGTTCACGGGGCTTCCCCGGCAGCTTTAGCTTTGAATGTCGAATTCCTGACACGAAGATTGCCTGAAGGCCAAACCAAAGCCCGGTGAACCGGGCTATCTGATCGGTCGGCACGCGTGACCCAGGCGTGAACGCCTGGGCTAATGGAAAAACTCCGGTCAGCGTCGTTCAGGTTTTGACCAGTCTCACGGTCGGTAGGGTTTCAACTCAAACTAACGGGATACTCGTCCGTTCGATGAACCACCGAGCCGCTCGTGGGACGCTGGCGTAGGTTGGAACTGAACAATCCACCGTTCGTCGGTGGTATTCAGTGCCGCTACATCGTTGGAGGATTTGACTAAATGGCAACTCTCTTTATCACAGAACAAGGCGCGACGCTTCGCAAAGAAGCCAACCGGCTGGTCGTCGAGCGCGACGACATCCGTCTTCTCGAAATCCACGACTTCAAGTGCGAGCGAGTCGTCGTCTTCGGCAACGTCCAACTCACAACCCAAGCGATGAGCTTTCTCGTCGAGCGCGGCATCGATACGACGTTTCTCAGCTTGCACGGAAAGCTCAAAGCGCGCCTCGCGCCGCTTGAGTCCAAGAACTCGCTCCTCCGCGTCCGCCAGTATGAGCGCACGCTCGATCCAGCGTTCGCACTCTCAATCGCAAAAGCGATCGTCACGGCGAAGATAAACAACTGCGCCGATCTTTTGAAGCGGCATCAGCGCAATCACGACGGCAGCGACTTCCGGCTCGAGCTTTCGCAATTGGCCTTCCTAGCTGAAGAGGCTGGTCACAGGCGCACCGTCGACTCCCTTCGCGGTATCGAAGGCCAGGCCGCAGCAGTCTACTTCCCGGGCTTCGGCAAGGCACTGCGGCGGCAGTTGCAATTCACGAAGCGTACGCGGCGTCCGCCAAAAGATCCGGTCAACGCGCTTCTCAGCTTCGGCTATACGCTGCTTTATGGTGAAGCGATCGCCGCGCTTGCGTGCGTGGGGTTCGATTCGTATCTCGGGTTCTTACACTCGTTCCACTATGGCCGTTGTTCTCTTGCGCTCGATTTGATGGAGGAATTTCGGCCGCTAATTGTCGATCGGCTGGTATTGAAGATTATTAATCTCGAAGTCGTGAAGCCCGACGATTTCGAAACCGTTCCGAACACCGGAGTCAATCTCAACACGGGCGCACGCAAGCGATTCTTCCGCGAGTATGAAACCGTGATGAGTGACCAGTTCAAGAATGCAGTCGAAGGAGAGCAAACGAGCCTGCGCCGCGCGTTGCACCAACAGGCGCTCGCATTGCAGCGCGCGGTCATTGAAGGAGGCGCTTACACACCGTTCCGCCGCCGTGGCGGGGAGACCCTATGTGCCGATTCGCCATTAGAAATGATTCGAGGCAGCAGAGCTTTATGACGTCTAACAGAATCGGCGCCAGGCTAAAACGCCCAACTTTGTGGGACGACTCCGGCAAATACCCAGGACTGAAGCCGGTGGTATCCGTCGAACAATGGCCTCTGTCAGGAAGGACAACTGTAAGGCGGACCACCCCAGAGGGGTGGAATGTTTATAGACCAGAGTTCGCCCGGAGCGCCGCACCCCTTTTTAGGGGTGCTATGTCGAATCGCGCAACAATCAATCGAAGCGGTTTTTGACAGGCGAATATCTCGCGAGCGCAACATGACATAGCACGCCTACGGGGTGCGGCGCTCTGGGCGAACTCCAGTCTATAAACATCCCACCCCTCCGGGGTGGCGCGAAACTCCCCGAGTTTTCGCACGCTCTGACGTAGGTGGTATTTCACTCGGTATTCGATTCTTCTCTGGAGGCGCTTGGAGAATTTGGAAATGTTCATTCTGATCGCTTATGACATCGCCGACAATCGCCGGCTTAAACAGGTCGCCAAGCTGATGGAAGCTTACGGCGAACGCGTTCAACGCAGCGTGTTCGAGTGCATTATCGATGAGCCTCAGCTTCAAATCCTGATGCACAAGGTCAAATACCTGATGAAGCGCAAAGAGGACAAGGTTCAGCTCTACCACCTCTGCGAGGCTTGCGAGCACAGAATCAACTCCGGCTCACAGGTGAGCTTCACTACGGAGGAGGTTTACATATGCTGAGCTTTGTGTCAGCAGCCCACGCACGTGAGCACGGGCAAGCACTCCCTCACGGTCCTGCTGCTGAGCTACTGACCACTGACCACTGGCCACTGACTACTAACAAGGGGAGTTAACTTTATGTACGCAATATCTCGCACTGAACCTAAGCATTCCGCTCTGATGCAACGCGTTGCCTCTCCACAATCACTCTACTCTGCCTGGCGCAAGGTCCGGGCAAATCGCGGCGCCGCCGGCATCGACGCCATCAGCATCGCTCAGTTCGAGAAGAACCTCGAACCCAATCTCACCGAACTCTCACACAACCTTCGCGACAAGAGTTACGAGCCGCTGCCTGCGCGCTACGTCAGCGTCCCAAAGCCCAACGGTAAGCTCCGTGAACTTGCCATACCAACAGTGCGCGACCGCGTCGCTCAGCGATCTGTCCTCGATCACATCGAGCCACTCTTTGAACCCAACTTTCTCGACTGCAGCTTTGGGTTTCGTCCCGGCCGCTCCGCCGAGATGGCCATTCAGCGCATCGTGCTCGCGCGCGCGCGAGGACTGGTCTGGACCGTAGACGCTGACATAAAAGATTGCTTCCCCTCAATCGACCACGCTCTTCTTATGACAGACCTCAGGCGATCACTCGATAACCCGGCTATTCTCGAGCTCATAAAGCTGTGGCTTGACGCGGGCGATCTGGACGGAACCCGGCCGACGCTCATGTGGATGGACCGCTGGCGATCGCGACTCGCCGAAGTCAAGCTCGCCGCTGGCGACGCCGTCCGAGGTCTGCTTGATGATTTCGTCTCCTCGCGCCTCGGCGCCGCAAGCTCCCTGTACCAGGCCGAGTCTGCCGAAGCCGAATACCCCGATGCCGATTCTGGCGTGCCAAGCCTCAGCCCCTCGCACCGAGGTTCGAGCCTTGGGCGCGCCGCGCTTCGGCGAATCGTTGAAGACGGCGCGCTCCTGGCAATAGCTCAAAGGGCCGCGTTCACAGGCGCATTCGCGGCAAAGCTGCTCGGCTTCGGAGGCGCAGCGCTGGCAGTGGGGCTCGCCGCTGGTCCCCTGCTCTCGAAGCTCAAGCAGAGATCGCAGCAGTCAACGTCGGCTGGCGCAGCGCAAGGTGCTCCGTTGTCGCCGCTGCTGTCAAACGTCTACCTTCATGCCTTCGACGTTACAATGATCAACGCGCGTCTGCGTCTGATCCGCTACGCCGACGACTTCGTCGTCTTGTGCAGTTCGGAGGGTGAAGCCACAGAGGCTTTGCAAACCGTGGGATCGGCCCTCGGCGAGCGGCGGCTCAGGTTGAATCCCGACAAGACCGGAATTGTACCGCCGTCTAAGCCGTTCGAGTTTCTGGGCTATCGATTCGAACCTGATGGCCGCGTCGTTCCGCCTGAGACGCTGCCCGATATCGTTCGCCGCCGGGTCGTCGAGTTCGCCAGGCGTCAGCTAGCGCGGCGCAAATGGTAAGCGGTTAGTGGCCGCTTCGACGGGACGCCGTCTTGTGACCAATGACCAATGACAACTGACCAATGACAAATGACAAATACCCGGCTCATCGTAATCGCATACGACATCTCGGACGACAAGATCCGCACAAGGCTTTATAAGACACTGCGTCGCTTCGGCGAGCGCGTGCAATTCAGCGTGTTCGAGTGTATTCTCACCCGTGAGATGTTCGAGCAGATGTGCAGTGAGGTTGCAGTAGCCCTTGAACATCAGGAGCTGGGGCGTGTTCGCTACTACGAAATATGCGAGGGCTGCCGCCGCCGGACCGTCACGCTCGGTCAAGCGTTCACAACAACACTAAAGCGAGTGTACATCGTCTGACTGCTTGGCTGACCAAATTTGCACTTTGAAATTTTC